>DASXMR010000161.1:0-7543 GCA_036495525.1 Streptosporangiaceae bacterium | reverse complement strand
GCAGACTGACACGCTGGCGCTGGAGCGGCAGCGCGGGATCACCATCAAGTCCGCCGTCGCCTCGTTCGGCCTCGGTGATGTCACCGTCAACCTGATCGACACCCCCGGCCACCCGGACTTCATCGCCGAGGTGGAACGGGTACTCACTGTGCTGGACGGCGCCGTGCTGGTCATCTCGGCAGTGGAGGGCGTGCAGCCGCAGACCAGGATCCTGATGCGGACTCTGCGCCGGCTGCGCGTGCCGACCCTGCTGTTCGTCAACAAGATCGACCGGGCAGGCGCTGACCCGCAGCGAGTGCTGCGGGAGATCCGCGAGCGGCTGCAGCTCGCGGTCATCGCGACCGGCTCGGTGCAGGCGGCTGGCAGCCGCCGGACGTACGTGACGCCGCTGGGCGCCGCGGACGCCGGGTTCCGGCTCGCGCTGACCGAGCTGCTTGCCGAGAATGACGAGCAGCTGATGGCCGCGTTCGTCGCCGGACGGCAGATCCGGTACGGCCGGCTCCGGGCCGCTCTGGTGGCGCAGACGGCCCGGACGCTGGTGCACCCGGTGTTCTTCGGCTCGGCCATCACCGGGGCCGGCGTGCCTGACCTGACCGGCGGCATCGCCGCGCTGCTCCCGGCGGCCGCCGGCGACCCGGCCGGGCTGGCCTCCGGCAGCATCTTCAAGATCGAGCGGGCTGAGAGCGGCGAGAAGGTCGCCTACGTGCGGATGTTCTCCGGCACCGTGCACGCGCGGGACCGGCTGCGGCTGAGCGGAGACGGCAGCGGCAAGGTCACCGCCCTCGCCGTGTTCGACCGCGGGCCCGCCACCGCCAGGCGCACGCTCACCGCCGGCCAGATCGGCAAGCTCTGGGGGCTGAGCGCCGCCCGGATCGGTGACCGCCTCGGGCAGCCGGCCGCTGGCGGCGCCGCCGCGCAGTTCCCGCCGCCAGCGCTGGAATCCGTGGTCGCGGCCAGCGACCCGGCCGACCGCGGACGGCTGCGCGCCGCACTGACCCAGATCGCCGAGCAGGATCCGCTGATCAACGTGCGCCAGGATGACGAGCGCCAGCAGATCTCGGTGTCGCTGTACGGAGAAGTTCAGAAGGAAGTCATCCAGGCCACGCTCGCTGCCGACTTCGGCATCGCGGTGACATTCCGCGAGACGACGACGATCTACGTCGAGCGGCCGGCCGGGACCGGCCGCGCAGCGGAATACCTGCAGTCCGACGATCATCCGTACTCGGCCACGATCGGCCTGACCGTCCAGCAAGCCGCGGCTGGCTCGGGGATCTGCTTCCGGCTCAGCCTGGATCCGCGCACGATTCCGATGTACATCTACAAGACAGCCGCCAGCTTCGCCGCGTCGATGACCCAGTACGTCAGCTCGGCGCTGCGGGTCGGCCGGTATGGCTGGGCCGTCACGGACGTGCTGGTGACCATGACCGAGTGCGACTACTACATCGGCGACGGCGCGGCCAAGAAGGTCCTGCCCACGCCGCGGACGACCGCCGCTGATTTCCGGAAGATGACCCCGATGGTGCTGTCTGAGGCACTCGACCGGGCTGGCACCGTGGTGTGCGAGCCCATGGCGCGTGCCCGGCTGGAGATTCCGGCGCAGCGGCTGGGCACGGTCCTGTCGGCCCTGGCCCGCCTCGGCGCCGCGGTCGACGCGCCGCTGCCCCATGGCGACCTCGCGGTCATCGAGGCAGTGCTGCCGTCAGCCCAGGTGCGCGTGCTGCAGCAGCAGCTGCCAGGGCTGACCGGCGGGGAGGGAGTAGTCGAGACGAGCTTCGACAGCTACCGGCCGGTGCACGGCAGGTATCCAGTCCGGGACGGCACCGATCTACCGGCACGGCAACTGCCCGGTCGCGCACCGGAGCGCCGAGGCGGCCGCGAGATGCCGTAACCGCTAGCGGGCAGGGCGGGTAACCACTCGGACGATCGGCATCGCGGAAGCCAGGCGGGCGATATCCGCCGGATCAGCGGTGACGACGACTGCGCGGCCATGCATCGAGGCCACCGCGACCGAGTGCGCGTCGACGATGTCCCTCGTATCGGCGCCGATCGCGTGAAGGATGGCGCCGACGCGGCGAGCGAGGTCAAAATCTGTCTGGACCACACGGACCGCTGGTCGCTTGGCGCGCGTATCCCGGTGCCGGGCCAGGGCCGCCTCGACCGCCCGGGTACGGGCGGCGCCACGGCAGCTCTCAGCACACACCAGAGCCGGGACCAGCACATCACTGCCGCGTTCCCAGGCCTGGGTCAGCAGCGCCCTGAGCCGGGCCGGCGGGGGCTCCTCGGTCAGGGCATCTAGTCCGTCCGCGTCGAGGATGAGCGGCGCTCCGGTCAACCTGCTGCCATCCTCGGACTGTCTTCGGCTTCGTCAAACGCAGCGGCCGCGTCGGCGAGAACATCGGGCGGTAGCGGACCAGCCTGAGTTTCCCAGCGGTCGAGAAGCTGCCGCAGCGTCGCAAGCCTGCCGAGCCGCTCCACGTGCTCGGCCAGGGCCGTGTTGACGACCGCGGACAGTTTCTCGTCACCGACCGCATGCGCCAGGTCGACGAGCTCTTCATCCACCGTCACGGTTATCTTACGTTTGGCCATACGGTCATACTACCGGCTCCCGCTGTTCGAGGAAGCTGGGCAAGGAGGTGGCCGGGACCGAGAGGACGACACCCGAGGGGCCTGCGGCGGCTGGTCACATAACTGACGGCTCAGTGTCCGGCACGCCCAGTCCTCGGCGTTCGGCTGGCGGTGGATTCTTCATCAACGCCCCGGTCAGCCGGTCATATGTTGGGGCGGTGACGAGCCGCCATGCCGACAGCCCTTACCTGGACCTGGACCGGCAGGCGTGGCGTGGCCTGCGCGCTGGCACTCCCATGGCGCTGACCGCCGCGGACCTCGACGAGCTGCGCGGCATCGCCGATCCGATCCAGCTCAGCGAGGTGGAGGACGTCTACCTGCCGCTGAGCCGGCTGCTGCGCTTGTATTACCAGGCCAGCGCCAGACTGCGGGAAACCGTCGGCGAGTTCCTGCAGGCGCGGATGGAGCCCGCACCGTTCATCGTGGCGGTCGCCGGCAGCGTCGCCGTCGGCAAGTCCACCACCGCCCGGGTGCTCCGCGCGCTGGTCTCCCGCTGGCCCAAGCAGCCGCACACTGAGCTGGTAACGACCGACAGCTTCCTGTACCCGAACGCTGTCCTGGAGCAGCGCGGCCTGGCGAGCCGCAAGGGCTTTCCCGAGTCCTATGACCGGCGCGCCCTGCTGCGCTTCGTCCAGCAGCTGCGAGCGGGCGCGGCGGAAGTCAGCGCGCCGGTGTACTCGCACCTGGCCTACGACATCGTTCCCGGCCGGTATCAGCGGGTCCGGCGTCCCGACGTCCTCATCCTGGAGGGCATCAACGTGCTGCAGGCCGCCCCGCCGGGAACGCTGGCGGTGGCCGATTTTCTCGACTTCTCCATCTACGTCGATGCCCGCGCCGATCACGTCAGGCAGTGGTTCCTCAGCCGCCTGCAGGCCCTGCGGCAGACCGCGTTCACCGACCCGCAGTCGCCGTTCCGGCGGCTCACTCAGATCAGCCCGGCCGAGGTCGACGCGTTCGGCCTCCAGGTCTGGACGACCATCAATGAGGTCAACCTCATCGAGAACATTCAGCCCACCAGGGCCAGGGCAGCCCTCGTGCTGCACAAGGCGGCCGACCACTCGGTGACGCGCGTGCGGCTTCGGCGGTTCTGATGTCGCCGCGACCCTGGCCAGCCCTGGCTGCCGCCCGGTAGCCGAACGGCCCGCCGGGGACGAGGTGCGTCCCCCGGCGGGCCGTCAGCGGCTAGTGCTGGCTAGCTGTCGAAATCGGGGTTCTTGACCTCGAACGAGACGGTCTGGGTCAGCACCCGGCCGGTGATCGTCACCGTGTAGGTGCCGACGTGCAGCCCGGTCGTGTCGATGCTGATCGAGACGGCGCCGTTGCCGTCCGGGCCGGAAACGGTCAGCGGCATGTCCGTCGTGTCCTTGCCGTTGAGGGTCGCGGTCACGTCATCCCAGGTCTCTCCCGGAACGGTCGAGGTCGGGTCGAAGAACGGGCCGCTCGGGGACACGCCGAACTGACCGGGCAGCGGCGGGTCAACGCCGAAGCCGTCCACGATCGTCGTGCCGTTCGGGGACCGGCCAGGAATGAAGCCATTCCCGGTGACCGTGACGGTCTGCCCGCTGGCCACCTTGCCGGACGAGACGGAGACGTTGCCCTGCAGCTGGTTCAGCAGGTCCTGCGCCTGCCGGCTGGGCTCACTCGGTCCGTGCTGGCTGTCGATCTGCTTCACCAGCGCGGGAACGAAGTCCGGCGCGAAGATCGTGCCCCAGCCGGATGCGAGGTCGTAACCAGGCCCGGTCGAGAAGCCGGTGACGCCGAACGCGGTGTTGGTGAAGCCCGCTGGCACGTCGACGATGCCCGCCGCGGTACCGCGCGGACCGATTGCCGCCAGTGCCGGGTTGACCGTGCCCAGGTCACCGTGGTTCACCTGGGTGGCCAGCGCGAGAATGCCAGCGAATGTCGGCGAAGCCTGCGAGGTCCCGTCAGTCGCGTCCATCGAGATGTCCGGGTCGGCGCGGCCGGTGACACCGTCCAGCGCCGGGATGCCCTGCTGCCACGACGGCTTCGGGTAGACGGTGGAGACGCCAGCGCCCTCGGCGTCGGAGTGGGTGGTGCGAGCGAACCACAGCGTGTCAGGGGCGGTGCGGCCGGCGGGGGTGGCCAGGCCGGGGTTCGGCAGGGTGCCGCCGACCGCGGTGATCCACGGGTTGTCGACCGGGTGGCCGGCGGTCACGCCGATCGGCTGGGTGCACTGGCCGGTGTCGCCGAGAACCGGCGGGTCAGTCGGCCCGCAGTCGCCGGAGGCGAACGTCACCGGCACGCCCTGCGCGGCAGCGTCGAGGAACGCGGGATCCAGCGAGTGGATCGCGGCGTCCTGGCTGGCGGTCGGGTTGGTCGGGTCGGCGGTGAACGAGTTCTCGCCGTCGCCCAGGCTCACCGAGATGATGTCGGCCAGGTGGTGGTCGGCGATCATCTTGATCGCCTGCGCTACCTGCGGCCAGCCCTGGATGCCGATGGTCTCCGGCACCGACGGGTGCACGAAGATGATGTTCGCGAACGGCGCCATCGAGTGAATCGCCTCGGCGTCGAGCTGGTCCTCGCCCGCGCTGCATTCGACCACGCAGGTGAAGTTCGGGTTGGCCGGCGCCGGCAGGGCCATCTGGGTGATGTTCGCCGGCGGCAGGCTCATCTGCGCGTCGTAGTTGGCCATCGCCGCGGTCAGATTCGGGTCGGGGTTGGTGACCACGTAGGCCACGGTCACGCCGGCGCCGTCGATTCCCTGCTTCCACAGGTCGTTGACGCCATAGTCGAGGATGTCCGATTGCGCGGTCGGGTCGGGGAAGGGCAGCCGAAGCGACTGCCCGGCGGCGATCTTCGCCTCGATCGCGTTGAACGTTGCCGTCGTCGCTGCGATGCGCTGCGCCGGCGGCGGGACGTCCGAGCCCTGGCCGGACGGTCCGGCGGTACCCGCGAACGCCGGCGCTGCGAGCACCGGGCTAGCGAGTAGCAGGCTGGCTACGCCTGCGATGAGTAGCGGTCTAGCGACCATGTGATGGCCTCCATGAGAAGAGCGGGCCTGCCTTGCGGCTTATGCCATTGATCATCCAGCTAGCCCCCAAGTAACGGTAAATGAACGGTTGATGCCTCACAACCCCTTAGCCTCGCTACCTTTTCCGGCGGGCCTGGCCGAGGACAGCGCCGCGATTGCCCTGGCCTGCGGAAGACGAATTGTGCGCAATAAGCGCGCATTAACCGCGATACGGGACCGGGCTCTGCGTGCCGGCCAGGCGGCCACGGCACGGCAGGCCGCGAACCACACGGTCGCATCAGAGGGTCAGCGGCACGTGGCCGCTGCCGGCCCAGCCGGTCCTCGCTGCCGCGCCCGGCGGCTGGCCGGGTGGCGAGCTTCCGGTGATCACATAGCCTGCGGGCTGCGAGGTAAGCGTTTCTGGCCGCTGGCGGGTTAACGGTTGTGAGTCACGACGAGACGGAGTTCGCCAGGTTCTTCGAGGCGAGCTGGGAACCATGCATGCGGGCGGTAGCCGCCAGCACGGGTGACCTGCTGCTCGCTGAGGACCAGGTCGCCGAGGCCTTCGCCAGGGCCTGGGCATCCTGGCGGAAGGTCAGGCGCCATCCGGCCCCGCGGGCATGGGTCGTACGCACCGCACTCAATGCCGGTGCGTCCTGGTGGCGGCGGAGCTCGCGCGAGCTGCCGCTCTCCGATCACGACTTCGCGGCGCCGGTCAGCCAGGGTTCGGGGCTGGACGCCGTCGTGCTGGCCGCCTTGCGGCGGCTGCCCGCCCGGCAGCGCGAGGTGATCGTGCTGCGGGTTTTCCTCGACCTGGACATCGAGACCACCGCGCGCCAGCTGGCGATCGCGCCGGGAACAGTCCGCGCTCACCTGTCCAGGGCAGTCACGGCCCTGCGCAGCGAACTCGCCCAGACCACTGCTACGGAGGCCGATTCATGTGCGGCAACGACCAGCTGACTGACAGCGCGGAGCTGCGCGCGCTCGAAGACTCCATGTCCGGCGTGACCATGCCGGGCCGGCCGCGGCTGGCGGCGATCACGGCCAGGGGCAGCGCACGCCGGCGGCACCGGCTCGCCGCCATCTCTGGCTTGTCCGTGGCGGGCGTCGCCGCCGGGGCCGTGCTGGCGCTGAACCTGGCCGGCGCTCACGGCCAGCACCAGGTGCCCGGCACGATCCGGACCGCGGCGTACACGCTCACCAGCAATGCCAACGGCACAGACGCGCTGACGATCAACCCGGGGGAGCTGTTCGACCCGGCCGCCCTGCAGAGCGACCTCGCGCAGTACGGCATCCCGGCGAAGGTCACGGTCGGCAGCTACTGCTCCTCGGATCCAGCGCCGTCTGGTTTCTCGCAGGTTGTGTCGGGCCAGCCGCAGGGGCCGTCTACCTTCTACGCGAACTCCGGCGTGCAGCCCACGATCACGATCGACCCGGCCGCCATGCCAGCCGGCGCAGCGCTCGGCATCAGCGACTTCCAGCTTGCCAGCGGCCAGCAGCTTTCCACCATGGTGCTCATCAGCGCGGGTTCGTACTCGTGCAACGGCACGCCGCCGCCAGCTCCGTCCGACGGTTATCAAGCCCTGTACGGCGGCCATACCGGACCGTGATCGCCGACCGGAAAGCGGCCGGCAGCCAGGCAGCCCAGCGGCGCCGCTCCGCGCGGCGTCGCTAGCGGCCGTTGCCAGCTCAGCGGGCCTTAACCCGCTGCGGGCGCGACCAGGTCAGCTGCTCGCGGCCTGCGGCAGGTGCTGAACGATCTGCACTGGGTGCCCGTCGGGGTCCTGGATCCAGGCGATCAGCAGGCTGTCGAGCCATCTGCGCGGTGGCTGCAGCGCCGCTACTCCGGCGGCGACCAGCTGCTCGTACGCCTTCGCCGTGTCGTCGGTCCAGAGCGTCACGGTCGCCCGCTGCCCGCTGGCAGCCGGGTCAAGCCCGTGGTCGTCG
>DASXMR010000160.1:0-5818 GCA_036495525.1 Streptosporangiaceae bacterium | reverse complement strand
CTGGCGGACCGGCCAGGCTGACGTGAGGCGCACCGGCGTTCCGCCGACCGTTGCGATGACGCCCTGGAGGGGAACAGGCCCGCCGGGGTGAATACCCGTGACTGGCCCGCTGCGGTGAGGGGGAACCAGGACCCGGTAGTCGATCCCCGCGGCAGTGGGCACCGTGCCGAGCGTGGTGCCGCCGGTCACTACCGCGCCGTCAGTCACCGCGGGCCTGAAGGTGAACTGGCGGCCTGCGGCCGCCGCCGCCGTGACACCAGGTTCGAGCCAGATGGGCGCTCCGGCCAGCGGCCGCAACACGCCGTCGAAAATGCCGCCGAGCAGATGGGGACCGAGCAGTGCGGACAGCGGCTCGGCTCGGGAGCGGGCAGTGTGACCGGGGGCGAGACCGCCGGTGTAGTCGTAGGCCTGGACCGTCGTCAGGTCGCCGCGGACGGTCACCGCCTCACCCTGCAGCCGATGCTCGCCGAGCTCGATGACGTCGGACATCGCGACCTGGTCGAGACCGGTGACTTCGACCAGGGGACCGTTGACCCTGGTGACGCGCGCTTCGTGAGCGGTCATGGCGCCCACATCTGGGTGACGGCGGCGCCGAGCTCGGTCACGGCGAGGTCAGCCAGCCGATCGAGCGAGCAGTCAACCACCACGCCAGGCCGGCGCGCCACGATGCCGCCGGTCGTTGCAACCGTCAGCTCCGCGTCCGGTCCTGCCGCCTGCCCGGCAAGGCGGGTGAGGCGGTCCAGGAGACGGTCATATCCCTCCTCCGCCGGCAGCGCGGCAACGGCCGTGCGGACCCGGCTCCGCAGTTCGTCGCATGCCGCGCGCTGGGCGGACAGCACAGCCGACCTAGCCGTCTCGCGGGCCCGGCGCAGCTCGGCGGCCGTGAGCGGGTCCGCGGTCGCCGCGGCCTCCCCAGCGGCCTGGGCCAGAGCGGCCGTCGCGTCCTGCTGCGCCTGCGCCACGATGGCCGCCGCCTGCGCGCGCGCCGCCGCGAGCAGCCGGGCCGCCTCGTCCTCAGCGTCCCGCTGAAGCCGCTGCCGCACCGGCTCGAGCGCGGCGGCCGCCGGCATGGCTGTCATGGCTCCATCACCACCGTCAGGATGTCCAGGCGCTGGCCGAGCCGGCCGGCCAGCCACCCCGCTGCGCTCGCCGTGACGACGACCAGCGCGGTGCCGGGCGGAAGCGCATCGAAGGCCGCAGTCGCCACGTCCGGGCTGTCGGCGGGGTACACGACGGCGCCCGCGAGCGCGTATCCCTCGACCGCGAGCGCCTCGCCAATAACCGCCGCCGTCGCCACGGCCGTCAGGCCTTTCCGACCAGAATGATGCCGACGATCAGGCCGTAGATCGCGATGCCCTCGGCCAGGCCGACGACCACCATGGACCGGCCGAACAGCTCCGGCCGCTCGCTCATCGCGGCCACCGCGGCCGCGCCGGTGTAAGCAACCGCGATCCCCGCGCCGATCGTCGACCCGGCGACCGCGATGCCGGCTCCGATCAGCGCGCCCGCATTGCTGCCGCTGGCGGCGTGCGCCGCCGCGGCCGCACCGGAGACGCTGGCGGCGCTGGCCGGCTCACCGGTTAGCGTGAGTGCGAGCAGCACAGTGGCTCCCACCAGGAGCAGGGCGCCTGCCGCCGCAAGGATGAACGCACCGCGCTGCCGCTGCCGCGCGGCCAATCGGGCCAGCACGGCGGCCGGGACAATGATCACCGGCAATCCGAGGAGCCAGGCAGCTATCACGACCGTGCCACCTCCGCGTCGAGTGGGCGAGTCAGCTCGCTGGCGTCCTGTACCGCCGTGCGCGCCATGGGCACGTGCCACGGCCGGAACGGCTCTCCTTGCGTGACGAATATTCGGGAGAACAGCTCGTAGTACTCCAGCCGGAGCGCCTGGATGGCCGCGACGAGGGCTTCGAGGCTGAACGCGAGCGCGATACCCGCCGCGAGCACCAGGATTCCTCCCGCGGCAAACAGGCCGCCGCGACGCCACAGACTCTGGGTGCCCTCCCATACCAGTAGGCCGAGGGCGGCATGGGCGAGGCCGAATGCGGCGAGCCGGGTGAAGGACACGACGTTGGAGCCCAGCCGGACGACGACGTCGAAGAGCTCGACCGACGCTTGCACTATGGCTATGCCACCGCGGCCCGCCTCCGCCAGGAACCCGGCAGCGGCAAGCCCGAGGCCGCCAAATGCCACTAGTCCGCCCGCTGCCAGCAACACTCCGTGATGGAGGTGCCAGCCAGCCGCGCCGGCCGCAATGCCGAGAAACAGGCAGCTGCCGGCTATGCCCGACGGAGCGTACAACGCGGTGCGCCAGCCGCCTTCCCTCCACCGGTTGATCGTGCCGAGCGCGTAGGCGCCGGCGAGCAGGATCGCGCCGACGCCGGCCGCCGCCAGCAACAGGGTGACCGGGTGCGCGAGCGGGCTGAGCCAGATAACGGGCACCAGACCGGTGGGCCCGAAGAACTCGCCGTACAGCAGTCCGAAGGCGGTGGCGGCCAGGCCGGCACCGCCGACGAACGGCCAGGTCGCACGGAATCTGCGCAGCCGTCGTGGCCAGCCGAGACGCAGGGCCACGGCCACGGCGACGAGCAGCACGCCCTGTCCGGCGTCGCCGAACATCATCCCGAACATCAGGACGTAGCTGGCCCAGGCCAGCCAGCTCGGATCGACGTCGGCGTAGGGCACGGTTCCGTAGGTCTGGACGAGGGGCGTTAGCTCGTGGTGCAGCCCGCGCTCGGCGAGCAGCGTCGGGGCCTGCGACCAGGTCGGCCGCGCCAGCGGCACTACAGCGCCACCTGCCTCGGCCAGGGCGGCCGTGATCTCTGGCAAGCGGCTGACCGGCACCCAGCCGACCAGTCCTGCCGCATCCGAGCGGCGCAGCGCTGCCGCCGCCCGGGCCTGTAGTTCCGCCTCGCCGGCAAGCAAGTCGTAGCGTCCGGAACGCTCGAGTTCCCGGAGGTCAGGAGACGCCGGAGAGATGAGCGGCGCAGCTGGCCGGGCTGTGGGGCTGGCTGGCTGCCGGCTGCCGGCTGCCGTGCCGTGTGGTCCGCCGTCGTGGTCGATCTGCATGACGGCCGCGCCGGCTACCCGCGCGAGCACTTCGCGCAGTGTCGCGCCTGGGGCGATAAGGGCGACGCGCTGCATGCGTACCGGCACGGCGGACTCAGACCAGCGCATCGTAGGCCCCCAGAGTGCGGCCGCCGCGTGCCGCGCTGGCCAGCGCGGCACGTACCCGCCGCGCATCCGCCGTCATGACCACGACCGCGCCGAGCACCGGCAGGCCGTCCGTTGCGGAGGAGCGCAACAGAACCCGGCCCTCGTATTCGATCCGCCGCCACCAGTCTGCTTCCGCCTGCCAGGGTTCTGCGGCTGGCACCGCCGCGATTGCCGACCGAGGACGGCTGGGCCTGCCCTGCCGCGCGCGACCAGGTACGGTGAGCGATGCCACCGCCGCTGCCGCGCTGGCCCAGGCACTAACCGGATCGCCGGCCCCGATAAGGCGGGCGGCCCACCGGGCTCGCAGGCCGGCGCGGATGTCCCGGCTGGTGTCTCCGCCTGGGTCGCCCCAGGCAGAGGCGGCTAGGACGTGACGCAGCTCGGCCGGGCTACCGGCCTCGCACAGTCGCGGCCAGGCGGTCGCCAGTGCCCCGAGCTGGAACTCTGCACCCGACGGCCGGCCGGCAAGCGCGTGCAGCAGTTCGTCGACGTTGGCGATCTCGAACCAGCCCGCCAGCAGCCGGAGCATGCTCACGCCGTCGCGCGGCAGCCAGCCTGCGAGCACACGCAGATCCCACAGGATCGTCGCGGCGATAGCGTGCTGCGCGGCGGCCAGCGACAGCCCTGGGTCGGCCGCGGCGCGAAACGCCGTTGCCTCCACCAACCGCTGTGCCCCGGCTAGCGATGGGGCGGCCGCCAGCTGGCGCGCCGCGTCGGCACCGAGCACCCGCCTGGCCATGGCCCCCGCGCGCACCGTGCCGGCGACCCAGCCCGCGGTCATGACGGATCGCCGGCTTCGCCGAGTCCGCGCACCAAGGCAACCGCCTGGTCGGTGAGCAATGGCAGCCGCTGGCGCGCGCGCTCGGTGACGGCCGCCGCCTCGGCGGCGCCTGCCGACGCGATTGCGGCCGCCTCCGCGCGCGCCGTCGCCACTGCCTCCTGGACAAGCTCGGCGACGCTGGCTGCAGCTCGCTGCTGTGCGGCTGCCCTGATGCCGTCAGCGTCGCTGCGGGCTACGCGGACGATGTGCTCGGCGTCACGTCGCGCCGCTGCGACGATGCCGGAGCGCTCGGCGCTCGGCCCATCCAGCAGCATGAGCACAGGGCCGAGCTCAGCCTCTAGCTGGCGACGCCGATCGGCGGGCACCGCCGCGCGGCCAGCGCCAGGGGCTCCGGCCGGCCGGAAGCGGCTCAGGAAGTCCCGCATGTGCGGCACGGCACAGCCTCCTTGACGTCACTGAAGGAGCCGGCGAGCGGTGGCGCCCGGCCGCAGGCTCCGAGTGCAATGTCACTACCCGGGTCGAGTGGCGGGTAGAGCCCAAGGTCCCTGCCACTCGTTCGACCGCCGTCTGTTCTGTCCGGATAGATCAGGAACTGGCGCCCTTCGGGTGATCACGCGTCCACTGCTGGTAGGCGTCGACGGTGGTGGGGAGGGTCGGGTACAGCCGGTCGGCCCCGATCTTGTCGGCTAGGCCGAAGGCCTGCAGCCTGGCCAGCAGGTCCTGTTTGACGCGAGCCAGGGCGAACACCGCGCCTCTGCCGCTGATCTCCTCCCGGAGTGCGTCCATTGCCTCAAGCGCGCTGAAGTCAACCTCAACGTTGGCTTCGACGTTGAGCACGAACCAGCGGAGCGGCTCGGGTAGCCGATCAGCGGCGGCCAGTGCCCGGCGCCGGAAGTCTTCGGCGTTGGCGAAGCACAGCGGAGCGTCGTAGCGGTACACCACCAGGCCGGGAACGGTCTGTGCCTCGGGATAGTCGTCGACGTCGTGCATGCCGGCCAGGCCCGGCACCAGGCCCTGGATGGCGTCATGCGGGCGGGCGACGCGCACGAGCAGGTCGGCAACCGAGAGCCCGATCGCGACTAGCACTCCGTAGAGGATGTTGAAGGCCAGTACGCCGGCACACGCCGCCATCGCAATCCCCAGCTCGGCGCGGCGGAACCGGAACAGCCGCCGGAACGCGGTGACGTCGATGAGCCGCACTGCGGCGAAGATGACGATTGCGCCAAGGGCCGCGGTCGGGAAGCGGGCCAGGACCGGCCGCGCCACAAGCAGCACCACGACGACGGTGACCGTGGTCACGATCGAGTAGACCTGGCTGCGGCTGCCGCTGCTGATCGCGATCGCGGTGCGGGTAGCGCTGCTGCTGACCGGGAACCCGCGAACGAGCCCCGCGCCCGCGTTAGCGATGCCGAGCGCAAGGAGTTCGCGGTTGGCGTTGATGGTCTCGCCGTGGCGGGCAAACGAACGGCCGGTGATCACGTCGTCGCTGAAGCCCACGATCAGCACACTGAAGGCCGGCAGCAGCAGCAGCCGCAGGGTCGCCGGATGCAGCGCAGGAAGCTTTGGCGACGGAAAGCCAGCCCGAATCGGGCCGACGACCGCGACGCCGTGGCGGGCCAGGCTGAACACGGCCACCGCACCAGTCGCTAGCAGGACCGCTAGCAGGGGACCAGGGACGGCGGGCCACCGCCACCGTAGCAGCACAAGGAACGCCAGGACCGCCGCCGCTACGGCGAGGATCGCGAGCTGCGCGCCGCCGACGTCGCGGGCGAACGAGCGAAGCTGGCCGATGAATTCTTGGCCGGTAACGGGCACTCCG
>DASXMR010000159.1:0-49530 GCA_036495525.1 Streptosporangiaceae bacterium | reverse complement strand
GCGAGCTGACGACGGTCACTCTCGCGCCGGCCGAAGTCCGGACCAGGACCCGGAAGGCCGTGTGCTCACGCGGCCTGCGCACGGGCGAGGTAACCCGGCACGCGAGGACCTTCCGCGCAGAGTGCGCG
The DNA here is from genome assembly GCA_036495525.1 of Streptosporangiaceae bacterium. GTDB lineage: Bacteria > Actinomycetota > Actinomycetes > Streptosporangiales > Streptosporangiaceae > DASXMR01. The sequence continues at coordinate 49,402 of DASXMR010000159.1, read as the reverse complement.
GCCGAGGCAGCGGAGCCGGCCGAGGCCTGCGCGGCACCAGCAGGTGCCGTGGCGGATGCCGTGCCGCTTGGCTGCGGAGCCGCGCACGAGGCAAGGACTCCTAACAGCCCGCCGGCGAGGCACAAGCCGACGGCCAGCCGGCGACGCGCGCCAGGCACCCTGCGCTGAGTGCGAGGTTGCCTGGCTGCTGGCCGCCGGGCGCCAATTTACGAGTCTTTATCTGCACTAAGTCCGGTTCGAGCCGCCACCCTGGCCGTTCGTCCGGCGCCTGCGGCACAGGTCAGCGCGCCACAGCTGGCCGCTATAGCCCAGGCAGGCCGTCGATGCTCACCTTGTTGCGCTGGACCCGGTAGGCGGCCATGCCGTCCTGGCCTTTCTTCTCCGCGGTGAGCCGCAGCAGATCCCGCTCGGCGGCCAGGGACATGACCGGCACGCCGTGGCCGCAGGAATCGCTCACCCGGCGGACGTCAACGATGATCGCGGCGCGGGTGCTGGGGTGTGCCGGGTGCCGGGAAGCTAGCTCATCGAAGCCTGGCTCGCCGGGCAGCGCCACCTTGCCGATTCCGTGCAGCCTGACGGTCCTTGGCCGGCCGTCGAAGGCGGCGAACATCAGGCAGATCCTGCCGTTCTCGCGCAGGTGGGCAATCGTCTCGATACCGCTGCCGGTGTAGTCGAGCCAGCCGACCAGCAGCGGCCCGAGGACCGACAGCGTGCCCTGCCCGCGCGGGGAGACGTTGACGTGGCCGTCTGCGGCAAGCGGCGCGGTTGCCACGAACCAGACCGGCTGGGCGGTGATCCAGGCGGCGAGTGGCTCGTCGATCTGGTCCATCACCTTGCCCATCCAGCCAGCGTATCGGGGTGACCGGGCCGACCTCGTTCTCCTGCAGTGGCCTGTCGCGTGGCGGTGATCACGCCAGCGGACCGGTGGCGCCCAGCCGGGACGGGTACGATTTCCACCGAACAGGGCAGTCAGCCGCGGGGAGCGGCCCGAACGGGTTAATAGCCGAAAGCAGGGCTACAGCAGGGGCCAGCCGAGTATGAATGAGGGCAATACGGGAGCCCGACACCCCGACCGCGTGACTGCGGCGACCGTTACCGCGCTTGGGGGGCTGATGGAGGTACGGCCCAGGTGACACACGTGTCCACGCCGTCCGCCGACCCGCCTGAATCGGTAGGGTCGCTCGGCTGGCCTAGGACGTATGCCCCGGCGCCCGCGCCCAGCCCCAACAACCCGGTCGAGCGCTTCATGGGCGCGGTGATCCGCAAGCTCTCCTGGAGCAGGCTCGCCGACCCCCGTGTCGCCGTCGGCATCTCCGGGGTAGGACTGCTGCTCGGCATGATCGTGGGCGCCACGGCGCCGAACACTGAGACGCTGCCGCTGCGGCTTCCGCTGTCTTACCTGCTGCCGTCGCTGAGCAACGACCCCGACCTGGCGATGGCGATCCTGTACGCCGGCGACGTGCTGACCTGCCTCGGCCTGGCCGGCATGCTCTGGGCGCACAGCCAGGGCTGGCGGCCCAACGTGCGCCACCTGGTCCTGACCAGCTGCGCGATCGTCGCTGTGACGGTCAGCCTCACCCCGGTCGGCTCCTCCGACACGGCCAGCTACGCCGCTTACGGCCGGATCGCCGCGCTCGGCGGGAACCCTTACACCAACAACCCGCAGGCCTTCTTCGGTGGGGCCCACACCCACTACACCAACCCCGTCGGCGCCATCTGGAAGACGCAGGTGTCCGTCTACGGGCCAGTGGCCACCTGGATCCAGCACCTGGCCGCGCTGATCGGCGGCGCCAGCGTCGAGACCACGATCTGGATGCTGATGATCCTCAACGGCGCCGTGTTCATCGGCGTCGGGCTGCTGCTGCTGAAGACCTCCGACGACAAGGTCCGGGCGACGCTGTTCTGGACCGCGAACCCGGTGCTGATCCAGCAGCTGGTCAGCGGCGGGCACCTGGACACACTGGTCGCGGCTGCCGCGATCTGCTCGATCCAGGTAGCACGCCGGGTCTCTGGCCTGTGGGGCGACGTGCTCATCGGGGTGCTGATCGGCGTGGCCGTCGGGATCAAGGTCAACGCCGTGCTGGTCGCGGTCGGCCTCGCCTGGCCGCTGCTGCGGCGGCATGAGTGGATGCGCACGGCCAGGATCACCGTGGTGTCCCTGGTCACGGTCGGCCTGATGTACAGCGTCTACGGGCTGACCGCGATCAAGCCGCTGTACGGCGGGTCGCAGTGGGTCACCCTGCCCTCGCCATGGTGGTTCGTGCAGGCCATCGGCCACTCCCTGGCTGGCGTCCCCACCTCCACCATGGCCACGATCATCACCATCCTCTGGCCGATCGCCATGATCATCGTGGCCTGGTTCATCTATCAGCGGATCTCCTCCGACCAGCCGCGCGAGGTCGTCGCGCCGTTCGCGCTGACGTTCGCCTGGATCCTGGTCGCGCCGTGGGTGTTCGCCTGGTACACCGCGATCGCCTGGGTCGCGCTGACCCAGGTGCCGCGCAACCGGATGACCAGGTGGCTGACGCTGGCGACCGTGACGCTGGCCATCTGGCACTCAAGCGGCGGCCAGATCCAGCCCCGTTCCGCCACCTCGGCCCTTGGCTGCACCGGGGGACCGGTCGCGGTCGCCCCGCCGGCGGCCGGCGGGACGGCGTCCGGCGCCAGCTGCGCCGCCGCCCCCGGTGCCGACCCGATCCGGTCGATACCAGGCGGCCCGGCTGGCCGCCAGGCCTGGTGACCTCCGCGACGGCCAGCAGCCGGGCCGGCCATTCGCCCGGAGCCGAGTCGGCTCGCGGCTGGGCGGCCAGCGCTCGCGCATTGCTGCGGCAGCACTGGCTCGCCGCCGCGCTGCTCACGGCTGGCCTGGTGCTGCGGGTGCTGGCCTCGCTTGCCTACCGGCCGGCCTTGTTTTACATCGACTCCCCCCGCTATCTGTACAACGCCGAGGGCATGGACCCGGTCGGCTACAAGGGGCCGCTGCGCACCATCCTGCTGGCCGGCAACTTCGACACCGTCGCCGCCGTGCAGCACCTGCTCGGCCTCGGCATCGCGGTGGTGATCTACCTGCTGCTGCTGCGCCGCGGCGTGAGCAAGTGGCTGGCCGCGCTGGCGATCGCGCCGGTCCTGCTCGACGCCTACCAGCTGCAGGACGAGCAGGCGATCATGCCGGGGACCTGGTTCGAGGCGCTGATCGTCGCTGGCATCGCGATCCTGCTGTGGCGGCCCTCGGTCACCTGGCGTCGCGCCGCGGCGGCCGGGGCGGTGCTGGGCACCGCGGCCACGGTCGGCCAGGTCGGCGAGATCCTGGCTGTGCCCGCCGTCGTCTTCCTGCTGGTCGCCGGCGGCCGGTTCTGGCGCGCGGCCGGCCGGGCCGCCGCCCTCGGCGCGGCGTTCGCGCTGCCAATCCTGCTCTACTGCACGATCTCGTTCCTGGCCACCGGCGACTTCTTCCTGTCGCACCAGGGCGACACCTCGCTTTACGGACGCACCGCGGCCGCCGCCGACTGCGCCACGCTGCGGCTGACGCCCGCCGAGCGTGGCATGTGCCCGACCAGAGCGCAGCAGGCCAAGGGGGCCGACTCCCTCGAATTCGGGCAGGACTCGCCGATCCGGGCGTTCTACAACAACCTGCCAAGGGCGGAAACTGACAGCCTGATCTCCAACTTCAACAAGCGGGTGCTGACCCAGCAGCCGCAGCGCCTGCTCGACGCGTACGGCCGCGACGTGATCAAGATCTACGCGCTGACCAGGGTCACCGCGCCAGGCGATGCGCCGATCTCCCGCTGGCAGTTCCAGTCCTCGTTCCCTTACCTGCCGCCGCACATCACCCCCTCGACCGTCCGCGCAATGACTGGCCAGTTCGGCGGGGGCAGACCGCGCGTCTGGCGACCAGTCGCGTCCTTCCTGCGCGGCTACCAGCTAGACGGCGGCTACGCGCCCGGTCCGCTGCTACTGCTGTGCACGGTGGCCGGAGTGGCCGGCTCGCTTCTGGCGCTGCGCCGCAAGGCGAGTGCGCGCTCCCGGCAGCTCGCCCTGGCCAGCCTGCTGATGTTCGCCACCGCGGTGGCGCTGACGCTTGTTTCCGACCTGTTCGTCTTCTCCTGGCGCTACCAGCTGCCGCTGCTGGTCACGCTCGTCCCGGCCGGCGCTCTCGGGATTAGCGCCGTGGTCTCGCTGAGGTCAGGCAGGAGCGCGCGCCGCGCGGCCGCACCCCCGCGATCGGGCGGGTCCGCTCCGCCGCCATCAAGCGGAGCTAGCCCGCAGCCATCCGGCACCGCATGACCGTGGCCCCTGATAGCGGCTGAGCCGACCCGTGGGCAGCCGAGACGGCCCGTCCAGCGCTCGCCTGAGCCAGTCAGCCGGCGCCGGCAGTCAGCCGGCGTCGGCTGCGCCAGTCCATAGCCCGGCCGCGATTGCCAGCCACGCGGGCGACAGATCAGCGATCCGTGGCCGGGTTGAGGGCGAGCGACCGCTCGGTCTCGCCAGCATCGCCAGGCGCGTTGCGGCGCCGCAGCAGCAGGGCCGCCGCAACCAGGCCGGCCAGCACGATCAGCGCCGCGAGCGAGATTCGCAGCCCAGAGCTGGCCCCCGGCGGGCTGTATCGCCAGGTCAGCCGGCCGCGGCCGGGGGGCACCGTGACGGCCTGGACCAGGCCGGACCGCTGCACGGGCAGCGCCACCGCCTGGCCGCCGCCGGCCGGCTGCCAGCGCGCCGTCCAGCCGGCGATGGCCGCCGCCGAGCGGATGACGGTAACGCCGTGCGGTGAGCTGACCGTGGCGGCGGCGGGCGCGAACGCCGGGCCGGCCGCCGCCAGGACGGACGCCCCGGCTGGCTGGCCGGCTGCCGTCGGCCTGAGCGTCAGCGGCGGCCTGGCCAGCGTGTCGCGGAAGACAGCGAACGCGCCGTCCATCCGGTCGAACCTCCAGCGCGGCGGTACCAGGGCGTCCTGCAGCGGCCCGTCGGCCCGGTAGCTGCCGTCGGCAGTGCTGGCCAGCGGCGCGCCAAAGGCCGCGCCGGCCGGGCCGGCCACGACCCGGATGGCGACGGCAGGCACCGGGCGCGCGGAGCTGGCGGTCAGGCTGCTGCCCGGCTCCTGGCTGCGGCCAGGCCGGACGGTGAGCCAGCGCACCGGCCCAAAGGCCGGCACCAGCCCGATCCGGATGCCACTCCCGGCGGCGGCCAGATCGCCGGGCACCGGGATGGTGACCGACGTCAGCGGCAGCGCCGTGCCCAGGTACCAGGTGCCGCTCTGGCCCGGCGACAGGCTGCGCGTTCCCGTCCTGAGCAGCGGCGGCGCGGGGCGGGTACCCGGCGGCGCTGGCGAAGCGGGCGACGACCCGGCGGGGGTGATGAGATACGCCGCCTGCGTCAGCAGCACGGTGGTGCCGAGCTGGTCGATAGCTCCGTCGCCGATGGCGCGCGGGCTAAGCACGTCCTGGCCGTCGCCGGTGGCCAGGTGAGATCCGGTCACCGAGGCGTAGGTGGCGTCGACGATCGCGCTGTACCCCTCGATAGACGGCGTCTTCGCGGTGATATTGCCGTCCGGCGAGCCGATGCCCGGCAGCTGCCCGCCATCCACCAGCGCCGGGTCATAGATCGCGAACCGGCCGCCGCGGGTCAGCGCGCTGGCTGGCACGACCGGGGACTGGCCGGTGACCGGCACCGTCGCCGGCGCTACGGCACCCGCGCTGGCCGATGGCGCGGCGCCCGCGCTGCCAGGGCCGGCGGCCGTTGTGCCGGCAGCCGTCGTGCTGCCGGTGGCCACGGTGCTGCCGGTGGCGGCTGGCACCCCGGTGCCGCCCGAGCCCGGCGCGACCGAGACGACAGCGAGCAGCGTGAACACCGCCAGGTCCGCGCTGACGAACCAGACCAGCGCCCGCCGCCGGGCAGCGTGCCCGAGCCGCGGGCCGTACCAGACCAGCAGCACGGCGAGGCAGCCGAGCGCCATCGCCGGCAGCACCCACGGCCGCAGCCGGGCCGCCGGGGCTGACAGCGCGGCGCTCAGCCCGAGCCAGCGCGGCAGGCCGGATCCCCAGATCAGCGCGGCGGCAGCGACGGCGAACGCGGCAACGGCTGGCGTCGCGCCGGCCAGGCGGCGGGCCAGGCCGGCCAGCCGCTCACGGTCCGGCTGACTCCTCAGCCGTTCACGGTCCGGGTGCCGGTCCAGCCACTGCTGCGCCCAGTAGCCGAGCAGGACCGCCAGGGCGAAGTCCGTGACCACCAGGTTGCGGCTCTGCAGCCGCTGCCCGCCGAAGAACGGCACGTGCACGAGCAGGTGGCCGAGCGGGCCGAAGTTGCCAAGCGCGAGCAGCACCCCGGCCACGGCTAGCACGTGCCAGATCAGCCACTCCGGCAGCGGGCGCCAGCGGCGCCGGATCAGCAGCGCGACGGCCGCCACCAGCGGCACCAGGCCGACGTAGCTGGTTACCTCCGTCAGGTTGTAATTCGAGAAGAAGGCCGGCTGGCCGAAGGAACCGGAGCCGCCGAACAGGTCGGGCACCAGGAACAGCAGCAGCCACATGTGCTCCAGCGAGCCGGAGTTGAACAGCGCCGCGCTGTGCGTGATCCGCTGGGAGCTGTCCACCGCTGCGATTCCCGGCAGCAGCTGCACAGCGCCGGCTGCCGCGCCCAGCAGCGCGCCGCCCAGCACCAGGGCCAGGCAGCGTGCGGTCCCCCGCCACCAGCCGGCCCGGCACGCCTGCCACGCCGTGTACCCGCCGATGATGATCATTGCGTCGCTGATCGCGCGTGGCTCGCCAGCCAGGATGACCAGCGCGACCGCGATGGCCAGCGCGCAGCTCCAGCCAAGCGCCGACCTGGCGCCGCGCCGCTGCGACAGTCGCAGCACGGCGAGCACCGCAAGCGGCACCCAGCTCAGGCCGGCTTCGAGACCGATGTGCGACACCTGGGCTGCCATCGCGCCGGCGAACGCGAAGGACAGCGCGCCCAGCAGGCTCGGCACCGGCGCCAGCCTCAGCGCCCGGAGGAACGAGAAAGTCCCGAGGCCAGCCGCCCACCAGATGGCGGTCATGTTGAAGGTCCACGCCGCAGTCCCCGGCAGCACGGCGAACAGAGCCGTCAGGGGGTAGGCCGCACCCGCGTTCCACCCGCCGAGCAGTGGCGCACCGCTCCAGATGTATGGGTCGAGCAGCGGCAGCTGCCCGTGCCGCAGCTGCTGGCCGGCCAGCTCCCGCAGCGGCAGGCTCTGGGTGAGGTCATCGCCGGGCAGCACCTGGTGGCCGGCCAGCGCGGGCACGACGAAGACGAGCACCGGCAGGACCGCGAGCACGGCGATGGCCGTGCGGTCGCTGCGGTATCGCGCGAGAGTGCCCCCGGTTGCCGTCCGAGCCTCCAGGTCCGCCGCTTGTGCTGGTCGAGCACCGAGGTTAGCGCCTGGCGGGCGCCGATAGCCCGCCGCCGGCGGCAGGACAGGGCTGCTGGCGCCGGGCGGCGGGCCTCCAGGCCGCCGGTGCAGAGCATTCCTACCGGGCCGGGACGTGCTGGCTCAGCGGTGAACCAGTGCGCCGAGCCGTAGGAGAAGGCCGCCCTGGCGCCGATGATGAGCGTCCAACAGGGTGGTGACAGCAGCACCAGCGACGCACCGATGCTGCTGCGCCGGTTGCGGGATAGTGGTCCGGTGATCCATCGCTTCTCGGTGGGGCGGCTGGACTGCGCGGTGGTCAGCGACGGCCAGCCTGCACCACCCCTCCGGCCGCCGCTCGCCGAGTTCTTCACCCCCGGCTCCGGCGTCCCCGCCGCCGAGCTGCACGCGGCGATCGACGCGGAGAAGGCGGGCGAGACGACGCTGACCTGCGGCTACAACTGCCTGCTGGTGGGGACCGCGGCTGGCGACGCGGTCATCGACACCGGCCTCGGCGCCCGCTTCCTTGGCTACGGGCCGCAGATCGAGCCGCTGGTTGGCCAGCTCCCTGGCCGCCTCGCCGAGGCCGGCTCGGGAGTATCAAGGCTCGCCGCCGTGGTGTTCAGCCACCTGCATCAGGATCATTCGCGCGGCGCGGCCTGGTCAGGTGAGCTGACGTTCCCTGCTGCGACCGGGTACGCGCACGCGGCCGAGGTCGCGTTCTGGACCGGAGCGGCAGGCCCGGCGGCTGACGACCCGCACACCGAGTCGGCCCGCGCCGCGATCCGGCTGCTCGGCACCCGCCTGCGGGCGTTCGAGTACGACACGGAGATACTGCCTGGCGTGCGGACCGTCGGCGCGGCCGGGCACACCCCTGGCCATACCGCGCTGCTGGTCGAGAGCGCTGGCGAGCGACTGCTCTGCCTTGCCGATAGTTTCTATGACCCGCTGCAGCTCAGTCACCCGCACTGGTCGACGCCATGGGATCACGACGCCGCCGCCGCGATCGAGAGCCGCCGCCGGCTGCTTGACCTGGCGGCGGCCGAGCGCCTGCTGGTGCACGCCTACCACCTGCCGTTCCCCGGCCTGGGCCAGGTGCGCCGGCAGGCCGGCGGCTACCGCTGGGATCCGCTGCCAGCCGGCCAAGGGGGCTGACCGCGTGATGCCCGAGCTGACCATCGCCCACACCGCTGACCTGGATGCGAGTACCAGATCGGCGATCCGCGCACTGATGGACGGCGCCTTCGGCACAGTGTCCGATGACACCTACCAGAACGTGCTCGGCGGCATGCACGCGCTGCTGACCGACGACGGCGAGCTGATCGGTCACGCCAGCGTGGTGCAGCGCCGGATGCTGCACGCCGGCCAGACGTTGCGCTGCGGGTATATCGAGGGCGTCGCGGTCCGCGCGGACCAGCGCCGCCGCGGTCACGGCGCGGTGATGATGTCGGCGCTGGAGCGGCTGGTGCGGGCCGGATATCAGCTGGGCGCGCTGGGCGCCAGCGAGGACGGTGCGCGGCTGTACGCGTCGCGGGGCTGGCAGCTGTGGCGCGGGCCGCTCTCGGCCCTCACGCCAGACGGCATCCGCCGCACGGCCGACGTGGACGGGATCATCTACGTGCTCCCGGCTGGCGCGGCTCTCGACCTGGACGGCGAGCTGACTTGCGACTGGCGGCCGGGCGCGCTGTGGTGACCGGCCAGGTGCGGCGCCGGTGACCACGCCACGTCATCGCAGCGCGCCCCGGATGCCGCCTACCTCGGGACGAGGACTTCAGCGTGCCGCGCTGGACGGCGCTGCCGCCAGGTGACGAAGTCACCGGCTGACTGTGACATTCGTACCTGCCGCTGGCCGGCCCGACAGGCCGGCCGACGCGATGACGCTGAGCGCCGTGGCCCACCGCGCAACGCCGGGCAGGACCGCTGGCCTTGCGGTCCCTGGCTGGCCAGCTGCCTCGCCGCTGTCAGTCGCCCGAGCTGGCCCGCGGGCGGCCTGGCCTGCGGATCGGCGCAGCCTTGCTGGGCAGCCTGCCCGCTTCGGCCAGCGCCCGCCGGAGCAGGAACTCGATCTGGGCATTCGTGCTGCGCAGCTCGTCGGAGGCCCACCTCGCCAGCGCGTCGTGCACCGACGGGTCGAGCCGCAGCAGGATGCCCTTGCGCTCGCTCACCTGATCGCCGTAGGAGAAATCACTGATAGAGCGAGCCGGTGTTCACCACTTGCTGCGTCGCCTGCTCGCTGCAGAGCACCACGAGCAGGTTGGACACCATCGCGGCCTTGCGCTCCTCGTCCAGCTCGACCACGCCCTCTTCCTCAAGCCGGTTCAGGGCGAGCCGGACCATGCCGACGGCTCCCTCGACGATCCGCTGCCGCGCTCCGACCACAGCATTGGCCTGCTGCTGACGGAGCATGGCCTGGGCGATCTCCGCCGCGTAGGACAGCCGGGTCAGCCTCGACTCGATGATGAGGACCCCGGCCGGGCGGACCCGGTCCGCGATCTCAGCCGACAAGCGCTCTGTGATCTCCTCCGCGTTCTCGCGCAGCGACAGCTCAGCCACGTCCTGGCTGGTGTACGGATAGCTCGACGCGACGTGCCGCACGGCGGTCTCCGTCTGGATAGCGACGAACTGCGGGAAGTCGTCGACCGAGTACAGCGCCCTGGCGGTGTCCTCTACCTGCCAGACGACCACGGCCGCGATCTCGATCGGATTGCCGTCGGCGTCGTTCACCTTGGCGACTGTCGTCTCATGGTTGCGGTACCTGACCGACACCCGGCGCCGGCGGGAGAACGGGTTCACCCACTGCAGCCCCGGCGTCCGGATGCTGCCGCGGTAGCTGCCGAACAGCTGGACCACCCGCGCCTCGCCGGCGATCACCGAGGTCAGGCCCATCATCGCCAGCCTGGCGGCGATGATGACCAGGATGCCAAGCACGATCAGCGCGATCGGGCCTGCGCCTGCCGGGCCGAGGGCGATGCCAAGCGCCAGCAGCGCGATGCCGACCAGCGCCAGGGCGATGCTCGCGACCAGGACCTGCACGCCGGGCACCGACTGTCCCACGTACTCAGCCAGCTGCGGGTTAGCGGGCACCTGGCCCGCGATCTCGGGACCCTGACCTGCTGTGCCAGGGAGCTGTGCGCTCACCGGGACCACCTCCGACTTGACCTGACTGCTATTGAATATCTAGCATAGTGATATCAGTTTAATGAAGCAAGAACCGCCGCGCCGGCTGGCACACGGCTCGCGGGGACGCGGCGGGCCAGACAGGGAGGCAGTCATGGGTGTGCCGGGAAGCGAGGCTGCCGGCCGGACGCGCGCCAGTCTCGTTCAGCAAGGAACAAGGAACGGGCCTGCGGTCAGCGACCGCGCCACCGAGGGCCTGGCCGACGGCGCGGCCGTTGAGGTCTCGCACCTGCGTAAGACCTACGGCAGCCTGGTCGCCGTCGACGACGTGTCCTTCTCCGTCGCGGAGGGCGAGATCTTCGGCATCCTCGGGCCGAACGGGGCGGGCAAGACAACGACCGTCGAGTGCGCCATCGGGCTCCGCAGGCCTGACGCGGGCGCCATCCGGCTGCTCGGCCTCGACCCGCAGGCCAAGCCCGACGAAGTGCACGAGGTCGTCGGCGTGCAGCTGCAGGCCAGCGCGCTGCCACCCAGGCTGCGCGTCGGCGAGATCCTCGACATGTACCGGTCGTTCTACCGTCATCCGGCCGACGTCAGCGAGCTGATGGAAGGACTCGGCCTGACAGCCAAGCGCCGTGACTACTACCGGGCGCTGTCCGGCGGCCAGCGGCAGCGGCTGTCGATCGCGCTGGCGCTTGTCGGCCAGCCGAAGGTCGCCGTGCTAGACGAGATGACCACCGGCCTCGACCCGCGCGCCCGCCGCGACACCTGGGACCTGATCGAGGGAGTTCGCGAGCGCGGGGTCACCATCGTCCTGGTCACCCACTTCATGGAAGAAGCCGAGCGGCTCTGCGACCGGGTGGCGCTGATCGACAACGGCCGGGTGGTCGCGATGGACACCCCGGCCGGCCTGGCCGACCGCGCCAGGGGCGGCAAGACCGTCCGGTTCCTGCCCTCAGCCCCGTTCGACGAGCGACTGCTGACCGATCTGCCCGAGGTGACAAGGGTGGAACGAGAAGGCCAGTACGTGACCGTGACCGGCACCGGAGAGCTCGCCAACGCGGTGATCATCAGCCTGCACGCGGCCGGGATCGTCGCCCGCGACCTGCAGCTCGACTCGTCGAACCTCGAGGACGCCTTCGTCCGGCTGACCGGGCGCCCGCTGGACACCGAGCGCGCCAGCGGCGGCTCGGGCACGGAAGGAGCAACGTCATGACCACGCTCGCGCAACCACGGCAGCTGCTGCTGGACCCCAGGCGGCGGGCCGCCTTCGGCAGCCTGCTCCTCAACGAGGCCAGGCTGACCTGGCGAAGGCCGGTGGTGCTGGTGACCGGCCTCGCCATCCCCGTGGGGCTGCTGATCCTGTTCGGCGAGCTGCCATCCTTCCGGCAGACGCCGCCCGGCCTGGGCGGGCTGACCCTGTTCGACGTCTACGTGCCGGTGCTGCTCGTGTTCGGACTGGCCATGCTCGCGCTGCTCGGCCTGCCGATGCCGCTGGCCAGCTACCGTGAGCTCGGCGTGCTGCGCCGGCTGTCGACCACCCCGGTGCCGCCGTCCTGGCTGCTCGCCGCCGAGGCCACCGTCCAGATGACCGCTGCGGTGATCGAGGTCGCGGCGATCATCATCGTGAGCATCGTCGCTTTCGGCGCGCCGGCACCGAAGAGCACCGGCGGGATCGTGGTCGCATCCGCGCTGGCGATCGCCGCCATGGTTCCGGTCGGCCTGCTGATCGCGGCACTCGCGAGTACCGCCAACGCCGCGAGCGTGATCGGCCGGCTGGCGTTCTTCCCGCTGATGTTCTTCGCCGGCCTGTGGCTGCCCAGGGCGCTGATGCCGCACGTGCTGCACGACATTGCCAACTACACCCCGCTCGGCGCGGCCGCGCAGGCGATACAGGACTCGATGCTGACCGGGTTCCCCCCGGTCACTCCCCTGCTGACGCTGGCGGCCTACGCGGTGGTATTCGCGGTGGTCGCCGCGCGACTGTTCCGCTGGGAGTGACAGCGGCCGCCCTAGCCGGCCTGCGAGCCGACGGCGGGTGGCGGCGCCTGAGCCTGACCGGCTCGGGCTCCGTCTTCGCTGGTCAGCGGGGATCGGGAAGCTGGGCTATCGCCGCCGCGACCGTCTGGGCGAAATCCGACACCCAGCCGCAGTCGCGCCGCTCGTTGATCGAGAACCAGACTTCCCCGCGCCACTCGCTGAGCTCTAGCGTGCCCGGCCGAGCCGGATCGGCCAGATGATAGTGGCGACTTCCTGGCCGGCCGGCCAGTCCGCGCTCCGAGCGAACCTCGAGGCCCCGGCGCAAGCACTCGCCGAGTGCGAGGTCGACGCTGGCGGTGACCGGCACTTCGATCATCAGCACGCGCGAGCAGGCGGTCCGGCGATTCATGCCCGGCGCTCGCTGCCTCCCGCGCCGAGACTACGCCGCCCGTCCGTCAGGCACCCAGCGCCAGCCGTCGGCTACACGGTGTGCATCCTGGCACGGCCGTGACTTTTGCCGGCCTGGTAGCAGGTGCGCACGTCACCGGTTAGCCGATGACTTCCGAACCTGGTGGCAGTCGTGTCCCGTGCACGAGGCTTTGGGTATCAGCTGGGTGTCCATCGCGGCGGAGCCCGTTCGTCGTGTCGGTAGCTGGCGTAACCGCGGCATCGGCGGCTGATCGTGGCGGGACCGGACGGCAGCTCATGAAGCAAGCGGAGAGAGGCAGGACAGATGCCTGAGTGGCAGAAGCAGATCGGCGCGATGACGCTCCTGGTCCCCGACCTGGACCAGGCCAGGACGTTCTACCGGGACGTTTTCGGCCTTGAGGTGCAGGACGCAGACGCGGACACGCTCATGGTCCGCTTCGCGGACATGTATGTCTTCCTGAACCGGGCCGCGGCCGCACCGGAGAATTCCGCCAAGGTGGGCGAGCTGGCGCGGACCGGCGTTGGGCAGTTCGCCATCATCGTGAGCGACGTCGACGCGGTGAGCGCGGAGCTAACCGGCAACGGAATGAAGCCGATCAGCGGCCCGGCCGACCGTGACTGGGGCATGCGCACCGTCACCTTCGCTGATCCGGCTGGCCACGTCTGGGAGATCGCCCAGCCACTGCCCGGCGACCAGACCTCGTAGCGGGGCCGCCCGGTAGCCGCTCGGCCCCGCCCGGGCCCGAGGTCAGCATTCAGACCGGGCCCGGCCATCCTGGCGTCAACCGATACTCAGCGAAAAGCGACAGCCCAGCTATTCATCGGAGTAGTGCCAACGCCTCGCGTCGATGATTGCGCATGAATTAAGCCGGGATCTCACTAAGCGTGGTTAGGCACTAGCTCGCGATGTATCTTGCTAGCCATGACGGAGCTGAGGCGGGAGGACGTCGCCACGCCGGCGGCGCACCGCCAGCTGGGCTCCCGCCACGACGATGCCATCGCCGAGGGCCTGGTGCAGCGGATCAGCGCGGAGATCGACCGGGTCGTCGAATGCAGGCTCGAGCAGCGCAGCCCCGCCGTGCCCGACCAGCCGGCCCGCCCGTCACGGACGATGATCACCCTCAGCCTCGGCTCGGTGGGGATGGGCGTCGCCGGTGCGGCCGTCGTGCTCGGGCTCGGATCTCACCTCGGCCACGGCTATCAGGTGGCGCTTATCGCGCTCATGTGGGTCATCATCGGGATCGTCAATGTCGCGCATTCGAGAAAAGGCTGACCGCCACCGGCCGCGCGCATGCGTCCTGTGCGGAATGAATGCGTAGAGCGGCTCGCCCCCTTACCGATGCCACTTCCCGTGCTGCCTTGCCAGCCGCTCGGTTCCGGCTGCCTACTGCCGAAGCCTTCCGAGCGGACTCCCGCCTCAGTGGCCAGCTGGCGGACGGGCGGCGAGCCGTGCCGGGGCGACGCTGAGCCCGGCCGCCACCGCCCCGGCGTGCAAGCGCTGGTCCCAGACCGCCATGATGAGCGCGCTCCGGCTGGTCAGCATGCGCCGCACCGCGGGAACTTTGCTGCAGTCATAGCAGCAGCGCCGTGGCCGGGGTGCTGTGCTGGCTGAACCCCGTCAGGCGCCTGACGAGACTTGACCCGGGTCGCTGGCAGCCCCCTGCTTAGCGATGGTCAGGCGGCTGATCGGCGGTGAGTGCCGCGATGCCGTCGGTCATGATGCGCCTGGCCGCCGCTGCCGTGGTCAGCCGCTGCTGGTCGGTGACCTGCACTTCGTCGCCAGCGCGCCGGCGCGCGACCTGCGCTGACAGCCATGCCGGGACGCCGAAGGCGGCGAGCCTGCTGATCGCCTCGGACTTCGTGATGAGCTCGCCGTCTCGCAGCAGTGCTGCCGAGCGAGCCACCGTGATAATGCCGAAGTCGACCCACTTTTCCTGCAGCCAGATGTCTGTCCTGGCGGTCATCTGCCGCCAGTAGCCGTCCAGCTCAGCGCGCACCGCGCGCTGCAGGTCAGCGACGCTCACCTCGGCGAGCCCGGGCGGCGGCCACGGTCCGTGCAGCGCCCGGCCAGAGCGGGTGAGCTCGGCCATGGTCATCTTCTTGAGCTGCCACTCGGTGAAGTGGTCGCTGTACCAGTAAGGGTGCAGCTGCTCCGAGTCGGCGAGCGCCCCGGCCGTGATGTAGAGGCAGTTGAGCCGGCCAGCTGCACCGCCCGCGCTGGCCAGCTCGAGGTGCATCCGCTGCGCCTGCCCGAGCATGTCCTCGCCTGGCTGGCGAAGTGGCACCGCGATGACGTCGATGTCGCTGGTGGCCGGGCTGAAGTCGCCGGTGGTCAGCGAGCCGTACAAGTACAGCCCCTGCAGGTCTGTGACCCCGAGCAGCCCGTCCCGCAGCCGCTCCAGGTGCCTGGCCATTCCGGCTGGAAGCTCCACGGCCGGCTCCCCTCTGCATCTTGGCCAGCCGGGCCGGCTCCAGCGGGCAGGCAAGCTGACGCTCGCCGCCCGCCCGCGTCAGCATCAGCGCCTGCCTGGCTTGAGGCTTCCGGTAGCCGGCCAGGATCAGCCGGAAGGCGTGTACGCCCAGAGGCCGTGGTTCCGCGTCGGCGCGAGCAGCATGTTGCCAGCGAAGACGGGCTGGCCGAACTCAGGACCAGTCGGGATGTTAAGCAGGATCTGCCCGGTCGACGCGGCGACCAGGAACAGCCCGCTGTCGCCGAATGTCGGCACGGCGAGGACCCCGCCGCCATCGACGGTGAGCGACCCGACCACGGGGTCGGGCAGCCCAGTCGCCCAGATCGGCTTGCCGGTAGCCGGGTTCAGCGACCGCACGGAGCCATTGAAGGTAGTTCCGCCGATAACCGTCTGATTCGCCGCGATGTACAGGCGCGAGCCGTCCCAGGCTGCCGCGCCGTTGCAGCGGTTGCTCACCGACACCTCTGAGCCTGCCAGGAACTGCCACACCGGGCCAGCCTTGAGGTCACCGCGCCGCAGCGTGTAATAGACGCCGTTCTTGTTGCAGGCGCCGACCAGCAGCGTGCTACGGCCGCCGATCCTCGCGGAGAACAGGGTGGCCGAGCCGCCGAAGTCGGAGTCGAAGCCGTGCGCGACGGCGGGAATCTGCCAGCCGCCCTGCCGGGCGAGCGAAGTCCCGTTCAGCCGGATCACCGAGATCTGGTTGGGCCCCAGGCCATTGCCGGTCGTCACGTACACCGACGTTCCGGAGGAAGGGGCGGCCGCGCTGCTCCAGATGCTCGGCCCGGTGGGGCCTGGAGGATTGGTCTTGAAGAACGCGACGTGCGCTCCGGTCGCCTGGCTGAACTCCCTGAGTCCGCCCATCGACAGCGGGCTGTCGCACTGCGACGACACGCCCATGTAGATGCGTCCCCTGACGACGGTAGGCGATGACCAGTTGTAGTAGTTGTTCTGGCTCGACGAGGGCCGCGCGACGAGGCTGCGCCACTTCGTGCTGCCGGTCGCAGCGTTCAGCGCGTACAGGAAGCCGTCCGCTGCGGCCACGTAGACAGTTGCCTTGCCGGTCTTTGGATCCGCCGCGACGGTCGCAGTGGAGGTGAACCCCCTGGCCCCGCACGTCTTCTTCGTGACGAAGCCGAGGAACCGGCTCCAGATGACTTTGCCGGTTGCCTCGCTGAGCGCGTAGAAGACCCCGGTGTTGGCCCCTATATAGACGCGCCCGCTGAACACGGTCGGGCTGGAGAACAGCCTGGGACCGGGCTGACCTGGCATTGTCGCGGCGGCCGGAAAGAAGGTCCAGATCCGCTTGAGGCCCGGCACCTTACCGGGCGTGATAGCTGCCGCCCCGGCATTAAATGAGCGATGGGCTGGCCCGGCCAGAAACGCACTCCAGTTGGCGGCGGGAGTGCTGGCCGGCCGGGCCAGCGCTACGGTGCCGGCGCTGGCGGGGAACGCCAGGCCGGCGGAGATAAGGACCGCGGAGAGGGCAGTATGCAACGGCCGAGGCATGAGGCCTCCTTGAGCAGCGCTGCGGGGACCAGGCCAGTCTTACTCCCGGCCGCTGCTGATGTCACTCTCCGACGCGAGCTGACGCAGGCCAATTCGACGGCGGCGGACAGCGCCCGCGCGACCAGCTCGGACGCTGGCTGCGGGCACCGCCAGCAGAGGTCACGTGCCGGTTACCCCGTCGGCCATTTCCCTGAGGATGTCAATATGGCCGTTGTGCCGTGCCGTCTCCTCGATCAGGTGGAACAGGATCCAGCGGAGCGTGACCGGCTCCGCCCGCCAGGTGAGCTCGCCTTTCGACGCCGTGTCGAGGTCAAGGCCAGCGGCGATTTCCCGGTGCCGGTCGCAGCTGGCCCGGTAATCCGCCAGTAGCTCGCTGAGCGGGATCTCAAGCCCCATGGTCATCTCGCGGTCGGGGTCGTCGCTGTCCACCCACGGCCCGCGCGCGGGCATGCCGAGCAGGACGACCTCGATCCAGTAGCGCTCCACCCGGTGCAGGTGGCTGACCAGGCCGCCGATCGTGGTCAGCGGCGAAGTGGCCAGCGGGGCAAGCCGGGCGCCGGCGTCGCTCAGGCCAGCGCACTTCGCGTGCACTGTGTCGCGGACGTACTCCAGCATCGTGGTGAGCGTGGCTCGCTCGTCCCAGCTGACCGGGACGTCATCGGTGCGGGGGCGCTGCGGCTCTGCTGCGTGCCCGGTGGCCTGGCCGCCGGGGCTTGTGGTGCTCTCGGGATTCATGCGATTCCTCTGCGTTGCAGAGGCGCGACCAGCTCCGCTAGGTCCGCGTCGCTGGAGGCGCCTGAGGACTGGTGGACATTCAGCGCCTCCTTCCCGGTCAGCCGCGCCGCACGATGCGGCACCGTAGCGAGCCTAGGGTCCGGCCACGCCGGCGGCAACTAGATAAGAACTCTGTCCGCGCCGCCAGCCAGGTGTTGCCGGTGACCTAAGGGCGAGCGCCATAATGACGCGCCGGCAGCGCCAGTGACCTGCCAACCAGCACCTAGCAGCGAGCATCAGCGCGCCGGGATCGACGGCGAGGCAGCTCGTTACCCGGCAGGTGCCTGCGAGATCCGCACCAGATTGCCTGATGGGTCGCGCAAGGCGCAGTCCCGCGGGCCCCACGGCTGGTCCATCGGCTCTTGCAGCACCTCAGCGCCGGAGGCGCGCAGCCTCTCGAACAGGGCGCCGAGGTCACCGGCCTGGAAGATGACCATCGGCAGCACGCCCTTGGTGAGCAGTTCCTGCAGGGCGTCGCCGTCGGCCTGCGACCGGCCGGCATGCGGCTCCGAGAGCACGATGCCAAGCTCCGGCTGGTCCGGGCTGGCCAGGGTGACCCAGCGGAATCCGCCCGAGCCGACGTCGTTCTGGACCTGCAGGCCGAGCGCGTCCCGGTAAAAGCCGAGTGACTGGTCTACGTCGTTGACGGTGATGTGGCAGTACTGGAGTGCGATGCTCATGCCGTCAACGCTAGGCGGCAGGTCCCGCGACCGCTTCTCGGTTCCTGATCGGCTGCTTCCTGGCCGGCCTGGTGCGCACCTTGGCCACGCATGCGGGCATCGCCGTCACCGCGTGGTGCTCTCGGAGTCGGTACGCGCTCGGCGTCTCTCCGACGATCTCGGTGAAGCGCGAGCTGAACGAGCCCAGTGAGGTACAGCCGACGGTCATGCACGCGTCGGTCACGCTCATGCCGCTGCGCAGCAGGGCCATCGCCCGCTCGATCCGGCGCGTCATCAGGTAGCTGTACGGGGTCTCGCCGTAGGCCGCACGGAACTGCCGCGAGAAGTGCGCCGGCGACATGAGCGCCCGCCGGGCCATCGTCGGCACATCGAGCGGACGCGCGTACTCCCGGTCGATAAGGTCCCGCGCCCGCCGCAGGTGCGCGAGGTTCGCCAGCTCCTGGGCGTTCATGGCCCGACGTTATCATCGGCCCGCTGACAGCACCGATGACCTGCGGGAACGCACACTCGGTGGACCCGCGCGACGGGGCGGCCGGAGCCGGGAGCGGCGCTGCCGCGCAGGCCAGCAGCGGGCCACCTCGTTCTTCTCGCACGTCCTTCCGCTGACTGGCCAGAGCCGCAGCTGCAGGCCGGCGGCCCGCCGGACGGGCTCCGGCTCATCCGGCCCGCCGTCCCCGCAGACCCGAGGCGGCTCTACCAGGCCACGGCCGACTCGCACTGGATCCTCGCCAACGACGGCCAGCCCGACCACCGGATCCCGGTGCCGCTTGCCTGACCGGACACCGGGAAACCTGGTTGCACGGGCTTAGCCGCAGGCGCATTGTGCGGCTCATGAGCGTCGTGCTCGAGCTTGCCGCTCACGGGCTGCGTCCGGCGCTGCGGATGAGGCCATGGCTCGCCACCGATATGCCAGGCCTGCTGGCGGCGATGCTCCGCGAATACCCGCAGGCCGGTCTCCGGTCACATCCCGGCATCCGTATCCCCGGGCAGCGGTACTGGACCGGCCCGCGTGATGAGGAGGAAGCCCGGCTGTGGCTCGCGGGTCAGCAGCGCGGCTGGAAACACGGCGACTGGCTGACCTTGGCGGTCCTCGACGTGTCACTAGACCTGGTGGTCGGCCAGGTCGGGCTCATGAACCGGGATGGCGGCCCGGTGGGGTCGGGTGAGCGAGGTGAGATCAGCTACTGGACGGATGCTGACTTCCGCGGCTGCGGTATCGCGACTGCGGCGGTGCGGGCGATGACCGACTGGGCGTTCCGCCGATTCGGCGTGGCTGGCCTGCCTCGCATCATGCTGGTCCACTATCTGGACAATCCTGCGTCGTGCCGGGTGGCGGCGAAGAGCGGTTACCCGTTCAGCCAGCTCAGCCCAGCGAACCCGCCCTACTGGTTCAACGACGGCCACATTCACCTGGCCGAGGCAGCCGTCTACTAGCCAGTCGATGGCATCAGCGGCGCGCTACGCCGCCAGACGTGCTTGAAGGTCTCGCCCGTCTGATCATCCGGAATCGCAACCGGGGCCAGCTGAACGTGCTGCCAGCCTGCCAGGAGCTCGCGCAGGTAGGCCTCGGAGAAGAAGTGCATGGTCTGGCCGCAGTCGATGCTGCGCGCTCCTGTCTCCCCGCAGCTCGGCCAGGAACGGCCTGGTCCACAAGACCGCCCAGTCCGGGTCCTTGCCAGCCGCCAGCCGATGCCGGAAGAACTGATCCCAGTACTCAGCGCCTGCGTGGACCACACGGCCACGCTATGCCGGGCATCGCATCGGAGGCTGTGGTGTTCGCTGCGGGCATGGCGGTGCGGTGGCTGTGGCGGGTCGCGGCGGGCACCGGTGTCAGTCGGCGTCAGATTCAGCCGGGGAGTCGGGCTCGGCCTCGGCGAGCAGGTCGAGGAACGGGCCGACCCGAAGACCCTCCTGGGCGGTGTGCCGGAACAGGCTGTGCCGGTTCACGGCGTAGACGACGCGCCGTCCGGCGCGGGTGCGGGTGAGGTAGCTGGCGGCCTCGAGGTCGGCCACGATGGCCTGGACGCTGCGCTCGGTGAGACCGACCACGGCGCTGATGTCCCGGATCCGGGCCTTGGGGTTGCGGGCGATCTCCACCAGCACGTGCCCGTGTCCGGTCAGCAGTGTCCAGCTGCCGCTTTGGTCAGGCATGCTCATGGCCGCATAGTACAACTCGCGAGAGAAAAAACGCGAGGCAGGATGCATGAAATTTTTCTCGCGATTCTGTTGACAGGGCCAGCCCGGCCGCCGATCCTGGTAGAGCCTTCCTGGCTGCTGCCGGAGGGGGCGCAGCTACGCAGCAGGTCTCAGCAGCAGTCGTGTCCGTAGCCACAGGAGGTGCGCCGTGCCTGACGTCAAGTTCCCGACCCAGCTGGTCGCGGGCGTGCCCGTGGTGGCCGCGCCCGAGGAAATCGACATCACGAACGCCGAGGAGATGCGGTCCGCCCTGCTCAAGGCGGCTGCGAACGGGCAGCGCGCGATCGTGATGGACATGACGCAGACCAAGTTCTGCGATTCGTACGGGCTCAACACCCTGGTCGCCGCCCACCGGCGCGCTGAGGCTGAGGGCCGTGAGCTGCTGGCGGTCATTCCCGGCAGCGCCGTCCTGCGGATCTTCGCACTCACCGGCATCGACCGGGTGATCCCCAACTTCGCGAGCCTGGCAGACGCCCTGGCGGAAGCAGCCCGGCGGGAGGTTCAGGCGATGCCCGACCGCAAGCCGCTGGCTCCCGATGGACAGCAGGTGGCCGCGGGCGTGGCGGCGCCGGCAGCATCGGGAGGACTTGACCAGTAGCCGCCGATCGCCGTCCGGCCGCAAGAGGCCCACCGCGGGGCCGGGCCGGGCGCGCCACGGAGCAGCTCGTTTTCTCCAGCTGGCGGATGGCTCATGGCGCTGCAGTCAGGTCGAGCTCCCATGACCGGTAGACGTCCGCTACCCGGTAGCCGAGCCGCTCGTTGATCGCGGCCATGTGCACGTTCGACTCGGCGTTGCCGGTCAGGACATAACGAAGGCCGGCCTCGTGCTGGGTCACGAGGTGCAGCATCGCGATCTTGACGAGAATCCCCAGCCGGCGGCCACGGTCCCCTGGTCGCACTACCGTGTCGCCCTGGCTCGCCCAGCCGGCCGTGCCCGGGTAAGTCGATAGCTGGGTGATGGCGGCGAATTCACCGGTGGCCGACTGGCGCGCCGCGACAGAGTACAGCCGCGCGCCGTTCGCGATGCCTGATTGCTCCAGTGCGCGGATCTGCGCGGCATCCAGGACCTCCGGCTCGACCCCGTAGTCCTGGGGGGCGTCCGACATCGCGCCGCTCACCCGCGCGACCTGCTCAAGATGAGCCGCTGGAGTAAGCCCGGCCCAGGAGAGCAGCTCGTACCCGGCGGCATGTACTTCCGCCTCAGCCCGCAAGTCGTCGAGGCGCGCGAGCAGCGCCGGGGTGATCTCCTGAATCCGGATAACTTCGGCCAGCCCGGTGCTGGCGCCCGTCGCAGCCGCGAACGACGCACCAGGGCCTCCGTCACGTACTTTCGTCCGCGTTGAGCCGGTACTGGCAAGGCGACGCCGGCCTGCCTGCCGCGCCCGGCCAGCGCAGTGGGCAAGCAGGGCGGTGCCTGCGCCGGCCCGGCGCCGCTCCGGGGTGATGAACAGCCCGGCGAACGCCATCGTGCGGTTCTCGCGCTCCGGCAGCTGCAGCTGGTAGCAGCCGACCGGCTGGCCGGACTGGTCCCTGGCGAGCCAGTTCTGCTGCGGATCGTCGCCGTGAAACCACCAGTTCCGCAGACCGTCGAGCGACAACGGCGGGAGGTTCGGATGGTCGAGTAGCCGGCCCGCCTCCGTGATCACGTGGCATGCCTGCACGGCGGGCGTGCTCAGCGGATCGAATCGCTCGAAAATCACGTCGGCAGCCAACATCCTCAGTTCAGTCCGGTCAACGCAACTTGCCCGCCCCGGCCCGAGCGCGGCGGGCCAGTTGCGAGGCGGGGCCTGTCGGTTGCCTTGGCTAGCATTCCCGCATGGGTACCCGCTTCCACGGCTGGCCGGAGGAGGCGTACTCGGTGCTGCTGGAACTGGATGGCGAGCCATCGCTGCAAACGCGGGAGCGGGTCAGGCGCGGCCGCGAGAAGCTGGTGCGGCAGCCGATGATCGACCTGCTCAGCGACCTTGCCGACACGGACTCGCGGTACGAGGACTTCGCCGTCTGGCGCTATGCCAGCACCGCGTGGTGGTGGCAGAACCAGAGCGGCATCGTGCGCGTGGCCGACAGCATCGTGATCTCGTTCCGCTTCAATCTCGACGCGCTGCGGATCGCGGCATCCTGGTGGTACGCCAGCTCTCAGCAAATCGCGCAGTATCGAGCGGCAGCCGCCGCCGATGAGAGCGGGCCCGAGCTCGAGAACCTCGTGCTGTCCCTTCGGGCGGACGGGCACCAGATTCGCGGCGATGTCATGAAGCGCCTTCCGCGCGGCTACCCCGCTGATCACCCGCGCGCCGACCTGCTCAGGCACCGCTCGCTGTCGGCTGTTCGCGAGCTCGATGCCGATGGCGTCCGAGACGTTGAGCCGGTCTACCGCGCCTGCGAGCGGCTGCGGCCCTTGCTCGGCTGGCTCACCGCGCACACGGCTGTCACTGCAGATGATGCCGGGGAAACCGCGCACCCCGCTGAGGGCGCCGGAGGCTGAGCGTCAGGGCGCGTCGCCGCTGGCAGCGACCTGCTGCTGGACTGCCTGCCCGTCCGCGGCTTCGCGGTCCGTGATGATCAGGACTGGCCGGGGAGAGCGAGCAGCGACATCGGCGGCGACGCTGCCGGCTATCAGGCCGCCGAGCCTGGCATGGCGATGGGAGCCGAGCACGATCATGCCCGCGTCGTGCTCGCCGGCCGCTTCGATGACAGCCTTCCAGGCCGGAGTTCCCTCGACCGCCAGTGCTTGTGCCCGGAAGCCGGCCGCGTCGGCCAGCACCGCTCCGCCGGCGGCGGTCTGCTCGGCGGCCTGCCTCACCTCGTTGCTGCACGCGGCGTCGAACTGCGCGCCGGGCTCCGGGATGAACCCGACGTTGAACGTCCGCCAGACCGTCAGCACCAGCGCCTCACGCCGGTGGGTCAGCTGATGACCAGCCTCGGCGATGGCAGCCTTCGCCGAGTCTGAGCCGTCGTAAGCGAACAGCACCGGTCCGGCCCCATCGGCGCGGCGGTGCAACGGGCGCGGCCTGGCATGGACGGGCGCTGCCGAATCGGGCCCGCTGGTACCTGCGGCCGCGGCAAGAGCGGGAGCGAAGGGAGCGGCTGCCGCGCGCGCCGTGCGGTGGCGAAGGGCGGCCAGCAGTGGCGGGGAGTCCCACGCGGGATCCTGGCCGCCCATCCATCGCTCCAGCGCCGGAGCGGGCGGCCGGACCCGGCCGAGCTGGTACAAGGCGATGCCAGCGACCGCCGCGCCGACAGAGAGCCCGAAGCAGATCCACAGCGCGGTATCCAGCTGCGGCGTCGCCAGACCGGTGAGCGTGACGGCGAAGTGCAGCAGGATCGGCACGATCATGAACGCGGCAATCGCCCGCAGCAGCTCGAGGATCGCGAATACCCGCTGAATCGAGGCCGAGCGCAGCGAGAAGCCAGCCAGGAACAGCGCCGGGGTGACCGAGGCGCCGATGCCGACACCGATGAGCCCGGAGCCGACGAGCACGAGCGTCGGCGTCGGGGGGATCGTGATCCGCAGCACGACGATTCCAGCGGCCAGGAAGATCAGGCCGGTGAGCGCGAAATAGTGGATAAACCGGGTGCGGAACACCGCCCCGAACACGATCGCGGTGAGGACCGCGGCGATCAGCTCGGGCAGGTAGAGCGTCCCCACCCGGAGCGGCGTGTGGAGCGGGGCGAGGACGGTGGCGGTGAGCCCGATGGCTGACGTTGCTGCCGCAGCCGCGCATATCGCCACGATGATCCCGGCCACGGGAATGGTGCTGGCAAGGCTGCGCACGGTGAGCAAGGGCCGCGGGGCCCGGTACTGGTAGATCCACAGGATCGTGATCACGGCAAGGCCGGCCAGCAGCGGAATGATCGCGATCGGGTCGAGGAACCGGTGGGTGAGCAGCTCGGAGGTGCCCCAGAACGCGGCCAGCGAGCCGACGGCGGCAAGGCCGATGGCCAGCCCGTCGCGGGGCGCGGTCGGGTCTGCTGGCGGAGCATCCTGGAACGTGAGCAGCGACATCAGCAAGCCGAGCGCCGCGATGCCAGTCACGATCCAGAACAGCGGTCGCCAGGCGTGGAAGGACGCCTGGGCACCGCCGATCAGCGGACCGGCGGCGACCGCGCCGAAGATGCACACGTTGAAGATCACCGCGGTCCACCGCAGCTTGGCGGCCGGATACCCGAGGAACAGCGGCGGCGCGGCGGCGATCAGCAGCATGCTGGTGCACACGCCCTGCAGGATGTGGCCGACGATGAACATCCCCGGCCCTGTCGCTGCCGCTGCCAGCGCGGAGCCGACGACGAGCGCGGCGGCATAGACGATCAGCAGCCGCCGCTGCGGCAGGAGCTGCGCGAGCTGCACCGCCAGCACAGTGCCGACCGCGTAGCCAGCGTTGGCCAGCCCCGAGGCCAGGGCGAGCGTCTGCGGACTCGCGTGCAGCTGAGCGCCGATGATCGGCGTCAGCGGCTGGATGGCCGCTGACAGGCCAAGGTACGGCACCAGGAACAGGATGACCATGGCGGCCGCGGCTGGGTAGCGCCCGGCCAGCGGCCCTTCCGGAAGCGGCTCGTGGCTGAGGCTCGCCGTGGCAGCAGCCGGCTGAGTCTGGGCACGCGCCATCCGGGCATGCTTGCCGGCGGCCGGCTGTGGCGTGCGGCCGGGCCGGCTGGCGGACTGAACTACGGGGATTGCGGCGAATGCCCTGAAGGGCTCGATGCTCCGCGGATGCCCGGGGCCGATGACAGGAGGTGGGCCTCTCGGCTGCGGGCTCAACGCCCGCTGCCACGAACTAGCGAGCGGGTCAGCGCGTGGCTGGTCGCTGGCCCGGTCTCACTCGCCGCCGGGCGCCAGAGCCGCGAGGCGCGGCGCGGCTCGCGCGGCCAGCGCCGCGGCAACGTCCGGCGGCACGGCACGTTCGATCCCTGGAAGCCGCGGAATGGGCGGAACGACCCGAGCTGGGCATCTTCCAGCAGCTCAGACCTCAGTAGTGGCGGGCTGATGCGGTAGTCGAACCGGATGTCGGTCCGCCAGCGGAAATGCGCAGGGTCAGCTGGCCGCACCGGATGCTCGTACGTCTCGGACACGATCCGCGCGACGTAGTAGAGGCCAGGCCTCTTCGGCCCGACGACCTGAAGCCAGACCCGGTCGCCGACCGCCATCCGGTCCCGGTAGCGGGGCGTGCCCCACCACTGCTCGCGGGAGGCCGCGACCGCGGCGTCCAGGTCGTAGTGCCTCGGGTTGCCCTGAAAGATCCAGTCAGCCATCGCTCCCAGGCTAGGGTCACCGCTCGGCGTGATCGACCCCTGAGCGCCGGAGTCGGGGAGCGACCGCGTTATCTGTGGTCGTTCGCCAGCAGTGCTGAGAGCGTGCCGCGGCGCGGTCGCGTGCGCGTGGCTGGACGCTGCAGGCGCGCCCTACGCTGACCGGATCCGGGCAGGTGCCTTCACACCAGCGGGTCGGTGCGCAGCAAGCTGTAGATGACGCCGTCCCGCCAGGCGCCATCGCGCCAGCCGGCTCCGCGCGTGACGCCTTCCCGGCTGAACCCGGCCTTCTCCAGCGCTCGCTGCTCGGCGGCGTTGTCCACCTCGGTCCCAGCCCAGATGCGGTGCGCGGTGGTGTGGGCAAACAGGTATCGCGCGAGCAGCCGGTGTGCCTGCGTGCCGTACCCGCGGCCGCGCGCTTCCGGGCGCAGCGTGATGCCGATCTCCCAGCAGTACCCGGCGGGCGTGGTCTGCTGGCGGCGCCAGTTCACCAGGCCCAGGCTCTGCTCGCCGGAGACGACGACCAGGGTTCCGCCGTCGGGTCCGATGAGGCCGTCTTCGTCCAAGCCTCGCCGCCATCTCCGGCGATCAGACCAGCCGAACCACTGGTACTCGCCCGTCAGCTCGGGATTCTGGGTCAGCTCCTCCATCATCGGCACGTCAGCCTCGCTGGCGAGACGCAGCATCACCTGATCGCTCATCCTCAAATACTGCCGCCCGTCCGTCGTGGCCGCGCGGTCCAGCCAGCGAGACCCGCGATCTGCCTGGCCAGGACCTTGGCCAAAGTCAGCGAACGACTTGATCTGGCTCGCTATCGTGGATAACGTTTATCGTTATTAACGAGATTCGATAAGGAGACGGTCTCGAGTGCGCAAGCCCCCTGCTCCAAGAAACCCCGTACAGCCCCTCGCCACCGCTGTCAGCTGGGCGCTTGTCCTCTTCATACTGCTGATGCTGCTCAGCACACTTGTCCACCAGGCGTTGTGGGGTAACGGCCCGGTGTGCGCGTACGTGTCACCCAACGATGCATCCCTCTTCGGCGGCCCGGTATCGGTTCAGGGCCTGGCCGCGGGCAGCCACGCGTCGCTAGCGAGGGTTCAGATCTGCACGAGCAACCCGGCCTCGTCATTGCGGCTCGCTGGCGCGATTGCAGAGTGGCCGTACCTGGCGCTGTGGGGCATCTTCCTGTTCCGCCTCAACCGGCTGATGAAGTCAGCCTCGCAGCCCGGTGGGATCTACTCGGCGGCTACCGCGGCCCGGCTCCGGGGCTTGGGCTGGCTCATGACCGGCGGCGGCATAGCCGCGGGCGTCATCGGATCGGCCGCGAAGATCTTTATCTTCACGCGGCTGGTCCACTATCCCGGCCTGGGCTGGTTCGCGCCGTTCCAGGTCAACTTCTCGTTCTCGACGCTCATCGTCGGCCTGACCCTTATCACCGTCGCGCGGGTGATGCGCCTGGGAGTGACGATGCGCGAAGAACTTGATGTCACCGTCTGACCCGGCCAGCGAACCCGACCATGCCATCGAGGTGCACCTCGACAAGCTCCTGGCCGACCGCGGCATGACCCTGACGGAACTGGCCGAGCGCGCCGGGATCACGATCGTGAATTTGTCGATCCTGAAGAATGGCCATGCCCGTGCAATCCGGTTCACGACCCTGTCGAGGCTCTGCGATGTACTCGGCTGCCAGCCCGGCGACCTGATGAGCCACGGCGGCGAATAGTCTCGCGGCGGCCAGCACGCGCGAGCCTGGGTCAGTTTCGATTTATGCGCTGGCACCTGTCGTCGGCGCTGGCTATCCTCCTTGTGCTCATCACCCAGGACAGGGAGGGCGGCCATGCACCGCGATCACGACGCTGAGGCGTCCTTTTGAGCCGACCAGCAAGCGCCGCCGGGGGTTCCCTCCAGCGAATATCACGTCAAGCGCGGTGACCGAATCATCGGCGTAGACACCGAGCTGATCGAGAAACTGGGTCGCAACGACCCTTGCCCGTGCGGCTCTGGCCGGCGCTTTCCGCCGGTGCTGTCGCAGCACAGGCGCTTTCGACGGCGCTCAGGCTGACTACTACGTCCGCGACCGTGACTAGTAAGCCGGTCTCGGTGCCTAAGTCGAGGTCGGATCCCGACAGGTGCGGGCCAGCCCGGTCTTGAAGTCGCCAACCGGCAGTGGCTGATAATGCCTGCAGCAACAGCAACATGAACCACCGCCATGCCGCTCTGACGATCCCGTCGAGTTCAATTGCTGCCAGGGCGCTTGCCGCACTACTAGACCGATCGCTACTTGCGGACGCGGAAGCGAAGGATATTGACGCCTTCCGACCGCCTGCTGTCGAGCGGTTCCAGGTCGATCCTCGCCAGACCCTGCGAGGAGTAGAAACGGATGCCGTCACCAAGCAGTACCGGCAGGACATACACCTCGATCTCGTCGACGAGCCCGCGCCGCAGGCACTGGCCGGCCACGTCTGCGCCGAGGATCGCGAGTTCCTTGCCGCCCGCAGCTTCGAGCGCCGTAGCGACCACTTCCCCGATGTCACCACTGAGGTAGGTGACATCCGGGTCCGGCGGGTCCGGCGGCCTGTGGGTGAGGACGAACATGGGCCCGTAGAAGGGGTAGCCCTCGCCCCTCGATTCTGAACCTCGCGCCTGGTCGGCTTCCATCCTGTCGCCCACCTCGCCGGTCCGCCGGCCGATGAGCATCGCACCGGTGGCCGCCGCGGTCTCCTTCAGCCAGGCCGCGTCCGGCGCCATGAAATCGAAGATCCAGTTCATCTCGTCACCGGGAGCGGCGATGAAGCCGTCAAGCGACATCGACCTGCTCACCACCACCTTGCCGCTCATCTCATGACCTCCAGCCATCGAACTTGATTGCCACAGCGTCTCCCCCTCCGCCAAGGCTTGTCCCCGCGGTCAGCAGTGATGACGTTCCGGCCGCCCGGACCTCATCGTCCAAGCGGTGAACCGGCGAAAGCGTAGATAGCGAGGCGCACTCAGGGCGGATCAGGCCGCCGCTTCGAGGAGCGCCCGCCTGAGGATCTCCTCGACGGTCTCGTCGACTGTCTGCTCCGAGGTATGGCCTTGTCTCGCTTGCGAACCACATCCGCGCGGGGAGCAAGGACCACCACGCAAAGCGGCCTTGCGCGAATCGCTGCAACCATGTCGGCCAGATGGGCGCCGAGCACGATGTCTTGCACGATCACGGTGAAACCACCCGTCCGTTGACCATCATCCGGCGGAACAGATCGCCGCGCACGTGGACAGACCGCTCGAATTTCTTGGCCAGGGCCTGGGCCACGGTCGACTTGCCAGCCGCTTGAATGCCGGTCACGAGGAAGACGGTCACGCACAAGACCTTGCCATCCGACACGTGCAATAACCGGCTCGGCCCTCGTGGCGCGGTGCCTCCAGAGCCATTTGCCTACATCCAGGACCGGCTGTTGCCGGTGGCGGTGCGCTTGGCGACATTGGCAGGCTGCGCTGGTTGGAGATCATTCGGATGGGCGATGGTCCACCAGGCTGGGTCATACTCCACCACCGTGATCACCGGCCCACTGTAGGGGTGGGTGCAGAGGTGCCCGTCGCGTGCCCGATCGGGCAGTCAACCTGCGGGCTTCACGGTCACCGGCGGACAGGCTGGCTTAGCGTCACACCGTGAGCCGGGCAGATCATGGCAATGTTGCCGACGATCTCCTAAGCAGTAAGTCGCGCAAACTCGCAGTACAGGCTGGCCGTGCGCCAAACGTGCCCAGCCAGCGGGAAAACGACGGTAGTGGGCGGCCACCTGCGGCTACTTGCGCATCTGGGCGCTGTAGAGGACAACCGGCGTCTGGCCTGGTCACAGGACCATTGGTTGCTCGTTGATTTGTGGTCAGGGGCGGGGTCGAACCGCCGACCTTCCGCTTTTCAGGCGGACGCTCGTACCAACTGAGCTACCTGACCAGGGACGGGCGCCGAACTGCCCGAGCGTGGCACCGACCCGAGCGGTCCTGACGGGATTTGAACCCGCGACCTCCACCTTGACAGGGTGGCGAGCACTCCTAGCTGCTCTACAGGACCATGCACTGGCTGTGCCAGCGTGCCCCCAACGGGATTCGAACCCGTGCCGCCGCCTTGAAAGGGCGGTGTCCTAGGCCGCTAGACGATGGGGGCTCGGCGATCCCGCCGCCGAGGCCCGCGGCGCCCGTCGTCGGGGACCGCCCCAGCATAGGGGACGGAACACGATACCGGCAAAGCGCAATGCGATCCCGATGGCGAGGCGAGTCAGCTTGCTCAGGTAGCCCACATCGGACACGCTATGCAGCTAGAGTACGACTTAACGTAACGATCCGCACGGGCTGCGAAGATCCGTGATCACGCCTAGCGACGGCGTGCGTATCAACGGGGGACCAGCAGGCGGCATCCGGCAGCGCCGGGGCCGGGAGAGAAGGCGTGGTGGACCACGAGCACGGCGCAACGGGCGGAGCGTCCTTAGCGCATAGCTCAGCCCCGGCGGCTGGCCTCGCCGACCGGGGCGCGCCCGAACATTCAGCCGTAAACTCACCGCAAGCAATCCCGTCGGCCATCGCCGGCGCTCCGGCAGCCGAGGCCGGCCCGAACGGCGCTGCGGCCACCGGCAGGCACCGCCGGGTATTCCGCAGGCAGCCGGACCCTGGCCGGCTACCCAGGCCGCTTGGCCACAGCGCGATCCGCGTGCTGCTGGCGGCCCAGCTCCTGTCCGCGGCCGGGGATCAGGTTGCCCGGGTCGCGGTGGCCGTGCTGGTGTACCAGCTCACCGGCTCTGCCCTGATCACGGCCGGCGCGTACGCGGTGACCTATCTGCCGCCGCTGATCGGCGTGCACACCGCGGGCCGGCTCGGCGCGGCCATCGGACGGCGCTCGGTGATCATCGGCACCGACCTGGTCCGGGCCGTGCTCATCGCGGTGCTGGCGCTGCCCGGCATCCGTCTGGGCGGCCTATTCGGCCTGCTGGCTGGCGTGACCGTGCTCGGACCTGTCTACGCGGCAGCGCACGCCAGGTTCCTGCGCGAGCACAGCGCGACCGGAACCGTGCCGCAGCCCGGCCCGGCCAGGACCGCGGTTATCTACCAGATGTGCCAGGCCGCCGGATTCCTGGCCGGCGGGGTGCTGGTCGCGGCGCTCCAGCCACGCCATGCGCTGATCATCGACGCGCTGACCTTCGTCGTCTCCGCACTGATGATCGACTTGCTGGCCAGGCCGCTGGCCGGAACGCCCGCGACAGCAACCAGCTCCAGCGAGCCGGCCACCCGGCGCGGATCGGGCGTGGCGGGCGCGGCCGGGCTGCCCGGCGCTGAGCCGCCGGACAGCCGGCCGCCGCACAACGACGGGCATCACAACCCCGGCAGCACCTCGCACCGCGACGGCACCCGGTCCGCTGCCGCGCCTGAGCCGGCCGGCACAGTCCAGCCTGCTCACGCGGCGGCCGGTGAGCCAGCGGGAAGAGCGCGGACCAGCCGCCGGGCCGCGGCGAGTTCCGCCCGGCCTGACCGCCCGTCGGCCCTGCGCGTCGCGCTGCGCACGCTGCTGACCGCGCATCCCGGCGCCAGGATCGTGCTGCGCAGCCGCAAGCTGCGGATCCTGACGATGTTCGGCTGGCTGGCCGGATGCTACGTGGTGCCCGAGTGCCTGGCCATCCCGTACGCGCGCTCGCTGGGCGGCGGGCCGATGACCGCTGGCCTGCTGATGGCCGCGATGCCGGTCGGCGCGGCGCTCGGGACTCTTGCGCTCTCCGGGCTGTTCGGCCGCCGGGACCGGATGAGCCTGCTCAGCGACCGGGCGTTCCTCGCCTGCCTGCCGCTGATCGCGTGCGCGCTGCGCCCGCCTGCGTGGGCGGTCGTGACGCTCTGGCTGCTCTCCGGCGTTGGCGCGTCGTACCAGCTCGAGGCCCTCGCCGCGTTCCTGCGCGAGCTGCCAGGCGCGGCCAGGAGCAGGCGGGCTCGCGCGGCGGCTAGCCATGCCAGGTCGGCGGACCGAGCCGCGACCGCCGGCCGGACCGCGGCCCCGACGGCCGGATCAGCCGGGCAGGCCGATCCAGCCGGGCAACGGGAGCCAGCCGGTCAGCACGGCTCCTGGCAGAACGACCCGGCGGCCCGCCGCCGCCAGGTGGCGGTCCGGGGCCTGGCGATTGCGTCGGCTGGCGCAGCGGGCGACGTGACCGGCGGCGCTCCGGGTGCCGCAGGCTACCCGGCGGTGCGCGCGCTGGCCTTCGTGCAAGGCGGGATGCTCACCGCGCAGTGCGCCGGCTTCGCCGCCGCTGGCGCGCTGGCGCAGCTCGTCGGTCCCGCGCAGGCGGTGGCGGCGGCCGGCCTGGCCGGGCTGGTCACCGCGGCGCTGCTGGCCAGGGCCTGGCGCCAGGCGCTGCTCAGTCCCGGCAGGCCAAGGACCCGCCGG
Source organism: Streptosporangiaceae bacterium (assembly GCA_036495525.1). Lineage (GTDB taxonomy): Bacteria > Actinomycetota > Actinomycetes > Streptosporangiales > Streptosporangiaceae > DASXMR01. Next base: position 17,234 of record DASXMR010000159.1, on the reverse strand, counting down.
GCCGGCGTCCCCGGCAGGCGTTCGGCCAGGGACGGCCGCAGCGCGCGGAGCCGGCAGGCTAGCCGTTCCGGTTCTTGCTGATCAAGCCCTCGACGATGGAGGCCTGCTCGCCCTCCTCAGGGATGACCGCCCACGCCACGAGATAGGCGAGAACGCCCGCGCCCGCGGTGAAGACGCAGATCACGGCCAGGATCACCCGGACCAGGGTCACGTCGATGCCGAAGTAGTCGGCGATTCCGGCGCATACCCCCGCCAGCATCCTGCCCTTGCGACTGCGGACTAGGACCTTCTGCCCGTTGGGAGTACTCATACCTGTCATCATGCCCCATCACCAAGCCGACGAGGTAAGTCCCGCGCGGCACGCATACGCTGTCGGCGAGGCCAGCAGAAGGGACCGAGCCATGCCGCGCAGCACCGAGCCAGCAGGCAGTGACCTGCTCCGCATCGATGACGAGCTGACCGACGAGGAACGGCTGGTCCGCGACACGGTGCGGAAATTCGCTGCGGACCGGATCCTGCCGTACGTAGCGGACTGGTTCGAGGCCGGAACGCTGCCCCGCGAGCTAGCCCCCGAGCTCGGCAGGCTGGGCCTGCTCGGCATGCACCTCAAGGGCTACGGCTGCGCTGGCATGGGCCCGGTCGCGTACGGAGTCACCTGCCGCGAGATGGAAGCCGCCGACTCCGGGCTGCGCAGCCTGGTGTCGGTGCAGGGCTCGCTCGCGATGTTCCCGATCTGGAAGTTCGGCTCGGAGGAACAGAAGCAGGAATGGCTGCCAAGGATGGCGGCCGGCGACGCGATCGGCTGCTTCGGGCTGACCGAGCCGGATCACGGCAGCGATCCCTCCAGCATGAAGACAACCGCCAGGAAGAACGAAGGCGGCTGGGTCCTGTCTGGCAGCAAGATGTGGATCACCAACGGGTCTATTGCCGACATCGCCGTCGTGTGGGCCTCGACCGACGAGGGAATCCGCGGGTTCCTGGTGCCGAAGGGCACCCGCGGCTTTACCACCAGGAACATCCACAAGAAGCTCTCGCTGCGTGCCTCGATCACCTCGGAACTGCACTTCGACGACGTGAAGCTGCCAGCCGACGCGGTCCTGCCCGGCGTCACCGGGCTCAAGGGCCCGCTGTCCTGCCTGTCCGAGGCGCGGTTCGGGATCGTCTGGGGTGTCACCGGTGCGGCCCGCTCGTGCTTCGAGGCCGCGGCTGAGTACTCGCGTACCATGGAGCAGTTCGGCCGCAAGATCGGCGGGTTCCAGCTGACCCAGGGCAAGCTGGCCTGGATGCTCGCCGACCTGCAGCGGGCGCAGCTGCTTGCGCTGCACCTGGGGCGGCTGAAGGAAGCCGGCAGGATCACGCCCGAGCAGGTCAGCCTCGGCAAGATGAGTAACGTGCGCACCGCCATCGAGATCGCCAGGCAGGCCAGGACGGTGCTCGGCGCCAACGGCGTGACTCTGGAATACCCGGTGATCAGGCACGCCAACAACCTGGAGTCTGTGCTGACCTACGAGGGCACCGAGGAGATCCACACGCTGGCGCTCGGCCAGGCCATCACCGGCATCTCCGCCTACCGCTGATCGCCGACGCCGGCCACAACCCGGCGACCCCGACCATGATCCGGTAAGAAAAAGTGTGCTCGGGCAGCAGAAATCCTTCGAGATCATGGTCAGGCGACCGGGAGCAGCCAGCGCGGCCGGGCATACCGTCAGGCACTGGGAGTGAGCTGATGAGCGACGCCAGGCTGGGCCGGCTGCTCGCCGACGTCACTCGCGGCTGCTTCCCGCCGCCGGACGGCTCGGTGACGATCCTGCCGCAGCCCTCGCTGCGCGACGCCGGCGTCATCGCCTTCACCGCGCACGCAGTGATCTTCACCAGCGCCGACCCTGACTGGGTCCGGGCCCAGCTGCCGCCTGGCGACCTGGCCGCGCCGATGCAACCGCGCTTCCTGCACGCGCTGGCCGAGCGGACCGGGCGCACCGCGCACGTCACGGACATGCTGACGGTGGCAGCGCCGCTGCCTGGTCCGCCGAAGCTGAACCTGATGCCGGTCGGCGCCCGGCCAGGCGAGCCGGCCCACCCGCGGGTGGAGAGGGCGCTGCGCTACCGCGACGACGTCCGGGTCTGGCAGGCGGACGGCGGCGTCCTGCTGCTCGGCCGCGGCGTGGCGGGGCGGCACGAGGTCGCGATCGAGGTCGATGACGGCCGGCGCCGCGCCGGGCTCGGCCGGGCACTGGCCATGGCAGCCCGGCACCTGCTGAGCGACAGCGCTGCGCTGTGGGCGCAGATCTCCCCCGGCAACGCGGCCAGCGTCCGGGCGTTCCTCGCGGCCGGGTTCGTGCCGGTCGGCGCGGAGTCGCTGCTGGTGCTGCACGACAGCCCGGCCTGATGCCGGGAGCGCGGGGGCAAGGGCCGGGCCGTGGCTGACGACGCAGAGCAGCGCACGCTGCTGTACGCGCTGATGGCGCTGACCCTGGTCAGCGGCGTGGTCGACGCGGTGAGCTACCTGGCGCTCGGCCGGGTCTTCACCGCGAACATGACCGGCAACGTAGTCGTGCTCGGCTTCGCCGCGGCGGGTGCGCCGGGCTTTTCCGTACCGGCGACGCTGACCTCGCTCGGCGTGTTCCTGGTGGGCGCCGTGACCGGCGGCAGGCTCGCCGGCCTGGTCGCGAGCAAGCGGAGGCTGCTGATCGCCGCGATCGCCGCCGAGACGCTGCTGGTCGGCACCGCAGCGGCCATCGGCTACCTGGCAGGCACGGTCTCGGCCGGCTGGGGCCGCTACACCACGATCGCGATCCTGGCGCTCGCGATGGGCATGCGGAACGCGGTCGTCCGTCATCTCGCCGTCCCCGACGTGACCACGACCGTGCTGACTCAGACCCTGACCGGCCTGGCCGCCGACTCCCGCCTGGCTGGCGGCACCAGCCCGCGGACCGGCCGCCGCGCGACCGCCGTCGTCGCAATGGCGCTAGGCGCGTTCGCCGGCGCGGCGCTGTTCCTGCATCAGGGCGCCGGCCCGGCGCTCGTGCTGGCCGCAGGGGTCAGCCTGGCAGCGCTGACCTGGTACGTGCTCGCGGGGCGGGCGACCGCGGGTGAGCGGCCGGTGTGATGATGAACGATGTGAGCGACGCCACGCAGGTGACCGACAACGCAGCCGCCCAGCGCCTGGAAATCGCGCAGGACGGCCAGCGCGCACTGCTGAGCTACCGGCTGAACGGCAGGCGCCTGGTGCTCATCCACACCGAGGTCCCGGAGGCGCTTGGCGGTCATGGCGTCGGCGGGCGTCTGGTCCGGGCCGCGATCGACCGGGCCGGGCGGGAGGGGCTGACGGTCGTGCCGCTTTGCCCGTTCGCCCGCGGCTGGCTGGAGCGGCACCCTGACGTAGCGGCGCAGGTGAGCATCGACTGGGGCGCAGCGGGCCCGCCGGGCGCGAGCCAGGACGCCCGATAGCACTGTCGGCCCGCTAACCTCCACCTTCCTGGCCGACGTTAACCTCCAGTGGCGGACTAACCCGCTATGGCCGAGAAGGCGACGGGCGGCTAGCCTCCGCTGCCGCGCAGCAGGACGTCGGCGACCAGCGCTGGATCGTCGGTCATCGGCACGTGGCCGCAGCCGGGCAGCGGCACGAACGTCGCCTGCGGCAGCCGCGCCCTGGCCACCAGCACCTGGCGCTGCGGCAGCAGCCGGTCTTTGGTCCCCCAGCCGATGGTGACTGGCAGGTCGTCCGGTATCCGGCTGGTGAACTGGCCCATCCCGGCGAGGACCGCGTCGAGCGCCTCCCTCGCCCGGACGAACCCGGCGACGTCCCCGGTTGCCTGCTCAGCGGTCAGCCGGCCAGGGCGCGCGACCACCGCGGAGAACGTCAGCGCGCGTCCTGCCGTCGTGCCGAGGATGGCCGGCGCGAGCGGCCGCAGCACCGCGCTGGACGCCTGCATGGCCGAGAAAATGGTCCTGGCGTAGCGGAACTCCCAGCCCGTGCGCCAGAACCCAGCCGGCGACAGCGCGGTCGCCGAGGCGGCGGCGCCACTGGCCCCGGCTTCCAGCGCGAGCCGGCCGCCGAGCGAGTTACCCGCGTAGTGCGGCCGGTCGACGCCCAGGGCAGCCAGCAGGTCACGCACGTCGTCGAGCATCGCTTCGAGCACTGGCCGGCCCGCCAGTTGCAGCGGCGGCGAGTCGCCATGCCCGGACAGGTCCACGGCGATCACGTCGCGGTGCGGGGTCAGCCGGTCAAGTACCGCATCCCAGGCCTGCCTCCGGTGCCCGACGCCGTGCAGCAGCACCAGCGTGGGCCCGGACCCGGCCCGGTCATAAGCCAGTCCCACCGCATCCTCCCTTCCGCCGGCCTCGCCGGCCACGCATGCCCTGGCCCGCCGGGGCCGTCAGGTCAGCGCCTTCCCGGGTATGCTGGTGTTCGCCGTCGTCGAGGGCGAAGCGCAGGTAGCGGTCGGCTGACCGGCGCACCGCGCCGGCTCCGTCAGCCTGCACGATGCGCCGCCACCACGCGCCGTAGACGCGGTCGAACGCCAGCGGCTCGATCAGCCCGACAGCCCGGCGGATCGTCCGCGGCCGCTCGGGGATCAGGTTCGGGTAGCTGTACATGAAGCTGACCCAGTCCCGGTCCTGCACCACGGTGAAGATGTCGCCGGAAAACAGCGCGCCCTTACCGCCGGGCGCGCTCGCCCAGTGCAGCACCTGGCCGCCCTCGAAGTGCACGCCGACATTGACCAGCATCATCCCCTCGCCGACCTCCAGCCTGTCCCCGTCCCAGAAGATGACGCGGTCGTCCGGCCTGCCGACCCACTGCTCGTCCTTCGCGTGGATGTAGACGGGCGCGTCGAAGGCGTCCGCGAACTCGATCATCGAGCCGTAGAAGTGCGGATGGCTGATCGCGATGGCGCTGACCCCGCCGAGCGCGCTGATCCGGCTGACCAGCTCGTCGTCCAGGTAGGTGATCATGTCCCAGAGCACGTTGCCGCCGGGCGAGCGCAGCAGCAGCGCCCGCTGCCCGATCGCAGTAGGCGGGTCGGCGCCGACGCCGTACACGTCAGGCCCCTCCTCCTCGACCCGGCCGCGCCGGCCCTCGCCCCGCAGCTCAGCGAGCGAGGTCCACTGCTGGCCGTCCCAGCCGACGTACTGCCGCTCGTCCAGGCAGATCGGGCAGTCGTCGCGGGCGGCGCCGTACTGGACTCCGCAGGTACGGCAGATCGGCAGATCATCGGCCATGGTTCACGGTAACCCGATGGCACGGCCGCGACGGGCCGCAGCACCGGCTGGCGCGCGCCAGCCGGTGCCGGAGCCCGCCCGAACTCGGCTTAGCCCCCTGTCGGCGGGGTGTGGATGAGCTTCTTGTTGACGAACTCGTCGATGCCGAGGGGACCGAGCTCGCGCCCCACGCCGGAGCGCTTGGTGCCGCCGAACGGCAGCTCGGGACCACCGCCCTCAGGCCGGTTGATCCAGACCATGCCGACCTCGAGCCGGTCGGCGATGTCGAGCGCGAGCTTCTCGTCGCTGGTGAAGACCGCGCCGCCGAGCCCGTAGCTGCTGCTGTTCGCCAGCTCAATGGCCTCGTCGGCGCCGGCAACCCGGTAGACCACGGCTGCCGGGCCGAACAGCTCCTCGCGGTAGGCACGCATCTGCGGTGTCACGCCGCTCAGCACAGTCGGCTCGATGAAGGCGCCGGGGCCGGGAATGCGGTGCCCGCCCGTGTGCACGGTCGCGCCCTGGCTGACCGCGTCGTTGATCTGCTCCATCAGGTTCTGCGCGGCCTGCTCGGACGACAGCGGGCCGTAGTGGGTGGCCGGGTCGGTCGGGTCGCCGGTGACCTTGGCCTCCATCGCCGCCGTGAATTCCCGCATGAACTCGTCGTAGACGGCGTCGGCGACGATCATCCGCTTGGACGCGTTGCACGCCTGGCCGGCGTTCTCCATCCTGGCCGCGGCGGCCGCCTTTGCCACCCGGCGGATGTCGGGACTGTCCAGGACGATGAAGGGGTCCGAGCCGCCCAGCTCCAGCACGACCTTCTTCAGGTTCTGCCCGGCCACCGCGGCCACCGCGGAGCCAGCCCGCTCACTGCCGGTCACCGACACGCCGCTGATGCGCGGATCGGCGATCATGCCGGCGATCTGCTCGTTGGAGGCGAAGACGTTGATGTAAGCGTCAGCAGGCAGGCCAGCGTCGCGGAAGATCTGCTGCATGGCCAGCGCCGACTCCGGGCACTGCGGCGCGTGCTTGAGCACGATCGTGTTGCCGATCATCAGGTTCGGGGCTGCGAACCTGGCCACCTGGTAGTACGGGTAGTTCCACGGCATGATGCCGAGGATCGGCCCGATAGAGGACTTGCGCACCCACGCCGTGCCTGGCGTGTTGGACTGCAGCGGCTGGTCCTTGAGCAGCTCAGCCCCGTTGTCGGCGTAGTAGCGGTAGATAGCGACGGTGAACATCAGCTCACCCTTGGCCCCCCCGGTGATCTTGCCCATCTCCCGGGTGATGATCGCCGCCAGCTCGTCCGAGCGCTCGGCATACAGCTCTGCGACCCGCCGCAGCACCGCGGCCCGCTCATCGGTCGAGCTGCGCCGCCAGGACGAGTAGCCCCGCTCGGCCTGCGTCAGCACGTCAGCGATCTCAGCATCAGATGCGGTCGGGTACTCCTTCTCAAGCTTCCCGGTCGCCGGGTTCACTACCTGGTACGTCATCAGGACTGCCTCCATCGCGCCCAGAATTGGGTTCGGTAGACGATTGCTATCAGGATGGCCGGTCGGCCGGGGTCCGACAAGTTGGGGCTGGCCATCAGTTGCGAGCGCGCGGGCGATGCGAGGGAACGCGGGCTTAGCCGTCGGCGCGGCCGACGAGGTGCTCCCTGATCGACTCGATGGCGTCCGCCGAGACTCCCGCGTCGAGCAGGAATTGGCTGCTGCCGCCGAGCTGCTCGCGCATCAGGCGGAGGAACTCAAGGATCGTCTGACGCTGCAGCAAGATCACCTCACGGCCGCGAGCGCCGCTGTCGGCGTACAGCGGGTTGGCGGCCAGCTTGCTGGTCACCAGCCGGGCGTGCCGGTTGCTCGCGACATAGTCAGCGGCGATCTGGCTGTCGGTGACGTCGGCGAGGTCGAGCAGCAGCGCCGCGATGATGCCGGTTCGGTCGCGGCCCGCCGCGCAGTGAAAGAGGCTCGGCACGCCGTCGGCGAGGTAGCCGGCTGCCGTCCCGATCGCGGCGGCGACCGCCTCCCGGCCGTCGTCGAGGTTGCTCAGGTAGACCTTGGCCAGCTCGACCGGATCGTCCGACGGGAACGGCTCGCGCCCGAGGCGTCCTTCCCGCAGGATCGAGAACCGGTAGGAAGGCACCGGAAACTCGATCGTCTCCCCCTCGGTTTCCTCTTTGGTCCGCAGGTCGATGATCGCGCCGACGCCGAGCTCGCCGAACAGCACCTCCGCGTCGGCGGCGGTGATCCGCGCTAGTGAATCGCCCCGGTAGATGACCCGGTCGCGGGTCACCCTGCCGTCGCCAGTCCGCAGTCCGCCGAGATCGCGCACGTTGAAAGCGCCCTGCAGGTCAACCGCCGTCATGCAGTCCTCCCTTCAACGTCAGCGCGATGCCCAGGACGGCAGGCTAGCCGACGGCCGGCAGCAGCCGGGCCAGGCAGCGCCGTGGCGGCTCCCGGCGCCGCCGGCGATGTCCGGCTTGCCCGTAGTTGACCGGGCGCCCAGACTTGAGCAGGCGCGACCTCAGCCGTCAGGCGGCAGCTGTGGTCCCAGGTGTCGGCGACTGAAGCGCGGCACCCTGCGATGCCCGGCGGCCGCCGGGCGGAGAGTCAGCTGACCATCGGGAGGCACACGTGCGGATCGGCAACCTGGCCGGGCGGCTGGTCATCGTGACCGCTTCAGGCACCGGCGCGCTGGACGTCGAGCGGGCGAGCAGCAGCAAGTTCGGGCCCGACCCGCAGGCGGTTTATGACCGGTGGGCTGAGTTCTCCGCCTGGGCGGCGTCCGCCGACCTCGGCGCAGCCGAGCCTTACGACGCTGACGCGCTAGGTGCGCCGGCGCCAGCTCCTCGCCAGTCGTTCGGCATCGGGCTCAATTACGGGGACCACATCCAAGAGTCGGGCTTCGACGCCCCGGTCCAGCCGAGCGTGTTCAGCAAGTTCCCTAGCTGCCTCACCGGACCACGCGGCGAGGTCGGGCTGCGGCCCGGCGAGCACGCCGACTGGGAAGTCGAGCTGGTCGTCGTCATTGGCGCGGCGGCGCACGGCGCGTCCGAGGCCAGCGCGTGGCAGCACGTGGCAGGGCTGACCGTCGGCCAGGACATCTCCGAGCGGATCACCCAGCTGGCCGGCAGCCCGCCGCAGTTCAGCCTCGGTAAGTCGTTCCCCGGCTTCGGCCCGACTGGCCCGTGGCTGGTCACGCCCGACGAGCTCGCCGACCCAGACGACCTGGAGCTCGGCTGCTCACTGAACGGCACGCAGGTGCAGAAGTCCCGGACCAGCCACATGATCATCTCAGTGCCGCAGCTGATATCCCGACTGTCGGCCGTGCTCACGCTGCTGCCGGGAGACATCATCTTCACCGGGACCCCGGCCGGTGTCGGCATGGGCCGGGACCCGCAGCGCTGGCTGACTCCCGGCGACGAGCTGGCCAGCTACGTCGAGGGCATCGGCGAAATGCGGCACCGCTTCGTCGCCGCCTCGGCAGCCCAGGCCCCGGCGTGACACCTCGGGAACCCTGCTGCGGCATTAGCCCCACCGCGGGAAACCTGGTGTCGTTACAGGGCAGTCGGCCTCGTCAAGCTGAGCGGCCATGGCGTCGTCAAGGGGCCGTTGGCGCCCTCAGTCGGCTGACGAGCGGCCAAACGCCTTGGCCAGGCTCCTGGCCGCGCGGCTCAGCGGGCTGCCGAACGGGTCGTCCTGCACCAGGTAGGTCCAGGTCGCGGTCGGCCGCTTGAGCCCGATCGACGGCAGGTCGGCACCGTCCTTCGTGATCGGCACTGTCTCGAACGTCTCGGCTGACTTGGCGGCCACGTCCTCGAGCATGGAGCCGAAATGCCTGACCGCCTCGGCGTGGAACTCGTCCAGCGGATTCAGGCCGCGGCCAAGCGAGCGCAGGTGGATGCCCTCCCGGATGTCCGCCATCTGCGCCAGGTAGTCGGCCCAGGCCCGGTCCAGGTGATACAGCACGATCTGCCTGGCCGCCACGGCGATCACGTCCTCGCCTAGCTCGTCTGACAGCTCGGCGTACCGGTCGGGGCAGCGCTCGGACAGCGCCCGCTCGGCCTCGTCCGCGCGCAGCACCTTGTCGCGCTGCTCAAGCACGATCGCCCGCTGGTCGTCCATCAGCTTGCTGTACCGCCACGTGTTGCGGTGGATCTCCAGGTGGCCGCCCTCCGCGACCCGCTGCGCGTGACCCACCAGCCAGTCCGCTCGCTCGTCGCGGATCCGGCCTTCCTCGTCGGGCTGCACGTCGGGAACCGACTGCCGTCCGTGCTGCACGATCAGCTCGTCCTGCATGCTGACGAAGAACACCGAGCCGCCTGGGTCGCCCTGACGGCCAGCCCGGCCGCGCAGCTGGTGGTCCAGCCGGCTGGTCATGTGCCGGCCCGTGCCGAGCACGTACAGCCCGCCGAGCTCGGCGACCTCTTGCCTGGCCGCGTCGTCGTCCTCGTCGGCCGGCTTGTCGTGCGAGCCGGCCGGGCCCTCGCCAGTCGACCCGCCCAGCCGGATGTCGGTGCCGCGGCCGGCCATCTGGGTGCTGACCGTGACCGCGCCGAGGGTGCCGGCCTCGGCCACGATCCTGGCCTCCTCCTCGTCGTTCTTCGCGTTCAGCACCGTGCATTCGAGCCCGGCCCGCGCCAGCCGCTTCGCCATCCGCTCGGACTCGGCGATGTCCAGCGTGCCGATGAGCAGCGGCTGGCCGGTCTCGTGCCGGGCGATGACCTCATCGGCGATCGCGTCTTCCTTCTGCCTGGTCGTCTCGTATATCCGGTCGGCTTCGTCCTCCCGGACGCACGGCCGGTTCGGCGGGATGACGGCCACCTCCAGGTCGTAGAACTCGCGAAGCTCGTCGCCGACAGCTACCGCGGTGCCGGTCATCCCGCAGACCGTGGGGTAGCGGCTGATCAGCGCCTGGACCGTCATGCTGTCCAGGATCTCGCCGGTGTCGCTGGCGGACAGGCCCTCCTTCGCCTCGACCGCGGCGTGCAGCCCGTCCGGCCAGCGCTGCAGGCTGGCGACCCGGCCCCTGGACTCGTTGATCAGGGCGACCCTGCCGTCGGTCACGATGTAGTCGACATCACGCTGCAGCAGGGCGTGCGCGTGCAGCGCAACGTTGAGCCGGGTCAGGGCGTCCAGGTGCTCCTCGGTATACAGGTCGATGCCGCCAAGCGCGCGCTCCGCTGCCTGCGCGCCCGAATCGGTAAGGCGGACGTTGCGCGCGTCCTCATCGATCTCGTAGTGCACCCGGCGGCTCAGCCGGCGGACGATCTCGGCCATCTCCATGTCGGTCTCGCCTGGCTCCAGCGAGCCGGCCAGCACCAGCGGCACCTTCGCTTCGTCGACCAGCACCGAGTCAGCCTCGTCGATGAGCGCCACGTCGGGCGCCGGCGCGATGATGTCGGCCACGTCGGTGCGGAACCGATCCCTGAGCACGTCGAAACCGAGCTCGCTGACCGGGGCGTAGAGCACCTCGGCCGCATACGCCGCCTTGCGTTCCTCCTCGGTGGAGTGCTGGCCGAGCCAGCCGACGCTGACGCCGAGCAGGTCATAGACCGGCCGCATCCACTCAGCGTCCCGCCTCGCCAGGTAGTCGTTGACCGACAGCACATGGACCGACCGGCCGCGCAGAGCGTATCCGGCCGCGGCGATGGCGCCGGCTAGCGTCTTGCCCTCGCCGGTCGCCATCTCGACCACTTGCCCGTTGAGCATCGCGAGCGTGCCGAGCAGCTGAACGTCGTACGGCGTCTCGCTGAGACCACGCCGGGCCGCCTCGCGGCCGTACGCGCAGATGTCCTCGTCCTCAAACTGGTCGCCGGCCTGGTCGGCCAGCTCCTCGTCGGTCAGGGCGCGGATCGCCTCAGCCCTGGCCGAGATGCCGGATATGAGCTTCTCGTATCGCCGGATGTCAGCGGTTCCCGGCTTCTGCAGGAAACGCTGGACTTTGCCGCGCAGGCCACTCACCACGCCTCCGATCCTGGCACGCTCGCCGGGCAGGCAGCCACTGGCCTCCGCTCCTTCGCGCCCGGCCGCGAGCGCTGACTCGATACACCGTCGCAGCCTGCCGTGAGAGGCTAACGGGGCGGCCGGGCCGCCGGGTTCCCGGCCTGCCTGCAGGCCGGCGGCTCGCCGCCATGACGGGCCGGCTGGCGCAGCGGCTGAACGGAGGGCAGGCGGCGTGGCGGACATTCGCGAGCTGAACCGGCGGACGCTCGAGGCCACGGTCGGCATCGTCGGCCGGGTCAGCCCGGCGCAGCTGAGCCAGCCAACGCCGTGCGCGGACTGGACGCTGCGGCAGCTGCTCGCGCACATGACCGGTCAGCACTATGGATTCGCCGCGGCCGCGAGCGGCGAGACTGAGGATATGACCGTCTGGGCGGACCGCCCGGCCGGTGACGACTTCGCCGCGGCCTACGCCCGGGCGGTCGCCAGGGTGACGGCAGCCTTCAGCGAGGTGGACCTCGGCAGGGACCGGCTGTGGCTGCCGGAGATCAGGGCCGCGGTCCGGTTTCCCGCCGAGATGGCGATCGGCTTCCATTTCCTCGATTACGTCGTGCACGGCTGGGATGTTGCCCGCAGCATCGGCGTGCCGGTCAGCTTCGACTCCGAGGTTCTGGACGAGGTGCAGGTCCGCGCAGCCCAGGTCCCGGAGGGCGAGGCGAGGCTCGCGCCTGGCGCAGCGTTCCGCCCGGCAGTAACCGAGCCGCCGGACGCCTCGCCACTGGATCGCGTGGTCGCTCGCCTTGGCCGGTCACCGCGCTGGCCAGACTGACCGAGCCGAACCGTGGCAGCAGCCCGCCAGGCGCTGTCAGCGCGGCTCGGCCAGCAGCGTCTGCACCGCCGTGCCGCAGCGGCCCGACTGGTCAGACAGCTGCGTCTGCGTCATGCCTGAGCCCCGCTCGCTGACCGTCGTGCCGGCCTCGAGCAGCAGCCAGTCGCCCTCGGGGTCACGGGTCAGCACCACGGTCAGGTCTACGTTGATGCACAGGAACTTCTCCGGGTCGAGCACCGAGCCGACGCCGCTGCCGGAGTCGGCCAGCAGCAGGGTGCGTGACATCGGCGTCGCATCCTCGCCAGCGACCAGCGGGATCCGCGGGCGCAGCCAGGCGCTAGCGCCCGGCCCGTAGTCATCGAGCCCGCCGGAGACGAACCGCCAGTCCACCGCCGCGAGGTACCCCTCCGTGTGCGCCCGGCGGAACGCGGGCATGCTGGCGTCGGCCGGGACCGCTGGCAGCTGCGGCTGCTCGGGGCTGATCGCCGGGACGCCGGCGCCGGGGACCGCGATCCGCCAGCCGCGGGCGTGCAGGACTTCCTGGCCGCCAGCTTGCAGCACGGTCTCCAGCAGCGAGACCTTCCTGCCTGGCCGCACCATCGTGGTCCGCAGCGACAGCAGCCCAAGCGGCACCGGCCGCAGGATGTCGATGGTCACCCTGGCCAGCCGCTGGCCCGGATCGGCGGCGTGCCGTTCCAGCTCACGCGCCGCGAGCGCGGACGGCGGCCCGCCGTGCTGCGAGTGCGCGCTCCACGGTCCGGCGGTGGCCGGCGTGGCATAGAACTCCCCTGGACCCGATGGCTCGAAGAACGCGCTGTGCACGGGCCGGGATGCTACCCGACAGGGCCGGGCCGGAGCGAGACTGATCACCAGGTTGACGCCCTGGCCGCTGGCAACTCGGTACGCTGCGTGGGTAGGCGCCGTCACCGGCGCTCAGGGGCGTTAGCTCAATGGTAGAGCAGCGGACTTTTAATCCGTGGGTTCTGGGTTCGAGCCCCAGGCGCCCTACTTATCCGTTGTATTACTCCGGCTGATGCCTCCCATCTGAGCTTCGGCTGATGGGTGCCAGTGTTCCGGCTGATGGGTTACACCGGCTTCGGCTGATCGCCGACACTCCCGGCTCGAGGAAGGCGGCGCGTGGCTCTTGTTGCAGGCGTTCGGCGCCCCTGGCGACGGCGCGGTCAAGTAGGTCAGCAGGAGTAGTACCAGGCGGGAGTGCCGCGTGAGCAGAAGCTCAGGGTCGAGGATCCGACGCCATCGAGTCGATGGTGTAGCGCGAAATGAAGCCGGGTGAAGTATCGGTGCCCGTTGTGGATGCGGACCCGGTAGAAGTGCAGTGTGGTCGGTTCCGTATCCGGCTTGGTCCCAAGTGGCCCGTTACGCAGGTAGATGGTGGCTGATCCTTGGGCGTTCCAGGTGGACCAGTACTTCCATGAGTGGATCTTGAACTGGCCGCTGCCGTCTCCGGTCCAGACCAGCCAGCCAAGGGGCTTGATCTTAGGACGAACGAAGTTGTTGGGCACGCCACCGCCGTATGGCACCCCGTAAGCCACGGGGCGTGGAAGAGACGACGCTGACGTGGCCTGCGATGACGCACCGAGGCCTGTAACCGCGGCGATCGCCACGGCCAGGGCAGCAAAAAGCCGAGTTTTCATGTGATCCCCCCGTTGGCCGGGTATGACACCCCGAGGGGTTGAGCCCTGGCCACCCGGCAATGATACGACCAGCTCGGGAGCCTCACTAGGGCGAGGCCGGGCGCCAGGTGGGCAAGCTAGTGTGCGGTGAGCGAAGTTCTTTTACCGGGCTTGCAATGCGGGAGTAGCTCGTCGGCGGTTTTAAGTCCAGGTGAAGGGCTCGCACCGGTCGTTCCAGCCGTCGATGAACGTTCCGATCGCGGCGGTGAGGTCCTTGACCGAGGTGAAGGTGCCGCGGCGGATGGCCTGGCGGGTGATGATCCCGAAGAAGATCTCTACCATGTTCAGCCATGATCCGGACGTGGGTGTGAAGTGCAGGATGACCCTCGGGTTGCGAGCCAGCCAGGACCGGACCTCCGGCTGCTTGTGAGTGCCGTAGTTGTCCAGCACGATGTGCAACTGCCGGCCGGGGTGGGCGGCGGCGACCTTCTTGAGGAACTTCAAGAACTCCTGGTGCCGGTGCCGGGGATAGCAGGCGTCCGCGCTGACCTTGCCGGTGGCGACCTCCAGCGCCGCGAACAGCGTCGTGGTCCCGTGGCGGACGTAATCGTGGGTGGCCTTCTCGGGCAGGCCCGGCCGCAGCGGCAGGGTCGGCTGGGTCCGGTCCAGGGCCTGGATCTGGCTCTTCTCGTCCACGCACAAGACCACGGCATTGTCGGGAGGATTAACGTAGAGCCCCACGATGTCGCGGACCTTGGCCTCCAGTTCGGGGTCGGTGGAGAACTTGAACGTCTCCCGCTTCCACGGCTGCAGCCCGTACTCCCGCCACACGTCGGCGACCTTGACATTCGACACGCCCAGCTCGCGTGCCAGCAGCCGGCTGGACCAGTGGGTGATCCCCAGCCGCTCCGGCGGCGGCTCCAGCGTCGCCAGCACGATCGCCACGTCATCAGCGGTCCGCGGCCGCCCCGGCCGGCGCCGGTCATCGAGCCCGCCCAGCCCCTCGGACGCGTACCGCCTTTTCCACGCGATCACCGTCGGCTTGCTCAGCCCCGTCCGCGCCACGATCTCCCCGGTGCCGAGTCCCTCACCGGCCAGCAGCACGATCCTGGCTCGCTGGGCCAGTCCGGCCCGAATCGACGTCGAGCGCAACCATGACGCCAGCACTTTACGATCACGCTGCGGGACATCCACGGTCACAGTCAACGCCATGACCGCCATTCTCTCACACAGTAAAGTTACTTCGCTCACATTAGCGTTCGGATGTGGTCGCGAGTCCGAGCGAGCCGCTTGCGGTTGGGACTGTGGCGGGTGACTTGGGCGTGATTTTGCCGGTGGTGCGGTTGATGGTGTATTGCGACAGTTCGCCGTTGTTCTCGCTGGTGACGTACGCGGATTTCCCGTCGGGAGCGAGTTTGATGGCCTCGGGGTGCAGTACGGTGTGCGCGGTCGACACTGGCTTCGAGCTGAGCGCACCGGTTCTCGGGTTGATGCGGAATTGCGAGACGGTGTTGTTGGCTACGGTGACGACGTAGGCGTTCTTGCCGTCGGACGTGATCGCGATATCGTGGGCGGTCCCTGCCGCGGCGACGGTCGCTGGCGACTTGGGGGTCAGTTTGCCGGTCGCGGGGTTGATGGTGTATTGCCAGACCGCGGCGACAGCGACATAGAGGCTCCCGCCGTCCGGGGTGATCGCGATCGCGTTAGCGCCGGTTCCAGTGGCCACGGTCCCCACCCGGCTGAGCGCGCCCGTGTGCTGGTTGATCCGGTACTCCCAGATGCTCGCTGCCGGTGGCTTCGACGGCGAGGCCGAATGCGAACTCCTCCGTCTTACCGAGCAGCCCGGGCAATTGGACACATATACGTACTTGCCGTCTGGGCTGATGGCAATTGCTTCGGCGTTGCGTCCGGTAGCGACCATGGCCGGCGACTTCGGGATCAGCTTCCCCGTGGTGGGGTTGATGCTGTACTGCGAGATGGCGTTGCGATCGACGACGTAGGCGCTCTCGCCGTTGGGGGTGACCGCGACCTCGACCGAGCCGCGTCCGGCGGCGACCGTTGCGGGCGTCTTCGGGGTCAGCTGACCGGTCGCCGGGTTGATCGTGTACTGAGAGACCTCGTTGGCGTCTGCGTCGGCCACGTAGGCGCTGTTGCCCTGCGGGTCGATGGCGATTCCGTACGGGAATGGTCCGGTGGGCACTGTTGCAGGGGCGAGCGGTTTGAGCGCTCCGGAGTCGGTCGGCGGCGCGCTGTACTGGGAGATCTCGTTGCTCTTGGTGTTGACGGCGTAGACGAATGGCGCCGCGGCCGTGGTCGCAGGCGAGTTCGCGCCGCAGCCGGCCAGCGGCAGGGCGGCGAGTCCGAGGATGATCAAGCGGATGCGGTGCCTCATGCTGGTGCCCCCGCCTGTGGTGGCGGGCTGCCTACCGGTGGCGGCCAGCACGTCCAGCGCTGTCGCGAGCGGTGCCGCTGACCGCCGGGGACCTCTGGCGGTGCCGTGCATCACGTATCCCTTCGCTCTACGCCGGTGACGCCCGCCATCGCCTGGCCTCGCAGCGCGGATGCGGCTGGTGTCCTTCTGGCCAGGCGTACCAAGCCCTTGGCGACAGGACGGCCATAGCGCTCAGCCCGGCGGCGGGCTCGCTGCCAGCCGCAGTCGCACCCACAGCCTGACGGCTGAACATCAGGGTTCTGGTTGCATGCCATGTGAACTTCATGTGGTCTGCTGCCGATCCCGGGCAGGAGACTCGCCGCCCTGGCAAGCACAGGCCAGGTGATAACCGCCATTCTCTCACTTAGTAAGGTTACTTCGCTCACGGCACACTAGTGACCCGTTCAGCGGGCAGCGTTGTTACGGTCTGCCGGTTCGTGCCTGAGCGCTGCCAGGGCTTCGCGCGCAGCTTGCGTGTCGGGATGGCCTGAGCGCTCGCTCGAGATGTCCGATCGCATCCGCCGCCTGACCCGCAGACAGGCAGGTAATGCCGAGGTTGTGGCGGGTGATCAGAGTGTCAGGGTGGTCCGCGCCCAGTCTCCGTTCGCGGTCACCAAGCGTGCGGCCGAGTAGCGAGATCGCCTCCGTCACCCGCCCGGCGGACTCGTAAGCCACCGCTAGGTTGTTCTGTGACTTGAAGGTCTCAGGAAGGTCGGCGCCGATGACCCGCTCGGAATCGGTGAGCGTCCGCTCCAGCGCGGCGATCGCGTCCCCGACCCGCCCGGCCGCCTCGTAGGCCGACGCGAGGTTGCCCCGCGCCTTAACGTCTGCGGATGGTCTGTGCCGAGCACCCGCTCGAAGTCACCGACCGCCTGCTCTAGTAGGTCGCTTCCGCGACCCGGCCGGCCGCCAGGTAGTTCATCCCGCAGTTGTTCTGCTCGATCAGCGCGTCCGTGCTCGTGACCTTCACCCGTCCGGCCAGCCGCTGCCACCGTGCTCCCATGAGAACCTCCTGGCAAATCATGTCGCTCCAGGACAGACCGGTGCACCCACGAACCGGAGGATCAGAGCCGTTTCTGGAAGACGATCGCGCGGCGCTGGTAGCCCATCCGTTCCTCGTAGAACGGCACTGACACCGGACTGTGCGCGTAGGTGTCCAGCCGCACGACCTGCGCGCCGCGGGCGCGGCCCCACTCCTCGGC
>DASXMR010000158.1:0-69999 GCA_036495525.1 Streptosporangiaceae bacterium | reverse complement strand
CGGTGTGACCTCGGTCATCTGGCACCTCCACAGGTCAGGACGCATACCCCGCTTACGACGGGGTCTGCAGGCGATGTTGCGATGATCGGGATTCAGCGCCGGTGATAGCGTGCCCATCGGAGTAGCAAATCATTCACGGGCATCACACTCCGCGCACAAATGCCGCCTCCCCCTTATAAGCCCGACTACTCAGGGCGGGCAGCGGCCAGTTCCAGGTCGCTCATCGCCCCAGTCCGAGGTGTGCCCGGCAAGGCAGAGCGAGCCGTGGCACAAGGCGGCGGGCTGCCGCAATGACGAGCCGGCCGCTGGTGGGTCGAAATGCACGCGGCCGGCCGGGACGTGCCGAAGTTCGCGAGCTCTTGCACGATCCTCAGAATCGGCCTGGTCATGCTCCTCGACGGTGTCGAACGGCACGCTGGGGGCCGCCAGGTGACATCCTCAGGCGTGGCATCTGCACCGGGCGACGGAGGTGGGCATGACAGTGGTGCACTGGGCTCGTCATGGCGAGAACGTCGCGAACTTGTCGGGAACCTTCTCCTATCGGGTATTCGACGGCGATCTCACCGACCGCGGCATTGCGCAGGCCCAGCAGCTGGCGGACAGGCTGCACGCAGCCACTGACGTCCTTGGGCTGCTGGTGTGCTCGCCGCTGCGCCGGGCACGGCAGACGGCGCAGGTCGTCTCGGGCCGGCTGGGGTTGCCTGTTGCGGCGGAACTCGAGGACCTGCGTGAGGTCAACGTGGGCGAGCTGGACGGGCGAGCCGACGACGGCGCGTGGCGCGTCTACGAGGCGACGCTGGCCGCCTGGCGCTCCGGGCAGCTCAGCCAGCGATTCCCCGGCGGCGAGTCCGGGGATGAGCTGGCAGCCAGAATCAGGCGCGCGCTCCTGGGCATCGCAGCCCGGTCGGGCAGTGCGGACGCCGTCGTCATCGCCCACGGTGCCAGCATCCGGGCCGCCCTGCCGACGCTGACCGGCCAGCCAGACCCCGGTCGCGACCTCGCGACCGGCGATGTGGCGCGGCTCTCGGTCATCTGCGGCGACGGCTCGGCCGCCCGCATCGCCTTGACCGCCTGGGCCTGACGGCGCGGCCCCAGCGTCCCGCGAAGGCGACGGCGGAATGCAGCCACCGCATCGACGCCGAGGAGTTTTGGCGCCAGCTCAGGTTGTGGTCATCGACAACGCGCTGCTGGTCAGCGAACGGCTCAGGAGTGGCAGAGCTTCCGCAACTACCATCGCCCGTACAGCAGGCTCGGCGGCCAGACCAGACACCTACCGAAGACCAGTGGCGCACGGGCACTGAGTCAACGATCTACCTCAGCCGCACGCAGGCATCAGCCGACAGGCCAACGTCAAGTATCAGCCGACTCAATACAACCCATCAGCCGAAGCCCAGGTGGGAGGCATCAGCCGGAGTAATACACAGGACGGGTGCGCCGCCAGGGACTTGAACCCCGAACCCGCGGATTAAGAGTCCGCTGCTCTGCCAATTGAGCTAGCGGCGCATGAGCTGCGATCGTAGCAGTCGGCCGCTCTGGCGGGCGAATCAGCCGAGGCCGCGTCAGAGCCGGGCCGGGCTGCTCGGCTGATGTCGCTCGCTGCGCGGCAGGTGACCGGTCGGGGTGGTGAGGCTGGCCTATCCGCCGAGGAACCGGCTCATGACGCCAGCCACCGGTGACGGGCGGCCGGTCCTGTCTTCCTGCCGGTCGGCCAGGCCCATCGCGTGCAGGCCGGCGTTGACCGCGAGCCAGCGCAGCGGCTCTGGCTCCCAGCGCGGCGAGTGGTGGTTCACCCAGGGCAGCCGGGTGATGGCGCTGTCGGTCCCGGTGATCAGGTCCGCCAGGGTCCGGCCCGCCAGGTTGGTGGTGGAAACCCCGTCACCCACGTAGCCGCCGGCCCAGCCGACGCCGGTGTGGCGGCTGAGCCCGACCGACGCGCACCAGTCCCTGGGGATGCCGATCGGGCCGCCCCAGGTGTGCGTGATCTCGACATCGCGCAGCACCGGGAAGAGGATGCCCAGCGTCCGCCGCAAATCGGCGTGCACCGCCGGCACCCGGTCGAACTCCGGCCTGACCGCCGACCCGAGATGGTAGGGCGCCCCGCGGCCGCCGAAGACCAGCCGCCCGTCGGTGGTCCGCTGGCCGTAGATGATCAGGTGCCGCAGGTCACCGAAGGTGGGCCGGCTGGCAAGGCCGATCTGCTGCCAGGCAGCGTCACTCAGCGGCGCGGTCGCGAGGACCAGCGAGTACACCGGCGCGAGCGTCCGGCGCTGGCCGGGCAGCAGCGCCGTGTACCCCTCGGTCGCGCGGATAACGTAGCGCGCCCGGACTGTGCCGGCCGAGGTGACCAGCTCGCCTGGCCGGATCTCCATCACCTCGGTCTGCTCGTAGAGCGAGACGCCGAGCGTGGTCACCACGTCGGCCAGCCCGCGCGCCAGCCGGGCGGGGTGGATCGCGGCGCAATGCGGGGTGAATGTGCCGCCGAGCACTCCGGTGGCGCCGGCCAGCTCGCCCGCTTCATCGGCGGTCAGCAGCCGCAGGTGAGCCTCGCTGAAGCCGAACGAAGCCGCCTCGGTGACCTCTTGCCTGGCCCGCTCAAGCTGGGCGGGCGAACGGGCCAGCTCGACGGTCCCGCCCTTCGCCCAGTGGCAGTCGATCGACTCGGCTGCGCAAACCCGGCCGACCTCGTCGACCGTCTGCTGCATGGCCTGGTACATGGCGATCGCGCCGCTGTGCCCGGCCATCCGCTCGAGCTTGCCCAGCGACGCGGGGAACAGCGCCGAGCACCAGCCGCCGTTGCGCCCCGACGCGCCGTATCCGGCGATCTCGCGCTCGCAGATCACGATCCGGAGCCGCGGGTCGGCGCGGGCCAGGTAGTAGGCCGTCCAAAGCCCGGTGAAGCCGGCGCCGGCGATCGCCACGTCGGCCTCGCGGTCGCCGGGCAGCGGGTCACGCGGCGTCAGCGGGCCGGGCACCGTGTCGTGCCAGAACGACAGCCGGCGGTAGTCGTCCGTCGCAGTCATGTGCCCATCGTGGCAGGCCGGCCGGCGCGCGCCGCGACGGCACTCTGCGAGAGCCACCCGCCGTCCCATCTTGCTGTCCAGATGGCAGAACGAGGTCGATTCCGCCAAGCCCCGGTCTGCCCTGCTGGCCCCGGCAGAACGCGGCAGATTCCGCCCAGCCCGGTCGGCCCCGCCTGTCCCGCCAGAGCGCGGGCGATTCCCGCCAGTCCCCGGTCCGCCCCGCTGTCCCGGCAGATTGCTGGTCCCGGCCGCTGCTGACCTCAGCGCGGAACCCTGCTGCTGCGGGGACAGCACCAGGATTCCCGCGCTGTCGTGACACCGCCGCGAGGCGAGCGGTGCTGGCCGGCGGCCGTTGGGTTATGAGCTCAGCGTTGCCCTGGTCACGGGTCCAGTGGTGGTGCTGGCCGGGCGGTCGGGCATTCTGGTGCCCATGCCCGCTGACAGGACGGCGCGAGCCGCGATCCCGCCCGCCAGGGATCCTGGCCGCCCGTACCGGATCTGCCTGGTCTGCCTCGGCAACATCTGCCGGTCACCGATGGCCGAGGTGGTCGTCCGGGCTGAGCTTGCGAAGGCCGGCCTGGCCGGGAAGGTCGAGGTGGACAGTTCCGGAACGGGGGACTGGCATATCGGCCAGCCGATGGACAGCCGTGCCCGTGCCGAGCTGGCCAGCCACGGCTATGACGGGTCGGCACACCGGGCCAGGCAGATCGACCCGTCCCGGCTGGCAGGCTATGACCTGCTCGTCGCCATGGACGGCAGCAACCTGCGGAATCTGCGGCGGATGGCACTCGACGAGCAGACCGCGGCCGAGCGGATCGTGCTGTTCCGCGCGTTCGATCCCGCCTCGGGTCCGGATGCCGAGGTGCCTGACCCGTACGACGGCGGTGGCGAGCACTTCGCCGAGGTCTTCGAGCTGGTCCAGGCCAGCGCCCGCGGGCTCGCCGCCGCCGTGGCTGATCTGCTCAAAGCGAGCTAGCCGGGTGGCGCCCCGGCTCGGGCGGCTGATCAGCGGCCTGGAGCAAGTGCTGGACGCCCGCATCAGCGAATGCGCGGAGATCGCGGGAGGGCCGAGGATCAGTCACTTCCGGCTGCGCCTGGCCGACGGGCGGGCGGCGTTCGCGAAAGTGGTGCCCGGCCATGCCCAGGCCGGCCAGGCGGCAGACGAGCCGGATCCGCGACGGGCAGCATCGTTCCCCGCCGGCCTTGACCTTTCTGCTCAGCCGATGACCGGCGGCCAGTTCGAGGCCGAGGCGCGCGGGCTTGGCTGGCTCGCCGAGGCGGACGCCGTCCCGGTCGCCAGGGTGCTGGCGTGCGCGAACTGGGCGCTGGTCACCGAGTGGGTGCCGGCCGAGCCGGCCAGCGCTCCCGCCGCCGAGCAGTTCGGCCGGGAGCTGGCGCAGCTGCATGCTGCCCGGGCGGACGGCTTCGGCTCTGCGTGGCCGGGGTTCATCGCCGGGCTCACGCTCGGCGACGAGCGCGCGGAGTCCTGGCCCGAGTGGTACGCGGCGCAGCGGCTGCTGCCGTTCGCCGCCCTGGCCGCTAGCCAGGGCACGTTGCGCCCTGACGACCTGGCCCTGGTGGAGGCGGCAGCCGCGCAGACTGCCGCCCTCGCCGGGCCTGCTGAGCCGCCGAGCAGGATCCACGGCGACTGCTGGTCAGGGAACGTGCTGTGGTCGGGCGGCCGCTGCGTCCTCATCGACCCGGCCGCGCAGGGCGGGCACCGGGAAACAGACCTGGCCATGCTTGCCTTGTTCGGCGCGCCGCAGCTGGACCGGATTCTGGCCGGCTATCAGGAGGTCGCGCCGCTGGGGCCCGGCTGGCGAGACCGGGTGGCGCTGCATCAGCTGCACCCGATGCTCGTGCACGCCTGCCTGTTCGGCACCTTGTACCGCCACGCGGTCCTCGATCGGGCGAGAGCCGTCCTGACGGCAGCGAAGAGTACCGGCCAGGTCAGTGGCTAGCGCTCATGGCTGGCCTGACGGCTCGCCGGGCTAAGGACCCGCGTGGTTGGCGGCCCGCTGATTGTCGCGGAATTGCGGCCGCATTGGTTCGCCGCCTGCTGTGGTCTTCGGCACGCAGACTTGCCCGACCAGTTCCGGCCGTGCACGGTGCCGCCGGAGATGGCCCCGCCGGAGTGCGCATTGCCGTGAGTTGGTGGTGCGCGCCACTCGGCCGGTCCCGCCGTACCGAAGTAGCCGGCCCGCCCGCGAGCTGGTGCTCACGAGCGGGCCGGTGGTGCTCAGCAGGCCGAGACCGGTCAGGTCCGGCGGTGCCAGGTGCTGGTGAAGGCCCTGCCGCCGAACAGCGCGCTCGGCGTGGCAAGCGTGTGGCCGGCGCTGTCAGACTCGATGATCTTGTCGCTGCTCCACAGCGATGAGCTGACCCCGCCGCTCTGGCCAGCCTTGTCAGTGATCTTGATGCTCTCGTAGTTGATGATCCCGTAGTCCGACAGCGGCAGCACGCCGTTGGCGCCCGTCGGTGCTTCCGAGATGATCTCGGCCGAGCTGTTCTGGCAGGTACTCGCTCCGCACTTCTTCCAGACGTTCAGCCGCTTACCGGTGGTGACGTCGCGGACGACCAGGTTGTACTGGTTGTGATGCACGCCCTTGGCGGTCTTATGGAACACCGAGGCGATGATCGCGTCGCCGGGCCGGACCCGGAACACGACCCGGACCGGGTTGGCCGGGAAGTTCTCCCACCACGCGGCGTACTGCGCGGTCTTCCCGCCCTTGCCCGCACACTGTGACAGGACGCCATCCTGCTCGACGGTCTTGTTGCCGAAGCCGTCAATGCCGACCCAGTGCACCGAGACCGAATGCGGTGTCTTCGAGCAGTTGACCGACGGGACGTTGAAGGTGGCGCTGATCGCCTTGAAGCCGCCTGCGGTGGTCTTCGGCACGGAGACGTACCCGGACCAGTTCCGGCTGTGCACGGTGCCGCCTGAGATGGCCGCGCCGGGCAGCAGGATGACCGGGTGGGAACGCATGACCATGCCGTGCTGTGCGGTGCTGGCCGGCGTTGCCCGCACCGGGGCGGCGCCAGCCGGTGCCGAAGCGACCAGCGCGAGCGCGGCCAGGCCGGCTGCGACGGGAATCGGTACCAGCAATCGTCCGAAATGCATTGTCTGAAGGGTCCTTTCAGCTGGCCCTGACGCTGCAACTGCAGCTATCCGATAAGACGGGCATGCCGATTGTGTCAGCCTTGGTCACCGATCGCCCAGCGGATCGACTGCGTGGCTGATGACAACGTGCGCGCCTGCCCATCCGGCTGCACTGGCCGCGAGCGGGTCGTGCGCGCCACTGCGCCGGAGCCGCCTCAGCGAAGCAGCCGGCCCGCTCGCGAGCTGGTGCTCACGAGCGGGCCGGCAGCGCTCAGCAGGCCGGGATGGGTCAGGCCCGGCGGTGCCAGGTGACGTTGAACCCGCGGCCGCCGTGGCCGAACAGGACGGTGGGCATGGCTAGCAGGTGCCCGGCAGTATCAAACTGGACGATCTTGTCGTGCTTCCACATCGACGAGGAAATCCCGCCGACCTTGGCGCGCAGGTTGGTGATCCGGATCTTGGCGTACTTGATGGTCCGGTAGTCAGACAGCGGCAGGATGCCGGCCTTGCCGGTCGGTGCCTCCGAGATGATCTCCGCGGTGTTGTCCTGGCAGGACTTCGCCCCGCACTTCTTCCAGACGTTCAGCCTCTTGTGCGTGGTGAGGTCGCGGACGATCAGGTTGTACTGGTTGTGGTGCGCTCCCGGCTTGGTCTTGTGAATGACCGACGAGACGATCAGGTTGCCTGGATGGATCCGGAAGGCTACCCGGATCGGGTTGGCCGGGAAGTTCTCCCACCACGCCGCGTACTGGGCGGTCCTGCCCTTCGCGCCCGCGCACTGAGCCAGGACGCCGTCCTGCTCGACGGTCTTGTTGGGGTGGCTCGCGCTGAGGCTGAACCCGTCGAGGCCCACCCAGTGCACCGAGATGGTGTGCGGGGTCTTCGTGCAGTTCACCCTCGGAACGCGGAACTGGGCGCTGATTGCCCGGAAGCGGCCTGCCTTCGACTTCGGCAGCGCTACGTACCCGGCCCAGTTCTGGCTGTGCAGAATGCTGCCGGTGAGACCAGCGCCAGGCACGAACTCGACCGGGTTGGTGTGCATGGCGATGCTGAGCTGAGCTCTGGGCGACGCAGCCGGGTGGCGCGGCGGCGCGGCGCCGGCCGGTGCGGTGGCGACCAGCACAAGCGCGGTGAGGCCGGCCGCTGCTGCAATCGGCACCAGCAATCGTCCGAAGTGCATTATGTAAGGGTCCTTTCAGCTGGCCCTGACGCTGCAACTGCAGCTATCCGAAAAGACGGGCATGCCGATTGTGTCAGTGTTAGTCCAAGATCGCCCGATGGTTCGGCGGTGTGGCGGATAACAAAACTGCGACATTGCTGCGCACTTGCTGAGCGGCGCGCAGCGCCTGCGGCAAGGCGCCCGCGATCAGCGCTGCCGCGCGCAAACGAGCGGGCCAGCCGGATCCGCTGGCCCGCTCGTCAGCTGGCAGCGCTCGTCAGCCGTCGGCCTGAGCGCCGCCACGATCAGGTCGGCCGCTTCCAGGTGTTGCTGAAGCCCTTGCCGCCGAACAGCGGGCTCGGCGTGGCGAGAGTGTGCCCTCCCTTGCCGGTCTGGATGATCCTGTCGTTCGTCCAGTTCTTGCCGGCGATGCCGCCGCGCTGTCCGGCCTTGTTGGTGACACCGACGCTGAGGAAGCTGGCGATGCCGTAGTCGGCCAGCGGCAGGATGCCTTCGCTGTTGGAGGGCGCTTCGGAGATGACCTCGGCGGAGTTGTTCGGGCACGACGATGCGCCGCAGGGCTTCCACAGGTTGAACGACTTCCCGTTGGTGACATCGGTCAGCACCAGGTTGTACTGATTGTGGTGCGCGCCAGCGGCCGCGTTGAAGAAGACCGATGCGGTGATCGCGTCACCAGGTCTCACCTTGACGCTGCTGACCACCTCGATCGGGTTCTTCGGGAAGTTCTCCCACCACGCTGCGTAGACCGGCCCGCCGCTGCCGCAGCTCGCCTGGACCCCGTCCTGCTCGACGGTGTTGCTGTTGAACCCGTCCAGGCCGACCCATTGCACCGCGATGCCTTTCGGCGTCTTCGCGCAGTTCACCGACGGCACCGTGAAGGTGGCCTGCACGTGCCGGAAGCTGCCGCTGACCTTCCGCGGCAGCGCGACGTAGCCGGCCCAGTTTCCGGACGTCAGCGTCATCCCGCTGTTGCTAGCACCAGGTACCCGGATCATCGGCTCGACCGTGAAGTGCGGAGATTTCGGCGACGCCGCTTTCGGCGACGCCGCCTGATGCGGCGCGGCGGCCTGGCTGGCGCCCGCAGCGAAGCCGGTGAAGGTCGCGAGCGCGCAGAGGCCAGCCGCTCCGCACGCCACGTAAAGGATTCGTCGAGAGCGCATGATTCTGGTCCTCCAGCGTGGCCCGCACGCCGCACGCCACGGCGCGTAAAGGTGAGCCGATTGTGCCAGCCCCGCGGTATCTGGCGCGGGGCATCAGGACCGGACGAGAAGCAGTTTGCCGAAAAATGGCGGGTGCCCGTAGCAGCTCGCCGGTGTGCGCTGGCGGTTACCCAGGCGGTTCCTGACTGCGGCGCAGCTCGATGACCTCCGGCTGAGTGAAGTCGAGCTTCGGCAGCTGCCGCCGGTCCTGGCCCTCGGGGGGCGGCCAGCCGCCGGCCGCATCGCTCTGGTGATCGGCCGGGCCGGCTGGCTGCCCGGCTGCCTCGTCGGTACTTGTCGCGGCGCCATGACCGAACTGCTCGTCAGCAGGCGGGTCGAGTTCGTCGTGCTCGGCCTCGTGCCCGACAACCTCCGGCGCGAGCGGCAGCGCAATGCTGAACGTCGCGCCTTCGCCGGGCCGCGAATCAACCCATACGGCGCCGCCATGAGCGGTCACCAGCGCCGAGACGATGGCCAGGCCGAGACCGCTGCCACCCGAGGTGCGCGCCTGGTCGGCCCGGTAGAACCGCTCGAATACATGCTCCGACTGCTCGGGCGACAGGCCGGAGCCCAGGTCGGCTACTTCCAGTACAGCGGCTGGCCACGCCGTTCCTGCCCGGCCGACGCCGGACGGCGAGCGAGCGGCTCCGGCTTCGGGCGCGGCCGGTGTCATGGCAGGGTCTGGCCAGCCGCCGTCCGCGCGCCCGAGGGCCGGCCCGGTACCGCCTGCCGCTGTCGCCCCGTGAGCCGCGCTGGTGGCGCGGGCTACCGAGGCCTCGCCTCGCTTGGTTGTGTCGCGCATCGGGGTGGCTGTCCACGCCTGCTGGCTCTCGCCTGCTGCCGGTCCAGCCGCCGCTGCACCCTCAGCCGCGCTGTGCTCGTTGCCCATGATCGTGCCGTCCGGCGCAAGTGCCCCGCTAGCCGCCGGCCTGCTGGCGGCTTCGCCGGCCGCTGACCAGTCGATCGCCGTCGCGGCCTGCGCCTCGCCGCCGGCCCGGCTCGCCGCCGCGGCCTGCGCTTCGGCGAGACTGCCGGTCCGCAGCCTGACCTCGATCGGCGTGCCTGGGGGCGTGTGCACCAGCGCGTTGCTCATCAGGTTGCTGATCACCTGGCGCAGCCGCACCTCGTCGCCGGTCACCAGCAGCGCCGCCCGCGATCCGACCTCAAGGTTGATGCTGCGATCGGGCGCGACCACCCGCGCGTCGTGCACCGCGTCGGCGGCCATCGTCAGCAGGTCAACCGTTCGCAGGTCGAGCGGTCGCTGCTGGTCAAGCCGGGCGAGCAGCAGCATGTCCTCGACCAGCACGCCCATCCGCGCCGACTCCTGCTCTACCCGGCGCATGATCCGGTCCATGTCGGTGCTGGCCAGCGCCTCGCTGCCAGCCGCTGCGCCGGCACCCGGCGCAAGCTCTGCTGGTGGCCGGCCAGCCGGCCCGGCCTGCTGCCCGGAGCCTGACGTGCCGCTCAGCGCTCCAGGCCCGGCTCCGTTGCCGTGTGGCTGCTGCGGTCCGCCGATCCCGCCGCGCTGGCGGTAATACTCGGCGAAGCCGCGGATGGCGGTCAGCGGCGTGCGCAGTTCGTGACTGGCGTCGGCCACGAACTGCCTCATACGTTCCTCGGACCTGCGGGCGGCTCGCTCCGACTCGGCGCGGGCGCGGAACGCCGCCTCAATCTGGGACAGCATCACGTTGAGCGAACGGCCGAGCCTGCCGACTTCGGTGCCGCTGTTGCGCTCTGGTACCCGGCGGGTAATGTCACCGGCTGCGATCGCGCCGGCTGTCTTCTCGATCTCGAGCAGCGGCCGCAGGCTGGCCCGTACCACCGCGATCCCGGCCAGCGCTATCGCCACCAGCAGGATGAGGCTGATGATGAAGTCGAAGAACGCCAGCCTGCTGACGGTGTGGTACGTGCTCGTGACGTCGATGCCGATGACGAGCGTGCCCGGCACGCCTCGGGTGACCGGAAATCCGTTAACCCCGATGCTGCGCTGGCCGAAGTCATGGCCAGGGTAGGCCACGACCCGCCAGAGCGTGTCGCCCGAGATCGAGCCCACGGTCGTCGGTGTCTGAGCGTGGGCCGCCAGCCAGGCGTCGGTATTGGGTACCCGTGGCCCGGCGGCGCCGTAGAACCTCCCGCCGACCAGCGCCTGGGCGCGGCCGTCGATGATCCCCTCGACCACGAACTGCTCAGGAGGCGCGATCGGGCCCTCGGTGGCCTGGCCGAGAGTCTGACTAGCCCTTGACTCGGTGTAGAGCTGGCCGAGCTGCTGGTCGACGTTCCCCAGCAGGTAGCTCTTGATGACTGACACGCTGGCGAAGCTGATCACCACCAGCGCCACCGCGACCAGGCCAAGGACGGCCGAGATCAGCTTGACCCGGAGCGGAGTGCGCTCGGGCACGGATCTGGCAAACCGCCAGAAGCTCCCGAGATGCCCTGAGACAGTCATCGGCGTTTGCCAGTAATCCCTAGGCCGAGGGGAGCCGCAGCACGTAACCGACGCCGCGCAGGGTGTGCAGCAGGTGCGGCTCGCTGGTGTCGACCTTGCGCCGCAGCACCGAGACGTAGGACTCGACAATGCCGGTGTCACCGCGGAAGTCGTAGTCCCACACGTGATCCAGGATCTGCATCTTGGACAGCACCCGGTTCGCGTTGCCCATGAAGTACCGCAGCAGCTTGAACTCGGTCGGGGATAGCTGGATCTGCCGGCCGTCCCGCCAGACCTCGTGGCTGTCCTCGTCGAGCTCCAGGTCCGCGAACTTCAGCCGGGGCGGCGGCTCAGACCCGTCGCCGGTCGTGCGCCGCAGCACGGCCCGAATCCGGGCGATGACCTCCTCCAGGCTGAACGGCTTGGTGACGTAGTCATCACCGCCCAGGGTCAGCCCGCGGATCTTGTCCTCGGTGGAATCGCGCGCGGTCAGGAACACCACCGGGATCCTCGTCCCGCCGCCGCGCAGCCGGCGCACCACGTCGAAGCCGTCCATGTCGGGCAGCATCACGTCGAGCACGATCAGGTCGGGCCGGTGCCGCTGTGCGGCCTGGACGGCCTCATTCCCGGCGGCCGCGGTGACGACGTCGAAACCGGCGTAGCGCAGGCTCGCGGCCAGCAGCTCCAGGATGTTGGGCTCGTCCTCGACGACCAGCAGCCGCGCGTCAGGCTGCCGGTGCCCGTTAGTCGGCACAGCGCTCATGCCCCAAGTGTGCCGTAACTTGCTGAGGGTTAGCTGAACGCCCCCTGAGGCTGTACTCGGTTCCCGCAGGCCCGCGACCTGCGCTAGCGTCATCCAGCTGCCGCCTTGGAGCGGCTCCATCGCGCCGGTCAGATGGCCCGGCTGACGATGCTGGCGGCATGGCTCACGAAGCCGTCAGCGGGCTGCGCTCCCCACTGGGAGATCGCCTCCGACCGCGAGCCAGCGCCGATCTTGCCGTAGATCCGGTTCACGTGGTTCTTCACGGTCTTCTCGGTGACGACCAGGCGGGCGGCGATCTGGCCGTTGGTGAGGCCCTCCGCGATCAGCGCCATGATCTGCGCTTCCCGCGAGGACAGGCCAAGCGGCTGCCTGGCCTGGCGGATGGTGCCGGTACTCATGAGACCTCCGGCTGCTGTACCCAGCGCGGTTGCGCGTTTTATCTAGCTCGGCATTGAACCACGCTCACGCCGTCTCAGGAGTGCAGATGTTCATGTTCCGCACGCTTGTACGCTGTGTTGATCGGGGGGACGACCCCCCGGAACCCCCCGCACGGCGTCCGCTCGGGCCAGCCTTTGGCCGGCCGTCGCGACCGTCACTCAGGGAGCGGGCCCTGGCGGACCGACCCCAACGGCGTCTGGCCTCATCCGGCCTTGGTGCCGGAGAGGAGGGACTTGGGCACGGGGCGGCCGGCCTTGAGGTCGTTGAACAGCTGGATGGCCTCGTCGTGGTTCCACTCGACGGCGTCGCCGGCCGGGGTGGACAGGTTGGGGTTGGCGATCGGCACCGTGGTGGTCTGCGGGTCGCGCATCGCGAAGGCCACCTTGACCAGGTTGATCAGGTGCGTGCCGCTGTCCACGGTGAGGGTGCCGGTGACTCCGCTGGCGGCAGGCAGCGCGGAGAACGGGTTGAGGTAGACGCCGGCGCTGGTCATCTTCGTCAGCAGCGCGTGCAGGAACGCCCGCTGGTCCTGCACCCGCTGCAGGTCCTGCTGCGCGTACAGGTGACGGGTCCGGACGTAGCCGAGTGCCTGCCCGCCGTCGAGGGTCTGGCAGCCCTTCTTGAGCCGCAGACCGGCGGCCGGGTCGTGCAGGCTCTGCGGGATGCACATGCGCACGCCGCCGACCGCGTTGACCACGTTGACGAAGCCGCCGAAGCCGATCTGCATAAAATGCTCGATGCGCAGGCCAGTGACGTTCTGCACGGTCTCGGCGAGCAGCTTCGGGCCGCCGAAGGCGTAGGCCGCGTTGATCTTGTTCATGCCGTGGCCGGGGATCGGCACGTAGGAGTCGCGCGGCAGGCTGATCAGCAGCGGTCGCTGGCCGCCCGGCGAGATGTGCAGGATCATGATCGTGTCCGAGCGCTTGCCGCCGATATCGACGCCGGTGGCGAGCTTGTGCTCTTCCTTCCGCGACAGCCCCTGCCGGCTGTCCGAGCCGGCGATCAGCCAGTTCTGCCCGGCCGAGGCGGCAGGCCTGCCCTTGTAGTCGACCAGCACGTCCTGCCGGTGCAGCTTGGAGTCGAAGAAGAAATAGAGCCCGACGACCGCGACCAGGATGAGGCTGACCAGCACGGCCAGCACCGCGGCGATCCGCCGCGGCCGCAGCCAGTTGCGCAGGCCGCCGGGCCGGGGCAGCCGAAAGCCGCGGCCTCGGCCGAACCCGGTCCTGACCACATCGTCGCCGTCAGGCGGGCTGGCCGAGCCGACGCCGCGGCCGAGGACACCAGGGCCGAGGCCGCCGCTGCGGGGCGGCGGCTGGGACGGCCAGTTGCCGGCCGGGCTGGCAGCTGCCGGCCCGCCAGGGGCCGGCCCGCCGGCCGGCCCAGCCGAGCTGGCCGGCACCTGCATGGTCGGGTCATGCGATGCCCCCGCAGCAGGCGGTCCGCCCTGGCCGGCGCCGCCGCGGAACCAGTCCTCTGGCCATTCGCTCATGGTGCTGCCTCACCGCCGCGGGTCCGATGTCTGTATCGTCTCTACCTTCAAGACGCCGGGACTGCCAAATTGACCAACCGATTCAGCGATTACCCGGGCGATCTGCAGTTGGGCCGGAGAATTTCGTGTTCGCCAAGCAACCTTCCGGCGCCGGCCACGTCTCAGCGGCATGGAGCACGATGTTCCCGGCCCGGCCGGCGTCCTGCGTGCGGGCCGCTGCGACCACGGCCACGGCTTAGCTGCCGGGGCTGCCGATCAGCCTGCAGAACATGGCGAACGGGTCTTTCGGCGTGGCGCGGTAGCCGCCAGGTCGAGTGGTCTAGGCAGCTGCACGGCCGTCCCACCAGATGGTGACCACCTCGCGGAAGCCCCACGCGGGGTCTGCCGGATGATCGGGGTCCGCGCCCTGCTCAGCGAGTGCGCTGGCAACCTCGGCCGACCGCTCCGGCGGCAGGCAGAGCCGGCGGCGGGTGACGTCGGTCAGCTCAGCGAAGCTCCCGTAGTCCCGGCCGCCTGGCCGGCGCCAGGCCTGATGCCGCGGGCTCAGGCCCATCGCGGCCACGATCGCGATGAAGTCGCCGGCGGTCGGCGCCTGCGGGCGCCGCAGGTCGTGGAAGCGCTGCCACAGCGGGTTGAGCGAGGCCAGCGGGTGACTGGCGGTCATCTCGACCACGACGAGCCGGCCGGCGTAGCCGGTCAGCGCGGTCACGAACGGCCCGATCTGCGGCACGTTGTAGGTCACGTGGTGGCAAGTCACCAGGTCGGCGGCGGCGACCTCGGGCGCGACCTGCGGCCAGCTGCCAAGCACGGTGCGCACCGGTACCCCGGACGGCGCCGCCCTCGCCGCCAGCAGCTCCAGCATGGCGGCGTCAGAATCGACGGCGGTCAGCGACGTCGTCATCGGCAGCAGCGGCAGGCTGGCGGCGCCAGGTCCCGAGCCGATGTCCAGCACGCTGCCTGACGGCTCGAGCGCCGCGCTTGCCTGCTCGAAAGACGGGCCGGATGGCTCGCCGGCCACCCGGTCAGCCCGGCGGGCGAAGACCTGGCGCGGCACCACCCAGGGGGAGTCGGCGACGGCGGCGGTGATGTGCTCCGGGATCGCCCAGCTGGCCAGGTCCGACTGCCAGCACCCGAGCAGCTCGGCCAGGTCCGCCATGACTGTCATGGTAGTGAGGCGGCCCGGCCGCGCAGACGCGATCAGGCCAGGCGGCGCTCGGACGCCCAGCGAGTCAGCTGATGCCTGGTCGACAGCTGCAGCTTGCGCAGCACCGAGGACACGTGGCTCTCCACCGTCTTCACCGAGATATACAGTTCGCGGGCTATCTCCTTGTAGGTATAGCCGCGGGCGATGAGACGCAGTACCTCCCGCTCGCGCGGGGTGAGCTGATCGAGGTCCGGGTCAAACGACGGCCGGTCCTGCGCAGGCGGGCTGGTCCCGGCGAAGGCGTCAAGCACGAAGCCGGCCAGCCGCGGGGAGAACACCGCGTCTCCGGCGGCGGTGCGCCGTACGGCGGCCACTAGCTCGCCGCCGGAGATCGTCTTGGTCACGTAGCCGCGCGCCCCTGCCCGGATGACCGCTATGACGTCCTCTGGCGCGTCGGAGGCCGACAGCGCGAGAAACCGCACCCGCGGATGGTCAGGCCTGATCGCGGACACCACTGCCTGGCCGCCGCCGCCGGGCAGGTGCACGTCGAGCAGCACTACGTCCGGCTCGAGCTCGGCGATGCCGGCGATGGCCGGATCGACGTCCTCAGCCTCGCCGATCACCTGCACCTGGTCGCCGAGCTCGGACCTGACCCCCGAGCGGAACAGCCCGTGGTCGTCGACGATGAAGACGGTCGGCATCCCGCCGTCCGCGCCGGGCGCGGCTGCCCCGCTCACGCGCGGCTCGGCTCGCGCTCGCCGGCTGCCCGCGGCATGGTCAGGGTTACCTCGGTGCCCTCGCCGGGCGCACTGCGCACGGTGGACGAGCCGCCGTGCCGCCGCACCCTGCCATGCACGGACTCGGCCAGGCCCTTGCGGTCAGCGGGCACGGCAGCAGGGTCGAAGCCCTGCCCCCGGTCCCGCACGAAGAGGGACACCGCGCCGGGCTCCACTTCGGCGAACAGGGACACGACCGGGGCGCCTGACCACTTCGCCGCGTTGACGGTCGCCTCGCGGGCGGCCGCCAGCAGCGCGGCCACGCCGTCGTCCAGGGTGCAGTCGCCCACCATGACGACCTCGACCGCGATGCCGTGCTGCGCCTCGACCTGCTGCTGGATCTGCCTGACACCTGCCGCCAGGGTCGCGACATGCTCGTCAAGCGACCCCGGCGCCCGGCCGTCGAACAGCCAGGACCGCAGCTCGCGTTCCTGCGCCCTGGCGAGCTGCACGACCTGCTGCGGGTTGTCGGCGCGGCGCTGGATCAGCGCCAGCGTCTGCAGCACCGAGTCGTGCACGCGGGCTGCCATCTCGGCCCGCTCCTCGGCCCTGACGCGGCCCTGCCGCTCGGTCACCAGGTCCTTGGCGATCCGCAGCCACCAGGGCCCGAGGATCACCACGATCGCGGCCAGCACGAGGATGACGCCGCCGAGCGGGCGCAGCAGCTGCGCGTGATGCGTCGGCAGCAGCGCCAGCATGCCGAGGATCAGCAGCACGGCCGCCACGCAGATACGCAGCACCAGCCGGGACCGCCAGGTGTCGCCGGCCAGGCCAGCCAGCGGCTCAGCGATCCGCCGCAGCAGGGCCTGCTCAGCCTCCGGGGCATTCCGCCAGATCAGTACCAGGCCGGCCACGCTGAGCAGGCTGGCCCAGCCGAGCTTGCCCAGCCAGCCAGCGCCCAGCGCCGATCCGATGATCAGGATGACGGCGAGTACCGAGGCGACGCCGACGGCCAGCGCCATCCCGCGCTTGTCCGACAGCGCCTTGCTGGCGATGTTGCTGCTCTGGCCCTTCTCCGGCACCAGCAGCCAGGCCAGCACGTACGGTGCCGCGCCCAGCCCGCTGATCAGCGCGGCGAGCACGAAGACGACCCGGATGGTGGTGACATCGAAGCCCGTGCGCTCGGCCAGCCCGGCGGCGACGCCGCTGATCATGCGTCCATTTCCGGCCCGGCGCAGCGGGCCGGAACCAGCCGGGCCGCGGCGCAGCATGCCGCGAGCCCCGGCAAAGGGTCGCCTGCCGCCCCGGCGGCCAGCGCCCGGCTGGCCGCCAGGCGGGCAGCCCGGCGGGCCGCCCCGCTGGCGATGCGTCTGCCAGTCGGCGGCAGGATCGGCTTCTCGCTGCATCTATCCATCATCGCCCCTGTGCGGCAGTGCCTGCCATCCGGGAAAACCCTGATCCGCCCTACTCCGGCTCAGGGTCCGGTCAGGGACCGGCGCGGGTTCATCCCGATGGTCGCGGCTGCCTCCGGCCGGCACGCTTGAGGCATGAACGCAACTACCGCAGACCCGCAGTCCGACGACACCACAGCGCAGGGCACAACCGCGCAGGGCAACTCGGCGCAGTCCGGCAGCACGGGGCAGACCGGCAGCACGGGGCAGACCGGCAGCACCGGGAACGGCGCCGACGACGCAGGCCGACAGGCTGCCGCTGGCCCGGGGGCCGGCAGCACGTACGGCCCGCCCGAGCTGTGCCGCCCGTTCCATGGCCGGATGCTGGGCGGCGTTGCCGCTGGGCTCGCCGACTACTTCGACATCGACGTGACGATCGTGCGGATCGCCTTCGTCGTGCTCGCCGTCGCCGGGGGCGCCGGCATCCCGCTCTACCTGGCCGGCTGGCTGCTCATGCCGGATGAGGGCGATGACCTCTCGATCGCCAGCCGCTTCATCCAGTCCCATGCCCGCTCGTACTGAGCGGGCCAGAACCGACCGGGGAGGTCGACCAGACATGGCACCTGCATTCGGCCAGTCATGGACCCGCGGGCCGAGCTATGGCCGCCGGGCCGGCGGCACCATGCGGGTCTCGGACGCCGAGCGCTCAGCGGTCGCCGACGAGCTGTCCAAGCATTTCAGCGACGGCCGGCTGGACGAAGCCGAGTTCCAGCAGCGGCTCGACCAGGCGATGCACGCCAAGACCCAGGCGGACCTGGGCGGACTGTTCGACGACCTGCCGGCGGTTGAGCAGCAGCAAGGTCAGGTCAGGAGGCAGCGCACCCGGCCGCCGGAGCGGCCGCGCCGGCAGCATGCTGGCCTGCTGCTCATCCTGCTGGTCGTCATCGTGGCGGCCACGGCCGGCCAGTTCGTCGTGCACTTCTGGTTCCCGTGGCTGCTCGTCGGCCTGCTGGTGTTCCTGGCGCTCCGGGGCGGCCATCATCACCATCACCACGACGACGATCAGCGGCGGGCATAACCGCCAGCACGATCCGGGCCGTCACCTGCTCACCGGGTGACGGCCCGTGCCAATTTCGCGTCCGCCGGGAAATGCCGGCGGATTTTACTATTTGTTTACCCACCATCTCTATCCCATGAGCGTCATGTCTTTCGTGGCCGGCAACGCGGTGGTATATCACCGCATAGGGGGCGTCAGCCGGCTCCTGGCTATGTCAGAGCACTTCGCCAGAAGGTAGGGGTTCATGCGGAACAAACGAACGCTTATCGCCGTTGCCGCGTCGGCAGCGGCCATAGCCGGAATGGCCGTCGCAGCGGGCGGGCCGGCCGGGGCGTCACCGGCCATGGCCGCGGTGCGGCTGCCAGGCAGCGCTGCGCCATTCACCGGCCACAGCCAGGCCATCGGTGACGTCGCCGGGGCTGCCAAGCTCACCGTGCAGGTCTGGCTGAAGCCACGGATCACGGCGGCGCGCAGCTTCGCGACGTCGGCCAGCACGCCGGGTTCCAGCCAGTTCCGCCGGTACCTGACCCCGGCCGGGTACACCGCGCGCTTCGCCGCGAGCAAGGCCACCGAGGCCAAGGTAGCCGGGTGGCTGGCGAGCAAGGGCTTCACCGCGATCCACCCGGACGCGCTGCGCTCGTACGTGCGGGCCACCGCCAGCACCGCGTCGATCAACGCGGCGTTCGGGGTGCAGATGAAGCTGTACCGCGCTTCGGCAGGCGCGAACGCGGGGCGGTATCAGCTGCGCGCCAACGACCGCGCGATCTCGGTGCCAGCCTCGCTGGCCGGCAGCGTGCTTGGGGTAACTGGCCTCGACAACGCCGCGCCCGCGCTGCCGCTTGAGCGGCAGCGGGCCAGCGGCTCGGCGGCCGCGCGGACGGCCGGGCCGGCCGCTAAGGCGCCGCGCGCGCCCTGCTCAGTCTTCTACGGGCAGCACACGTCGTCCGCACTGCCGAAGCACTTCGGGATCACGCACTTCCCGACCGAGGTCTGCGGCTACGGCGCTCGCCAGGTGCGCTCGGCTTACGGGTTCAGGCCGGCGAACACCGGCACGGGCCAGACCATCGCGCTGGTGGAGCTCGGGCTGGCACGCGGCATGTTCCAGACCCTGCAGGACTACGCGCAGGTAAATCACATCCACGCCCCTTCTCCCGAGCGGTACCAGCAGCTGTCGCTCGGCCAGGGCACCGCGTGCGGTGACTTCTTCGACATCGAGGAGCAGCTCGACGTCGAGTCCTCCTATGACGTGGCCACCAACGCTAACCAGCTCGTGGTCGGCGGGGACAGCTGCAACAACGGCGACTTCGGGCTGCAGGGCCTGTTCGACGCCGACACCGCGGTCCTCGGCGGCACCGGCTCGGCGCATCCGCTGGCGACGATCGCCTCGAACTCGTGGGAGAGCGGCGACGAGGCCCAGCCGGCCTCGATCGACAACATCGAGGACGCGATCCTGGTGCAGGCCGCGGCCGAGGGCGTCGGCATGTACTTCTCGTCCGGCGACGGCTCGGGCGTGGAGATGCCGTCCGCCGACCCGTTCGCCATCTCCGTCGGTGGCACCTCGCTTGGCCTCGGCAGCAGCAACAACAGGCTGTTCGAGACCGGCTGGTCCACCGGGCAGTCGTTCCTGATCAATAAGAAGTGGGACTTCTTCGGTGAGCAGGGCGCCGCCGGCGGCGGTCCGAGCCTGCTCTGGGCGCAGCCGTCGTACCAGCAGGGCGTGGTGCCTGACACCCTCGCCACCGCGTCGGGAAACCGGCCGGGCCTGGTCCGCTCGGTGCCGGACATCGGTGCTGACGCCGACCCGTTCACCGGGTTCGCTGTCGGGCTGCTTGAGTTCCCCAAGAAGAAGCCGCCGCGATTCGTCGAGGAGACGTTCGGCGGGACCAGCCTGGCCGCGCCGCTGGTGGCCGGCCTGGTGGCAGACGCGCAGCAGGGCCAGCCGCAGTCGTTCGGCCTGATCAACCCCGTGCTGTACAAGCTCGCCGGGACCAAGGCGCTGCATCACGCGCCGCCGGTGACCGCGAGCACGCCGGCCGCCTTCCGGGGCGTGTCGTGTGACCAGCACACCTGCGGCATTCAGCTACTGACCACGTTCGATGACCAGAACCCGAACATGTTCGGCTACACCGGCCAGGTGGCGCTGCCCGGTTACGACAACATGTCCGGGCTCGGCACGCCTAACGGGCCGTCGTTCATCTTCGGCCTGCGCAAGGGCTAGCTGTCCAACCGGGAGCTCGGGGGGTGACCAGGCCCCCCGAGCTCCCGCGCACTGCGCTGACCATCGCGTGGCCTGGCCCGGAGCGGGGCATGCTGTAGGGGTGCGCAGCGGGCTGATCTCACACGCGGACAAGGTGCTGTTCGGCGAGCGCGGCGAGACCAAGGGTGATCTCGCCGAGCACTACCTGCGTGTCGCCGAGCCGCTGATGCGGACCATGGGCAACCGCCCGGTGCTGTTGCAGCGCTTTCCCGAGGGCGCCGGCGGCCCGTCGTTCTTCCAAAAGCGCGTGCCGAAGAGCGCTCCTGACTGGCTGCAGACCACGACCGTGGCCACGCCTAACGGCACGACTTCGCAGGCGCTGGTCGCGGCGGACCTGGATCACGTGCTCTGGGCGGTGAACCTCGGCTGCCTGGGCTTTCACGTCTGGCCCTACCTTGCCGCCGATGACCAGCACACCATCGAGCTGCGCATCGACCTCGACCCGACTCCGGGCGTCGACTTCGGCCGCATCCGGGCGGCGGCCGGCGAGCTTCGCAAGCTGCTGGACGAGCTGGGCATCAGCGGCTATCCGAAGACAACCGGCAACCGCGGCCTGCACGTCTATGTCCGGCTGCTGCCGCAGTGGGACTCCTACCAGGTGCGGGCAGCGGCGGTGGCCGTGGCCAGGGAGCTGGAGCGGCGCAGGCCCGACCTGATCACGGCGGCCTGGTGGAAGGAGGAGCGCGGCCAGCGGGTCTTCGTGGACTACAACCAGAACGCCCCGCACAAGACGGTGTTCGGTGCGTGGTCAGTGCGGGCGAGGCCAGGCGCCCAGGTGTCGACGCCGCTCGGCTGGGCCGAGCTGGACGACGTTCACCCCGACCAGTTCACGATCGCGTCGCTGCCTGGCCGGCTCGACGCGGTCGGCGACCCGTGGGCCGGCATGGACGAGGAGCCGCAGTCGCTAGAGCCGCTGCTCCGGATGAGCGAGCGCGATCTGGCTGGCGGCCTGCTCGATGCGCCGTGGCCGCCGGTCTACCCCAAGCAGCCGGGCGAGCCGCCGCGGGTCGCCCCTAGCCGCGCGCGCAAGACCTGAGCGGGGCGGTGGCTGCCTGCCCGGCTGACGAGCGCCGAGGGCCTGCGGCCGCTGACCTGACGCAGCGGGCTGACGGCCGTCAGCCGGGCCGCGCGGCGGCGCGCTGAGCACACGGCGCCGCCGCCGCGGCTTGGCGGCCAAGGCTCAGCGGCCGCGCGGGCAGGGCAGGAACGTCGCGCCGTCCAGGTCCACGTCGAACTTCACCGCGGCGAAGCCGTGCGGCGGGGCGTAGACCGCCCGGCAGAAGGAGCGGAACAGCCGCCGGTGCGGGCACTGCTGGCCGGGGTTGCAGACGAAATGATCGGCGCCGTACTCGGCCTCGCCGACCCACTTGCCGGTGGGCTGGTGCCTGGTGCGGTCGGCAGTGAAGTCGTCCCAGCCGCACGGCGTGGGGCCGGCCAGCCCGGTGCAGGTGATCCCGTAGTGCCGGCTGCCGCGCTGGGACGCGGCGAAGCACTGATGGAACACGTAGCACTCCTCGACGACCGCGCCGTCGGTGTAGTGGCGGCCCCACCAGCTGAGCAGCGGCGAGTTCTTCCATAGCGCGGTCATCCCGTCGCGGTGCACCTGGTTGAAGGCGTAGGCGAGGAAGTTCTGCGCGTCGCCGGGAGTGAGCTGGAAGCCAGTGGTGGACGGCGGGTCGAAGCTGTCGATGTCGTCGAGCTCAACCGCGTCGAAGCCCTTGCGCGCGCACATCGCGATCCGCCGGTTGAGCATCGGCTTCAGCGCGTTCAGCTGGCGCAGGTCGACCCAGCGTTCCTGCGGGAAGCCGAAGTAGACGTGGCCGAGCACCCTGCGCGGGAACGAGGGACCGCCAGGGCTGCCGTCCGGCCGGTAGTCCTCCCAGGCCAGGTCCAGGTAGCAGACGGCTTTCGGGTGCCGGAGCGTACTGGCCTGCCAGCGGGTCCTGATCGCGCGCACTTGCGCGGCGGTGGTGAGGAAGCCGTCGACGTCGTAGATGTCCACCGCCCGGCGGCCGGTCCGCTGCAGCGGCCTAACCCGGCCGATCTGCCAGTCCCAGCGCATCGGATGGTGCCGCTTGTTCAGGTGCGGCGGGTACCAGCACGGCCGGTGCGGACGCGGCCGGCAGGCCACCGGGGCCGGCAGCGGTACCACCCGCCAGCTGAACCGGGCGACGGTGGCGCCGGCCCGGTTGGCCGTGCGCACGCTGACCTGGTGCCTGCCGGGCCGCAGCCTGCCGGTGCGCAGCACCCGGCTGGCTGGCAGGGCGCGCCAGCGGCCATGGCCGACCCGGTAGCGCTGGCTCGGCCGGCCGTCGGCGCTGTTGTAGTGCGGGGCACTGAGGCGGAAGTTCTCCGCGTCGGAGGCGGTGCGCTGCTCCGGCACGCCGTTGACGAAGGCGCTCGACGGGCGGCGGCCAGCGGGGTAGGCGCGCACGGCGGCCGCGGTGACGGTGGTCGCTGATGCCCGGATGACATGGAACGAGAAGGTCGCAGGGCTGGTCTCGACCACCTCGGCTGCCGTCTCGGTGACACGGAGCCGGCGACCGGTGTCGGCGTGCCCGGCGCGGTAGCGCCTGGCCGCGAACGGCGTGACGGTCGAGTCAGCCGCCGGGCGGCACTGGCCGGCCGGCGGGCAGGATTTCCAGGTGTAGCTGACCTCGAAGCTGAGCAGCCGGTCGCCGCGCGGCAGCGCTCCCGGCCGCCAGGAAAGCCCGGCGGCGGTGAGCAGGCTCCCGTCCCTGAGCCGGCCGGTGATCCGCAGCTTGCCTTGCCGCCGCGGCGGCGCGATGCGCCTGGCGGCCGTCGCGGCAGCAGCCTGGCTGGCGGCGTGCCCGGCCGCTGACCGGCCGGCTGGCTGAGGTGCGGCGGCGGCGCTGCCGGGCAGCAGGATGGCCAGCGCAGCGGCCGGTCCGGTGACGGCGAGCCAGCTCTTGCTGCCCAGTCGCATGACGCTCTCCTCGTTCTCGCTGATCTGGCAGCCGCCGGTGGCCGCTGGCTAGCCGGCCAGCCCCGGCGGGAGCAAAGCCCGGTGCGCGTCGAGCAGCTCGTCGCACATCGCGATCGTCTGCGCGGTGGTGAGCGTCGCTGCGGTGTTCGGATCGAGCAGCGCAGCCTGGTAGACGTGGTCGCGGCGGCCGTCAAGGGCTGCCCGCACGGTCAGCTCGACCACATTGAGGAAGGTCCGGTTCAGCGCCGCGAGCTGCGGCGGCAGCGCGCCGACCGGCCGCGGCACGGCGCCGTCCGGGCCGAGGTCACAGGGCACCTCGACGCAGCACTGCGGCGGCAGGCTGGTGATCAGCTCGCCGTTGCGGACGTTGACGTACAGCTCGCGGCGGGTGCCGGTCTCCAGCGAGTGGATGAACAGCGAGGCCAGCTCGCTCGTGGGCGCCAGGTCGAGCGGCGTGCCTGCGTCAAGCTCGCGTTGCAGCGCCGCCAGCTCGCGCAGGTTCTCCTGCGACCGGGCCAGGTAGTCGCCGACGAAGATGCGGAATTGCTCGACCTGGTCGTCGTGCCGCATGAACCACGGCACGTACTCGGCTGAGTGCTCGCTCGACTCGGTGGGGAAGTAGCCGAAGGCCCGGTACAGCTCGACCCGGACCCGGCGCTGCAGTTCGGGCGAGGCGTCGATCACCTCGCGCAGCCGCGGGTAAAGCGACTGCCCGTCCTGCTCAAAGCGCAGCACGAACGCCTGGTGGTTGAAGCCGGCGGTGAGGAAGGTGACCGCAGCCGGGTCGGCGCCGACCAGGCCGGCCAGGAAGGCGTGCGTGTCCCTGACCGAATGGCACAGCCCGAACACGTTGCCGAACCCGGTGCCCTCGTACACCGCCCACGGCAGCATGGCCATCGGGTTGCTGTAGTTCAGCAGGAAGGCATCCGGGCACACGGCGAGCATGTCGGCGGCGATGCCGGTCACCACCGGGATGGTCCGCAGCCCGCGGAAGATCCCGCCGATGCCGATCGTGTCGGCGATGGTCTGCCGCACTCCGTACTTCGCCGGGATATCGAAGTCGAGCACGGTCGCGTCGTAACCGCCGACCTGCACCTCGTTGATCACGTAGTGCGCGCCGGCCAGCGCCTGCCGGCGGTCGCCGCTGGCGGTCACGGCAGCCCCGGCGCCGCTCTGCGCGGAAATCTGCCTGGCCAGCGCCGTCGCGTGGGCGAGCCGGGATTCGCTGATGTCATGCAGCGACAGCTCGAGCTCGCCCTTCAGCTCGGGATAGCCGCACAGGTCAGTGACCACGTTACGGGTGAACTCGATGCTGCCGGCGCCGACGAATGCAACCTTGACCACAGCTCGACAGTGTTGCATTGCGCGCTACTTCGAGCAATAGCGCGCAAAAATATGACCGAAAACCTTGACACTGCGCCGCGTCAGCGGGCGATGATGTCTCAAACATCCGTGAACCGCGCAAGATCGTTCGAATCTGGGCGCGGTCGGCCGTTCTCCCGGCACCCGGCTGCGGCCGGCCAGGCCGGGCCGGAGGCGAGGTCGGGATGACCAGACGCTGGCTATGCGCGGCAGTGGCGGCCGCGGTCACTGCCCTGGGGCTGGCCGCGTGCGGCACCGACAGTTCCTCCGGTGGCGGGTCGGGCACATCGCTCACCATCTGGGAGGGCTACACCGGCGCCGAGGCCAAGGCCTTCAAGCACCTGCTGAGCGAGTACCAGCAGCAGACCGGCGTGAAGGTGAGCAGCCTGTTCGTCAACAACGACAACTCGCTGACCAAGGTCCTCACCGCGGTGCGCGGCGGCAGCACGCCCGACATCGCCTACCTGTACGGGTCGTGGGCGCCGAACGTCGCGCAGATCCCCCAGGTGGTGAACCTCACCTCGCTGGTCAGCGGGCCGAAGGTCAACTGGGGCGACTTCTGGACCGGCGAGCGCGACGTGGCGACGGTCAACGGCAAGGTCATCGGCATCCCGGCACTGGTCGACAACCTTGCCGTGGTCTACAACAAGACCCTGTTCGCGCAAGCCGGCCTGCAGGACCCGAAGCCCGGCTGGACCTGGAACCAGTTCGTCGCCGACGCAGCCAAGCTGACCAGCAAGTCGAGCAAGCAGTTCGGCACCGCGTACGTGACGCCGGGCAGCGAGGACACGGTGTGGCACTGGGAGGCGCTGCTGTGGGAGGCGGGCGGCTCCATCCTCGCGCCGGACAACAAGTCAGCCGCGTTCAACTCGCCGGCCGGGCTCAAGGCGCTGACCACGCTGCAGCAGATGGCCGTCACGGACCACTCGATGTACCTGGACCCGAGCGACTCCAACTACGCCAACCTGTTCAACTCAGGCAAGATCGGGATGCTGGTGACCGGCCCGTGGGACCTGTCCGGCTTCCCGAGCGTGAAGTACGGCGTCCAGTACATGCCGTCCTTCCCCGGCACCGGCGGCGGCGACCAGACGATCTCCGGCCCCGACAACTGGGTCGTCTTCAACAACGGCTCGGCCAGGGTCAGCGCCGCGGAGAAGTTCCTGCTCTGGCTCACCGCGCCGGCCCAGGACAGCTACTTCTCGCTGCAGACCGGCGACCTGCCGATCCGGGCCTCGGTGTCCAAGGCGGCGGGGTTTGACCAGCAGATGAACGCCGCACTGCCCGGCGTCAGCACGTTCATCGCGAACCTCGGCAACGTGAAGCAGGCCAGGCCGCAGACGCCTTCCTATCCCAAGGTCTCGCAGATCCTCGGCACCATGATCGTCTCGGTGCTGCTTGGCAAGAGCCAGCCGGCCGCGGCCCTGGCGAGCGCGGCGAAGCAGGTCAACCAGGCGCTGGCGAGCCCGAGCGGATGACGTGATAGCTCCAGCTGCCGCCCTGCGCCGCCGGTCCGGCGCCGCGGGCCGGACGCGCCGTCCGCTGGCCGCGTCAGAGCACGTCGCTGGCTGGGCGTTCGTGACCCCGGCCGCCGCCGTCATCCTGCTGTTCGGCGCCGCTCCGATCGTGTGGTCAGCGATCATCTCGTTCCAGCAGGACAACGGGCTGTCGCCGAGCACCCCGTACGTCGGGCTGAGCAACTACCGGCAGCTGGTGCACGACCCTGTCGTTAGCCAGGCAGTGCAGCACACGCTGGTGTACACGGCGCTGTTCGTGCCGGGCACGATGCTGGCCGGGCTGTTCCTCGCGGTCGCGATGAACCGGAAGATCCGCTTCATCTCGCTGTACCGCACCGCTGCCTTCGCCACGATGGCGATCTCCACGATCAGCGAGGCGCTGGTCTTCATCTGGCTGTTCGACCCGAGCTACGGGATCGTGAACTACGGGCTCAGCCTGCTGCACCTGCCGCAGCAGCAGTTCCTGAACTCCCCGTCGGAGGCGCTGTTCGTCATCATCGTGATGACGATCTGGGGCTGGACCGGCTTCGCGGTGGTGATCTACCTGGCTGCGCTGCAGGGCATTCCGCCGGTGCTCACCGAGGCGGCTGCGATCGACGGGGCGGGCCGGTGGGCGACGTTCCGCCGGGTGACCCTGCCGCTGCTGAGCCCGGCGTCGCTGTTCCTGGCCGTCTGGCTGACCATCAACGCGCTGCAGTTGTTCGACGAGGTGTACCTGAGCACCCAGGGCGGCCCGCTCAACGCCACCACGGTGGTCGTCTACTACCTGTACAAGCAGGCATTCCAGGACTTCAACTTCGGCTACGCCTCAGCCATCGCCTACGTCCTGTTCGTCATCATCCTGGTGGTCACCGCGATCCAGTTCCGGGCCGGGCGGCGATTCACCCACTACCGGTCATGACCGCGATCACGCAAGGCCCGGTGCGGCGCCGGAGCCGCCTGCCGTTCAGCGGGTGGCACCTGCTGCTGGTGCCCGCCACGCTGGTGCTGATCTTCCCGTTCGCCTGGCTGATCGTGACCTCGGTCGAGACGCCGGCCGAGGCGCTGCACTTCCCGCCGGTGCTGGCTCCCGGCACGCTGCGCTTCGCGAACTACCCCGACGCGCTGCACGCCGCGCCGTTCGCCCGTTTCTTCCTCAACAGCGCGATCGTCGGTGTGCTCACCGTCGTCAGCAACCTGGTGCTCTGCTCGCTGGCCGGC
Source organism: Streptosporangiaceae bacterium (assembly GCA_036495525.1). Lineage (GTDB taxonomy): Bacteria > Actinomycetota > Actinomycetes > Streptosporangiales > Streptosporangiaceae > DASXMR01. Next base: position 42,794 of record DASXMR010000158.1, on the reverse strand, counting down.
TACGCGTTCGCCAGGCTCCGCTTCCTCGGCCGCACAGCGCTGTTCGTGGTGATCATGGCGACCCTGATGGTGCCGTTCCAGGTGACGATGATCCCGCAGTTCATCATCACCCGCTGGCTCGGCATCCACGTCCTCGCCTGGGTGGGCATCAACCACATCGGAGCGCTGATCCTGCCGAACGCCGCCACCGCCTTCGGGGTGTTCTTCCTGCGCCAGTTCTTCCGCACGCTGCCTGCCGAGTACGAGGAGTCAGCGCGCGTCGACGGGGCCGGCAGGCTCGGCGTGCTGTGGCGCATCGTGCTGCCGCTGTCGCTGCCGGCTCTCGCCACCCTCGCGGCGCTGACCTTCCTCGACTCGTGGAACAACTTCCTGTGGCCGCTCATCGTGGTTACCTCGACCAGCCAGATGACGCTGCCACTCGGCCTGGCGACGTTCCAGGGCGCCCACTCCACCGAGTGGACGCTGCTGATGGCCGGCAACGTGATGAGCCTCGTGCCGATGCTGGTGATCTTCTTCGTGGCGCAGCGGTACTTCGTGCGGTCGGTCGCGGCGACCGGGCTGGCCGGCACGTGAGCGGGACGCGGGCAGCCAGCGCTGCCGCGCGCATATGTCAGGCAGCGGAGCAGGAGAGGGGTGCCGGGTGAGCAAGGCGGGCGTGACGGGTGAGTCGGCAGCCGGCCGGGGGCCGGCCAGCGGCCGCTCCGGCGGGCCGGGCCGGCCCGGCAGCAGCGCCGGCCGGCCGGGCGGCCAGGCCAGCATCGAAGCCGAGATCGCCGCCCAGCCTGACTGCTGGCGGCGGGCGGCGAGACTGGCCGGCGAGCTGACCGGGGTGCTGCCGGCCAGCGGCGAGCGGGTCGCGGTCGTCGGCTGCGGCACATCGTGGTTCATGGCGCAGAGCTACGCTGCCGCGCGCGAGACCGGCGGGCACGGCGAGACCGACGCGTTCGCCGCCTCTGAGATGCCAGCTGGCCGCCGGTACGACCGGGTCATCGCGCTGTCCAGGTCGGGCACTACGACGGAGATCCTCGAGCTGCTCGCCGCGCTCAGCGGCCAGGTCCCCACCGTGGCCATCACGGCGAGCGGGGCGACGCCGGCCGCCGCCGCCGCCGACCTGGCAATCGCGCTCGACTTCGCCGACGAGGACGCCGTCGTGCAGACCAGGTTCGCCACCACGGAGCTGGCGCTGCTGCTCGCGCACCTGGGGCATGACATCGAGCCGGCTGCCGCCGCGGCCGACCGGGTGATCGCCACCGCGCTGCCAGCCGAGCTGCTCGGCGCCCGGCAGTTCACCTTCCTCGGCACGGGCTGGACCTGCGGGCTGGCCAGCGAGGCTGCGCTGAAGCTGCGCGAGGCCGCTGGCATGTGGACCGAGGCGTACCCGGCGATGGAGTACCGGCACGGCCCGGTCGCGGTCACCGGGCCCGGTAGCGTGGTGTGGTTCCTCGGGCCGGCGCCCGACGGCATCGCGGCAGAGGCGGCCGACGCGGGCGGCATCGCCTGGACCGGCACGGCCGACCCGCTGGCCGAGCTGGTCCGGGCGCAGTGCCTCGCCGTCGAGCTGGCCTCCGCTCGCGGCCTTGACCCCGACCGGCCGCGGAACCTCACCAGGTCGGTCATCCTGGCGCCACGCTGAGGCCAGAACCGTGATCCTGGCCGTTGCCCTCAACCCCGCGCTCGATGTCACTTATCACGTCGACGGGGTGGACTGGGCCGGGGTGAACCGGCCGGCCAGGGTCGCTGCCAGGGCCGGCGGCAAGGGACTGAACGTGGCGCGGGTGCTGCACGCGCTCGGCACGCCGGTGCGCGTCACCGGCCTGGCTGGCGGCCCGGCCGGCGAGGCGGTGCTGGCCGGGCTGGCCGAGGCCGGCCTGCCCGCCGCCTTCACCGCCATCGCCGGGCCGACCAGGCAGACCGTCGCGGTGGTGGATACCAGTCGCGGTGAGACGGCGCTTTTCAACGAGCCAGGCCCGCGGGTCAGCCCGGCCGAGTACGAGCAGTTCAGCCGCGACTATCGCCAGCAGCTCGGCGACGCGGCCGCCGTGGTGCTGTCCGGCAGCCTGCCGCCGGGCGCTGACCCTGGCAGTTACGCGGAACTGATCAGGGCCGCGGCCGCGGCTGGGGTCCCGGCGGTGCTCGACAGCTCAGGCGCCGCGCTGCTGGCTGGCGTCGCCGCTGGCCCTGCCATCGTCAAGCCCAACCTCGCCGAGCTCGAGCAGGCCGCCGGCGCGAGCCTGGCCGCCGCCGGATCCCCTGACGATCTCGCGGTCTCGCGTGCCGCGGCGAGCCTGGCCGGCCGCGGCGCCGGCGCCGTCGTAGTGTCGCTCGGCGCGCACGGGCTGCTGGCCATGACCGGCACCGGCTGCTGGCGCGCCGAGCCGGGCTGCCAGGTAGCTGGCAACCCGACCGGCGCCGGCGACGCGGTCGTGGCCGGCCTGGCCGACGGCCTCGTGCGCGGGCTGCCGTGGGCCGACCGGCTGCGGCACGCTTGCGCGCTCGGCACCGCGGCCGCCGCTGCGCCGGCCGCGGGGGAGTTCTGCCAGGACGACTACGAGCGGGCGCTCGCCGGGGTCCGGCTGGCCGGCAAGGGGGAGGGCTGATGCCGTCGGTCACGATGGCCGCGATCCTTGGGCCGGCGGCGGCGGCTGGCCGGGGGGCCGGCGCGTTCAACGTGATCGGGATCGAGCACGCCGAGGCCATCGTCACCGGCGCGGAACGGGCGCGGGCACCGGTGGTGCTCCAGCTCAGCGAGAACTGCGTGCGCTACCACGGCCGGCTGGAGCCGATCGTCCGCGCCGTGCTGGCGGTCGCGGCCAGCGCTGCTGTGCCGGCTTGCGTGCACCTGGACCACGCGACCGACGAGGAGCTGCTGCGTGACGCGGTGCGGCTGGGGATCAGGTCGGTCATGTTCGACGCTTCGCAGCTGGATTACCAGCAGAACGTCAAGGCGACATCCGGGGTGGCGCGCTGGTGCCACGAGCGCGCGGTCTGGGTCGAGGCGGAGCTCGGCGAAGTCGGCGGCAAGGACGGCGTGCACGCGCCCGGCGCACGGACCAGGCCCGACCAGGCGGCCGCTTATGTCACCGGCACCGGCGTGGACGCGCTGGCGGTTGCGGTCGGCAGCTCGCACGCGATGCTGACCCGCGACGCCGTGCTCGACCTGGACCTGATCGCCAGCCTGCGGGCGACGGCCGGCGTGCCGCTGGTGCTGCACGGCTCGTCCGGAGTGCCGGACCAGATGATCCGCGCCGCGATCCGCGCCGGGCTGACGAAGATCAACCTGGCCACGCAGCTGAACAAGGCCTTCACCGCCGCGGTGCGCGACTGCCTGGCCGCGCAGCCGGCCCTGGTGGACCCGCGCCGTTACCTGGCCGCCGGCCGCGACGCGGTGGCCGACGAGGTGGCCAGGATGCTGTGCCTGCTGAGCGCGACGGCCTGACCCTATGATCTGGGCGAAACCGCCGGAACGTGACAAGAGGAGCTGCCGGTGAGCCGCTATAGCCGCTGGAACCAGCTGCTCGAGCTGCTGGCTGCCGAGGGCCAGGTACAGGTAGAGCGCGCGGCCAAGCTGCTCGGCGTGTCAGCGGCGACCATCAGGCGTGACTTCGACGAGCTGGCCAGTCAGCAGATGCTCGCCAGGATCCGCGGTGGCGCGATCGCCAGGGGTGTCACCTACGACCTGCCGCTGCGCTACAAGTCCGAGCGGCATCCGTCGGAGAAGCACCGGATCGCCGTGCTGGCCGCCGGGCTCGTGCAGCCAGGTCAGGTGCTCGGGCTGAATGGCGGCACGACCACGACGGAAGTGGCCCGCGCCCTCGCGATGCGCGCTGACCTGACGGCCGGCGCTGCCTCGCCCGCCGTGACCGTCGTGACCAACGCGCTGAACATCGCCGCGGAGCTGGCCGTGCGGCAGCACATCAAGATTGTGGTGACCGGCGGGGTTGCCAGGCCGCACTCCTACGAGCTCACAGGCCCGCTGGCGACCGGCGTGCTCGACCAGGTCAGCATGGACATCGCGATCCTCGGCGTGGACGGGATCGACGTCGTGGCCGGCGCCACCGCCCAGCACGAGGGAGAGGCCAGCATCAACCGGCTGATGGCCAGCCAGGCGGCCCGGGTGGTGATCGCGGCCGACAGCTCGAAAGTCGGCCGGCGGGCGTTCGCCAGGATCTGCACGGCGGGCGAGGTCGACGTGCTGGTCACCGACACCGGCATCAGCGGTCAGGACACGGCCGCCTTCACCGAGGCCGGCCTGCAGGTACTGACGGCGTGACCGGCTTCGACCTGGTCGTCGTCGGCGACTGCAACCCGGACGTGCTCGTGCTCGGCGACGACGTGGCGCCCGCCTTCGGGCAGCAGGAGAAGCTGGTCGGCAGCGTGTCGCTGGTCATCGGCGGCTCGGCCGCGATCACCGCGGTGGCCGCGGCCAGGCTTGGCCTGCGGGTCGCGCTCGTCGCCGCCGTCGGCGCTGACGCCGCCGGCGATCTGATGCTGGCGCAGCTGGCCGCCGAGGGCGTCGACACGGGCGCCGTCGCGGTGCGGCCGGGGGAGCCGACCGGGATGACGGTGGCGCTGTCGCGCGGCGCTGACCGGGCGATCCTGACCGCGACTGGCGCGATGACCTCGCTCACCGCCGAGGACGTGCCTGCCGGGCTGGTCGAGCGGGCCAGGCACGTGCACGTCAGCTCTTACTTCCTGCTGGCGGACTCGCTCGGTCCCGGCCTGGCCGGGCTGCTCGGCCGTGCCCGCGCCGCTGGGGCGGGCACCTCGCTTGACACCAACTGGGATCCGGCCGGCCGGTGGGGCGGCGAGCAGCTGCGCGGGGTGCTGGAGCACGTCGGGCTGCTGCTGCCGAACCAGGCCGAGGCGCTGCTGCTGTCGGGCACCGGGCGGCTGGGCGACGCCGTCGCCGCGCTGACCGCTGGCGGCCGGACCGTGGCAGTCAAGCTGGGCCGCCACGGTGTGCTGGTCGCCGGGCCGGCCGGGCTGTACCGCGCCGCGCCGCCCGCTGCCGCGGCACCGGTGGTGGACGCGACCGGCGCCGGTGACTGCTGCAACGCCGGGCTGATCGCCGGGCTGCTGCGCGGCATGGACATCGGCGAGGCCGGCCGGCTGGGCTGCGCAGTCGGCACGGCCTCCACCACCGCGGCGGGCGGCACGGCCGGCTGCCCTGACCTGCCGGCCGCGCTGGCGCTCGCGAGCACGGTCAGCGGCTGGCGCCCGGCTGGCCTGGACAGCGCGGCACTGGCCGACCGGCAGGGCAGCTAAGCATCCTGGTCAGCCCCGGCCAGCGCGGTGCTGGGCCGACCTCGGCTCTCGCTGCCGGCTGTCGTGGAGGTTAGCCGCGGGACGGGGCACGAGCCGGGTCAGCCAGCCGCTCGCCCAGGATCGTGAACGCGCACACGGCGGCCACGATGAGGATGCCCGCGTACAGCGACTGCTGCGGGTGACCTTCGAGGATCGACGGCTCGCCGCTCGCCACCATCACGCCCCAGTCAGCCGATGGCGGCTGGACGCCGAGCCCGAGGAAGGACAGCGCGGCCAGGTCGACCATCACGTATCCGAACGACACCGTGGCCTGGGCGATGATCAGCGGACCCAGGTTGGGCAGCAGGTGCCGGAAGCAGATGGCGAGTCCGGAGAAGCCGTGCACCTGCAGCGACTCCACGTAGGTCAGCTCTCGCTCGCGGATCGCCGCGGCCCTGGTGACCCGCGCGATGTAGGGCATGTGCGCGATGGCGAGCGCAATGATCGCGGCTGGCAGGCCCGCCCCGAACAGCGCGATCGCGAGGATGGCGAGCAGCACGCCGGGGAACGCGAACAGCAGGTCGAGCACCCGCGACAGCACGGCGTCCACTGGCCCGCGGCGCCAGGCCGAGGCGATGGCCAGCGGTACCCCGAGCGCGACTGCCAGCGCGACCACGAGCAGCGGCCCCAGCAGGCTCGTGCGCGACCCGACGATCAGCCGCGAAAGCAGGTCACGGCCGGTGTCGTCGGTCCCCAGCAAGTGCTGCGGCGACGGGCCGGCGAAGGGGTGCAGCAGGTCGAGCGCATTGGGGTCGTGCGGCGCGATGAACGGCGCGAGCACCGCGACGAGCGCGAGCGCCACGATGAGGCTGGCGCTGGCCACGCCGAGCACGCCAAGGCGGCGCGTCCGGGCGGCGCCGATCCGGCGCAGCGTCACCAGCGGGCGCTGCGCGGTGGCCAGCGCGGGAATGGTCATCGGCTGGCTCCGGTCATCGAGACGCGCGGGTCGATCAGCCCGTACAGCAGGTCGACGACCGTGTTGACGACCACGAAGGCGGTGACCAGCAGCAGCGAGATGGCCTGGACCACCGGGAAGTCCTTCTGCTCCACGGAGCTGATCAGGTAAGAGCCGAGCCCGTTGATCGCGAACGCGTTCTCCACCACCACCGAGCCCGCGATCAGGCTGGCCACGGTCAGCCCGCCGACCGTGGTGATCGGGATCATCGCGTTGCGCAGCACGTGCCTGCGGATGACCAGCGGCTCAGGGATGCCGCGGCCGCGCGCGGTGTCCACGTGCTCGCGTGCCAGTTCCTCGTTCGCGGCCGAGCGGGTCAGCCGCGCCACGTACGCGGTCCCGGCGAGCGCGAGCGCGGCCGCCGGCATGGTGAGGTGCCAGAGCCGGTCGGTGAAGCCGGTGCCCGCGCCGATCGCCGGGAACCAGTGCAGGCCCAGGGTGAAGATGGAGATCATCACGATCGCGGCGACGAACGACGGGGTCGCGATGCCGACCGTGGTGATCCCCAGGATGGTGGTGTCGGTGCGGCCCTGGCGCAGCGCCGACACCAGGCCGAGCAGCACGCCGAGCAGGATGATCAGCAGGGCTGCGTAGGCGACCAGGAACGCGGTCGTCCCGGCCCGGGCAGCGACCAGGGTCGAGACGTTCTGCCGGAAGACGATCGACTGGCCGAAGTTCCCGTGCAGGAAGTTGCCGAGCCACTGGAAGTAGCGGACCGCGAATGGCCTGTCGAATCCGTACTCGGCGTTGATGGCTGCCAGGGTCCTGGCCGGCAGCGCGCGGCCGCCGGTGATGACCGCGACCGGGCTGCCAGGCGCCAGGTAGAGCGCGCCGTACACGACGAAGCTCGCGACCAGGAGAGTCGCGGCAAGGCCGGCCAGTCGTCCCGCGATGAAGGTCGCGATCCTCACGAGGCAGCGGCCCCGATGTCACGCGCCCACGGGTAGTAGAGGTAGCAGAACGAAGCCGGAGCGCCGGTGATCCGCTTGTTCATGAACAGCGGCACGGCCGGGTTGGCCAGCGGCAGCGCGGCCAGGTCATTAGCCAGGACCGCCTGTGCGGCCAGCACGAGCGAAGCCCGCTTGTTGTCGCTGACCTGCCTGAAGGCCTGGCCGAGGTCACTGGTGACCGTCGGGTTGTTGTAGCCGTTGTAGTTGTAGAACTGGCCGGGGACCACCGCCGGGTAGAGGATCTCCAGCGGCTCGGGGATATCGGCGTAGTTCTCGCTGATGAACATGTCGATCCCGGACCTGGCCTTGGCCGAGAAGAACAGGTTCCCGTAAGTGTTCGGGTCGATGGACTTGATGTTGACCGTCAGGCCGATCTGCTTGGCTGCGGCCTGCACGATCGTCGCGATGTTGATGTACCGCTGGAAGGACGCCCTGGTGGCGATCGTCATCGGGGCCTTGGCGGCGGCGCCGGCCTGCGCCACCAGCTGCTTGGCCTTGGTCAGGTCTACCGCCGGCGGCGCGAGCTTGTTCCAGGCGGCGAGCGCCTCGGCCTGCCCGTAGCCCCACTCGCCGAGCGGCACCACGGTATTGCGCAGCGCGCTTGCCGCCCCGTTGTACACCGTCTTCGCCAGCGCCGTCCGGTCGATCGCCAGCAGCAGCGCGGTGCGCACCCGATGATCAGTCAGCGGCCCGGTGGTCCCGGCGATGATGATCTCGGTGAAGATCATGCTCTTGCCGAGGTACAGCTTGCCGGCCGAGGTAGAGCGCAGCTGGCCAAGGCCGCTGTAAGGGGTGTGGTAGGCGCCGTCGATCTCGCCGGAAAGCAGCGCCGTCGTCATGGTGGATTCCTGCGGAATGAAGGAGAAGGTGATCTTCCCCACCTTGGCGGCGTGCGCGGTATCCCAGTACGAGTCGTTCTTGCTGATGATGATCGACGAGCCCTGTGCCCAGCTGGTGAACGTGAACGGCCCCGTTCCGACGGGCCCGGCGGAGGGGGTGCCGTAGGCCTTTCCCTTGGCCTTCAGGTAGGACGCCTTGCCGACGCCGCCGGCTGGGGTGGCCATCAGCGGGTGGAAGACCTCGTCGGGCCGCTTCATCCGGACCGTGACCTCGGCGGCGCCCGTTTTCTCCACGCTCTTGACGTTGACGTAGGCGAAGTTCCAGAACGAGGCGGGGTTGAGGTGGCGCTGCAGGCTGAACACGACATCGTCGACGGTCATCGGGCTGCCGTCGGAGAACTTCACGCCCTGCCTGATCTGGTAGACCTTGGTCAGCGGATCGGGCGCGGAGAAGGACTCGGCCAGCGCGGGCTCGATCGTGAACTGCGGCGTGAGCCGCATCAGGCTCTCGGTGATGTTCGCGACGACTGTGTTTTCCTCGTAGTTGTAGTCGTAGATCCAGTCGAGGCCAGAAGGCTCGTAGAACAGGCCCCAGTTGATGCTGTCGACGCTGCCTTTCGGGGCCGGCGTGAGCACGGTCGTGCCGATGGCGGCCGTGCCGCCGCCGGCTGGCCTGGGCGAGGGCGAGCTGGAACCGCAGGCGGCCAGGAAAGCGCCGAGGGCCGGGCCCGACAGTCCGATGAGCGCCGCCCGGCGGAGCAGTTCGCGACGGCCAATCAGTCCGTCGGCGTGTTCGGTGCGCAGCTTGTTGAGGTCATCGCTCACGTGGGGTCTCCGTCGGCTCAGCTCGCCTGCTGGCGTAGCCCCCGGTGGCGGGCGCAGACGCCGACGGCCGCTGCAACGTTGAAGCCCGTCGGTCTGGCGCGGAAGGCACGCGCGGGGGCTCGCGCGCCATCCGGGGCCGCTTGGCGTATCTGAAGGGTGCGCTGCCTGATGACCGGGCCGTCGAGATCATGAGCCTGCATCCCGACCCGCCTCTCAGGCTCGAGGAGGGCGACTCCCTGAGGTGCCGAAACCTTTTGGCAGCGTAGGGTTGGCCGCTTCGCCTTGTCAAGGCCCATTGCCCGGCCCGGTCATAGCCGTTATCCAGCCGTTTCCTGACCGGCACACGGGCCGTTGCCGGTCAGGTCAGGAAGGGCCTGGGGAGCCATTGCCGGTGCTGCTCGAGCGACGCGGCTTCCAGCCCGGCCGAGGGACGCTGGCGCGCAGCCGCCTGGTATAGCCGTCCTGCGGGTCGTCCAGGATCCGCGCTGTCGGCCCGCGCTCCACCACCAGGCCGCGGCGCAGCACGATGATCTCGTCGGCGAGCTGCCTGACGACCGCGAGGTCGTGGCTGATCAGTACGTAGGACACGCCGGTCTGCTCGCGGATGTCGCTGAGCAGGTTGAGCACCTGGGCCTGGATCGACACGTCAAGCGCCGCGACGGACTCGTCCAGGATCAGCACCCGCGGCTCGGCAGCGAGCGAGCGAGCGATCGCCACCCGCTGCCGCTGGCCGCCGGAAAGCTCACGCGGGACGGTCTGCGCCTGCCGGGCGTCAAGCCCGACGAGGGCGATCAGCTCGGCGGTCCGCTCGCGGCGCCGCGCGGCCGGCCAGTCGCGGTGGCGGCGGCGTAGCACCTCGCTGATGCTGCCCTCGGCCGACTGGCGGGGATCCAGGCTGGTGTACGGATCCTGGAAGACGATCTGCACCTCGCGGCCCCGCCGGCGGCGGTCCCTGGCTGCACGGGCCGGCCGGGACCGGTCATGCCCGCAGGCGGTGATCGCGCCGCTCGTCGGCCGTTCCAGGCCCACGATCATGCGCGCGATCGTGGTCTTGCCTGACCCTGACTCGCCCGCGATCGCCAGTGAGCCTGCCTGCCGCACGCTGAACGACACGTCGTCCACCGCCACGAACGAGCCGAATTCCTTGCGCAGGCCGGTCACCTCGAGGACCGGCGCGCTGACCTGGTCAGCCATCGGCGGCCATCGCTAGCTGGCCGCGCAGTTCATGTGCGCGCACGCACCGGGAGAGCCCGCTGGCCAGGTCGATGATGTCGGGCACCCGGGCCCGGCAGAGGTCCCTGGCGTGCGCGCACCGCGGCGCGAACGCGCACTCGTCCTGCGGCGCCTCGAAGGCCGACAGCGGACGGCCGGGGATGGCGCGCAGCCGCTCCGCCTTGCGGGTGATGTCAGGCCGTGCCGCAGCCAGCGCGGCGGTATACGGGTGCAGCGGATCATCGTGCAGTAGCGACGAGCTCCGCACCTCGACGATCTGCCCGGCGTACATGACCGCGGTCCGGTCGCACACCGCGGCGGCCAGATCCAGGTCGTGGGTGATGAACAGCATTGCCAGGCCAAGTTCGCGGCGCAGGTCGTCGAGGATGGCCATCACCTCGGCCTGGGTCGTGACATCGAGCGCCGTTGTCGGCTCGTCGGCGAGCAGCAGCACCGGGCTGGTCAGCAGCGCGGCTGCGATCATGACTCGCTGCAGCATGCCGCCGGAAAGCTGGTGCGGATACTGCCTCAGCCGCCGCTCGCCGTCCTCGATGCCCACCTGCCGCAGCGCTTCGGCGGCCCGGCGCTGCGCCGCGGCCGCCGGCACGCCGAGGTTCGTGCGCAGCGCCTCGGTCATGAAGTCCCCGATCCGCCGCACCGGATTGGTGTGGGCGCGCGGATCCTGGAACACCGTCGATATCCGGTTGCGGTAGGAGCGCAGCTCGCCGCCGGCCAGCCCGCCGATGTCCCGGCCGGCGAACCGGATCTGCCCGGTTACCTCGGCGCCCGCCGGCAGCAGCCTGCTGATGGCTCGCGCCGTCATGGACTTGCCCGAGCCTGACTCGCCCACCAGCCCGACGGCCTCGCCAGGATGCACTTGCAGGGAAACCCCGCGCAGCACCGGACGCCGGGCGCCAGCGACCTCGAGCCGCACCGTGAGGCCGTCCAGCTCGAGCAGCGGCTCGTCCGGCGGTGCGGAGCGCCGGACGGACTCGCTGGCGGTGACCGCCACGGCGGGCCCCCTTCCGGGTGCGATGTGCGCCGTAGTCAATCACCGGGCAGTGGCTTCGTCAATTGGTGGTGATCATGGGATGCGGGCGCGGCCTGCTCTCGCCTGGACGAAGGGCGGGATCGGCTTACCGTATGCTCAGCCTGCATACCCACCTCTGTATGACGGGGACCTGCGGTGTCACGGCCAACCATTCATGATGTCGCGAAAGCCGCCGGCGTTTCGGTGACGACGGTCTCGCACGCCCTGAACGGGAAGGGCCGGGTGGATCCGCAGACCCGCGCGCGGGTCGCGCAGGTGGTGCACCGGCTCGGCTACCGGGCCAACAGGCACGCCAGGGGACTGCGGTCCGGCCGCTCCGGATCCATCGGCCTGGTGCTGCCGGTCGGCGACGACGCGCGCTCCGACGAGACGCTGCGGCTTGACTTCTACATGCGGCTGGCCAGCTCGGCCGCGATGACCGCGTTCGCGCGCGAGAATGCCCTGATGCTGCTGCCGCCGGCGATCGTCGCCACCGGCCTGCGCGGGCTGGCCATCGACGGCGGCATCGTGGCCGATCCGTCGCCAGACGACGAGCGGGTCGCGGCGCTCGAGGCTCTCGGCGTGCCGGTGGTGACGATCGGCCGGGGCCTCGGCCGCGCCGACTATCCCTGGTACGTGGCGTCCGAGACGGACGCGAACACCCGGCTGATGCTTGACCACCTGGCCGGCCATGGCGCCCGGCGGATCGCGCTGCTGACCCCGAAGGCGGACTGGGGCTGGGCGACCGAGACGCTCAGCGCCTACCAGTCCTGGATCAGCGAACGCGGCTGGCCGGCCCTGGTGGTGCCGGTGGCGATGCAGCCGGGCGAGCAGAGCGCCTACGCGGCGGCACGCAGGCTGCTCACCTCCGGCACGCCGCCTGACGCGATCTTCGCGGTAGCCGAGCGCTTCGTCCGCGGGGTGCTGCACGCCGCCAGGGCGTGCGGCACGCGGGTGCCGGAGGAACTGCTGCTCGCGGCCGGCGTGGACGGCATCCAGGCCAGGGAAGGCGACCCGCCGGTGACGGCGCTGGAACTGCACCCTGAGCGCCAGGCGGAGGCCGCGATCGAGATGCTGCTGGCCAGGCTGGACGGTGCGGCGGAACCGGCCCCGACTTACGTCCAGGCGACCTTGCACGTGCGGGCGTCCACCCGTGGGCCGGGACGGCCTGACGACCAGGCCGGGCAGCCTTGACACGGCGCTTTGGCGGTATCTAATCTGCCAAAAGGTTTTGCCATGGCAGCCAGGGAACACCGCTGAAAGGCGGGTGGGAATGCTCGCCCCCGCGCTCATCACGTGATGACCCGCTACGCGCCGAACGGAGCGGCTGCGGCCGCCCATCATCTCGCGTCAGCGGCCGGACTGGCCGTGCTGGAGCGCGGCGGCAACGCCGTCGACTCGGCCATCGCGGCGGCTGCGGTCATGACGGTGGTCTCGCCGCACATGTGTGGCCTGGGCGGTGACTTGTTCGCGCTGGTCGTGCGGCGCGATCAGGAGCCCGTTGCGCTGAACGCATCCGGGCGCGCTGGCTCGGGCGCCGACGCGGCGCGACTGCGGGGCCTTGGCTTGCGGCAGATGCCGTTCCAGCACGACGTGCGCGGCGTGACGGTGCCCGGCTGCGTGGACGGGCTGGTCACGCTGCACGAGCGGTTCGGCTCGCTGGAGCTGCGGGAGCTGCTGCTGCCTGCGGTGCGCCTGGCCGAGTCCGGGTTTCCGGTTCCTGTCACGCTGGCGCTCGCAGCTGGTGACCTGGACGAAGGCGAGCGCGCCGCCGCCTTCGGCAGCGAGGCGAGGCTGACAGCCGGCCGCCGGCTGCGGCTGCCGGGTGTCGCACGTGCGCTGGCGGCGGTCGCGCAGTCCGGCCGGGCAGGCTTCTACCAGGGGGAAGCGGGGGCGGAGCTGCTGACACTCGGCGGCGGCGAGTTCACCGCCGAGGACTTGCGCACATCGCAGGCCGACTGGGTCGGGCCGCTGCAGCTCACGGCGTTCGGCAGCACGCTGTGGACCGTCCCGCCGAACTCGCAGGGCTACCTGACGCTGGCCGGCGCCTGGATCGCCGAGCGACTGCGGCTGCCGGCCGACCCGGCTGACGAGCGCTGGGCATTCCTGCTGGTCGAAGCCGCGCGCCAGGCCGCCTACGACCGGCCAGCCGTGCTGCACGAGCACGCTGACGGGCAGGCGCTGATCGCCCCGGCCCGGCTTGAGCCGCGGGCCGGCTCGGTGGGCGACGACGCGCGCCGCGGGCTGGCGGACGTCTACCAGGCGGGCGGCACCACGCACGTCTGCACCGTCGACCGCGAGCGGACCGGCGTGTCACTGACCCTGTCGGTGGCCATGGACTTCGGGTCCCGGCTGGTCCTCCCGCAGGCCGGCATCTTCCTGCACAACCGGGGCATGGCCTTCTCGCTGGAGCCAGGGCATCCGGCGGAGTACGCGCCGCTTCGCCGTCCGCCGCACACGCTCTCGCCGCTCGCCGCCACCGGCTCGTCGGGTGAGCTGCGCGCGGTACTCGGCACCATGGGCGGCGACGCCCAGCCGCACATCCTGCTGCAGCTGCTGGTCCGGCTGCTCGCGGCCGGCCAGCCGCCGGGCGACGCCGTCGCCGCGCCCCGCTGGATCCTCAGCCGCGAGTCGAGTAACAGCTTCGACGTCTGGCAGGACGAGTCGCTGCCGCTGGTCAGGCTGGAGCGCGACGCCCCGCAGGCGTGGGCGAGCGGATTGCGGCAGCGCGGCTATCACGCGACCGGACCGGGTGACGGCGTCTTCGGCCACGCCCAGGTCATCCAGGTCACCGATGACGGAATGCTGGCCGGGGCGGCCGACCCGCGCGCCGTCGACGGCGCATTCGCGGGCTGCTAGCGCACCCCGGATCCCGCTTCCCCGTCGGCTGCTGGCCTGACCTGCGAGCCAGGTCAGCCTCCGTAGCGGCGCAGTGCCCGCCGGAACGCGGTGACTGCCGCCTTGCTGTCCTCCAGCCGCCAGTCCTGGCTGAGCTGGCCGCCGCTCTGATGCACGTCGAACCAGACCAGGCCGAGCAGATGGTCCTGGTAAATGCCGGCGAAAAGGTTCGTGACGTCCCTCGGCTTGTGCCCGGTACGCTGGCCGGCCGCTGTCTCCGACAGCAGGATCGGCTTCTTGGTGAAGCGCGGCCGGCCACCCGGACCCCCACCCGAAACACCCCGCAAACACAACAACCCCGGACCCTAACGTGGGTTCGGGGTCATTCCGATGTCCTGAGACATCACACGGGGTGAGCGATGGGATTCGAACCCACGACATCCAGGACCACAACCTGGCGCTCTAACCAACTGAGCTACGCCCACCATGGCCGCGGTGCAGGATCTGCCGAGCGGCTTGATGCAGCATACCGGGAGCAGGCGGCCAGGCAGAACCGGATAGCCGACCGCTGATCACCCGGCCAGCCAGGCGCGCGGGCCGAGTAGCCGCCGAGCCCAGCTGCGGGATCGGCTCTGCCGTGCCCTGGCAGGTAACCGGGCGCCCGCCACGGTTCCCGGCTGACCGCGATCTTCGCCGCCCGGCTGGTCGGCTGCTGCGCCGCCCGGCTGCGCGCCGAACCGGGCCGCGATCTGCCTGGCGGTCGGCGTGTCGGGCCCAGGCGGCGGCACGAAGACTGCCTCCCGGTAGTACCGCAGCTCCCGGATGCTCTCCAGGATGTCGGCCAGCGCCCGGTGCCCGCCGTGCTTTTCCGGGCTGGCGAAGTACGCCCGCGGGTACCAGCGCCTGGCTAGTTCCTTGATGCTGGACACGTCCACCATCCGGTAGTGCAGGAACTCATCCAGCTCAGGCATGTCCCTGGCGATGAACGAGCGATCGGTGGCGATCGAGTTGCCGCACAGCGGGACCTTCCGCGACTCGCTCACGTGCCCTCGCAGGTACGTCATCACCTGCTCCTGAGCCTCAGCCAGGGTGATGCCTGCTGGCAGCTCGCTGAGCAGGCCAGAGGCCGTGTGCATCTCCCTGACGACGGGCGGCATGGTGTCCAGTGCCTCCGCCGGGGGCTTTATCACCAGGTCGATGCCCTCGTCCATGGCTTCCAGCTCGCTGTCGGTGACGATGCAGGCGATCTCCACCAGCGCATCCCGGGCAAGGTCAAGCCCGGTCATCTCGCAGTCGATCCAGACGAGCCGGTCAGCCATCTGCCTAGCCTAGGGCAGCGCGGCCGCCTGGCGCGCGCGGCCAGCCAGGCCGGCGACGTGCTCCGGGACCGGAATGCCCGGCGCCAGCACCGGGTCGGGCTCGGGCGCGCCGAAGGTGAGCGCAGCCGGCAGCACGCCAGCCCACACGCCGCTGTCATAATCTTCCGGCTCGTCCGACGGCGGCCCGGTCCGCACTTTTACCGACGCCTCGGCCAGCGGCAAGGCAAGGACCGCGGTGGCGGCCAGCTCCTTGCGATTCGGCAGCCGCGCGTGCTCCCAGCGGCCGGGCGCCAGCTGCTCGGTGATGGCGTGCAGCGCAGCGAGCCGCTCGGCCTCGCCGGTGACCAGCCGGGCCGTGCCGAAGACCACCGCGCTGCGGTAGTTCATTGAGTGGTGGAACACCGCCCGGGCGCAGACCACTCCGTCGAGGTGGGTGACAGTCACGCATACCTGCTGGCCGGCGGCGGCGCGCAGACTGCGGTTACCCGTCGAGCCGTGCAGGTAGAGCGTGTCCATCCGGCGGCCGTAGCCGGTCGGCAGCACCACCGGCGAGCCGTCGACGACAACGCCGAGATGGCAGACCAGGCCGGCGTCGAGAACCTCGTAGAGATCCGCCCGGCTGGTCCGGCCGCGCTCGGCGAGCCTGCTGATGGTGCTGCGCTTGGTAGCGGACAGCGGCTGCTCGCTGGTCATGATCTCCCTGCCATGAGACGTGGCGCCGGCTGCTGACCGGCCACGTCCGAGGGTAAGCTACAAGTGGACTGGCGGACAGGGCCACTTGCTGAGGATTTTAAATGACCACTTCAGGCAGAACGAGCACTGACCTGCCACTCGTCATCGACCGCGCCAGTCCCGTTCCGCTGACCCTTCAGATCGCCGCCGAGCTGCGCGAGGCGATGGCCGACGGCCGCCTCGGCACCGGCGACCGGATCGCGTCGAGCCGGGCGCTGGCCTCCGCCCTGAGGGTCAGCCGCACGGTCGTGACCAGCGCGTACGCGCAGCTGTACGCGGAAGGCTGGCTGGACGGCCGGCATGGGTCAGGGACCTTCGTCGCCGCCGGGGCGTCCGCGCAGGCCGGCCAGGCGGCAGGCCATCCGCTGGCCGGGGAACCGCGGCCGGCCACCACGCGGCCAGGGTTCCGGCCGGCCGGGCCGGCCGAGCCTGGCCTGCCAGTCCGGCCTTTGCTGGCGGGCCGGCCCGTTCGGCCGGGTCAGCCGGTACCGCCGGGTGCTGCCGGACTTGGTCACCAGGGTGGCCTGGACGCGGACCATCGCGAGGATCCCGCGCTGCCGCCGGACGGCCGGCCGCCGGACCGGCGAGCCGGGCTGGTGGCCAGCCAGCCGGCGGATCCGAGCTCGCTGATCGAGCTTCGGCCGGGAATCCCGTGGGCCAGCGGAATCAGCCAGCAAGCGTGGCGCCGTGCGTGGCGGTTCGCTGGGCGGCAGCCGCCGCCTGCCGAGCAGCCGCCGGCCGGCCGGCCGGCGCTGCGCACCGCCGTGGCCGGCCAGCTGCGGCGCAGCCGCGGCATCCGCTGTGACCCCGGCCAGGTTGTCATTACCCGCGGCGTGGCGTCGAGCTTGCGCCTGCTCGCGGTGACCCTGCTGCAGCCCGGCGACGTGGTCGTGGTGGAGGAGCCTGGTTACCCGGCCGCGCGCGCGGTCTTCGCCGCGCAGGGCGCTGTGGTGATGCCCTGCCGGGCGGACGAGCACGGGCTGGTGGTCGGCGACCTGCCGGACCGCGCCGCACTGGCCTACGTGACCCCGGCGCACCAGTATCCGCTTGGCGGCCGGCTCTCTGTGCCGCGCCGCCAGGCGCTGATCGGCTGGGCCAGGTCGGCGGGTGCCCTGATCGTCGAGGACGACTACGACAGCGAGTTCCGTTACGACGTGGCGCCGCTACCCGCCCTGTTCGGGCTCGACCCGGAGGTGGTGGTCTACCTGGGCACCACCTCCAAGACGCTGACTCCCGCGCTCGGCGTCGGCTGGCTGGTGGCCACGCCGCGGCTGGCTGCCAGGATCGCGGCAGCCGGTGCCAGCCTCGGCGAGCGGGTCAGCGATGCCGCGCAGCACGCGTTCGGCGCCCTGCTCGGCGGCGGTGAGCTGGACCGGCACGTGCGCCGGATGCGGCGCGAGTACGCGCGCCGCCGCGCCGTCATCGTCGAGTCGCTGAGCCCGGCTCGGCTCAGCCCGGACGCATCGGCTGGCTGGCCCCGGCTGCTCGGCGACACCGCCGGCCTGCACGTGGTGCTTGAGCTGCCGCCGGGGACCGCTGACCGGGTCGCGGCGCAGGCGCGCAGCTCGGGCGTGGCCGTATTTACCCTGGAACGCTATTTCGCCGGCCCGCCCAGCCGGGAAGGCCTGGTGCTGGGCTACGGCGGCGCGTCCGTCAGCCAGGTCAGCCGCGGCTGCGACGTGCTCGCCGGCATCCTCGCCGAGGCCGGCGTCGCTCAGCCGGCCCTGGACAGCGCGGCCGATGCGGCCGCGGCGGGCAGGATGCTATCCAGCTCCGGCAGGCCCATTCCCGGCCGGCCAGCATCGGCCGTGGCCGTCAGGTAGCCGGGTGCGCCTGCCGGGTGCCCGGTGCCGCCGCGGGCACTGGCCAGCGCGGCGGCCGGCGCGGCAGTCCGGCCGCGCAGCAGGTCCACGTCGATGGCGCCAGGCCCGGCCGCCGTCCAGCCGGGCACCTGGGACGCGCCGAAGTGCCCGCCCTTCGACCAGGCCCTGTTGCTGCCGCAAGCTGGATGCCCGTGCGGGAATGGGGCCGGCTGGCCGGCCGGCCATTGCCGCTGGATGCCCCAGGAATCCAGCCAGCGCAGGATCGGCTGCAGCCCCGTCATCGGCCCGTCGGTGAACGGCTCCCACGGAAATGCGACGACGCTGATCTGGACGCACAACCTGCCCTCGGCATTCACCGGGGCGAGATAGCCGTCGGCCACGGCAGGCGGCGGTTCTGGGTGCCCGGCTGGCGGTACCGCGTCCACGTGCCCGACCGGGCCAGGTGGTTCCAGGCCCTCGGGGCAGCCGAGCGAGCGCGCCGCGCGGACGATGGGGATCAGCTGCACCGTCTCACCCGTCAGCGGGTTCCATACCAGGTGACTCGGCCGGCCAAGCTGATCGAGGCGCTGCGCGGCCGACCTGGCGGACACCGCCCGCGAGTCGGCGCTCAGCGACTGCCAGACCACCCTTGGGGCGCCTCCGCGCAGCGGGCCGCCGTCTGCCGCCGCCTCGATGTATCTGGCCAGCGGCATCCACGCGTTGCTCACGGCGCCCCTCCCTATACGGCCCGACCTCCAGTTTTGTGATTGCCCCCGTTACCTACCTACGTCAGGGCGGGCCAATAGTCCATACCCCGGGCTGCTCTTCCTGCCTGCGATCAGGCAAGCCGACCGCGATTGGCCTTTTCTGGCGGCCGGCCAGGGAGCTGAAGGCAAAATCTGAGCCCCGAGGCGCGTGCCTCGGGGCTCAGAGTGAGGCCCGGCGCCCCGCTCTCGCCGGGCCTCATAGAGAGGACGCGCCGCCCGCCAGGCAGGTTCACAAGATTTGGCGAAGAAACTCGCGAGCTTGAAGCTGCTCTCGCTACCGCGGCCGTCCCTGGCCTGGCCGGGCAGCCACCGTCGTTTCAGCGCGTCGCCGGCCGGTCACGGCGTGGCGCAATCCGGTTCGCACAGCCGGTTGGCGACTGCCTTGAAGAACACCTTGCCGATCTGCTGCGGGTTGCTGATCTGGTAGGCGCTGCCGCCGGTGGCCTCGCTGATCTGCCGCAGCGCAGCGTAGTCACCGGCCCGGCCGAACATGATGGCCACGATCTCGACTCGCTTGCGCGGCGACTGCAGTGCTCGGATCCGGCTGAGCAGGCTGGCCAGCGGCAGGTCGTGGCTGTCTGAGTCGACGCCCGAGGTCAGCACCAGGACAGCGTTGACGTCGCGTGGCTGATAGCTGCTGACCATGTGCCGGTATGCGGCCAGGATCGCGTCGTGCAGCGCCAGGCCGCTGCCCTGCCGCGGCCGTAGCTGCTGCAGTATCTGCTGTAGCTGCTGCCGGTGGCTGACGAGCCCGACTTCGGCTGGCAGCGGTTGCACGGGCGCGAGCTGCTGGTATTCCTTACCGCCTGGCAGGCGCGTCGCCGCCTGCCACAGGCCGAGCGCCGTGCTGTCAGGGAACAGCGCCAGCCCGAGTCCCGCGGTCTGGCTGAGCTCCTGCTCGAGGGTCAGGCCGCCGAAGCCGGCCGGCCGCTGCATGGCGTCCGACACGTCGACCAGGGCAAGGTCGCGGGAACCGATCGCGAGCCGCTGCCAGGCCGACCTGGTACTGCTCACCTCTGCCGCGGTGGCCGGCGCGGCCAGCTGCAGCGGCTGGGTGTTCAGCCCGAAGGCGCGGGGCACGGCGTCGGTCTCGCCGCTGGCCGAGCGGAACCCGTCGAAGCGCACCACGGCGGCCGCGTACGGCTGCTGCAGCGCGTTTTCGAAGAGCCGCGCCACCTGCAGCTGCACCGGATTGGTGCTGGTCAGCACGTAGGGATAGTTGAGCACCGGGCTGCCGAGCTGCTCGCTGGCCGACGAGGGATAACGCGCCGCCAGCGGCTGCCGCGGGCTGGACTGGTCATAGCGGATCACCGCCTGCTCCGACGCCACCGTCACCGGCCGCCCGTTCAGCGGGGGCTCGGCCAGCCGGGTCAGCGCCGAGAGCGCGGCGGGGTCGTCGAAGGACGACGTCACTTCCGTGCTGAAAACGAACTTGGTGAAGCTGGTCCTGGCCGGGCCGCTGGCGCCCAGCAGCCGGCCGACCTGCACGAGCGTCGCCAGCCCGGCGGCGCTCTGCGATGGATCAGGCAGGTCCACCCGGATGCCGAGTGAGGCTGCCGGGCCGCCGACCGAGGGCGGCAGCAGGAAGCTCCAGCCGACCGACGGGCCGAAGGCCGGCACGCTCGCCGCCGCCCGGGCCGGCATCACGATCATCAGCGGGGACAGCGCAACTCCCACGCCCGTGGGGCGCACGGTCCTGGCGCCTGCCGGGGAACTGCGGGCAGCGTCTACCCAGAGACTGGAGTCGGGAATCCAGGCGGCGATGCCTGGCTGGCCCCGGCCGGCCGCCGGCTGGCCGCTGAGCTGCGCGGCCTGGGCAGCTGGCTGGCCAGGGATGATCATGACCTGGGCGCAGTGCCCGGTGACCTGGTGCCGCTGCTGGTTGAACACGGCCGCGACTTTCGAGACGGCTGGCGCCAGGTCGGCGGTCACCGCGACGTTGAGGCGGACCGGCCGGTCCCGGCAGGTGCCGTGGGTGATCAGCGCCTGGGCGGTGCGTGCCGCCACGAAGCCGGCCGCGATGACGACGGCGAGCGTGACCAGCGCCCAGGGCCTGACCCGCCGGCGGCCGCGCCGCGGCCGGCTGCTCCGCGCGGCGCGTCGTGACGTCATTGCCACCCTCGACTCCCGGCCGTACCTGCACGGCCCGAACCCTGCCCTGAACTGCTGCGACTATATCGACGGCAGGTGGCAGATCGGCTGACTTGCCCGGTTTTCTCGCGATGGCGGCTCGTTCGCGACCGTTGCCAGCCGCGAGCCGGGGCGACACCCGGCCTCCCGGCGCCGCCGCCGCTGCGGCGCTAACGCGTGCGGGTCCGGCGGAGCGGTCTGAGTCGCGACGAGCGTGCTGACGCCGTGGCCGGCCAGACTGACGTGGTGGCACCAGTGCTGTCCGTCGACGACCCGGCCGACCCGCGGCTGGCCGACTATGCCGCCCTGACCGACGGGCGGCTGCGCCGCAGCCTGGAGTCCGAGCACGGACTGTTCATCGCCGAGGGCGAGAAGGTGATCCGGCGCGCGATCGAGGCGCGCTACCAGGTCAGGTCGCTGCTGGTCACCAGCGAGCGGCTCGAGGCACTCGGTGACCTGGCGGTCTCCTGCGCGGCGCCGGTCTACGTGGTGGCCGCCGCCGTCGCCGAGCGGCTGACCGGCTATCACGTGCATCGCGGCGCGCTGGCCTCGGTGCGCCGGCGACCGCTGCCCGCGGTGGCCGACGTGCTGGACGGCGCCCGCCGGGTGGTGGTGCTCGAGGACATCGTCGACCACGCGAACGTGGGCGCGATCTTCCGCTGCGCGGCCGCACTGGGATTCGACGGCGCGCTGCTGGCGCCGCGCTGCGCTGACCCGCTCTACCGGCGCGCGGTGCGGGTGTCGATGGGCGCCGTGCTCGCCGTGCCCTATGCGCGGCTGGCCGACTGGCGCGGCGGCCTGGCCGCACTGACCGCCGCCGGATTCTGCCTGGTCGCACTCACCCCGGCAGCCGACGCCGCGCCGATCGCCGAGGTGCCGGACGCAGGCAGGATCGCGCTGCTGCTCGGCACCGAGGGCAGCGGCCTTTCACCGCGCTGGCAGGACGCCGCCGACATCAGGGCCCGGATACCGATGCGGCCGGGGGTGGACTCGCTGAACGTGGCCTCGGCCGCGGCAATCGCCTGCTACCTGCTGTCCGCCGACCGGGTCAGCTGAGCGTCGGATCGCTGTCATGCCTGATGCTGACCAGGTGCCGGGCCCCGCGCAGCCTGATCAGCTCGCTGCCGACCACCGTTGCCAGGTCGGCGAGGAACTGCTCGCGGTCGTCGTTGACTAGCAGGTAGTCGTAGACCAAGGCCCACCGCTGCTGCTCGGTCCTGACCTGCAGCCGCCGCGCGGTGTCCTCGCCCTGGCCCCTGGCCGCCAGCCGGCCGCGCAGGTCGGCCGGCCGCGTGGTCGTGATGAAGATGCCGACGACCCGGCGGGCTGAGACGGCGCGCACCCGGGCGAAGCCGGTGGGGTCCAGCTCGGCGGCCAGCTGCAGCTCGCCGCCGTCCTGCAGCAGCGCCCTGGGCGAACCGTAATAGCTCTCGGAGTAAGTCCTGGTGTACTCGAAGATCGCACCGCGCCGGTACAGGCTGAAGAACTCCTGCTCGCTGACGAAGTGATAATCGGTGCCGTCCCGCTCGCCAGGCCGCGGCGGCCTGGTCGTGTACGTCGGCACCCGGCTGATCCCGCCTGGCCCGGTCATCCATTCCAGCGCGGTGCCCTTGCCCGCTCCGCTCGGGCCGGACACGACAAAGACAACAGGCCGCCCGTCCATCTCGGGTTCAGTTATACGCGGAACGCAGCCGTTTGTAGGCGGCGGGCGGCGCCGCCACGTGGTCGAGCCCGAGCAGCGCGGCGCCGGCGACTGGCGGGCCAGACACGATCCGGGGCCTGGCGGCGGGCGCGCCGGCCGCCAGCTTGTCGTTGATTAGCGTGGTCAGCAGCGGGTTGGCCGCGGTCAGCAGGCTGCCGCCGAGGACAACCGGCACCGCCGCCTCGGTCAGGCCCAGCCGCCTGGCCGCGGTCAGCGCCATCGCGCATATCTCCTCGGCAAGCCTGGCCACCAGGTTCCTGGCGACCTGATCGCCTCGGTCAGCGACCTCGAACAGCACCGGGGCCAGCCCGAGCAGGTCCTCGTGCGGGATCCGGCCGAGGTGGACGCCGATCACCACGTCACGTACCTCGGGCACGCTGAAGTACTTCGCCACGGCCTCGCGCAGCTGGGTCTGCGGTCCGCGGCCGTCCTCGGCGCGGATCGCCCACCACAGCGCTGCGCCGCCCAGTGCTCCGCCGCCGCCCCAGTCACCCGACAGCTGCCCGAGCGCGAGGAAGCGGGTGGCCTGCCCGTCAGGACCGACGCCGACGCAGTTGATGCCGGCCCCGCAGGTGACGGCGACCCCCCAGTGCGCGCGCTGGCCAGTGCCCTGGCTGTCGTCCAGCCCGGCGCGCAGGACCGCGAACGTGTCGTTGACCACCGACGTCGAGGAGGACCAGCCCATGGCGGTCAGCGCGGCGGTGAGTTCCTCTTCCTCTTCCGGCAGGTCGGCTCCCGCCATGCAGGCTGAGGTGTGCGCGGCGACCAGGCCGTGCCAGCCCGCCCTGCCGCCCTGCTCGCCAGGACGCTGGCCGGGCGGCATCGTCAGCCCGGCCGACCGCGCTGCGGCACCGACCAGCTCGGACAGCACCTGCATGGCCTCGGGCAGACTGCTGTTCTGCGGGTTTGTTCCCGGCCCGCGGATCTCCGCGAGGAGCACGCCGTCGCTGCCGACGATCGTTACGTCGGTCTTGCTGTTGCCGCCGTCGATCGCCAGCACCGCCGGCAGCCCTGCGCTCACTGCCCGTCCGCCCAGCGCAGGAACTGGCGGTTCTCAGCGATCAGCCGGTCGGCGAGCTGGTCGGCCAGGTCGTACTGGCCGACGAGCGGGTGCGCAAGCAGCGCGGTGGCGACGCGGTGGCGGCCGCCGCGCAGCGCCGCGTCCACGGCCAGCTCCTCGTAGCCGGAAACGTGCGCGATCAGCCCGCCCATCAGCGGGCTGACCGGCGCCACCGGCACCGCCTGCGGGCCGCCGGCGCCGATCACGGCCGGCACCTCGATCACCGCGTCGTCGGCGAGGAACGGCATGGTGCCGTTGTTGCGCAGGTTGACGACCTGAACGTCCCTGGTGTCACTGACCAGCGAGGTGAGCAGCGCGACCGCCGCCTCGGAGTAGAACGCGCCGCCACGCTCGCCGAGCAGGTCGGGCTTGCGGTCCAGGGCCGGGTCGGCGTACATCTCCAGCAGCTGCCGCTCCAGGTCGGCGACCTGCTCGGCCCTGGTGCGGCTGCCGCGCAGCTGCTCGACGACCTGGTCGTGGGCGTAGAAATAGCGCAGGTACGAGGAGGGCACGGCGCCGACGTCCCTGGTCACCGACAGCGGCATGGCGGTGTGCGCCGCGATCAGCTCGCCGTGCTCTTCGAGCAGGCCGGGCAGCACGTCCGCGCCGTCGACCAGCGCGGCGCGCTCCCAGGTCAGGTGGTTGAGCCCGACGTGGTCGAGCTGCACCTGCTCCGGCGCCACGCCGAGCAGGCTGGCGAAGCCGCGCTGGAAGCCAATCGCCACGTTGCAAAGTCCGACCGCGCGATGCCCAGCGTCGAGCAGTGCCCTGGTCACGATCCCGACCGGGTTGGTGAAGTCGATGATCCACGCGTCGGCGGCGGCGCGCTGCCGGGCTCGTTCGGCAATATCCAGCACGACCGGGACGGTCCGCAGCGCCTTCGCCAGCCCGCCGGCGCCAGTGGTCTCCTGGCCGACCCGGCCGTACTCCACCGGCCAGGTCTCGTCGCGGTGCCTGGCAGCCTGGCCGCCGACGCGCAGCTGCAGCAGCACCGCGCCCGCCCCGTCGAGGCCGTCGTCGAGGCTGCTGGTCCAGCTCAGCCTCGCCGGGTGGCCCTGCGCGCGCATGATCCGGGCCGAGACCGGGCCGACCACCGACAGCCTGCTCTCGTCCGGGTCCACCAGCACGACGTCGGTGACCTTGATGTCACCGGTCAGCCGGGCGACTCCATCGACCAGCTCGGGGGTATAGGTCGAGCCGCCGCCGACTACCGCGAGTTTCATCAGAAGGCCTTCACTTCCGCGCCGGACGCTGCCACGTGGCAGGCGGCGTCGTGGTCGGGTGCGAGCTGGACGAGCTCAGGCGTGACCTGGTGACACTGCTCGATAGCCAGCGGGCAGCGCCACCGGAACCGGCAGCCGGGCGACGGGTCGACCACCTTCGGCGGCTCGCCACGGTCGGTCTGGCCGCCGATCGTCAGCTCGGCCCGCGGGTCAGGCACGGCCGACAGCAGCAGCTGCGTGTACGGGTGCCTCGGGCTGGCGAGCACGTCCTCAACCGGGCCGGACTCGGCGACCTGGCCCGCGTACATGATGATCAGCCGGTCGGCGACATACCGTGCGCTGGCGATGTCGTGCGTGATGTAGAGGATCGACACGCCTTCCTCGTCCCGCAGGCTCGCCATGAGGTTGAGCAGTCCGATCCTGATCGACACGTCGAGCATGGATACCGGCTCATCGGCGAGGATGAGCTTCGGCCGCATCGCCAGCGCCTGAGCGAAGCCGACCCGCTGCCGCTGGCCGCCGCTCAGCTCGTGCGGGAAACGCTGCAGCACGTCAGCGGGCGGGATCAGCCCGACGGTCTCGAAGATCCGCTCGGCCTGCTGCTGCCGCTCGGCCCGGCTGAGCTCCGGCCGGTGCAGCTTGAGGCTGCGCAGGATGCCGTGCGAGACCCGGAAGACGGGGTTGATCGAGCTGAACGGATCCTGGAACACCATCGGCACATCGCTGCGGTAGCTCAGCAGATCGGTCCTTGACCGCAGCCGGGACAGCGGCTTGCCCTGGAAGTAGATCTCCCCGGCGGTCGGGTTGTAGACCCTGGCGAGCAGCCGGGCGACCGTGCTCTTGCCGCTGCCGCTCTCGCCGGCCAGCGCGACGATCTCGCGCCTGCCGATGGACAGGCTGACCTCGTCCACCGCGTGCAGCGTCTGCCGGCGCAGCCCGCCGCCGATCCGGAAGTGCCTGGTCAGCCGGTCCGTCTGCAGCAGCGGCGGCTGGTCAGCGGCGTCGCCGTTGCTGGCGGCGGGCTGCGGCTGCGCACCGTTGGCCGCGGCCCGGTCTGGCAGCACCCGGTCAGTCACGGCTATCGCCTCCGTCTTCCCGCCGCAGGCAGCGAACCTGGATGCCACCGACCTGGTACAGCGGCACGGTCGTGGTGCGGCACCGGTCGAGCACCTGGGGGCAGCGCGGCGCGAAACGGCATCCCTCCGCCTCCTGGGCGAGGTCAGGCGGGCTGCCGGGGATGCCGGTTAGCGGCACCCGCGGGCCGCGGATTGACGGGAACGCCTCGAGCAGGCCGGCGCTGTAGGGATGCAGCGGCGAGTCGAACACCCGGCGGGTTGGCCCGAGCTCGGCCACCTGGCCCGCGTACATCACCATCAGCCGGTCGGAGAAGTGGCTGACCAGGGACATGTCGTGGGTGACGAAGATGATCGCGAAGCCGAGCTGCCGCTGCAGCTCCTTGATCTGAACCATCAGCGAGCGCTGCGCCACGACGTCGAGCGCCGAGGTGGGCTCGTCCATGATGACCAGCTCGGGGGTGAACAGCATGGCCATCGCGATCATGGAGCGCTGCCGCATGCCGCCCGACAGCTGGTGCGGGTAGCTCCTGAGGTGCAGCGGGTCGATCCCGACCATCCGCAGCACCTCGGCCGACCGGTCGGCGATCTCGGCGGGGGAGCGCACGCCGTGCGCCCGCATCGCATCCTTGAACTGCGAGCCGATCGTCTTGACCGGGTTGAGCGCGTTCATCGCGCTCTGCATGACCACCGACATGTCCCGCCAGCGGGTGGTGGCGAGCGCCGAGTCGGTGAGGCCGACCAGGTTGGTGCCCTTGAACAGCACCCGGCCGCCCGTGATCTCGGCCGGCGGGGTCAGCAGCTGGGCGATGGCGAACAGCAGCGTCGACTTGCCGCAGCCCGACTCGCCGACGATGCCGAGGAACTCGCCCCGGTCCACGCTGAAGCTGACGTCCTCGACCGCCCGGACGCGGCCGCGCTGGGTGAGGTAGTCGACCGTCAGCGACTCGACATCGAGCACGTTCCCGGTGACCACCGGCGGGGTCAGCTGGCCGGGCAGGGCCGAGCGATTAGGACGCGCCAGGGACACTGGTCCTCACCCTCCGGATCCTCCTTGGCCTGCGCACCGGCCGAAGCGCCGGGTTGCCGATCTCGTCGAAGGCGTAGTTGAGCAGCGCGAACGCGGCGCCGAGCAGGGCGATGCAGACACCTGGGACGATCGCCCACAGGTACTGGCCGGTCTGCAGCGCTTCCTCGTTCTCGGCCCAGTAGAGCATCGTGCCCCAGCTCACTGACCCCGGGTTGCCGAAGCCGATGAACTGCAGCCCGGCCGCGAAGATCACGTTGTACACCGCGGTGCCGAGGAAGGTCGCGACGATCAGCGAGGTCATCGTCGGGATGATCTCCACGAACACGATGTACAGGCTGCGCTCGCCGCGGACCCTGGCCGCTTCGAGGAAGTCCCGGTGCCGCATCGACAGCGCCTGGGACCTGAGCTGCCTGGCACCGTAGGAGTAGCCGGTGACCACCAGCACCCCGATCAGCACGACCACGCCGCCGTTGGGCAGGAAGGCCGCGATGATGATCAGCAGCGGGAAGGTGGGCAGCACCAGCAGCACGTCGGTGACATAGCTGAGCACGGCATCGGGGACGCCGCCCAGGTAGGCGGCGGCCAGGCCGATGGCCACCGACAGCACGGTGGATAGCAGCCCGGATACGACGGCGATGATCAGGGTTTCCCTGGCCCCCCAGACGAACTGGGCGAAGAGGTCCTGGCCGAGCGACGTGGTCCCGAACAGGTGATGCGCCGACGGCCCGAGGCTCTGGCCGAACACCTCGGCCTCGGGGTTGTCGTGCGTGATCAGCCACGGGAAGACCGCCATGAACGTGAAGATCAGCAGCAGGATCGCGCCGACCGTGGCCTTGCGGTTGCTGCGCACCGCCCGCCAGAGCCGGCCGACCGCCTGCCCGGCCTGCGACCTGGCTGACGTCGTGGGAGCCTGGCTGGGGCCGCCGACCTGGCTGAAGAGCGCCACCATGGCGTTACCCCGCTGCCCTGGTGCGCGGGTCGAGCAGGACGGTGGCGATGTCGGCGAGCAGGATCGCGAACAGCACCGCCAGGGTGATGACCAGGAACAGGGCCTGCATCAGCGGGTAGTCCTCCCCGTCGAGCGCCTGCACCAGCAGGTAGCCGACGCCCTGGTAGTCGAAGACGTACTCGACCAGCACCGCACCGCTGACGACGAAGCCGAGCGACATCGCGAAGCCGGACAGATTCGGCAAGATCGCGTTGCGCGCCGCGTAGTCAAGCATGATCCGGTTGCCCGGCAGGCCCTTGGCCCTTGCCATCCGGATGTAGTCCTCAGACAGTGTCGTGATCATGGTGTTGCGCATGGTCAGGATCCAGCCGCCGATGAAGGTGACCAGGATCGCCACCGCCGGCAGCACTGCGTGCTGCAGCACGTTGCTGATGAAGACCCAGTTAAAGGACGGGATCAGGGTCGGGTCATAGCTGAAGGTGTACGGCAGCCAGCCGAGTTTCAGGCTGAAGACGATGATCAGCACCATGCCGATCCAGAAGTACGGGATCGCCGAGGTGATGACGAACACCGGCGGCAGGACGCTGTCCAGCCAGCCGCCGCGCCGCCAGGCCCCGAGGATGCCGATCATCGTGCCGAGCGCGAAGGCGAGGATCGTCGTGACGCCGAGCAGGCCGAGCGTCCACGGGATCGCGTGCAGCACGACCGTGCTGACCGGCTGCGGAAAGAACGCCAGTGACGTGCCGAGCTTGCCGTGCGCCAGGTTCCCCAGGTACTGGAAGTACTCCGTTAGCAGGCTCTGGTGGGTGTTGACGCCGTAAGCGATCTCAAGGGCGTGCAGCGCCTGCGGGTTGAGCCGCCCATGGAACTTGGCCATCATCGCCAGCGCCGGGTTGCCCGGCATCAGTCGGGGCAGCAGGAAGTTCAGGGTCAGGCAGGTCCACAAGGTGAGCGCGAAGAAGCCGGCCCGGCGGAGTATGAATCTCATCGACTCCTCCTCATGCGTTCCGGTTCCGCGCGCTCACCCTGTGGCTGGCTCACCTGCGGCCGCTCCTTACTTGGCCGGCGCCAGGTGCAGCAGCATCTGGCCCCAGTCGGGTGAGGAGTAGGCGGCTGGCTGGGCGAACGGGTCCTGCGGCGTGGCCCAGCCGGTGAAGTGGGAGGTGCTGTACTGGTACCAGTCCACTTCCTCGGTGACGGGGATGACCGGTACGTCCTTGAGCATGACCTGCTGCAGCTTGTTGACGATCTGGTGCTGCGTCGCGGTCGAGGTGGTCGAGCCGTACTGGTTGATCAGCGTGTCGGTCGCCGGGTTGCTGTAGCGCTCCCAGTTGCTTGACGCCTGCTTGCCGATCGGCGCCGAGTTCTTCGAGTACAGCCACTGGCGCAGCTCGTAGTACGGCGTCGGCCCGCCGGTCTCGCTGCCATAGGCGAGCTGGTAGGTGCCGTTGAACAGCTTGCTGTTGTAGTCGTTCGACGACAGGTTCTGCGCCGTGAGCTGGATGCCGATGGCCTTCAGGTCCTGCTGGATCACCTGCACCGACGCCACCCAGTCGGAGTAGCCGCCGATGTTGATGACGGAGAACGACAGCGGCTGGCCTGATGGCGAGGTGAAGATCCCGCTGGAGTTCTTCTTGAAGCCAGCGTGGGTCAGGATCTGCTCGGCCTTAGCCGGGTTGAAGGAGTACCCGCTGAACGGCACGGCCGCCGAGCTGTCCATCCAGGCGGAGAACGTCGGCGTGACGATGCCGCTCTGGTTGGAAGCCGGCTCGTAGCCGGACTCGCCGATCTGCGAGACCTTGCCGCGGTCGATGGCATAGGCCATCGCCTGCCGCACGGCGACGTTGCCGAGCAGCGAGTTCTTCAGGTTGATGAACAGCGAGACGTTGGCGATCGGCGGGAACCAGATGTGGTTGTCGGAGCTCTTGTCAAGGAAGAACTTCTTGATCCCCGGGATGTACTGGCTGCCCCACTGCGCCTGCCCGGTGGCCAGGTAGGTATTCGCCGGGTCGTTCGAGGTGAACGCCGGGTAGTTGACCTGGGCGACCTTCGGCTCGCCTGGCTGCCAGTAGTTCTTGTTGGCCTTGTAGGTAATCAGCTGTGCCGTGCACGGGCTGACCGTGTACGCGCCGGTGCCGACCGGGTTCGTGTCGGTGTAGGTGACCGGGTTAGCGATCTTGGACCAGATGTGCTGCGGCACGATCGGCACCTGGTCGGCGATGTAGTAGAAGTACGGCACCGCGGCCGACTTGAACTGCATGACAACCTGGTTCGACCCCTTCTGGGTCACGCTGGACAGCACCGACCAGATCGAGTTGAGGTCGAGCCCCGGGAACTTCTTCAGCAGGTTGAAGGTGAACGCCACGTCCGCCGCCGTCATCGGCGTGCCGTCGCTGAACTTGACCCCGCTCTTGATCGTGAAGGTGAGCGTCTTGTTGCCGTTAGTCCAGTTCCAGCTGGACGCTAGCCACGGCTTGGCGGTGCCGTTCTGCAGCGTGTTGACGAAGGCGAGCGGCTCGTAGATCGGGCCGAAGGCCAGGAACTGGTCGTTCGGGTTGAGCGGGTTGAACTGGCAGCTCCACGTCTGGCCGCTCTCGTTAGAGATGGTCAGCACGCCGGACGGGCCGCCGCTGCCGCCCGATGAGGTGGTTGCGCTGCTGCCGCAGGCGGCCGCCAGCACGCCGGCCGCTAGGACAGCCCCGATTGCGGTGAGGCGTTTCATAGCTGTGCCCTTCGGTGAGTGTCCGCGCGCGGCGAACTAGCCGCGCGCGGGTGCCGGGGGTGGATCCGGCCGGGGATGAATCCGTGCGGCCGCTGGCTGGCATGCAGGCTGCCTGTCATGCCCTCGTGTCCTTACTGAGCGAGGCCCGGTGCGCCGTAGCGGCCGGGCGATGGTGGACATGCCGGGCGTGCGGGTCGCTGTGGTCGCGACCAGGCTCGCCCCCGCGCGCCGCGGCATCGACGGCGAGCGCCACGGCGCCGCGCAGCGGCGCGTCGTACGGGTACCTGGCGAGCACCAGCTCGGGCGGGAACGGCACGCCGGCGGTCAGCGCCCCGTCAAGCACCGGCCCGATCCGGTGCCAGGAGCCGACCATGCCGCCGCCGACGGCGATGCGCTGCGGGTTGAGCGTGATGGCCAGGTTCACCACGTGCAGCGCCAGCTCGTCGGCGAATTCGCCGGCCAGGTCGCCGAGCAGGCCGGCCGCTGCCGGGTCGGCGAAGACGTCGCGCGCGGCCACCGGCCCGGCTAGCTCACTCGCCCGGCGGGCGAGCGCCTGGCCGCTGACCATCTGCTCCAGCATCGTCCGGTGCCCGATCTGGCGCCTGACATCGGCGACCGACCGCAGGTGGTAGCCGATCTCGCCGGCCGCGCCGTCGTGGCCGTAGATCACCTGGCCGCCGACCACCAGGGCGGCCGCCAGGCCGGTGCCGAGGTTGAGGTAGACCGCCGGATCGCTGCCGGCCAGCGCCCCCCAGCGCACCTCGGCGAGCGCGGCGGCCTTCGCGTCGGTGGCCATCCGGATCGGCACGCCGGGGAAGGCGGCGCGCAGCAGGCTGCCCATGGGCAGCTTTTCCCAGCCGCCGATCGACGGCGCCAGCTCGACCCGGTCCTCGAACGGGATACCGAAGGTGACCACGCCCACCGCGGCCGGCTCGGCGCCGTCCGCCGCCTCTGCCAGCAGATCGCGCCCGGCCTGGATGCCCCGGTCGAAGATCTCACGTGCGCTTGGCCCGCCATCGCCGGCCAGCACGGCAGCGCTGGGCAGCACGGTGGCGGCCAGCTGGCGGCCGGCCAGGTCGCAGACCGCGGCGGCGATTTTCGTGCCACCGAAATCGAGGCCAAGTACGGTCGGCGCTTGGGCCATCGGGACTCTTCCTGGCGGGGGCCGGCTGCCCGGCCGGCGTCGTCTGATGACGGGCGATAGTTAGGACAGTATCCTAACTATCACTCAGCATTTCAAGAGTCAGGGCGACACGATTCCCCGCCCGCGCCCGCGGTACCTGAGCTGAGCGATGATGAGGACGGAGGTGGCGGTGACCATGACGCGGGCCAACCTGGCGAGCCGGGTGTATGGCGGTGCTGGCCCCGGACCTGATACCGGCCGGGCCCGACGCGCTGGTCCGGTTTGCTTCCCGTCCGGGCTGGATGCCGACGGTGCCTGACGAGCCTGGCTCGGCCTTCCGCCGGCACGCAGTACCCGGCGATGCCGGGAACGACGGTGCTGGCAGGCGGGCACCTGGGAACCGCCGGGATGGTAACCAGGGGGCTCCTGACCGCGGCGCTGGTAGCTACGGCGTCGGCCATCAGGAGGCCGCTCAGCACGGTGCGGGCAACCACGGTGCGGCCAGCCACGGGACAGGCAACCACGGGACAGGCAACCTGGGGGACGGCAACCACAGGGCCGGGCAGGACTCCGGGCGGGATCATGGCAGTCAGGCCGCACGCCCGCAGCTGCTCCGGGCGCTCAACGAGCAGCTGCTGCTCGGCCAGATCCGGGCGCTCGGCAGCTGCTCGCGGGCCGACCTTGCCCGGATGTCCGGGCTGTCTAAGGCGACCGTCTCGATGGCGCTGGCGAACGTCGAGCGGGCCGGGCTGGTCCGCCTCGCCGGGCAGCGAACCGGCCTGCCGGGCCGTTCGGCGCTGCTCTATGAGATCCGGCCCGAGGCCGGCTACGTGCTTGGCCTGGACATCGGGATGCACTACCTGCGCGGCGCGCTCGCCGACCTGACCGGCCGGGTGCAGGCCAGGTCCTCGGCGCGGGCCCGCGCGACCAGCGCCGCCGGGCGAGTAGCCGAGCTGGTCGGCCTGGCCGACGCGCTGTGCGACGAGGCGGGCGTGACCAGGGCAGCGGTGACTCAGACGGTGATCGGCAGCCCGGGCGTCTACGACCCGGTGCGGGACTCGATGGTGCTCACCGGCGGGCTCGGCGGCTGGGGCAGCCCGAAGGCACTGGCCGGGCTGCGGGCGGCGTTCGGGCAGCAGCTCGTGGTGGAGAACGACATCGACGCGGCTGCCCTGGCCGAGCGCGAGCATGGGCACGGGCGGGAGTTCGCCAGCTTCGCGTTCGTCTCGATCGGCACCGGCATCGGCATGGGCCTGGTGCTTGGCGGCCGGCTGCACCGCGGCGTGCACGGGGTCGCGGGGGAGATCGCGTTCATGCCGATCTCGGACGGCCAGGGCAGCGACGCGGGCGACGCCCGCCGCCGCGGCACGCTGGAGGCGGCCGGCTCGGCGTCGGCTGTGGTGCGCGCGGCGCGGCGGGCTGGCATGCGCGGGCCAGTCTCCGCCCGGCGGGTCTTCGCCGCGGCAGCCGCTGGCGATGAGCGCGCCGCAGCGGTCGTCGCCGACGAGGCGCTGCTGGTAGCGAAGGCCATCTGCGCGGTCATCACCGTGGTAGACCCGCAGCTGGTGGTGCTCGGCGGCGGCATCGGGCAGGCTCCGGGCTTCGCCGCGGCCGTCACGACCAGGCTCGCCCGGCTCGCGCCGGTGCTGCCCGAGGTGAGGGTCAGCGCGCTCGGCACCGAGGCGGTCGTGGACGGCTGCCTCGCCTCCGGCGCCGACCTGGCATGGAAGAGGCTGACCGCTGCCATGCCGGACGGCCAGCAGCAGGATGGCAGCCGCCGCGAGCCGCTGGCGGCCCGCTCTAGCTGACCGCCGCGACCGCTGTCGCTGCGCGCGGGGAAAGCCGGTGGCGCTGCGGTCAGGGGAAGCCGGCGGCGCTCCGCGGCAGGGAAGCTACTGGCGCGGCTTGACGCCGCCGGCACCCTCGCCTTGCTGCCTCGCGAGTGCGCGACCGTGCCGGGCGGGGCGCGGCTCAAGGTCACGGCCGCGTCGCCGGTTGTGCTGATGCACCTAGATTGCGCGGCTGGCTGGAGTAGGCTCGCGCAGGCCGGGCCCGTCCCGGCGGGTGACGCACTGCCCGGCGCTGAGGAAATATGCTTACATGATCGGCTAGCGGGAGTTCCCGCGAGCCGTACCTGACGGCGAGGATGCCAGGCGGCAGCCAACCGGGGGCCGGCCTCCCGGCGGAGGCGAGGCAGCCACCGGCGGCGGACCGGGTGCCCGGTAGTGTCAGCGGTGCCGGTATTGTCTGCCGGATGGTGACGCCCTCGCGCGGCACCGGGCCGGGCCGGCCGGGTCGGCCAGGCAGGCAGTTACCCGAGAGGTTGGCTCAGTGGAGGTCCCCTCCTTGGATGTGCCCGCGCACGATCCGGAACTACTTCGCGGCGACCGGCAGACTCAGCATGACGTGCTGGAGGCGCTGTCCGAGTGCGCCAACCACCGGCGCTGGTTCGCCGGGTTTGCCAAGCCTTACCTTGGCGGTCACCCGATCGAGATAGGCAGCGGCTTCGGCGACTACGCGCTGGAATGGATTCCGGCGGTCGACAAGTACACCGCCACCGAGGCTGACCCCGCGCTGCTCGCCCAGCTGCGGCAGCACATGGAGGCGTACCCGAGCGTCTCGGTAAAGCAGCTCTTGCTGCCGAGCTCGGAGCAGGCAAACCACTCCTGCCTGGTGGCTTACAACGTGCTCGAGCACATCACCGACGACGTCACGGCGCTGCGCAGCATGGCCCAGCTGGTCCAGCCGGGCGGCTACGTCGTGCTGGTCTGCCCGGCTTTCCCGTTCGCGATGAGCCCGGTGGACGTCGCCACCGGCCACGTCCGCCGCTACACCAAGCGGTCGATGAGCGCGGCCCTGACCGCCGCCGGGCTGCAGGTCGAGACCGTCCGGTACGCGAACTCCCTGGGCCTGGTCTGCTATTACACGTTCACCAGCCTGCTGCGCAAGGCGCCGTCGCGCGGCGCCACGATGACCATCTACGACCGGCTAGTGGTGCCGCTCGTCCAGCTGCTCGAGCGGGCGGTGCGCCCTCCGTTCGGCCAGTCCGTGCTGGCGGTCGCGCGGGTGCCGCAGGACACCGAACCGGTCTCCGGCTAGCCGCCGGGACGCAGCACCGTCGCGCCGTCCGCGCTGTACGCCGGGCGGAATCCGAGCTGGGACAGGTAGCTGACGACCGCCTGGCTCCCGGCCCGGCCGAGGTGCGTGCTCATGACCGAGCGCCACAGCACCACCCAGCCGACGTGCAGCCCGCCCAGGTCGGCCCTGGCGGCGCTCAGCTGCGCCGCGGTGCTTGACTGCCCGTGCTGAGCCCGGTCGAGTCCGGCGTAGAACGCGTGCGACAGCATCGTCCTGGTCGTGGTGGCCGGCACCCACGAAGTGTTGGAGATCGCTCGCGGGTGGCCGTCGGCCGTGGCCAGCACCAGCGCCTGCGGCGAGATGGACGAGCCCACCAGCGGGATCCCGCCTCGCAGGCCCCAGGGCACGTCGACGACGACCGATCCGGAGTGGTCAGCGGCGATCGGGCCGTCCAGGGCTGGCAGCGCCGTTCGCATCGTGCCCGGCCCGCGGCCTGACCAGCCTGCCTCGGCGATGGCGAGGAGGGTGACGGCGACGGCCGCGGTCACCAGCACGCCTGGCCGACCGGCGCGGCCTGGCCGGTCCACGGCCGGCCGGCCCGGCCGGGGCCAGCTCAGCGCCAGCCGGTCCACCGCCAGCCCCGCCAGGACCGCGGCACCCATGAGCCCGGCCAGCGCCAGCCGGTCAGCTTCGCGCAGGTCTGCCAGGCCGGGCACGCGCACCAGCCAGGTGTAGGGCATCAGCGCCGACAGCCGCACGCCGTGCCAGCTCGTCGCGAGCGGGACAAGCTCGGCGCAGTGCCGCGTGCAGCTCACCCCGGACGGCCCGGATACGGGGTTGCCCAGGTACAGCACCGGCCCAAGGGCCAGGGCCGCGCTGCCGAGCCAGAGCAGCGCGAGCCAGCGGGCGTGCCGCTGCCGCCAGCCCATGACCAGGCCGGTCACCGCCAGCGCGGTCAGCACGAGGCCGAATGTCGCGACGCCCTCTGCTGGCTGCTGGTACCCGTAGCCGGGGGATGGCAGAGCGAAGCTGCCGAGCCGCGGCGACGGCGCGAACAGCGTCGGCAGCGGCGCGCCGTACTGCAGGTAGGTCCTGGTCAGCCCGGAGCTGCTGACGGTGGCACCGCCGGAGGCCGCCTGCCCGATCATGGCAGCCAGCTGCGGGCTGGCGATCACCACAGCGGTCAGCCCGGCGATGACCAGCGACGCGGCCGGGCGCCAGGTGTCAGCGCGGGTCGGCGTCCCGCGCCAGGCAGCGGCCTGCCCGGCCGCCCATGGCAGCAGGACCAGTGCGGCCAGGATCACCGCGCTGACTGCGGACTCCTGGTTGACCAGCACGCTCGCGCCCAGCACAAGGCCGAGGACGATGGCTGCCCGCCAGCCGGGGGAGCGGCGCAGCCGGACCGCCGCTTCCAGTGTCATCGGCAGGAAGAGCGTGCCGAGGCCGATGTTGAGGTGGAACCAGACCTGCCAGTCGGCCATCGCCGACAGGCCGAACAGTGCCCCGGCCGCGATCGCGCCGGGCGCCGACAGCCACAGCCGGGCGGCCCGGTACATGACGTAGCAGAGCAGGCCGGGCGCCGCGATGGTGAGCAGGCTGAACGACGCCGAAGGGCCGAACAGCAGGGTGACGGGGGCCAGTACCAGCCCGGCCAGCGGCATGCTCGTGTCGAAGCCGAGCTGCACCCCGGCCGGTGCGGCCTGCAGCCCGGTCGACCACGGATTGCCGAGGTGCACGACCTGGTGCGCGACCCACCACAGATCCCATACGTAGCCGTCGATGTCCACCACGGCCGGCAGCCGCCCATCGGCCAGGAACGCTGCCCGCGGCCAGGTGACGGCGACGCCGGCGGTCAGGTAGGCCGCCAGCAGGACCAGCTGCTGCAGCCAGCCAGGCCAGCTGGCCGGCCAGCCAGCGGTTCGAGCACGTGCACGTCCGGCGGCGCCGGGGCGGGGGCTCAGCCGAGCCCTCGCCGTCCCAGCCTCGCTCATCTGCCGCCCTCTCCGCCCCGCCGGCTACGCGTGATCATGACATTCCGCGCGCGGTCATGAAACATGTCCGGCCGCAGCCGGCGCGGCTCCCCGATCATGCTAGGCGGCAGCCCGAGCGCGCGGTGTGCCCGCTCAGCTGGCCCGGCTAGAGTCCAGGCGTGGCACTTCGCGAGGAAACTGCCGAGGTCACTCTGCCGTCGCCGCGGCTGCTGCGCTGGGAGATCTTCGCCGTTTTCGCCGTTTCGCTGGGCGCCAGCGGGCTGAATGCGCTGCTGAGCTTGGTTGGCTCGCTGCTCTCGCGGCAGTCGCTCACCAGCCAGCACGCACTGCTGGTCGGCTCTCTCGCCGCTAACCACTGGCTCGACCTGGCGCTGCAGCTGGCCGGCATCGCCGAGTCGCTCGCCCCCGTGGTGCTGGTCCTCTACCTGATGGCCAGGTCGGGCGAGCCGCCGTCGGTGATGGGCCTGGATGCGACCGAGCCAGCCCGCGACACCGCCCGCGGCGCGGTGATCGCGGCGGTGATCGGCGGCAGCGGGCTTGGCCTCTACCTCGCCGCCTTCCACCTCGGTGCCAGCCTGAACGTGGTGCCCGAGTCGCTGCCGGCTATCTGGTGGCGCGCCCCGGTGCTGCTGCTCAGCGCAGCGCACGATGGCATCCTCGAGGAGATCCTGGTCATCGGCTACCTGCTGCGGCGGCTGGACCAGCTCGGCTGGACGCCGTGGAAGGCTATCGCCGCCAGCGCGATCCTGCGCGGCTCCTATCACCTCTACCAGGGTTTCGGCGCCTTCCTCGGGAACGCGGTGATGGGCGTGATCTTCGCTCTGCTCTACCGCCGGTGGGGCCGGGTCACGCCGCTGATCATCGCGCACTTCCTTATCGACGCCGTCGCATTCCTCGGCTACGCGGCGCTGCACGGCAAGGTCTCCTGGCTGCCCTAGCGGCCGAGACCCTCCACCACGACGGCGCCCGGCAGGCTGGCCAGCGACGCGCCGGGCAGTACCAGCTTCGACCGCCGCACCCCGCTGCCGATCACCACCTGCGGCGTCCCTGCGACCGCCGCGTCCAGGTACACGGGCCAGCCATCCGGCAGCCCGATCGGAGTGATCCCGCCGTACTCCATCCCGGTCAGTTCCACGGCGGTCTGCGTCGGCGCGAACGACGCCTTCCGCACGTCAAGCAGCCGGCGAACGATCCCGTTGACATCCGCCCTGGTGGTAGCCAGCACCAGGCACGCGGCAAACCGGGTCTCGCCTTCCCGGCGCCCAGCCACCACGACACAGTTCGCCGACTCGTCCGCAGCCACTTCGTAGCGCTCGCAGAACGCCGCGGTGTCCGCCAGGTCGGGGTCGATCTGCGCGACGCCCACCGCGTCGGCCGGCAGCTTGCCGCCGAGCTCGGTCAGGGCCGCGGTCACGGCGGGCGCGAGCAGGTCGGGCCGGTCAAGGGCGGGGCTGGCGCTGAGGTTGCCGATGCGCATCGTCACCCGCGGCAGTCTAGGGGCAGCTGCGAGCGGCAGGTGGTGCAGCGGCCAGGGCGGGCATCTGGTGCTGCGACTGCAGCACCAGGTCCGTACCGATGCCGAACGGGCGGGCCGGCTACTGGCTGCCGAGACTGCCCAGCGTGACCGTCACGGTCCGGCTCCCGCCGCCTGGTGCGTGCAGCTGCACCTTGGCCTCCTGACCTGGGTTGAGCTGGGCCAGCTCGCCTTCCAGCGCCGCCAGGCTCGGGGTGTCGTGATCGTTCAGCGCGGTGATCACGTCACCTGCGCTGATGCCGGCCTTATCCGCCGGTCCGCCGGCCTTGACGTCGACGACGGCAACCCCGGCGGGCTGGCCCTGGCCATTGGCCATGGTCTCCGCGGCGATGCCGAGCGCGGCCCGGTCGGAGTGAGTGACCTTGCCGTCGGCGATCAGCTGGCCCGCGATGTTCTTCACGGTGCTGCTAGGGATCGCGAAGCCGATGCCCTGAGCCGCCGTGCCAGCAGCCGGGTCGCGCGCAGCGAGCGTCGGAATGCCGACCACCTGGTCAGCAAGGTCCACCAGCGCGCCGCCGCTGTTGCCCGGGTTGATCGGCGCGCTGGTCTGGATCGCGGAGGTGATCAGCGCGCTGGCTTGCGCCCCGCTTCCCTCCGACGTGCCGCCGACGGTGCGGCCGGTGGCCGACACGATGCCCTGGGTGACGCTGTCCGTCAGGCCGAGCGGGTTGCCCATCGCGAGCACGATCTCGCCGACCTTCTCATCTTCCGCCGTGTCGAAGGTGGCAGGCTTCAGCGAATCGGCGTCGCTGTCCACCCGGACCACGGCGAGGTCGTCCGGCGGGAAGCTGCCGACGACGGTGGCCGGTATCTGCTTGCTGCTGGTGGACGGCCGCACCTGCACCTTGCTGGCGTCGCCGACCACGTGCGCGTTGGTGACGATGTCGCCCTTGCTGTCGTAGACCACTCCCGACCCGGTCGAGTCGCTGGTCGAGATCTGCACCACCGAAGGCAGCACTGCTTGCACGACGTGCTCGTACTGGGACTGCAGGCCGGACAGCGACCCGCTGGCCGTGGCGGCAGCGCCGCTGCTTGCACCGCTGCCCGAGCTGCACGCCGTGACGACCGCGGCGGCCAGGACTGCCGCGCCCAGCGACGCCAGGACACGGGTACTCCAGAGCGCTGACGCATCCACCTGAAATCCCCCCGATGCAGGTGTGATCGGCTCCTTTAGTCTTCCACCATGCCGATACTTGAATCCCTCGCCGACCGGATAGGCGGCACACGACTCGACGCCGGAGGCGCCACGGTCGCGGCACTGCAGCAGGCGCTGGCGGCCGGATCGCTCACCTCCGCCGCGCTGACCGCCTTTTACCTGGAACGAATAAGCCGCCTGAACCCGGAGCTGCGCGCGGTCATTGCCGTCAGTGGCGAGGCTCGTGACCAGGCGGCCGCCGCCGATCAGGCCATAACGGCCGGCCAGGCCACCGGGCCGCTCGCCGGGATCCCGGTGCTGATCAAGGACAACGTCGCGGTTTCCGGCCTGCCGGGGACCGCCGGGTCACCCGCGCTCGCGGCGGCCGAGTCCGGCGACGCGCACCTGGTCGGCCGGCTGCGGGCGGCCGGCGCCGTGATCATCGGCAAGGCGAACCTGTCTGAGTGGGCGAACTTCCGCTCATCCAGGTCGAGCAGCGGCTGGAGCACCCTGGGCGGCCAGGCGGTGAACCCGCACGGCGCCGGCCGCAACCCGTCCGGTTCCAGCTCGGGTTCTGGGGTGGCGGTGGCGGCCGCGCTGACGCCGCTCGCCATCGGCACCGAGACCGACGGGTCGATCGTGTCCCCGTCGTCGGCGTGCGGGGTGGTCGGCATAAAGCCGACGCTCGGGCTGGTCAGCCGGGGCGGCATCGTGCCGATCTCGGCGGCCCAGGACACCGCCGGGCCGATGGCGCGCTGCGTCGCCGACGCCGCGGCGCTGCTCGGCGTCATCGCCGGCACCGACCCGGCCGACCCGGCAACCGCCGACGCTGACGCGCACCTGGCCGACTACACCGGATCCCTCGACCCGGCCGCGCTGGCCGGTGCCAGGCTCGGGGTGTGGCGCGAAAGCAGCGAGGCAGCCACCCCGGCCACGGCGGCGGTGCTGGACGCCGCAATCGAGACGCTGCGCCGCTGCGGTGCCGAGGTCGTTGACCCGGTCGAGCTGCCAGGGGCCGGGCAGATCCACGAGCCGGAGTTCACCGCCTTGCGCTACGAGTTCAAGCACGACCTCGGCGCCTACCTGGCCGGCCTGCCCGGCGAGCACCCGGCTGACCTGGCGGCGCTGATCGCCTACAACACCGCGCACGCCGACCGGGTGCTCGCTCACTTCGGGCAGGAGCTGTTCGAGCAGGCGCAGGCCACGGCCGGCCTGACCGACCCGGCCTATGCGGAGGCCCGCGACGCTGCCCGGCGGCTGGCCAGCGGCGCGCTTGACAGCGCGCTGACCAGCCACCGGCTCGACGCGGTGATCAGCCTGACCACCGGCCCGGCGTGGCTGACCGACCACGTGCTCGGCGATCGTCATGACTTCGGCACGTCGAGCCCCGCTGCGGTGTCGGGTTACCCCGCTGTCTGCGTTCCTGCTGGTGAAGTTCGCGGCCTGCCAGTGGGGATCTCCTTCGCCGGGCCCGCCTGGAGCGAGCCGCGCCTGGTCGCCCTTGCCTACGCGTTCGAGCAGGCACGCTCGGCCGGTAGCGGCCGGGCGCAGCGATAGCCTGGCCGCTATGGAGAGCTGGCGCGCGCCCGTCGTACCCGACCTGCCCGGCAGTGCGCCGGAACCCATGATCACCGATACCGCGCGAGGTGAGCTGGTGACCGCGGCGGCGGGCCACCGGGCCACCCTGTACGCGTGCGGCATCACCCCCTACGACGCCACCCACATCGGGCACGCGGCCACCTACCTGGCCTGGGACCTGCTAGTGCGCGCCTGGCTCGACGCCGGGCACGAGGTCAGCTACGTGCAGAACATCACCGACGTCGACGACCCGCTGCTGGAGCGGGCGGCCAGGGACCACGAGGACTGGCGTGAGCTGGCCGACCGGGAGATCGCGCTGTTCCGCTCCGACATGGAAGCGCTGCGGGTGCTGCCGCCGTCGCACTATGTCGGCGCGGTCGAGGCGCTGCCGGAGATCGGCCGGTTCAGCCAGGTGCTGGCCGAGCACGGCACGGTCTACGACCTGGACGGCGACACGTACTTCGCCCGCTCGGCCGACCCGGCGTTCGGTGCCGTCTCCGGTCTCAGCGTCCCGGCGATGACCGAGTTGTTCGCCGAGCGCGGCGGCGACCCGGCCAGGCCAGGCAAGAAAGACCCGCTTGACCCGCTGGTGTGGCTGGCCGAGCGGCCGGGCGAGCCGTCCTGGGAATCTGGCTTTGGCCGGGGCCGGCCCGGCTGGCATGTGGAGTGCGCTGCAATCGCCACCCGCTACCTGGGGCTGACCTTCGACGTCCAGGCCGGCGGTTCGGACCTGGTGTTCCCGCACCACGAGATGAGCGCTTCGCATGCCAGGGCCGCGCACGGCTCTGCTGAGGGCCCGGACGGGCCGGTGTTCGCGCGGCACTACGCGCACGCCGGGATGGTCAGGCTGGACGGGGAGAAAATGTCCAAGTCGCG
This sequence comes from Streptosporangiaceae bacterium, assembly GCA_036495525.1. GTDB lineage: Bacteria > Actinomycetota > Actinomycetes > Streptosporangiales > Streptosporangiaceae > DASXMR01. The sequence goes on along the minus strand of DASXMR010000158.1, from coordinate 1,017 downwards.
CGGCAACCTGGTGTTCGTCTCCAGGCTGCTGGCCGGCGGCACTGACCCGATGGCGATCCGGCTGACGCTCCTCGCGCATCACTACGCCGCCGACTGGGACTGGACCGGCAGCGGGCTCGCGGCGGCTGACCAGCGGCTGGCCAGCTGGCGCTCCGCGCTCGCCGCGGCTGGCCTGCTGGCTGGCCGCGGTCAGGGCGGTAACCGCGGCCCGTCAGCCGGACCGGCGTCCTGGCCGGCTGGCCACGACGCGCCGGATAGCGCGGCGCCTGGTAGCGCTGTTGCCAGTGCCGCTGTGCCTGGTGGCGCTGTGCCTGGTGGCGCTGTGCCTGATGGCGCTGTGCCTGATGGCGCTGTGGCGGGTGGCGCTGGCGGCGATGTGCCCGCGGCCGGCGCGGTGCTGGCCGCCGTGCGGGAGCGGCTCGCCGATGATCTTGACGCGCCTGGCGCGCTGGCGGCCGTGGACCGCTGGGCCAGCGCCGTGCTCGCAGCCAGCGGGTCGGGCGGCGAGGTTCCGGCGCTCGCCCCCGAGGCGGCCCTGGTCCGCGACACCGTCGACGCGCTGCTCGGCGTCGCACTCTAGCCAGCCGTCCAGCGCCGGTTGATTTACCCGCCGGGCCGCCTCGGGTAGCTGGACAATCAGAGCCGCATCGGGTGGCTGGGCAACCCGCACAGAGCCGCATCGGGCGGCTCGCAACCCGCTGGATTCGCGGTTCGGGCGGGTTGGGTGCCGCCCAGAGCCGCATCGGCCGGGTTGGGTGCCGCCTAGAGCCGCATCGGACGGGTTAGCTACCCGCCCACCAGCCGCCTCGGGCGGGTTGGGTGGCTCGCCGGCGCGGCGGAAGTCGCGTGAACAGGTTCCCTGGCCTGTCTAGCCGCGCTGGCGGGGGTTGTGGCGGGCGGCGCGGGATTCGCGCCACCAGGTGCGGGCGATGACGCGGGCGTAGCGCAGGCCGTAGATGAGGTTGTCGCCTTTTTTGCTGGTCCCTGACAGGCGCTGGCGCATGGTGGTGGGGACCT
>DASXMR010000157.1:0-9631 GCA_036495525.1 Streptosporangiaceae bacterium | reverse complement strand
TCAGACATCGAAAAAAACGGTCTCGCCTGCGCCCTGCAACCGGATGTCGAAGCGGAACGCGGCTCTCCCGCCGGCCGGGTCGGGCACGGCGATGAGGGTCGCCCGCCGGTCAGCTTCGCTGACCCCGGCGAGCACCGGATCGGCGGCGTTCGCGGCCTGCTCGTCCGGGAAGTACATCCGGGTCACGACGCGGTCGAGCAGACCGCGGGCGAAGACCGACACGTCGAGGTGCGGCGCCTGCAGCTCGCTGGCCGAGCCGGCGGCTGGCACCTGGCCCGGCCGCAGCGTGACGATCAGGTACTCGCCATCGGCGTCAGTCGGGCACCGGCCGAATGCGCGGAAGGACGGGTCGCCGCCGCGCGGGTCGTCCGGGTGCGCGAACGTGCCGTCCGGTGCTGCCTGCCAGGTCTCGACGAGAGCATCGGTGACCGGCGCGCCGGCGCCGTCGAGCACCCGGCCGCGGATGGTGATCGCGTTAGGGGCATCCTCGTCCACCACGTAGGGCCCGTCCGGCCATGGCAGCCCGATGGCCAGGAACGGCCCCACGGTCTGGGATGGCGTCAGCTGCTGCGTCACCGCTGATCGTCCCCCTGCTCGAACGCGGTCGCGCGCAGGCCCCGCAGCACGATGTCCCACTGGTAGCCGAGCGCCCAGTCCGGCTGAGTCGCGGCCAGGTCGAACGCCGCGATCAGCGCCTGCCTGCCCTGCTCGGCGGGCACCGAGTTGAAGATCGGATCCTGCGCGAAGAGCGGGTCGCCGGGAAAGTACATCTGGGTGATCAGCCGCTGGGTGAACGCGCGGCCGAACAGCGAGAAGTGGATGTGCGCTGGCCGCCAGGCGTTGGGGTGGTTGCGCCACGGGTAGGCGCCCGGCTTGATCGTGACGAACCGGTACCTGCCCTGCGAGTCGGTCACGCACCGGCCGGCCCCGTCGAAGTTCTGGTCAAGCGGCGCGGGATGGTCGTCGACTCCGTGCGCGTACCGGCCAGCCGAGTTGGCCTGCCAGATCTCGATCAGCGTGTCGGGCACCGGGCGGCCGCCGGAGTCCAGCACCCGCCCGGTGACGATGATCCGCTCGCCGAGCGGCTCGCCGGCGTGCCTGCCGGTCAGGTCTGCGTCGGCAGCGGTGACCCGTTCCGCGCCGAGCAGCGGGCCGGTTACCTCGGTCAGGCTCTGCGGCAGCGGCACGAGCGGCCTGGCCGGCGCGCGCAGCGCCGACGAGTGGTAATCCGGCGAGTTCAGCGGCGGGTGCACGCCGCGCGGGACCGGGTACGACGGCAGGGCCAGCAGGCCGCTAGCCTGCGGCGCGCTCGTGCTCATCAGCTCGCTCCTCCGTTCGGGTTCACCGCGATCAGCGCGCGCAGCGCGGTCAGCTCGTCCTGGCTGGGCGGCGGGATCTCAGCGAGGCCGGCTGAGACCTTCAGGTCCCAGCCGGTACTGGCCTGCACCTCGGGAACGGAAACCCCAGGGTAGACCCCGGTCAGCATGAGCTCGCAGGTCTGCGGGTCGGGTTCGAGCACGCCTAGGTTCGTGATGACCTTGAGCGGCCCGGCGCCGGTCAGGCCGAGGCGCTCCCTGCTTCCCCGTCCCTCGCCGAAGCCGACGGAGGTGATGAAGTCCACCTGCTCGACGAACGCGCGCAGGCTGTGCCGGAGCACCACGATCACTTCGTGGCAGGACGCGGCGATCTCCGGTGCGCCGCCAGCGCCTGGCAGCCGGACCTTGGGCGCGTTGTAGTCGGCGCCGACCACGGTGGTGTTGATATTGCCGAACCGGTCGATCTGGCCCGCGCCGAGGAAGCCCATGTCGATCCGGCCAGGCTGCAGCCAGTAGTTGAAGATCTCCGGCACGCTCACCACCGCGTCGGCGGTCTCGGCAAGGACGCCGTCACCGATCGACAGCGGCAGCCAGCCGGGCTTGGCGCCGATCGTGCCTGACTCGTAGATGAGCACCAGGCCGGGAGCGTGCGTGGCGCGAGCCAGGTTGGCCGCCTCGCTTGGCAGGCCGATGCCGACGAAGCAGGTCATCCGATCGCGCAGTGAGCGTGCCGCCGTCACGGTCATGATCTCGTCGGCGCTGTAGCCGTCAGCGCCGCCGGTTGCCTCGGTCATGCCTGGCTGCCCTGGAACTGGCCGGCCGCGGCCCCGACGCCGGTGCCGGCCAGGGCCGCGCCGGCGGCGACGGCGCCAGCCGCCGGCAACCCGCCGTCGAGTAGGCCGCCAGGCGCCTCGCCGCGAACGTGCTCGTCAAGCCACTGGCCGAACCGCTCGCGGTCCCGGCTGATGGCGTCCCAGGCCACGTAGAAGTCGTTGTCGCGGACCGAGTAGCCGAGCGCGTAAGACGGGTGCGCGCCGTTCGGCACGACGGCGATGTAACCAACCGTCCAGGACGGGAGCACCACCGCGCCCGGCCGCGGGTCCAGCTCGGGAACGACCTCCTCAACCGTGACCACTGACTGCCGGGCGGCGAGGACTGCCTCCTTCTGCACCCCGGTGATGCCCCAGAACTGGACGTTTCCCGCCGGGTCGGCGCGCTGAGCGTGGATGACCGTGACGTCCGGCCGCAGCGCGGCCACGGCGGTGAGCTTCTCCGCGGTGAACGGGCAGGTGATCTCAGCGATGTTCGGCGCCTGAGTTGCGAGGCCGGTGCCCCGGTACCCGCGCAGCACCGCGAACGGCAGCCCAGCTGCCCCCGCGACGTAGCGGTTGGCCATGCCGGCGTGACTGTGCTCCTCCAGCTCCAGCGGGGCGGGCCAGCCGTTCTCCACCGCGTCGCGGAACCGGTGCAGCGAGCCGACACCAGGGTTGCCGCCCCACGAGAAGATCAGCTTCCGCGCGCATCCAGCGCCGATCATCTGGTCGTAGATCACGTCCGGGGTCATCCGGACTAGCACCAGGTCGCGCAGCCCCTGCCGGATCACCTCGTGCCCGGCAGCGTGCGGGATCAGGTGCGTGAATCCCTCCATCGCCACCGTGTCGCCATCGCGGACAGACCGCTCGACTGCCTCGGCAAGCGGCACGATTTCCGCCACGCCTCACCCGCCCTCTCGGTCTCTTTACCGAAACGATATCGAGATTTGCGCGCGAAGTGCACACCTGTTCGGACTACGAAACAATAAATTCGGCTGCCCGCGACGCAGCCCAGCCGGCTGACTACCCGGCGGCCAGGTCGGCCAGGACGCGCTGGGCGATCGCGAACGCGCGGTTGGCCGCCGGGACGCCGGCATAGACCGCTACCTGCAGCAGGACCTCGCGGATCTGCGCCTCGGTCAGGCCGTTGCGCACCGCAGCGCGCACGTGCATCGCGAGTTCCTCCTCCTGCCGCAGCGCCGCCAGCGCGGTGAGCGTGATCATGCTGCGCTCGGCCCGGCTGAGGCCGGGCCTGGACCAGACCTCACCCCAGGCGTAGCGGGTGATCAGGTCCTGGAACGGCGCGGTGAACTCGGTCGCCGCCGCCCCGGCCCGGTCCACGTGCTCGTCGCCGAGCACCTCGCGCCGTACCTGCATGCCGCGCGCGGCGCGGTCTGCCTCGTCCATCTGCCTCTTCCTTCGCTGCCTGGCAGCTGCCCCGCCGCCCGGCTGGCGCCAGCCGGGTCCTGCCCGGTCACGTCCACAACGCGGTCCCCGGCCTATGGCCGGCGCGGCCCGGCTAGGGGGCGAGCCGCCAGGACAGCACACCGCCGACGTGGTAGGTCGGCGGACCGAGCAGGCGGGACAGGAACCGGCCAAGGGCTGACCTCGGCCCGGTGACCGCCACCACGGCGGCCGGCCCCAGCACCCGCAGGTCCTCCTGCAGCAGCGGCACCGGCGGCTCGGGCACCACCGGAGTACCCGCCCACAGGTCATCGATGTAGTCGGCCAGCACTGTCCGCCCGGCGAGCCCGGACCGCCTGGTCACGCCAGCCGAGTCCACCGCGATGAAGGTACCGCCGACCATCGACCGCGGTTCACCCGAGTCCGCCTGCCAGCGCATCGGCGTGCTGAGGAAGGAGTACGGCACCGGCGCGACCAGCGTGCGCGCACCGGGCGGCAGGTCGAGCCGGGCGAAGGTAGCGGTCCAGCCGGCCGGCAGCGGCGCGACCCGGACTACCGGGTAGGGCAGCGGGGCGATGCTCAGCACGGCCAGCGCGGCTGCCGCGGTCGCGATCGCGCCGCCGTGCCGCCACCGCCCCGTGGCCGGCACCCGGCGGCGCGCCTGGTCGAGCCCGAAGGCCAGCAGCGCGCCGGCCACCGCGTCGGCGACGATGACCAGCCGGTTCGGCAGCGCCGAGCCAACGATGGGCAGGTCCTGCAGCCAGTGCCAGGGCAGCAGCACCCCCGGGTAGTGCAGCCCGGCAACCTCGACGCCGGCACCGCCAAGCGCGAAGATCTCGAGCACCAGCATGGTGATGGCCAGCAGCCGGATCCGCGGCTCCCGCCAGAGCCAGATCGCGGCGGCGAGCAGCAGGGCGAGCAGCAGCCAGCCCAGGTAGGCCAGGTACTCGGCCTGGGTCTCCGGATAGCCGTTAGCGACGGCCGCGCTGGCTGCGGTGTGGAAGATCACCTCGCGCGGCGCGGTCACCAGCGAGTACGGCCGGGTGAAGTAGACGTTGAGCGAGTTCGGGCTCGCGTGCACGGCCGGGCCGCTCAGCTGCACCCAGATCGCCCGGCCGCAGAGCACCGCAGCGGTGACCACGGCCGCTGCCAGGCCGGGCAGTGCCGCCATCGCCCGCTGCCGCAGCTCGGGCCGGTGGCCGGCCGCCAGCACCACGAGCAGCACGGCGCACCCGACGATGGTGTCGACCAGCAGCTCGGCACCGCTGAACAGCTGGGCGGCGAGCAGCGCGCCGAGCCAGATCCCGCCGCGCACCGGCCTGGCCCGGCCGGTCACCAGCCGCAGCAGCGCATCAGCGATCAGCGGCGGCAGCACCGCGAACTGCAGCTGGTAGTGGCCGATCCCGGAGTTCAGCAGCGCGGGCGAGAACCCGTAGAGCGCGCCGCCGAGCGCGGCCGCGCTGACGCTGGCGCCCCACCGGCGCAGCACCCAGAACAGGCTGGCAGCCGAGCCGGCGAAGCCGGCGGTCAGCGCGACGGTGAGGCTGACCTGCGGCCCGGCCAGCAGGGTCACCGGGGTGAGGATGACGCCCGGCAGCAGGAACGCGGTGTTGGACATCAGGTTGACGCCATGCGGCGCGTTCATCGAGTGGGTGAACAGCGCCGGCAGGTGCAGGTGCGAGACCGCGGTGGCGCTGTAGCGCAGGAACCAGGTGAACTGGTCGATGTCGCTGACGTCGCCGGACTGCGCCCGGCTCGCCGGATCTGCCCACAGCCGCCAGGTCACCGCCAGGGCCGCGATCAGGTAGGCGGCCAGCACCAGCCAGGACGGCCAGCGGCGGCGGTGCTCGCCATCGCCGGCCGGCGGCGCGGCAGGCCCGGCTGCCTGCGAGACGACCCGCACGCCGCTACCTCCCGTCACCCCGGAGCTGGTGCCGCTGCCGTGACGCGCCCGGCCTTCCCGTCGCCGCAGCGCGACGCCGGGAAGGATAGTCCACCCGGCTGACCGCGCACCGGCGTGTCAGGCGTCCGGCTGGCACGGCCAGGCGGCTCGGGTGCGTCAGGCCGGCTGCTGTTACCGCAGTGCATGCCGCCCATCCGGCCGGGTCACGCCTTGCCTTCGCTGGCACGGTAGGCGGCCAGGGCGGCGTCCACGAACCGTCCGGCCGAGCCCAGGTAAGAAGCAGGATCCAGGCGGGCGGCGATCTGCGCTGCGGTGACCCCTGCTGCCTCGATCTGGCTGGCCAGATCGGCAGCGCGCAGCGCCTCGCCGAGGCTGCCGCCAGCCGCGGCTGCCCGGCTGCTCGCGCGCGCGACCAGGTCATGCGCGGGCAGCGGGCCGAGCGCCGGGGAGAGCAGCGCGGCCACGTTCTCGGCCAGCGGCAGCCCCCCTGATGCTTCCAGGTTGGCGCGCATCCGGGCGGTGTCGACCCGCAGCCCGCCGAGCAGCTGCGCGGCCCAGGCTGCCGCCGACCCGGTCAGCGTCAGCAGGCCGGCCAGCGGCTGCCACTCGGCGTGCCATGCACCAGCGGCGCGCTGCAGCTCGTGCTCGGCGGACGCCGCGACGGTGGCCAGCAGGCCAGGCGCCTGGCGAGCGCAGCCGAGGATCACCACGGCGGCGACCGGGTTGTGCTTGTGCGGCATCGCCGACGATCCGCCGCGGCGCCCGCCGCGCGGCCCGTGGTCATGGTGCGGACCGTGCTCATGCGCCGGACCGTGCTCACCATGCGGATCGTGCTCGCCGCGCCGGCGACCGCTGCCAGCAGCCGGGCCGGCCTGGCCGTCCGGCGGGGCGCCGTCGCCTTCGCTGACCTCGGCGACCTCGGACTGGGCCAGCAGGGTCACGTCCCTGGCGACCTTGCCGGCCGCAGCGCACGCGCCGGCGAGGGCAGCGGCGAGCTCCACGATCCGCAGCCGGTCGGCGTGCCACGGCAGTACCGGCAGTCCGAGCCCGAGCTCCTCGGCGAGCAGCACGGCCACGCCGGGCCCGGCCTCGCCGAGCGAGGCCAGCGTGCCGGCCGCACCGCCGAACTGAACGGCCAGCCGGTCACGCTGGACCCTGGCCAGCCATCGCCTCGCCTCGTCCAGGCCGGTCAGCCAGCCCGCCGCAACCAGCCCGAAGGTGACCGGGACCGCCTGCTGCAGCAGGGTCCGGCCGATCATGACGGTGTCCCGGTGCGCGCTGGCCAGCGCGGCGGCCGCTCCGGCTGCCGTCTCGAGGTCGGCCAGCGTACCGGTCAGCGCCCGGCTGGACAGCACCATCAGCGCGGTATCGATGATGTCCTGGCTGGTCGCGCCCCGGTGCACCGCGCCGGCCGGACCTGGCGGCAGTCGCGCGCTCAGCGCGCGGACCACGCCGGGCACCGGGTTGCCGGTGAGCGCGGCGTGCCGGCGGAGCTCGGTGGCGTCGAGCTGGCCGGCCCGCGCGGCCTCGGTGACCGCGCCGCCCGCGCCGGCCGGTGCCAGCCCGGCCCGCTCCAGCGCCCTGGCAAGGGCTGCCTCGACGTCCAGGATCGCCTGCAGCCACTGCTCGTCGTCGATGGCGACCCGGCCGGCGGCGAACAGCGCTCCGAAAAGGCCGTCAGGGCCGGGTCCGCTCATCCGCCCATGATGCCGGACCGGAGCCGAGCCGGACCCGGGCCGGGCCGGCCTGGCTGGTCAGGTGATATCCGGAGCGGGCAGGCCGACATAGTTCTCGGCCAGCGAGGTCGCCGCGGCATCCGAGCTGCACACGTAATCCAGGTAGGACTGCTGCAGGCGGCGGTCATAGTCGTCGTAGTGCGCGAAGGTGTGCAGCAGCGTGGTCATCCACCAGGAGAAGTGCTGTACCCGCCAGACCCGGCGCAGGCAGGTGGCCGAGTAGCAGCTGAGCAGGTCATCGCCCTCCCCCGCGTACCAGGCAGCCAGCGCCCTGGTCAGCACGGTCACGTCGTAGGCCGCGAGGTTCAGTCCCTTTGCGCCGGTCGGCGGCACGATGTGCGCGGCGTCGCCGGCCAGGTACATCCGGCCGAACTGCATCGGCTCGGTGACGAAGCTGCGCATCGCGGTGACGCCCTTCTCCAGCACCGGCCCGGTGGCCAGCTGCCAGCCCGCCACCGTCTCCAGCCGGGTGCGCAGCTCGGACCAGATCCGCTCGTCCGGCCACCGCTCGATGTCCTCATCGGGCGCGACCTGCAGGTAGAACCGGCTGACCTGCGGCCCGCGCATGCTGTGCAGGGCGAAGCCGCGCTCGGTGCAGGCGTAGATGAGCTCGTCGCTGGACGGTGCCACGGCGGCCAGCGCCCCGAGCCAGCCGAACGGGTACTCCCGGTCGAAGAACTTCAGCACGCCAGCGGGGATCGCATCGCGGCAGACACCATGGAATCCGTCGCAGCCGGCGATGAAGTCCCCGCTGAGGGTCTTGCGTTCTCCCTGATGGGTGAAGCTGACCCTCGGCTCGGCGGTGTCGATGCCGCAGACGGCCACCTCGGACACGCCGAAGAAGATCTGCCCGCCAGCCGCCAGCCGGGCGGCGATCAGGTCCTTGACGACCTCCTGCTGCCCGTACACGGTGATCGCGCGGCCAGGCACCAGCCGCTCGAACGGGATCCGGTGACCGGCGCCGCCGAACCGCAGTTCGATGCCGTGGTGCACCATGCCCTCGCGCGTCAGCCGGTCCCCGGCACCGGCCGCCACCAGCGTGTCGACGGTGCCCTGCTCCAGCACGCCGGCCCGGACCCGCTGCTCGACGTACTCGCGGCAGCGGGCTTCGAGCACGACCGAGTCGATGCCGCGCAGGTGCAGCAGGTGGGACAGCAGCAGCCCGGCGGGGCCGGCCCCGACGATGGCGACCTGGGTCCGCACCAGCCGCCCTCCTTTGCCCGGTATGGCAGGCACCGGCGGCCCGCTACATGAACGCACGCCGCACGCAAGTGCGCATCGCGGCAATCCTAGCGGCGCAGCCGGCCGTGCAGGTACTGCCTGAGCGAACAGTCAGGACATCAGGCGCCGGGCCGGGCGCGCGGGTCTATTGTCACGTCATGAGCGCGAATCCACCGGCTGGCGGCCCGGACCTGCCGCAGCGCCGACACCTGGTCACCGAGATCCCCGGACCTGCATCCCGCGCGCTGCTTGAGCGCCGCCACCGCAGCGTCGCCCGCGGTCTGAGTCACGTGCTGCCGGTCTTCGTGACCGCGGCCGGCGGTGGCGTGGTCGTCGACGCCGACGGCAACTCGCTGATCGACTTCGGCTCCGGTATCGCCGTCACCTCGGTAGGCAACAGCGCCGAGCTGGTCGTGGAGCGGGTCACCGAGCAGGTCGCCGCTTTCACCCACACCTGCTTCATGGTGGCTCCCTATGAGGGCTACGTCGCGGTCTGCGAGGAGCTGGCCAGGGTCACGCCGGGCGGTCATGACAAGCGCTCTGCGCTGTTCAACTCCGGTGCCGAGGCGGTGGAGAACGCGGTCAAGATCGCCAGGTACGCCACCGGCCGCGACGCGATCGTCGTGTTCGACCACGGCTACCACGGCCGGACCAACCTGACCATGGCCATGACGGCGAAGAACATGCCTTACAAGGACGGGTTCGGGCCGTTCGCCAGCGAGGTCTACCGGATGCCGATGGCCTACCCGTTCCGCTGGCCAGGCGGCCCGGCCAGGTGCGCGGACGACGCGCTCGACGTGATCACCGGCCTGATCCACACCCAGGTCGGCGAGCAGCGGACGGCCGCCGTGGTGATCGAGCCGATCCTGGGCGAAGGCGGCTTCATCGTCCCGCCGGACGGGTTCCTGCCCGGCCTGGCCGAGTTCTGCGCCGCGCACGGGATCCTGCTGATCGCCGACGAGATCCAGTCGGGGTTCTGCCGCACCGGCGACTGGTTCGCCTGCGACCACGAGGGCGTGGTGCCCGACCTGATCACCACCGCGAAGGGCATCGCGGGCGGGCTGCCGCTGGCCGGCGTCACCGGGCGAGCCGAGCTGATGGACTCGGTGCACCCTGGCGGGCTGGGCGGCACGTTCGGCGGCAACCCGGTGGCCTGCGCCGCCGCGCTCGGCTCGATAGAGACGATGCGCAAGGAGGACCTGCCAGCGGCGGCGCGCCGGGTCGGCGAGCTGATGCTGC
>DASXMR010000156.1:0-4355 GCA_036495525.1 Streptosporangiaceae bacterium | reverse complement strand
CACCGCGCCGCCGCGATTGCCGGCGCGCTGGCCCGGGCATTTCCCGCCGGCGGCCATGGTCACGGCCGGATCGTGCGGTAGCTGATTGACCATGATGGCTGCTCGGAGTTGTGCCATTTTCTTGCCAACTACTAGGAGTAGCAGTTAATGACGCTGGGTAGTTCCCCCCTGCCAGCGGGGCCTTGGCTATTGCCGGACGGGAGCGGCAGGCCGGACCGCGGCAAGGGGGGGACATGCCGAAGCCGACGCTTGCCGGCCAGCGTTACATGCCCGGGCTTGACGGCTTGCGTGCGATCGCCGTGCTCGCGGTCATCGCGTTTCACGAGCAGCTTGGCTGGGCGCAGGGGGGACTGCTCGGCGTCGGCGTCTTCTTCACGCTGAGCGGATACCTGATCACCAGCCTGCTGCTTGGCCAGTGGTCCAAGTCTGGCGGGATGAAGCTCGGCGACTTCTGGCTCCGCCGTGCCCGGCGGCTGCTGCCAGCGCTGTTCGTGATGCTCGCCGTCGTCACGGCCTGGGTCACGATCATCGACCGGGCCAGGCTGTCGAGCCTGCGCGGCGCGGTCGGGGCAGCCGCTACCTACTGGAGCAACTGGTACCTCATCGCCAAGAACCAGTCCTACTTCGCGCGCTTCGCTCCGCCGGCTCCCCTTGACCACCTCTGGTCGCTGGCCGTTGAGGAGCAGTTCTACCTGCTCTGGCCGGGCATCCTGCTGCTTGGCCTGCTCGCGCTGCGCCGGATCAGCCGCGGCGGATCCTTCGCCTGGCTTGCGCTGCCCGCGATACTGCTCGCGGCGCTCTCGGCCGCGGAGATGACGGTGCTTTACCGGCCGGGCTTCGACCCGACCAGGGTGTACGAGGGTACCGACACCCGTGCGTTCGGGCTGCTGATCGGCGCCGCCCTGGCCATGGCCTGGCCGGTCCGCCGGGCAGCCGAGCCGCCCAGGCGCGTGCGGCACGCGCTGGACGTGACCGGGATAGCCGGGCTGATCGTGATCTTCATCATGTTCTGGAAGGTGGGGCAGTACTCGCCGTTCGCCTACCGCGGCGGCCTGATCCTGCTGTCGGTCGCGACCGCCGCGGTGGTGGCCATCGCCGCCTGCCCGTCCAGCGTGGTCGGCATGGCGCTGGCCTGGCGGCCGCTGCGCTGGATCGGCGTCCGGTCGTATGGCATTTACCTGTGGCACTTCCCGGTGATCGTGCTGACTTCGCCGGCCAACGGCCGCGAGGACCTGCCCAGGGCGGTGCTGCAGGTCGCGGCCGCGATCGGCCTGGCCGCGCTGTCGTGGCGGTTCGTCGAGGAGCCGATCAGGCAGGGCGCGCTCAGCCGTCTCTTCGCCCGGCTGCGGTCCAGCGGCTGGCGGGCCCGCCCGGCCGGGCTCGGCGGGGTCGCTGCGGTGGTCGGCGGCACCGGCGTGCTGGTGGTGGCCTGCGGCGGGCTAGCCGGAGCGTTCCCGGCCTCAGGGACGCCCTCGAGGACCTCAGCGCTCGCCTCCGGATCAGGCCTGTCGCAGTCCAGCCAGTCCGTCAACGTCGCACCGCCGGCCCCGGCGACCAGCCAGCAGGCGACGCCGGGCCACCAGCCGCTGCGCACCTCGTGCACCGCGGTCGTGCACATCGGCGACTCGACCTCGGACGGGCTGGTGTCACGTGACTACCTGCCCAACCCGCGGCAGCGGATCGTCGCCAGGTACGAGGACGTCGGGGTGCACCTGGTGCGCACCGACGTGGTCGGCGCGCGGTCGGTGGTGGAGACGCTGCCGGGCACGGTGAACGGCTACGACGCGGCCATCAACCTGGACCGCCATGGGTACAAGGGCTGCTGGGTCATCGCGCTGGGCACTGACGACAGCGCTGACGTAGCCGTCGGCTCGGAGGTGTCGCTGAAGACCAGGATCCAGAAGATGATGTCGGCGGCACGCGGCCAGCCGGTGATGTGGGTCAACGTCAAGTCGTTGCTGGCCACGGGCCCCTACGCAGAGTCCCACATGCGGCAGTGGAACGACGCGCTGCTGGCGGCCTGCTCGAGGTACCCGAACATGCGGATCTTCGACTGGGCGTCGCTGGCCAAGCGCAGCTGGTTCATCGCCGACGGGATCCACTACACCTCACTCGGCTACGAGCACCGGGCGAAAGACATCGCCGACGCGCTGGCCAGGGCCTTCCCGGCAGGCAGCCTGAGCACCAGTTGCGTGGTCAGCTAGCTTCGGCGGCAGCATGCGCCGCGCCAGGATACGGTCGCTGGCATGGTGCACGCCTGGACCCGGCGCACGGCCCTTACCGCCGGGCTTGGCGGGCTCGCCGTGCTGGCGGCCGGCGGCGCGGCCGGCCTGGAACTGGTCAAGCGCGGGGTGCTGCCCGGAGCTCAGGAACTCGACCGGCTGGACGGGGCGTGCACGGTCGCCGCGACGCGGCTGTCCTTCGGCCCGGCCGGGCCATCCAGATCCGGGACCTTCAAGTCCAGGGCACGGAACAGGCCCGTCGGATACACGATCGGCTTCCCGCCGGGCTACTCAGCCGGGCAGCGGCTGCCGCTGATCGTGATGCTGCACGGTGCCGGCGGGACCCACAAGACGGCGCTGACCAGCATGTCCCCCGCCCAGGCGATGGCGCTGCGAGTCGACGGCCAGCCACTGCCGCCGATGGCCATGGTGACCGCCGACGGCGGTGACGACTACTGGAACCCGCACCCCGGCGACGACCCGATGGCGATGATCGTCAGCGAGCTGATCCCCATGTGCCAGCGGCTCGGCCTGGGCCGCCCGCCCGAGCGGATCGGCGTGATGGGCATCTCCATGGGCGGCTACGGCGCGGTGCTGCTTGCTGAGCTGCACCCGCGGCTGTTCGCCGCCGTCGCCGCCATCAGCCCGGCCATCTGGACCAGCTACCGGCAGACGCGCGCGGTGAGCCGCCAGGCCTACGCCACCGCGGCTGACTTCACCGCCGACGACACGGTAACGCACACGGCAGCGCTAGCGGGCAAGCCGGTCAGGATCGCGTCGGGCGAGTCCGACCCGTTTCATCCGGGCGTGGCGGCCCTCGCCAGGGCGCTGCCGGCCAGCGCGGTCGTGCACTTCGCGAAGGGCTGTCACACGGGCGCCTTCTTCGCCGAGCAGGAACCGCCGTCACTGGCCTTCCTGGCCAGCCACCTGACGGCCTAGCGCGGCCGCGGCATTGCCGCTGGCGCCTGGCCAGCGGCCGCCGCCGCAATCCCGCCCGCCCGCGGCCGGCCGCGCCTCGATGTCGCGGGTCATCGCGCAGCTGCGCATAGCCTGGAAGGCGACTGGCAGTCGGAAGAGCTGACAGGAGGCGCGTGTCCGGGCTGGTGCTCCTCGCAATCTTTATCGGTATCGTGCTGGCGATCCTGGCCGGTGATCGCGCCTGGAAGGCCAGGGCGCACGCGCGAAAACGGGAGAAGATGCACGGCCGCTTGCTCGCCGCGGTGGCCAAGGCCGAGAAGCAGCACCAGCGGCACAAGGCGTCCGAGCGGGCAAGCGCGGCGCTCACCTCGGTGATCCCGGCGATCGCACCGCCGCCGCTGAGCCTTCCTGACATGGAAGCGAGCGCGTCGCGGCGGCCGACCGGCGGCGAGCCTGCTGACCAGCCCGAGCAGGCCGAGAGCACGGCGACGGAGGCCGGCCACGCTGCGGGCGAGCGCGTCAGCGGGCGAGCGCCAGACACGCCGGCGTCCTGAGCTGACCGTGACCGGCCCCGGCAGCGGGCGGGGCCGGGCACGTGGCAGCGAGGCCGACCGCGTCGCGGAGGCGCCGGCTGCTAGGGCGTGACATCCACCACCTGCGGGGTCGGTTGGCCATCGCCTGGTGACACCTCATTGAAGGTATGCCGGGCACAGTCCGCCCGCCCGGCGTATCCGCTGGCTCGGCAAGCCGCTGGAACCCGCAGCGGCCCGGGTTGGCCAACCCGTAGAAACCCGCAGCGGCCGGGTGCGCAACCCGTACGAATCGCGCATCGGGCGGGTCTGGTGCCACCCAGACCCGCATCGGGCGGGTTGCGAAGCCGCCCAGAGCCGCATCGGGCGGGTTGGCAGCCGGCCGAGCCGGCAGCTGTGGCCTGAGTAACGGCCGGCACCAGGCGCCGGGCGTCGGCGCCGGCTGATACGAAGGTAGGCGTGGATGGCGACACCGGGGACGCGGGCGCGCTGCGCGACGAGGCTGAGGCGTGCCTGCGCGCGCTGGCCGGGCCTGACGCCCGGCTGCGGGACGACCAGTGGACGGCGATCCGGGCGCTGGTGCTCGACCATCGCCGGGCGCTGGTGGTGCAGCGCACCGGCTGGGGCAAGTCGGCTGTGTACTTCACCGCCACTGCGCTGCTGCGCGCCCGCGGCGCCGGCCCGG
>DASXMR010000155.1:0-23327 GCA_036495525.1 Streptosporangiaceae bacterium | reverse complement strand
GCTCATACCGCTGCCGGGGCGGCGGCAGTGGCTGCCAGCGACGGAAGTGGTCCGGGAGCTAGCGAGACTCGGCCGCGACACCACGGGTCTTGCCGAGGAGCTGCGAAGTTCGCTCACTGAGACGACCGACGACCTGCCGTGGTAGCCACGCGGCTTGCGCTCGCTGACATCTCGGTGCTCATCGGCCTGGAGGTGGCACGGCTCGACACGGAAAAGCTTGCCGGCTATCCGGCGGCCAGCAGCAGCGCGTGGCCATCGCCCGCGCCCTGGCCATGCAGCCCAAGCTCATGCTGTTCGACGAGCCCACCAGCGCGCTCGACCCCGAGCTCGTCGGTGACGTGCTGGCGGTCATGCGCGACCTGGCCGCCAGCGGCATGACGATGATCGTTGTCACGCACGAGATGGGCTTCGCCCGCGAAGTGCGGGACACGCTGGTCTTCATGGACGAGGGCGTGGTGGTGGAGTCCGGCCACCCCAGGGAGATCCTGGCCAGCCCGCGGCGCGAGCGAACCCGCGCCTTCCTGTCCAAGGTGCTGTAGTGGCTGTCCTGCGCGGCAAGCCGCGCTGGCTTCCGCTCAGGCGTCGCGCTCGATCGGGCATGTCATGCACCGGGGACCGCCACGGCCGCGGCCAAGCTCGCTGCCGCGCACGGTGATCACCTCGATGCCGTTGTCGCGCAGATGCGCGTTGGTGGTCACGTTCCGCTCGTAGGCCACGACCACGCCAGGCCGCACCGCGAGCACGTTGCAGCCGTCGTCCCACTGCTCTCGCTGCGCCGAGTGCACGTCCTGGGTGGCGGTCAGCACGGTGATGCTGCCCTGGCCGAGCGCGGCCGCGAGCGCCGAGTGCATGGCCTCCGGCGGGTGGTCGGTGACCTTGAGCTCCAGCGGGCCGCCGCCCGGCTCCACGGTGTAGGACGGCAGCATGCCCAGGCCGGCGTACTTCACGAACACGCCGTGATCGGCCATCGTCAGCACGGTGTCCAGGTGCATGAACGCCCGCGCCTTCGGCATATCGATGGCGACCAGGGACTGCGCGGCGCCGGCCGAGAAGAGCCGGTGTGCGAGCATCTCTACAGCTTGCGGCTGGGTCCGCTCGCTCATCCCGACGAGCACGGCGCCGTTGCCGAGCACCAGCACGTCACCGCCCTCGATCGTGGCCGGGGCGCTTTCCGTGCCGTGCAGCCACACCTCCGCCTGGCTGCCGGCGAACAGCGGGTGCCAGCGGTAGAGCGCCTCGCTGAGGATCGTCTCTGGCCGCCGTGCCCGCCGCCGCATGGCGTTGACCGTCACACCGCCGTAGATCCAGCACGCGCAGTCGCGCTGGTACAGCACGTTGGGCAGCGGCGCGAGCACGAAGCCGTCTTCGTCCAGGCTGCGGAAGGCGATGCTGCGCGGCTCTGCGATCGACTCGAGCACCTCGCGCTTGGTGAGACCGCCGATCAGCGTCTCGGCCAGGGCGCCGGCCGGCAGCTTCTCGACGGCCTCGCGCAGCGCGCCGGCCGCCAGCGGGCCGTGCGCCCTGGGGTCGAAGACGCGGTCAAGAACGTAGCTTCGCGCCTCGTCCTGCCGCAGTACCTCGGCCAGCAGCCCCGCGTAGTAGTGCACGGTCACGCCCTGCTCGCGCAGCGTCGCGGCGAACTCGTCATGCTCGGCCTGCGCCTCGGCCACCCAGAGCATGTCGTCAAACAGCAGGTCCGCCGCGTTGTCCGGGGTGAGCCGTTTCAGCTCCAGGCCGGGGCGGTGCAGGATGACCTGCCGCAAGCGGCCGACCTCAGAGTCAACGTGGAACACGGCGCCCCCTGTCTGTGGCTTGCGCAGCGCCTTGGCCGGCGAGCGCGGCGGCTAGGCTGCCGCCCGTGAGCCTAGATCTTTCCCGCGATGCGGCGGGCCTGACCGCGCAGCTTGTCGATACCGAGTCTGTCAGCGGCGCGGAGGAGCCGCTCGCCGACGCCATCGCCGCGGCCCTGGCCGGGCTGCCGCACCTGGCCGTGCACCGCGACGGGAACGCCATTGTCGCGAGGACCGAGCTAGGCCGTCCAAGCCGGGTGGCCCTGGCCGGGCACATCGACACCGTGCCGGTCGCCGGCAACGTGCCGTCCAGAGTCGAAGGCGGGCTGCTGTACGGATGCGGTGCCAGCGACATGAAGGCCGGCGTGGCAGTGCAGCTGCGCCTCGCCGCGACGGTGCCCGAGCCGGCCAGCGATATCACCTACGTGTTCTACGACTGCGAGGAGGTCGAGTCCGGGCGCAACGGGCTGCTGCGGCTGAGCCGCAACCACCCGGACCTGCTCGCCGCCGACCTCGCGGTGCTGATGGAGCCGACCGGCGGCCTGGTCGAGGGCGGCTGCCAGGGAACGCTGCGGGCCAGGGTACGCGCAGCCGGGCGGCGCGCGCACAGCGCGAGGTCCTGGCTCGGCGCCAACGCGATTCACGCGGCCGGCGAGATCCTCGCCGTGCTGAGCAGCTACCAGGCCGCTGAGCCCGTCGTGGACGGGCTGACTTACCACGAGGGCCTGAACGCGGTTGGCATCAGCGGCGGAGTGGCCGGCAACGTCATCCCGGACGAGTGCGTGATCGAGGTGAATTACCGGTTCGCGCCTGACCGGTCAGCTGAGCAGGCCGAGGCGCACGCGCGCGAGGTGTTCTCGCGCTGGGAGGTCACCATCACCGACGTGGCCGGCGGAGCGCGGCCGGGACTGACCGCCCCGGCGGCAGCCGCCTTCGCAGATGCCGTCGGCGGGATCCCGCGGGCCAAGCTGGGCTGGACCGACGTGGCCAGGTTCGCGGCGCTGGGCATCCCGGCGGTCAACTACGGGCCCGGCGATCCGCAGCTCGCGCACACCAGGCATGAGCACGTCGAGCTCGCCGCCGTCGAAGCCGCCGAGCAGCGAATGCGAGCCTGGCTCGCCGGCTAAAGGCGCTTACGCTACGCAATGCCCGGATGGTAGCGAAGGAGCGTTTTGTCATCTCTGGGGGATGTAGCTCCCGAAGATCGATGTCTAGAACATGAACCTGCGCATGCCCAGCAGTAAGTCGGACTGTCAGCGGGTCATGCTGCGGCGCTCCAACCCGAACGGGCCTTCACCCTGAAGGCCGTGGGGCATCGCCCTTTCAAGGCGGCCACCGCGGGCAGCACCGTCCTCGACCGTCGCCTGTGAGCTGGTGATTAGGCGGGCGGGTGCTCGAGCAGGACCAGGCTGGCCGTGTGCGACTTGCCGTTGACGTCCGTCCAGGTGATCGGGACTGACTTGCCTGGCCGGAACGCCTGCATGACGTCGTTGAGGGAATTCGGCGACGTCACCTTCTGCCCGTCCACCGCAGTGATGACAGAGCCGGCCGTGATGCCTGCCTGGGCGGCTGGCGTTTCGCACAGGTCACCGAGGATCAGCGCGCCCGCGCTGGCTGGCGCGATGTTCCGCGGCACGCTCGACTGCTGGTCGTTAGGCACGCAGGCGGGCGTGTTCGGAGCCTCGTCAGACGGGGTCTGGCGGTCCTCGCCGAGCTGCAGCTGACGCTGCGAGCTGGGACTTGAGGCGGCGCCGGCCTTGCCCGACGGGACCAGCACGCCCATGAAGCCGGTGGGGCTGATCTGCACGTTGGTGCTCGCCTGGCCGGCGATGATCTGGCGGGCGATGTCCAGCGCCCGGCTGATCGGGATCGCGAAGCCGCTGGGCTGCGCGTTGCCGAGGCTGCCCGTGGCCGCTGCCGTGTCCATCCCGATGACCCTCCCGGCGGTGCTGGCTAGCGGGCCGCCTGAGTCGCCGGGCACGATCCTGGCATTGGTCTCGAGCATGTTGGTCAGCCGCTCGCTGGTGCCGGCACCCTGATCGCCGGCCGTGATGGTGCGGTTGACGCCGGTGATCCGCCCGGTTACCGACGGCGCGCCGCCCTGGCCGTCCGCGTTGCCGAGCGCGATCACCTGGTCGCCGATCTTGACGCTGCCTGAGTCGCCCAGCGGTACCGTCTTCAGGTCTGACGCGCCGCGCAGCTGCAGCACTGCGATGTCATCGGTCTTGTCGAAACCGAGCCACTTGGCACTGAAGTGCTGGCGGGTGTTCACCAGCGTCGCGGTCAGCGACGTGCTGCCGTCGATCACGTGGTTGTTGGTCAGCACCAGGCCTGAGCGGCTGATCACCATGCCGGTCGCGGCCGCGCTGCCGCCCTCGTACTTGAGCTTGCTGGTGATGTCGACCAGCCCCGGCGTCACCGCGTTCACCACGGTCTGCTGGGTGGCGTTGCTGATGTTCGCGCCCGACCCGCTGTTTCCCCCGAGGCCAGGGAACTGCCCGCCGTTGCCATTGCCCCGCGGTGCGCCCTGCCCTGGATTGACCGGGGCCGACGCCCCGGTCCTGGTCCCCGAGCCGTTGTGGTGCAGCACCGTCACGATGCCGGCGCCAGCGCCGGCCGCCAGCGCGGCGACGACCACGTACGCGATCAGTCCCCTGGCGCGGCTCTGCCTGGGCGGCTGGCCGCCCTGGATGATGTCGGTCGGGTGCCCGTACGGGCCTGGCTGGCCGTAGCCTGGCTGGCCGTACCCGCCCTGGCCGTAGCCTGGCTGGCCGTAGCCGGGCTGGCCGTAGCCGGGCTGGCCGTAGCCGGGCTGGCCGTACCCGCCTTGCTGGCCTTGCCCGGAAGTGACGCCGGGCTCGCCGTATCCGGCCTGCCGGAAAACCGGCTGACCGTAGCTGCCCTGGCCGGCCCCGGGCTGCTGATAGCCGCCCTGGCCGTAGCCCGGCGGGCAGGACCCGCTGCCTGACGAGTCGGGCTGGGGCTGGGTGGCGGGCGGGGGGCCGCCGGGCTGGGGCGGGGGCTGCGAGCCGGGCTGGGCCGCGGCGTTCTGGTCGCCGTCCGGCTGGCCATAGCCGGGCTGGCCGTAGCCGGCCTGCGGTGGTGCCTGGCCAGGGTCCGGCGAGGTCGCCTGATCCTGCACCCGGTCGGGATGCTGGTCGTCCTCGCTCGCTGGCGTCGGCCAGCTGCCAGCAAACTCGGCCGGCTGACCCTCGCCGCTGCCCTGGTCGTCCTGCATCGTCACCATCCCTCTGCCCGGTGCCAGAGTACTTTCCCTGCCGCCGCGGGTACGAGCCCGGCGGCAGCGCGCCACCCGCAGCGGCCGGCTTCCATTTAGCCGCGTTTCCCCGGGCGCTGGCTGAACGCATTCTGAGGATCGTCTCGTGTGACCTAACTCACATCCCATCCAGCGACACTCGGGCCCACGCGCCGGCTTGGCGCCGGGCCAGAAGCGATATATCTTAACTATGCCAGCTTCGACTTGGGAGTGAACATGTCGGCACCAGTCAGGAACGGGACGCCGGGCATCAGCCGGCGCGACGAGCTCGCCATATCCGGATCCGTGATGTCCGATGCCCCCTGGGCCACGGCCGGAGCAGCCGCCGCACTTGTCGCGGGCGGCGACTTCATCCTGCACCTCATGGTCTGGCACCTGGCCATCAGCAGCTCGCTGGCGGCCGGCGTGGTTGCCTTCTTCGGGGTTGCCGGAGCCGGAGCGCTGCTGCGGGCGCGCAAGAGCCGGGCGGTGACCTGGGCCAGGCGTAACCCGTGGCGCTTCGCGGTGCTGCCGGCCGTGGCCTGCGCGATCGTCGTGTTCGTCCTGTCGGTGATCGACAGCGGCGGAATGTTCGGCAGCGTGTTCACCGCGCTGTGGCACGGCGGCATCGCGTGGGGGCTGACCGGCCTGGCCGGCGCGGCCGTCCGGCCGCGCGGCCGCACGGCCTGAGGTCACGTCAGGCCGTGCTCGGCAGCGGGCCCCACCTGCAGGCCGGCCTGGGCGCACTTGTCGAGCAGCATCGGCAGCGCGCCGAGCGCGGCTTTGCAGGAGCCGGCCGGCGAGGTGCAGTCGGAGTCGTGCAGCAGCACGGTGACACCGCCCGCCAGGGTGCTGGCGAGGGTGGCGTAAACAGATTCCGGCGTCGCGCCGGGCGCCCACTCCCGGCCCCAGCTGCCCCACAGCAGCGTGGACAGGCCGAGCCCGGCTGCGGCGCGCAGGGCGCTGGTGGTGAGTACCCCGTAAGGCGGGCGGAACCGGGCCGGCGCCGTCCCGGTGGCCTCCGCGACCAGGTCGGCCGCGCGCCTGATGTCGTCCCTGGTACTGCCCGGCGTACGCAGCAGCAGGTAGCGATGGTCCCAGCCGTGCACCGCTGTCTCGTGCCCGGCGGCGGCTATCTCGGCGGCCAGTGAAGGCGCCCGAGCTACCATCGAGCCGAGCAGGAAGAAGGTGGCGCGTACTCCGCGCCCGGCCAGCAGGTCGAGAAACAGCGGAGTGGACGCCGGATCGGGGCCGTCGTCGAAAGTCAGCGCGACATGACCAGGCTCGCCCTGGCCAGCCAGGCGCGGGAACAGCGCCCGGCGCACCGGGCCGATCGCGGTGACGGCCGGACCCGCCAGCGCCAGGGTGGCGCAGGCGCCCGCCAGCAGGCCAGCCGCAGCAGCGGACCTGGCCGTCGGCGCAGCCCTCAGGCCAGGCGCCGACACGGCGGCAAAGGACGAGACTCGGCCGATCATTCCTGGGATCATTGCATGGCCGGCGAGGGAGGCGGGTGCTGCTACCCCGGCGGACGACAGCCAGTCCGGGTGCCGGGGTAGCTGCTGTTCGGCCAGAAGCAGAACGCCCGCCTGAGGCATTGGGGTACCCGGATTGGCAGTACAGGCAGCCAGGGTTGTGTTCCCAGCCGAGGATCGCGCCGAGATCGCCACGGCGATCGAGGGGATCCTGGCCAGCGGGATGCTGACCCTAGGCGAGTACACCAGGCAGTTCGAGGCCGCGTTCGCGTCCGCGCATGCAGAGGCCCGGCCAGGGCGTAGCGGCCAGCCCGGCGACCTGGCAGCTGGCCCGCCGGCTCCGCACGCGGTCGCAGTCGCCAGCGGCACGGCGGCGCTGG
Organism: Streptosporangiaceae bacterium; assembly: GCA_036495525.1. Lineage (GTDB taxonomy): Bacteria > Actinomycetota > Actinomycetes > Streptosporangiales > Streptosporangiaceae > DASXMR01. The sequence continues at coordinate 16,429 of DASXMR010000155.1, read as the reverse complement.
AGATCGTCCTGCGGTCCGTGGGCGTTGCTGGCCGAGACGTCGTGCTGCCGGCCAACACCTTCTACGCGACGGCCGCCGCGGTCATCGCCGCCGGCGGGCGGCCGGTCTTCGCCGACATCGACCCGGCCACGTTCGCGCTCAGCCCGGAGACGGTGACCGCGGCGCTCACCCCGGACACGGCTGCGGTGCTGGTCGTGCACATCGGCGGCCTGATCACCCCCCGCATCGGCGAGCTCAGGCGGCTAGCCGAAGAGCACGAGGTCGCGCTCGTGGAAGACGCGGCACACGCCCACGGCGCTACCTGGCTGGGTGAGTTCGCCGGGGCGTTCGGTGCCGCGGCTGCCTTCTCGTTCTACCCGACAAAGGTGGTCACCTGCGGCGAGGGCGGGATGATCCTGACCAGCTCGGCGGCGCTGGCCGATGAGGCTCGAATCTACCGGGATCAGGGCAAGGGCTCCTTCGGAGCGAATCATCACGTCCGGCACGGCTATGCCTGGCGGATGAGCGAGCTGCACGCCGTCACCGGGCTGGTGCACCTGCGCCGGATGGCCGCGTCCATCGAGCGGCGCAGGCAGGTGGCTGCCCGCTATGACCAGGCGCTGGCCGGCCTGGACGGGCTGACCGCCCTTGCCGAGCCGCCCGGCTGCCGGACCAACTACTACAAGTACATCGCGGTGCTGCCGGAGGGCAGTGACCGCTCCCGGTTCAAGCGGGAGCTGGCCGAGCGGCACGGCGTGCGGCTATCCGGCGAGGTCTACGACCTGCCGCTGCACCAGCAGCCGGTGCTGGCCGAGTTCGGCGGCCAGGAGCTGCCGGTCGCGGAGAGCATGTGCGCCCGGCACGTTTGCCTGCCAGTGCATTCGGACATGCGTCAGGACGAGATCGACCAGGTGCTGACCGCGGTGACCGCGGTCTACGGCGCGCACGCCGGGGTATGACGTGCGGCCAGCTGCCGCGCCGGGGGGCGCGCGGGTACACATGGAGGGGACATGCGCGTCGCGGTAACCGGAGGCGGGGGCTTCATCGGGTCGCACGTCGTTGATCACCTGGCGGCCGCTGGTCACGAGGTACGGGTGATCGACGCCGCCCCGCGATGGCGCCATCCGTCGGCCGAGTACCGCACGGTCGACCTGCTCGACGGTGAGCCGCTCGACTCGGTCCTGTCCGGTCAGCAGGCAGTGTTTCACCTGGCCGGGGCGGCCGACGTCAACGATGTGGCCGCCGACCCGGTGCGCGCGGTGCGGCTGAACGTGGAGGGCACCGCCAGGGTTCTCGAGGCGGCGCGGAGGACGGGCGTGGGCCGGGTCGTGCTGGCGAGCACCGTGTGGGTTTACGGCGCGACGGTCGGGCAGGGCGAGCGCACCGAGACCGCCGCGGTCGATCTCGCCAGGGCCGGCCACGTCTACGTATCGACCAAGCTGGCCGCCGAGCTGCTGGTGCACAGTTACCGGGAGATGTACGGGCTGCAGGCGACGATCCTGCGGTACGGAATCCCTTACGGGCCGCGGATGCGGGACGCGCTCGTGGTGGCCAGGTTCGTCCGCGCCGCGCAGGACGGGCAGCCCATCAAGATCGCGGGCACGGGCGAGCAGCAGCGCAGCTACGTCTACGTCGAGGATCTTGCCGACGCTCACGTCCGCTCGCTGGCACCGGCCGCTGCTGGCCGCACGATCGCGCTGGAAGGGGGCACCCCGGTCTCCGTTCGCGAGATCGCCGACACGGTGCGCAGCCTGGTCCGGCCCGTGCCGGTCGAGTACGGCCCGGCCCGCACTGCTGACTACCAGGGCATGGGCGTTTCGAACGCGCTGGCCAAGGAACTGCTCGACTGGTCGCCGGTGACGCCCTTCGCCGAGGGTGTCCGAAGGTACGTCGCCTGGCTCGCCGAGGCAGCCCGGTGACCGGCCAGCAGCGGGCCGCCTTGCTGCTGTCCGGCTCGCTCGGAATGGGCCACGACGCGCTGGCGGCTGCCTGCCGGGCCTCGCTGGCGGCCGACGGCTGGTCGACGCGCACCCTGGACGCGATGCACTTGCTCGGCCGGGGCGGCAAGTCAGCCGGCGAGGCGGCATTTCGCTCCATGCTCGCCCTGCCCGGCCTCTTCGACGCCTTCCATTTCGCCGCGCTGCGGCCAGGCGGGCGGCTCGCGCTGCTCGCCGACGCAGCCGCCAGGCGCAGGGTCGTGCCCCGGCTGCGCGAGCACCTGGACGAGTACCCGGCCGACCTGATCATCTCGGTGTTCTCCACCGCAGCCTCAGCGGCCAGCGCGGTCGCGCCTGACTACCCGGCCATGAGCCACGTGGTCTTCTGCTCGGACTCCTCACCGCACCGGCTCTGGGTGCACCAGAACGTTGACCTGTACCTGGTCACCTCGGCGGTCGCGGAGGCCGCCGTGCTGCGCTACCAGCCGGACGCGAACGTGCTGGTCATTCCCGCCGCGGTACGAGCCGACTTCTACCGCCCGCCGGACCAGCTGTCCGCGCGCGCCGTCTCCGGCATCCCGCCGCAGGAGCGGTGCGTGCTGCTGATGTCGGGCGCCTGGGGGCTCGGGCCGGTAGCCGACGCGGCCGAGGCCCTTGGCGACGCCGGCGTGCACGTGCTGGCGGTCGCCGGGCGCAACGCCCGGCTCGAGCGGCGCTTGCGAACCGTGGCCCAGCGGCAGCCGCGGGTCAGGGCGTTCGGCTTCACGGACCGGGTGCCCGAGCTGATGGCGGCATCCGACCTGGTGATCACCAGCTCCGGCGATACCTGCACCGAGGCGCGGACCGTAGGCCGGCCGCTGCTGCTGCTCGACGTGGTGCAGGGACACGGCAGGGACAACCTGCAGCACGAGCTGGAGCTTGGCGATGCCAGGGTCACCTCAGCCGGCGCCGCCGACATGGTCAGGTCCGCGCTGGCCGCGCTCGACCGGATCAAGCCGCCGCCGGCCGCAGCGACCCGTTCGCTGGCGGGCTGGGAATACGCCTTCTCGGCCGCGCTGCAGAGCGCGGGCATCTAGCCGGCCGGGCGCCTGCCGGCCAGCGGCGCCAGGTCAGCCGGGGTTGCCGCTGATCAGCGCGAGGTCGGCGGTGAGCTGGCGCATGGTCACGGCGCCGAACACACGCTTCATGATGTGGTGCTGTGCGTCGAGGAAGAAGGTCTGCGGCAGCTCGCCCACGCCGTAGGAGGTAGTGACTGGTGCCGGGAAAGGATCGAAGCCAACCGGGTAACCGACGCCGGCCGCCCGCAGGAACGCCCGTGCCGTGCCGGACTGGTCGTTAGCATCCACCCCGAGGATGTTGACCTTGCCCTTGCTGTCCTTGTAGAAGCGGGCGAGCAGCGGCGTCTCGGCCTTGCACGGTACGCACCAGGACGCGAAGAAGTTCACGATGACCGGCTGGCCGGCGAATGAGCTCAGCGACACGTGCTGACCGGCCTGCCCGACCAGCGGCAAGGTGAAGTTCCTGGCCGCAGGTTGCGGCTCGGTAGTGTGCGCAGCGCTGGATCCGCCGCTGGTCAGTGACACCACGGCGGCGACGAGCACCAGCGCGGCAAATCCCGCGATGCCCAGCTTTACCTCCGGGCTCAGCCGACGCAGCCGGGCCAGCCAGCCACGGCCGCCAGGCCGCTGCCCGGCTGGCGCCTGCTCGGTCATTGCTGCTCCTCGTGCCGCGTAGTAGCCCCATCCTGGCGAACGGCCGGGCAGATAAGCCGGCCGGCCCTGCCCGCCGGGCCTGGTACCCGCCCGCCAGCCGGCCCTGGCGCCAGCCGGTCCGGCTGGTGCTGGCAGCCGGTCTGCCCGGCCGGGCCAGCCGGATCTGCATGGGCAGGCCGCCCGCTGTGCGACAGCCCGTAGTGCTCCCGGTAACGTATCTGCTGGCACGGACGCAGCGCCCGGCTTCAGCACCCGCCGGGCAGCGCCCGCATTGCCGTCGGCCCGCCGCATGGCAGTGGCCGGTGGGGCAAGAAAGGTCGGCGAGTGACACAGGCGACAGGCGCGCTGCACGGTCAGGGCACTCTGCCCGGCGGCCCGCCGGCCACTGGACCTGGTGGCCGGCCGGCCCGGCTGGTGGCGCGATCCCTGTTCCTGCTGACCAAGCCGCGCATCGTCTCCGAGCTGCTGGTGACCACCGTGCCGGCCATGCTGCTCGCCCGCCGGGCCGCACCCGTGGGCTGGCTGTCCTTCGCCGGCCTGGTGCTGGTCACCGTCGCCGGCGGAACGCTGGCAGCGGGCAGCGCGAACACGCTGAACTGCTATATCGACCGGGACATCGACGCGGTCATGCACCGCACTGCCCGCCGCCCGCTGGTCGCTGGCGACGGCAGGCCGGCGGTCAGCCCGCGCGAGGCACTCGCCTCCGGCATCCTGCTGGGCGTGGCGGCCACGCTGCTGCTCGGCCTGCTGGCGAACTGGCTGGCGGCGGCGCTGGCCGACACGGCGATCCTGTTCTACGTCTTCGTGTACACCCTGGGCCTCAAGCGCCGCACCTCCGCCAACATCGTGATTGGCGGCGCGGCTGGCTGCTTCCCGGTGCTCGTCGGCTGGGCAGCGGTGACCGGCACGGTTGGCTGGCAGGCGGTCGTGCTCTTCGCGGTCATCTTCTTCTGGACGCCGCCGCATTTCTGGGCGCTGGCGATGAAGTTCAGGGACGATTATGCGGCAGCGAGCGTGCCGATGCTGCCGGTGGTCGCGCCGGCTGTCACGGTGACCGGCAAGATCGTCGTGTACTCCAGCCTGATGGTCGCCGCGACCCTGACGCTGGCCCCCTTCGCCGGCTGGATCTACGCCGGCTGCGCGGCCGTGCTCGGGGGCTGGTTCCTGGCCGAGGCGCGCAGCCTGCACAGCCGGGTGACCAGCGGTGCAGAGCCGGCCCCGATGCGGCTGTTCCGGCTGTCCATCTCTTACCTGACGCTGCTGTTCGCGGTCGTCGCGGTCACCGCCGTGCTGCCCTGGGGCAGCTGGTAGCTCGCTCGCGTCGCGGCAGCGCGGGCGGCCGGCGGGCGCCGCGCCAGGGTCGTATCCTGTGCACGAAGGGGCGGGCACCGATGCCGGTCCAGCGGAGCGGGGTGTGACGATGACACGGGTGCGCAGCCTCCCGCGCAGTGCGCGCTGGGCGGTGCCAGCCGGCGCGGTCGCCGCGGTCGGACTGGTCATCGGCGGCTCGATGGCTGCCGCTGCCGCCGGATCCGCGCCGCGGCTGCCTGCCAGGACCGTTGCGCAGCTGCTGGCCGAGGTGAGCCGTGGCCAGTCAGTGCCGTCGTCGCTGAGCGGCGTGATCGTCGAGAAGGCGGCGCTCGGCCTGCCCAGGCTGCCCGGCGCCGTTGACGGCTCGCCTGCCTCCTGGCTGGCCGGCACGCACACCGTCGACTTCTGGTTGGGCGGGCCTGGACGAGTCAGGTTCGCCGTCCCCTCCCAGCTCGGGGAGACCGACCTGCGCCTGGACGGGCGCCAGCTATGGCTGTGGTCAAGCTCGGCCAACACCGCGACGCATGTGGTCCTGCCGCAGCAGGCGGGCGGCTCCCGGCTACCGGCCTCGCTGCCCGCGCCGAGCTTGCCCCAGGGCGGCGTGCCGACACCGCAGCAGGCAGCCCGCCAGATCCTCGCCGCGGTCGGCCCGAGCACCACGGTCAGCGTGCAGCGCAACGTCATGGTGGCCGGCCGGGCTGCCTACCAGCTCGCGATCGCGCCCAAGGCCAGCGGGTCGCTGATCGGCCAGATCAGGATCGCGGTCGACGCGCACGGTTACCTGCCGCTGCGACTGCAGGTGTTCGCGCGCGGCGCGGCGAGCCCCGCCTACCAGGTGGCCTACACCTCCCTGTCCACCGCCAGGCCGGCCGCGTCGAATTTCACTTTCACCCCGCCGCCGGGCGCCAAGGTCAAGACAGTCAAGGTGCCAGCCAGCCTGCCGGCTGGCGGCGCGACGGCGCTGGCCCCGCCTGGCTGGCATGGCAACACTGCGCTGAGTCCAAGGCACAGCAGCCGGACCGTCGGGCCGGCGACCGCATTGCCGCGCCAGCAGCAGCGCATCTTGCGCCGGGCGCTCAGCGGGCACCTGCCACGCGGGGTTCACCTGCCACGCGGGGTTCAGATGCCACGCGGGGCGCAGTTGTCGCGCGGTATCCGCACACTGCCCGGAGGGCTGTTCATCGGCCGGTCGAGGTTCGGCAGCCACCTGCCGGAGGGCCTGCCGCCAGCGGGGGCGCCTCGCGTTATCGGCAAGGACTGGCTGTCGGTTATCGAGTTCCGGCCGGCCGCGGCGGCCGCCACATCTTCGGCCGTCCAGTCCTCGGTCCTGCAGCTATCCGGGGGCACAGCGCCGGTAAAGATCGCCGGCACGCCGTCGCCTTACAGCAGCCGCATCATCATCGACCCCAGGTCAGGTCATATCGTCGGCGCGAGCACAGGCCAGCCGGTGGGCATGACGTCCGGGGCACCGGCGTGGCTGGCGGCGCTGCTGCGAGCAGCGCAGCCGGTGCACGGAACCTGGGGCAGTGGCCGGCTGCTACGCACCGCGCTGGTTTCGGTGCTGATGACCAGCGACGGCCGGGTGCTGATCGGCGCCGTCACGCCTTCTGTACTCTTCGCGGACGCGGCCCAGCACACGTGAGTAGCGCCTGGCCGCCTGCCGACGACCAGCAAGACGAGGTCGCGTTCGGCGCCAGGACGCGCACCAGGCCGCCGGACGCTACGCCCGTCAGCGGGGCCGAGCAGCAAACGCGTGCCGCCGCGCCGACGGCCGCGGGCGCCGAACTGGCGGACTCCGGCCCGTCGGCCATCGCCAGCCGGCGGCTTGCCAAGCGCTTCCGCAGCGGGCAGCTCGCGGTCGATGACGTGGACCTGGCGGTGCCGCGCGGGTCGGTCTACGGCTTTCTCGGCCCCAACGGATCGGGCAAGACCACCACCATCCGGATGCTGCTCGGGCTCGTTCAGCCGACCGGCGGGAGCCATCAGCTACTCGGCGTTCCCATGCCCCAGGGCATCATCACCGTGCTTCCGAGAGTCGGCTCGCTAGTCGAGGGCCCCGCCTTCTACTCGTTCCTCTCCGGGCCGGCGAACCTGGCGCGCTGCGACGCCGCCGATCGCACCGCTGACCCGGCTACCGCTGCCGTGCGGATCGGCGAGGCGCTCCACCGGGTCGGGCTGTCGGCCGCCGGGCGCAAGCACTACCGCGCTTACTCGCTGGGCATGAAGCAGCGGCTGGCCATCGCCGCTGGCCTCCTGCAGCCGCGCGAGCTGCTGATCCTCGACGAGCCCACCAACGGCCTCGACCCGCAGGGCACCCGCGAGGTCCGGGCGCTGATCAGGCAGATCGCCGCGGACGGCACGACTGTCTTCGTCTCATCCCACCTGCTCGCCGAAGTGGAGCAGATCTGCTCGCACGTCGGCGTCATGCGGTCAGGCCGGCTGGTCTTCCAGGGCACCCTGGACGAGCTGCGCGGCCGCGGCAGCGCCCGGATCGTCGTGCGCACGGCTGATGTGTCACTGGCGGCCAGGGTGCTGGCCAGGCTCGGCCTGGCCGACATCCAGCCAGGCAGCGGCCAGCTGAGCGCGCAGCTCGGCGAGCAGCAGCCGGAGCTGGTCTGCGCCGAGCTGGTCCGGGCCGGCGTCGGGGTGGCCGGGCTGCAGCAAGCCGGGGAGAGCCTGGAGGACCTGTTCGTGGAGCTGACCGGGGAAGGCTTCGATGTCAGCGGGTAGCGCGGGACAGCCGGCCGCCTGGCCCGCCCGGCCGGCCGGGCGGGCCCAGGCCGCTGGTACCCGGCCCGGCCCGCTGCGGGCCTGGCTCCGGCTGCTGCGCTCGGAGCTCCGCATGGTGTTCCTGCGCTGGCGCAACATCATCCTGCTGGGTGTGCTGGGCGCCATCCCGGCGCTGATCGGGTTCGCGCTCTGGCTGTCCGGGCCGGGCAGCGGCGGCGGCGAGGGACCGCCGTTTCTCCAGCAGGTGGCCGGCAACGGCGTCTTCCTCGCGCTGCTGTCCCTGGTCGTGCTCCTCACGGTCGGCTTGCCGCTCGCCGTCGCGGTGGTGTCCGGCGACGCTATCGCCGGCGAGGCCGCGCACGGGACGCTGCGCTACCTGCTGACCGTGCCCGCCGGCCGGACCAGGCTGCTGATCATCAAGTACCTGGCCGCGACCGCGTTCTGCCTCGCCGCCGCGTTGCTTGTCGCTGCCGTCGCGGTGGCAGTCGGCTCGCTGCTGTTCCCGGTCGGTCCGGTCACGCTGCTGTCAGGCACGACGGTCTCGCTGCCTGCCGGGCTGCTGCGGCTGCTGTTCGTAGCGCTGTACGTGGCCGCTGCGTTGGCGGCGCTCGCGGCCATCGGCCTGGCCATCTCGACGCTGACCGAGCACCCGATCGCCGCCATCGCGGCAGTGCTGGTCGTTGCCGTCGGCAGCGAGGTGGCCGACCAGATCCCGCAGTTCGGCGTCGTGCACCCGTACTTGCCGAGTCACTGGTGGCTGTCGTTCGACTCGCTGCTGCGCACGCCGGTAGCCTGGTCCGTTCTTGCGCACGGGCTGCTGTCGTTCGCCGTGTACATCGTCATCTTCGGCGCGATCGCGTGGGCGCGGCTCACCACGGCCGACATCACCAGCTGACCGGACCCTGCTGGCAGGTGTCCTGGCAGCCAAGCCGGGATAGGTAGTCATCCTGACGTCACGCGCGCGGCGAAGGGAGGACGCCGAGTGACCGGATACACCTCAGCCAGGAAGTCCAAGGCAAAGACGCAGCGCAGGAACGAAGCTCCGCGGGCCACCGCGCAGGGCAGGGCGAATCTCGGTGGCGGCAAGGCACGACGCGCCACCGCGAGATCGGAGATACCGAGCGCGCCGGCTCAGGTCATCGCCCCGCGGCCGGTACCCGAGCGGCCGGCCAGTCAGCGGGCCGAGCGCCACTACCTGGCCAGAGAACACGTCCGCAGGGACATCGGCAGCCGTGTGCGGGTGCTCTACCTGCGGGCCGCCGACGCGCCGCACAGGGTGCCTGAGCCGCAGCGGGACGCCGAGGGCGTGCTGATGTACTACATCGTCGACTGCGTCACGCACGGCAGCAGCAAGCATTTCCGCCTGTTCGCCACCGCCTGCCGGGCGGCGAAGGCGTCGCACCAGTGGTGCCCGCAGTGCAAGAGCGAGCTGGTGCACCACCACCGCCTGCACACCAGGCCGGCGGTACGCCCGAGGCAGATCTGACCCGCTGCCGCTGCCGGGCACCGGCCGGCTGGCGAGCCGCGGGCTGGCTGGCTTTACTGGCTAGCGGCCAGCTGCCCGCTGCTGCTGGCCGCAGCCAGCCGGATCGTCAGCTCATGCCACTGCTCGGCTGTCAGCTGGCTGGCGGGGGAGCGGGGGTCGACGCCGGCCCGGATGAGCAGCCGCCGGTGTCCGCGCAGCAGCACCAGCCCGTCCGCCCGGCGTGCCCGGTAGCGGTAGGCCTCGCGCAGCAGCTGCCGCAGCATCCGCTGCCCGCTCGCTGACCCGGCCAGCTGACGCGGCCGGACGGAGAGCACCGCCGCGTCGACGCCAGGCGACGGAACGAAGCTGTGCCGGCTGACCGGCTGAGCTAGCCGCAGCTGGTATCTGGCTGCCCACCAGGCGGTCTCGGAATCGCGTGGCCGCTGGCTGGCCAGCCAGCGCGCCGCGCCTCGCTGGATGATCAGCTCCGCTCCGGCCAGCGGTACCGCGGGGTCATTCAGCAGTCGCCGGCATAGCGCTGTGGTCAGCGAGAACGGCGGGCTGGCTACCACCAGGAACTCGGTCCGCGGCAACGGCACCTCGCGCAGGTCGCTCTCGGCCACCTGGACCAGCGGCTCGGCGGCAAAGCGGCGCCGCAGCCCGGCGGCCAGCCGCGGATCGCGTTCGACGGCGATGACGCTGGCCCCGGCGGCTGCCAGCGCGGCGGTGATGACGCCGCGGCCAGCGCCCAGGTCGAGAGCGAGGCTGCCGCCCCCCGCGCCGGAAGCGCGGATCAGGCGTGCCAGCAGCGTGCGGTCACGCAGGAAGTGGGCTCCGGCGGGGTTCGGCGCCGATGGCGGCCGCCCTGGCACGGCAAACCATGACCATGACCATGGTCAATCCCCTCGCTTCGTTCGGTCGGCTACACCGTAGGCGCACCGGCGGCAGCCCGCGACCCAATTTCCGGCCGACCCTCCCGATGCTGGCTCCGGGCGGGTTGGCGAGCCCGTCCCGTTGCTGGCTACTGTGGCTCCGCGAGCCGGATGCTTCGTGCTCAGGCTGGCCGCTAGCGCGGGGCGGTCATCGTGGGCCGGGCCTGCAGGAATGTCCAGTGTCGGCCTTCTGGGTCTCGAGCGCTGTAGGCGCGGTAGCCGTACTGGTGAATGCCCTCGACGATGCCGGCGCCCGCTGCCTGCGCCCTGGCCAGGTGCGCATCCAGGTCATCGACGTAGATCCAGGGCACATGCGTATCGGCAGCGCCGTCTGGCAGCTCGCCGTCCAGCGGGTAGATCATCAGCGAGCAGTCGCCGATGCGGAACTCGATCCAGGTATGTGCGCCCTCGCCGTCGCGTGCATCCTCGGGCAGCGGCCGCGGCTGCTCGAAGCCGAACGCCGTCGCCAGCCAGCGTGCGGCGGCCACCGGCTTGCGGTAGCAGACGACGAGCGCAAGCCGGTCCAGATCGGCGGCGACCCTGGGCGCGCTTGACCGGCGCGCGCACCAGGCAGCGAACCATGGCGGAATTACCCGCACCCAGCTAGTGCCGCCCTTGTCCTGCGTGCCGGCCGGAATCGTGGCGACCACCCGCACGATCGTCCCGGCACCGGTCGGCTCGAACCGCACGTCGGTGCGGACTTCATCCACCGAGCTCTGCCAGGCCAGCCGCTCGCCTGGCTGCCAGACCGTGATCCGGCCGAGCTCGAGCGCTTCGCCTGAGGCCTCGTCATAGACCTCGAGCAGCCGCCCGCCGACACCGGGCTCGCAGGCCATGGCCACAGCTCTGGCGGCGTCGAAGAAGTTGACCGGCCCGCGCACCCACCACAGGTTCATCTCCTCGGTGAAGGCCGCAAAGGCGGTCTGCGGATCGACCGTGACCTCCACCTGTGATGACACCGAACGGTCCTCGCTCATCAGAGCGTCCTCCTCTCGACGTGCCGCGCGAACGCGGCCAGCTGCTCGTCCCAGTGCGCCTGAAGCTGGTCTAGCCACGCCTGCAGTGCGGCCATCGGCTGCGGCCGGAGCCGGAAGACCCTGGCGCGCGCGTCCTGCGCGGTCCGCTCGTCAGCGACGATGCCTGCTTGCAGCAGCACGCGCAGGTGGCGGCTCATCGCCGGGGCGGAGGTACCGGCGGCGGCGGCGAGCTCACCGGCCCGCCTGGGCCGCTCACCGAGTAGCTGCACTACCTGGCGCCTGGTGCCGTCGGCCAGCGCGGCGAAGACAGCCGCGAGGTCAGCCTCTGACTGTGATGTGGACGTCATCTCACAATAGTTTCAGTATAGATTAATAGTTGTCAATCTGGTTAGCTGTGCTCCTCGCTGGCACTCCGCAGCCGGCGCGCGGCTGGCTCGGCCGGCCCGGGCCGCGGGCGCGATAGCGTCTTGTGACGTGCCCCCAGGCCAGGAACAAAGTGCGCCAGCAGCCGGGGAACCGCCCGGCGTCACCGAGCTGCTGGCCGCTGCGGTCGCGGACATCGGCGGCGCTGAGCGCCCCGGCCAGGTCGCCATGACCCTGGCGGTGCACCAGGCGATGGAGACCGGCGAGCACCTGGCGGTGCAGGCGGGTACCGGGACCGGAAAGTCGCTGGCCTACCTTGTCCCCGCGGTCCGGCACGCAGTGGCGGGCGGCGGCGCCGTGGTGGTATCGACCGCGACGATCGCGCTGCAGCGTCAGCTCATCGACCGTGACCTGCCGAGGCTGGCTGACGCACTGCGGCCGGTGCTCGGCCGGGAGCCCGACTTCGCGATCCTCAAGGGCCGTCGCAACTATCTCTGCCTGCAGAAGCTGCGCTCGGGTGCGCAGGACGACCCGAGCGACGCGCTGTTCGACCCGCGCAGCCCATCAGCCGTCGGCAAGCAGGTGCAGCGGCTGCACGAGTGGGCCGAGACGACTGGCACCGGGGACCGGGATGAGCTGGTGCCCGGCGTTTCAGAGCAGGCATGGCGGCAGGTGTCAGTCACCGCGCGGGAGTGCGTTGGCGCGCAGCGCTGTCCGTTCGGCTCGCAGTGCCACGCCGAGCTGGCTCGCCACCAGGCCGGCCAGGCCGACATCGTCGTGACCAACCACGCGCTGCTGGCCATCGATGCGATGGAGAACTTCATCGTGCTGCCCGAGCACGACGTAGTGATCATCGACGAGGCGCACGACCTGGTCGACAGGGTCACCTCGGTCGCCTCGGACGAGCTGTCGGCTGCCGCAGCCGACACCGCGCTGCGCCGCTGCGGGCGGCTGGTAGACGAGAAGCTGACCGGCCGGCTGCGAGAGGCGGGCGAGGAGGCCCGCCGGGTGCTGACCGCGCTGCCGGCCGGCCGCATCGACGTGCTGGCCGAGGACCTCGAGCTGGCGCTGACGCTGACCAGGGACGCGGCCGGCGCGTGCGCCGCCGACCTGCGGACCGCGGCGCGGAACGGGGACGATGAGGCAGACCTGGTAGCCGTGCGCCGGGCGGCCGTCGCCGCGGTGGGCGAGCTGCACGACGCGGCGGACCGGATCCTTGCGGCCTTCGGCCCCGACATCGCCGCCCGGACGGACGTGGTCTGGCTTGACCGGCCGCTATCGGAGGAATCCTCCCGGCCGCCGACGCTGCGGGTCGCCCCGCTGCAGGTCGGCGGGCTGCTGGCTGACCGGCTTTTCGGCAGGCGGACCGTGACGCTGACCTCGGCGACGCTCGCGCTCGGCGGCTCCTTCGAGCCGCTCGCGCGCCAGTGGGGCCTGCCGCCATCATCAGCGCCAGCGGCCGCGGCAGCGGATCAGCACTCGCTGGCCTGGACCGGGCTGGATGTCGGGTCCCCGTTCGACCACCCGCGCAGCGGCATTCTGTATGTCGCACGGCACCTGCCGCCGCCCGGCCGGGACGGGCTGGCCGCGTCCTACCTGGACGAGCTGGCTGAGCTGATCACCGCGGCCGGCGGGCGCACGCTCGGGCTGTTCTCCTCGACGCGGGCCGCCAGGCAGGCGGCCGACGAGCTGCGCGGGCGGCTGGACGTGCCGCTGCTCTGCCAGGGTGACGACCAGACGGCGCAGCTGGTCACCACGTTCGCCGCGGACGAGCAGACCTGCCTGTTCGGCACCCTGTCGCTGTGGCAGGGCGTCGACGTGCCAGGCCGCTCGCTCCAGCTCGTAGCGATCGACCGGATACCGTTCCCGCGCCCAGACGACCCGCTGGCCTCGGCCCGGCAGCGAGCGGTCGCGGCTCGGGGTGGCAACGGGTTCATGGACGTGGCAGCGGCTCAGGCGGCACTGCTGCTAGCGCAGGGGACCGGCCGGCTGCTGCGCACGATGAGTGACAGAGGGGTGGTGGCGATCCTGGATCCGCGGCTGGTCACGGCCAGGTACGGAAGCTTCCTGCGGGCGTCGCTGCCGCCGTTCTGGACGACTACCGATCCGCAGGTCGTGCGCGGCGCGCTGCGCCGCCTGGCGGCTGGCTGAGCAAGGCCGGCCCGGCGCGTCGGCAATAGCCGGCTAACCGGGCACGGCGCCGGCTTCGAGCGCGATGATCGCGGCCGCCACCGCTGCGGGCATGACCAGCATGTGCAGGTGCTCGCCGGGCAGCTCGGCGACTGGCCAGCCCCGTCCGGCCGCTTTGCGCGCCTCCTGCCGGTAGCCATCCGAGAACAGCAGGTAGCCCGCCCGGCTCGGCGGCCAGTGTCCTGGCACGGGCGGCAGTCGCTCTTCGAAGAACGCCAGCGGCAGCGCTCCGGCTTCCGCCAGCACGGACCGCTGCGTCTGCTGGTCGGCAAATAGCGCCCCGAGATCGTCGTCCGGGAACCACAGCGGCCAGGGCGGCACGATGCCGTCAGCGGCGATCTCGCGCAGATAGGGGAGGAAGTCGTCGCCGACGACCTGGCCGCCCCCATCCGGTTCCGGCAGGCCAGCGTCGGCGAAGATCGCCGTGGTCGCCGCAGCCGCAATCGCGGCGCTGATCTGCCCAGCGAACAGGCCAGCCCCGGAATGCGTCACCAGCGTGACCGGCTCACCTGGCCGGTCCCGAACCTGCCCGGCAACCAGCTGAGCCAGCCGCGCAGCGTACGGCGGGCCAGCGTCGGCCATGCCGTCAAGCGACGGAATGGTGACCTCCCGCCCGGCCCGGCGTAGCTCGCCGGCTACCGGCTGCCAGCTGGCCGGCCCGAGGGCCGGCGCGGGGACAAGCACAACGAGGGCCGGTACGGCGCTGGGTGACACGGCGCGAGGTTCAGAGAACGTCGTGGCCAGGGCGGTCGATCGGGATCTCGCGCGGCTGCGCGGGGATCGAGCCGAGCCGCCCGGCCTGGTAGTCCTCGAACGCCTGGATCAGCTCATCCCTGGTGTTCATCACGAACGGGCCGTAGGCGGCGACTGGCTCCCTGATCGGCTCGCCGCCGAGCACGAGCACGTCCATGCCCTCGCTCGGGCCGTCGGCGCGCTCGCTCGCCGCGAAGCTGAGCGTGTCGCCGGGGCCGAACGCGGCCATCTGCCCGGTCCTGACCGGCCGCCGCTCCTGCCCAGCCGTGCCGGATCCGGCCAGCACGTAGCCAAGCGCGTTGAAGTCGGGCCGCCAGGGCAGCCGCAGCTGAGCACCGGGCTCAAGCGTCGCGTGCAGCAGCGTGATCGGGGTGTGCGTGACGCCGGGGCCGCTGTGCCCGCCAACCTCGCCGGCGATCACGCGCAGCAGCGCGCCGCCGTCGGGGGAGCTGAGCAGCGCGACCTGCCCGGCCCGGATGTCCTGATAGCGCGGGCCGGTCATCTTCATCCGCGCGGGCAGGTTCACCCACAGCTGGAAGCCGTGGAACAGCCCGCCGGAGGCGACCAGGGCCTCGGGCGGCTCCTCGATGTGCAGGATCCCGCCGCCGGCTGTCATCCACTGGGTGTCACCGTTGGTGATCATTCCGCCGCCGCCGTTGGAGTCCTGGTGCTTGAACGTGCCGTCGATCATGTACGTGACGGTCTCGAAGCCGCGGTGCGGGTGCCATGAGGTGCCCTTCGGCTCCCCCGGGGCGTAGTCGACCTCGCCCATCTGGTCCATGTGGATGAACGGGTCGAGCGCCCCCAGGTCGATGCCGGCGAAGGCGCGCCGTACCGGGAAGCCCTCGCCTTCATAGGCGGACGGCGCGGTGGTCACGGCCAGGACCGGCCGTTCCACAGCTGCCGCCGGGTCGGGCTCGGAGATCCTCGGCAGCAGCAGGATGTTCTCGGCGGTGACCGCTGGCATGTCTTCGTCCTCCTCCGCGATGGCGCACAGGCCGGTCCGGCTGCGCCGGCCTGCCATGCGATGTCGGCAGCAACGATGATTGAACTCGCAACATTCCCGGTTGGAAGTCGGTTCGGCCGGCCGCGGCCGGCCTATGTCATCCGGTCACTGCCGCCGGCCACCATGGCCCGGCTGCTGCCGCGCAGCCGCGGCCAGATTGTCGGTACCTCCCGCTACATTCGCGGTATGGCGGTAACTGGATCAGACCACCCAGTAGAGCACTCGTCCGCGCCTGGCCAGTCTCCGGCCGGGGGACAGCCGCGCCGGCCGCCGGATGCCTGGCGGGCGGGCGAGCCAGCTTCACCCGCTCAGACCGGCGGCCCGCCGGATGGCGGCTGGTCCGTCGATGATCATCTGCGTGGCAAGCCTGCCGCCTCGGTCGCCCTGTACCGGCAGTTCGTCGCCTTGTTGGAGGCGTGCGGCCCATTCAGCTACGCCGTGGCCAAGACCACGATCACGTTCAAGGGCAGCAGGCGCGGCTTCGCCGGCGCTCGGCCTACCGCCGAGGGCCTGACCTGCTACCTGGACCTGCAGCGCGTCGTCGAGGATCCGCGTATCACCAGCGCGGCGCCGTACACGAAGCGGCTGTTCGTGCATCACCTGCGTATCACCCGGCCCGAGCAGCTGGATGACGAGCTGGCCGGCTGGGTACGCGAGGCCTACGCGGTGGGCCAGGGCGCACATGTCGGCGCACTGGCCAAGGGCGAGTCCTGAATGCCCCCCGCACCGGCAGGCAGCACTGCGACCGTCAGGCGTCAGGACACGACGGTTACAGGCAGAGCGAGGCTCGTCACAGCGCCAGCACGACCGGAATGGCGCTACAAGCCAGATGCTGAGCGATGCGACCGCCGGGACAGCGAGTGGTGGGACCAGGTCGGCGAGACCAGCGGCAGCTCGGGCTTCCACCGGCGGTCGCTTTCCTGAAACTGCCATCTGGAGACGGTCAGGGCTCCGGGCTCCCCACCAGGCGCGCCGGGTAGAACCTCGGGCTCCTACTGCGCGCGCCGGGTAGAACCCTGGGCTCCCACTGCGCGCGCCGGGTCAGAACTTCCGCATGCCGCGCCGGAGAGGACG
>DASXMR010000154.1:0-2327 GCA_036495525.1 Streptosporangiaceae bacterium | reverse complement strand
TGACCGCGGCCGTGCGCGTCGACGGGCTGAGCGACCTGCTGCCCGCGATCCCGTTCATCGGGATCCTGTTCGCGGCCAGGAAGCCGCAGTGGCTGCCGTTCGGCGCGGGCCTGCTGGTCGGCGTCGGGTACGGGCTGGCCGACGGCTACCTGCTGGCCCGGCCGTACATGGACTCGCTCGGGTCCTCGATGCGCACGGTCGGGATCGTCGCCGGCGGGCTGGCGGTCGTCACGCTGGATCTGGCCTTGTTCTCGCGCCTCGACGTGCTCCGCCGGCTGGTCAAGCGGGTACTCGCCGTGCCGCCGCTGCGCTGGCTGCCCGGGACGGTCGCCCTGCTCACCGGGCTGGTCCTGATCGGCTTCGCCGTCCGGCCCTACGCGCAGACCGTGCGCGGGGACAACAACGTGTCCGTGGTGGCCTACGTCGGCTACCTGCAGCGGCTGGCCGGCCTGCCGCTCGATCCGCGGCGGCTGTACTCGGAGGACACGCTCTACTGGGTGATCTGGTACATCGGGGTGCCGGCCGTGCTGCTCGGCGCGTTCGGGATCGCGGTGCTCGGCCGGCGGGTCACCCGGGCGCTCGTGACCTGGCGCGACCCCACCGGGGCGGTCCGCATCTGGGGCCTGCCGCTGCTGATCATCGGCTGGGTGACGGTCAGCGTGCTCTGGCACCCCGGCATCGTTCCCGATCAGCCGTGGGCCAGCCGGCGGCTGGTGCCCGTGATCCTGCCCGGCCTGATCCTGGTCGCCGTATGGGCAGCGGCCTGGCTGACCACGCAGGCCGGCCAGCGCGGCGCGGGACGGCTGGCCTCCTCGGCGGTGGTCACGCTGTGCGTCGGAGCTCTGCTGCTGCCGACCGCGCTGACCACGTTCGGCATCGGCGTCGCCTCGTCCGGGCCGCCGAAGTCGGCATCGTCGGGCGGGCTGGCCTTGCACCGGGCCGCGCGGGGAGAGGAATACGCGGTGGGCCAGCTGTGCACCGCGATCGGCCCGGGCGCGTCTGTCGTGATCGTCAACCCGCGGATCGCGGACGAGTTCGCGCAGCTGGTCCGCGGCATCTGCGACACGCCGACGGCGGTGATGAACCGGCCTTCGCCGTTCGCGGTGCAGGAGGTCATCGCCGGGATATTGCGAGCGCGCAGGCATCCCGTTCTGCTCGGCGCCAACCAGGCGGAGCTGGCCAGCTACGGCGCGGTTCCGCGCCAGGTGCTCAGCCTGGGCACGACGCAGGATGCGCACGTGCTGACCCGGCCGCCGACCTCGAACTGGCCGGTCAGGTACGTGCTCTGGATGGCGCAGCCCAGTTAGGCCGGGCTGGATATTTGGGAGTCGATCGCGTCGTGGCTGGCCTGTGAGCAGCGGGGCCGAGGCGTCACCGTTCGGGAAAATCGAACTTTGCACGAACCGCCGGTGCCGGTTGAGCCGGCCGCGGGGTAGCGTGGCAGGCGATGAACAGATTCTCGCGCACCTGCTGCTGGTGGCCGCCGAGTTAGGCGGTCCCCCAGATTGGCATGTGCGACGGGCCGCCTTCGGGTGGCCCGTTTTCGCGTCTTCTCGCGTCGCAGAACCCGGACCACCTGGCAGCCGCACTCATGACGACCAGGAGGTTTCCATGTCTGACGCTCCACCGGGTTCTGACGCTCCACCGGTTTCCTACGCTCCGCCGGCACCCACCGTGGCGGCCGCGCAGCTGCGCAGCCTGGACCTCGAGGCGGCGATCGCCAGCGAGCCGGGGCGCTTCAGGATTCTCACCGGCGACCGTCCCACCGGGCCGCTGCACGTCGGCCACCTTTTCGGCACGCTGCTGAATCGCGTGCGGCTGCAGGAACTCGGCGTTGAGCTCATGGTGCTGATCGCCGACTACCAGACCATCACCGACCGGGACTCGCCGGACACCCTGCCGTCCGACGTGATCGGTCAGGTCGCCGACTACCTGGCCGTCGGCATCGACCCGGCCCGCGCGACGATCTTCGCGCACAGCCAGATCGAGGCGCTCAATCAGCTGATGCTTCCGTTCATGAGCCTGGTCAGCGTGGCCGAGGTGAGCCGCAACCCGACGGTGAAGGAAGAGTTCGCGGCGACCGGCGGCGCCTCGATGAGCGCGCTCATGTTCACGTATCCGGTGCACCAGGCGGCCGACATCCTGTTCTGCCGGGCCAACCTCGTGCCGGTCGGCAAGGACCAGTTGCCGCACATCGAGCTGACCCGGACGATCGCGCGCCGGTTCAACGACCGGTACTGCTCCGGCCGCGGCTACTTTCCCGAGCCCGACGGCCTGCTCACCGACGCGCCGCTGCTGCTCGGCACCGACGGGCAGAAGATGAGCAA
>DASXMR010000153.1:0-7630 GCA_036495525.1 Streptosporangiaceae bacterium | reverse complement strand
CAACGCCGACGGCGCGTACGTCAACGGCAAGCCGGAGATCGGCACCAACCGGCTCTGCTACGTCGGCCAGTCGCTCTACTCGTCCGGCCAGTCGATGGGCGAGCAGATTAAGCTGGCGGTCCCCGGCGGCGGCGACATCGTCATCTTCACTCCGGTGGTCGGGACGGGGAACACCCAGCCGCGGTACGACGGCGCGGTGTCGGTGCTCGGCAGCAGCTACCACGTGACCGAGATCGCCACCGGCGCCACGGAGTCCGTTGAGCCCGCCGCCATGAAGGCCTACCTGAACGCGCACAAGTCCACTCTGAAGGGCGCGTTCGCCGTCGACTCCGGTGACACCGAGTTCGTTGGTGCGCAGCTCAAGTCGCTCGGGATGAGCATCCCGGCCGGCGGCTTCGACACCACCGGGACCACAATTCCAAACATCCAGGACGGCACCCTGGACTTCACCATCTACCAGGACCCGTACCTGCAAGGATTCCTGCCGGTGCTCTACATGTACCTGTTCAACCTCTCCGGCGGCGTCCTCGCGCCGCCGGACACCGACACCGGCCTGTCGGTGGTCACGAAGAGCAACGTGGGGCCGTACGTGGCGGACAGCCGGTACCAGGGCAGCACGACCGCGGAGAAGTACATCGCCCGGCCCGCGGGCGCTATCAGCGCCCCGATGGCCTCGACCAGCACCTGACCTGCCGCGCGATTCACGGCCGGGGCGATTTACTCCCTTCGCCCCGGCCGTGCGGCATGAAAGCGCGTCGGTTGAGAAGGCCAGGCAGACCGAGAACGAAGGTGAATTTCGTGAGTAACACAGCCCAGCAGGGGGGCCCGGCGGACACCGGATCTATCCCGGGGCAGCCACGCGCCGGCGGCGGTCAGGCCGGCGAAACCCTGACCCGCGTGGGCCGCGCCTTCCTGCGGCAGCGGGAATCTACCGTCTTCGTCGTCGCGGTCGGGCTGTTCATTTATTTCGCGCTGAACAGCTCGTCCTTCGTCACCAGCACGAACCTGCCGATCTTGTTCACGCAGGACTCGGCCCCGTACATCATCATCGCGCTGGGTGAAGTCTTCCTGCTCATCTGCGGCGAGATCGACCTCTCGGTCGGCTTCACTTACGCGCTTGCGCCGTACCTGATGTACTACCTGATCACCTACGATCACGTCCCCGGGCTGCTCGCCATCCTGATCGCCCTCCTGATGGGGGTGGTGATCGGCTGGATTAACGGGTTCCTGACGGTGACCGTCGGGCTGCCGTCGTTTATCACGACGCTGGGCACCGGGTTTGTCATTCTCGGGATCGTGCAAACCACGTCGCACGGTGAGCCGGTGACCGTTCCCACCGACGTGGCCGGTGCCCAGCACTGGCTGGGCGGCAACTGGGCGCCGTTCATCTGGGCCGTGGTGCTCACGATCCTCATGCACATCGTGCTGACCCGGACCCGCTGGGGGCTGCACACGGTGTCCGTCGGCGGCAACCAGCTCGGCGCGCGCGAGGCGGGCATCAACGTCAACCGGATCAAGTACGGCAACTTCATGCTCACCGGCCTGCTCGGCGCGCTGGTCGGCATCCAGAACGCGTTCGTCACCTCGTCCATCGACCCGACGGCCGGCGGTTACCTGCCGATGTTCTACGCGGTGACGGCGGCGGTCATCGGCGGCACGGCGATGCTGGGCGGAACCGGGACCGTCGTCGGCGCGTTTCTCGGCGCGATCGTCATCGGCATGCTCACCGACTGCTTCATCATCCTCGGCGTCAGCGCCAACCCGCTGCCGATCATCTTCGGCGGTGCTGTCCTCGTCGCCATGATCGCCAACGTTCAGCTCGCGCGGCTGCGGGCGAGAGGAGCGCAGTAACATGACCGCGGCACCGGAACTCGACAGCAACATCCTCCGCGCCGAGCACATCTCCAAGAGCTACGGCGCGGTCACCGCGCTCACCGACATCAACCTGCGGCTCGCCAAGGGCGAGGTGCTCGGGCTGATCGGGGACAACGGCGCAGGCAAGTCCACCCTGCTGAAGATCCTGTGCGGGTTCCAGCCGCCCAGTTCCGGCGCAATCATGCTTGAGGGCCAGGAAGTCCGTTTCAAGTCGGTGGATCACGCCCGGTCCCTCGGCATCGACGCGGTCTACCAGGACCTGGCGCTGATCAACCAGCTCTCGGTGTTCCACAACATGTTCCTGAACCGGGAGCAGGTCCGCTGGCCGCTGCTGAAGAACAGGGCGATGCGTCGCGAGGCCAGGCAGCACCTCAACGATATGGGCGTGCACCTGCCGTCGGTCGAGGTGCCGGTGGCCAAGCTCTCCGGCGGCCAGCGGCAGGCGATCGCGGTCGCCCGCTCGGTCTACTCGGACGCCAAGATCCTGCTGCTCGACGAGCCGCTGGCCGCCATGGGCGTCAAGGAGGCGGCGATCATCCTCGACCTGGTGCGCGACCTCAAGCAGCAGGGCGAGGTGTCGATCATCATCATCGCGCACAACTATGGCCAGGTGCTGGAGGTGTGCGACCGGGTAAACCTGCTGCAGGGCGGCCGGATTACCTACGACCGGCCAAGCTCGCAGACGTCGGTCGCCGAGCTGACCGAGCTGGTCGTCGCTGAGTACCGCGAGGCGCTGGAGGAACGCCAGCGCCTCGGTCGCTGAGTACCGCCCGGCGCAGGCAGGCCGAGCGCGCCAGTGGTCAGCTGCGGGCCGCCGCGCTCAGGACGGAAACTGCATGCTGCCCCTCGGCCGGGTCGCGCTCGCGCGCACGATCAGGTGGGGGGCGATCGGCGGGTCGGCTCCTGGCCGGTGCGCGCCGTTGATCTCGTCGATGATCCGGCGCAGCGCCTGCCTGGCCAGCTGCTCGATGTCCTGGCGCACGGTGGTCAGCGGCGGCGGGAAGAAAGCGGCCTCCGGGATGTCATCGAATCCGACCACGCTGATGTCGTCCGGTACCCGGATGCCCCGCTCGGCCAGCGCGCGCAGCAGCCCGAGGGCCATCTGGTCATTGCCGCAGAACACCGCCGTCATGTCGCGGCGCTGGGCGAGCTGGTGGCCGAGCTCGTAGCCGGACCTGGCCGACCAGTCCCCGTAGACCGGCGGCACCACCGGCGCGCCGACCGCCTGCAGCGCCTCGCGCCACCCGTCGACTCGCTCCTGCGCGTCCAGCCAGGAGGCTGGCCCGCCGAGGTGGTGCACGGTCCGGTGACCGAGATCGAGCAGGTAGCTGGTCGCGGCCAGCGCGCCGGCGGTGTTGTCGATGGCGACGCTGACCAGCGGCGCGTGGGTGCCGCAGCCAACCGCGACGAGCGGCACCTCGGCGGTAACCCCGCTGAGCGCCTCCACCGCCGAGCTCTGCGGGGCGATCACGATGATGCCCTCGACCGACTGGCGGAGCAGCCGGTCAACCGCGTCGAGGACCGACCCCCGGTCAAGCGCCGGCAGGCAGGTGATCGCCACCGAGTAATCGGGCCTGGCCGCCAGCTCGATCCGGTAGAGCATCGACGCCGGGCCGTAAAGCGTGATGTCGAAGCTGATCACGCCCAGCGCGAAGGTCCGCCTGGTGACCAGCGAGCGTGCCGCGGCGTTCGGCCGGTAACCCAGCTCGCGAATCGCCACCATGACCTGGTCGCGGGTCTGCTGGCTGACATTGGGATGGCCATTGAGGACCCGGGAAACGGTCTGGTGCGAGACTCCGGCGAGACGGGCGACATCCGCCATGATCGGGCGGGCGACCCGGCTGCCAGCCATCCACGCCACCCGGCCCTTCAAGGTCGAGAATCGGCCAGCTCACAGACCATGAGCTGCAGCGATTGTTATCGCTTGACTACTGACCGGTCAAATCCGCTTTCCCAGGTTCTGGCCGCCGGGGACTCGGCCGGGACACGCCGCCGCGGCTGGCAGCGGCCGGCGCACCCGGCAATGGCCGTCGGATCGGCCAGGAAAGGACGACGATGCTAGTCGCCGGCGTGGATTCCTCGACCCAGTCGACCAAGGTCGTGCTGTGCCGGGCGGAGGACGGCGCAGTGCTCGGCAGTGGCAGCGCGCCGCATCCGGGCGGCACTGAATGCGACCCCCTGGCGTGGTGGGAGGCGCTGCTGCAGGCAGGCGACGGCCTGCTCAGCCAGGCGGCGGCCATCGGCGTGGCAGGACAGCAGCACGGCATGGTCACGCTCGACGAGGACGGCGCGGTGGTCCGCCCTGCCCTGCTCTGGAACGACCTGCGCTCGGCCGCCGCGGCCAGCGAGCTGATCGCCGAGCACGGTGGCCCGCAGCGATGGGCGCGCGAGACCGGCAGCGTGCCGACCGCCTCGTTCACCGTGACGAAGCTTCGCTGGCTAGCCGAGCACGAGCAGGCCAATGCCGCGCGGGTGGCTGCCGTGCTGCTGCCGCACGACTGGCTGACCTGGCGGCTGGCCGCCGAAGGCCGTCCGGCTGCCGCCTCGCCCGAGCGGGCGACCACCGACCGCGGCGACGCGTCGGGAACCGGCTACTTCTCGCCGGCCACCGGAGCCTGGCTGCCTGACCTGGCACAGTCCGCGCTCGGCCACCAGGTCGCCCTGCCCGGGGTGGCCGGGCCGGCCGAGCGCGTCGCGGAGACCAGCCGCGGCGCCGTGCTGTCGGCCGGCACCGGCGACAACATGGCGGCCGCGCTCGGCCTCGGCCTGCTGGCGGGTGACGTGGCGGTCTCGATCGGCACCTCGGGCACCGCGTTCATGGTGAGCACGGTCCCGGCTGCGGACGTGTCGGGCGCGGTGTGCGGCTTCGCCGACGCGGCTGGCGCCTTCCTGCCGCTGGTCTGCACCGTGAACGCGGGACTCGTGCTGTCCGCGGCCGCCGCGCTGGCCGGGACGGACCTGGCCGGGCTGTCGACGCTGGCACTGAGCGCGCCGCCGGGAGCCGAGGGGATCACGCTGCTGCCGTACCTGGACGGCGAGCGGACGCCGAACCGGCCCGGCTCGACCGGCGTGCTGCGCGGCCTGACCACGCGGAACGCGACCAGGCAGAACCTCGCCAGAGCGGCGGTTGAGGCGGTGCTCGCCTCGCTGGCCGACGCGGCAGGCCAGCTCGGCCCGGCTGGCGAGCAGCCGGGCCGGCTGCTGCTGACCGGTGGGGGAGCGCGGTCGGCCGCGGTCCGGGAGATCGCCCCGGCGATTTTCGGCAGGCCAGTGCTGGTGCCCGAGGCCGCCGAGTATGTGGCGCTTGGCGCGGCGCGGCAGGCCGCCTGGGCGCTGGCAGGCACGCCGGAGCCGCCGCCGTGGCGGGCACGCCAGCCGACGGCCGAGTACGACGCGCCGCCGCAGCCGCAAGTACGCGAGCGCCACGCCGCGCTGCGGGACGACACGGCGGCGTGGGACGAGGGGATCAGCCGGTAAGCGCGGGTCCCTGCGCGAATGCCGGCAGCTAACGATGACCAGCGCCGCGGGGACAGCACCCCGGGAGCTTTGCTGCTGCTCTAGCGACACCGTGGGTCCCGCGCCGCGGTCCGGCCGTCGGCAGCCGCCGCCGAGAGGTCATGGACGGGCTGGCGGACACCCGCCTGCACGCCTGGTCAGGGCAGGTGAGTGCGGTGGCGGGCGTAGCGGGCGCCGGGCTTGAGCCGATAACTCAGTGAGCAGCACGCCGCTGACCGGAGGCCGACATGCGGGACCGCATCAGTGAGCTGATGGACCGGCACGACCTTGAGGAAAGGCTGCTGGCGTTCAGCGGGGCGGATGACCGCGACGAGGAACGGGAGGGCAGCGCCGCGGCCGGGCCGCCAGGAGTTCAGGCCGAGCCAGCCGTCCAGAGTTCCTCGCCGCCCTCGACCAGGCCGGTCCGGCGAAGGCCTGCCCGCCGGGCGACAGCGGCCGACGCGACGTGACCGGGCCGGATATGCGCCTGCAGCCGGGTCACGCCGCGGGCGCCCAGCCAATTGACGAGCGCAAGGGCGGCGGCACTCGCATGCCCCAGCCCCTGCCACTGCTCGCCGATGACCCAGGCCACCTCGGCGCGCTGCCCGGCCTCGGTGATCGTCGCCTGCACGTAGCCGACCGCTTGGCCTTCGGCCTTCGCCCTGACGATCCAGTTGAGCCATTCCTCCAGGCCGTCCGGCGACCGCCCGGCGGCCTGCCTGGCGTACTGATCCCGCAGCTCGGCGGCTGATGGCGGCGCGCCGCCGGTGAACCGGTAAAGGCCAGGCGAGCTGAGCACGCCGGCCATCTCGGCGGCATCCGCAACCGTCAGCGGATGCAGCGTGAGCTGGCCTGCGTCGATCAGCTCGCCGGCCACTGGCACACCCTCGCCGCTGCCCGGCCCGCTACGGGCTGGCGGTCCGCTGGATCTGCCAGGAGTGGCCGTTCCACGACTCGGCCAGCGTGCGCTGGAGGTTCTTCGGGTTGTAGCGCGAGCCCACTGCCTCGCACCGGACGGTGCTCACGCAGGACACGTGCAGTAGCTGAGTGCCGTTGAACGGCGCACCCGTGCGTGGGGTGCGCTGCACCGTCCAGCTATGGCCGTTCCACGTCTCGGCAAGGCTGAGCCGGCCGACGGTCCCGGCGGCGAAGCAGCGGCTGACGGCCGGGCAGTCGACGCCGATCAGGGATGAGTCGGCCCGCTTGGGCGTGCGCAGGATGCGCCACGCGCCGCCGCTCAGCCTCAGAGCGAACGTGTGGTCGCCTGGCCGCTCGCCGATGCCGACGGCCACGCACTGGCCGGGGCGCGGGCAGGACACTCCTTCGAGGAAGGTCTGGCTCTGACCGCTGGCGTTGGGGAGCTTCCTGACCTTCCAGCCGTGCCCGTTCCAGGTCGCGGCGTAAGCCAGGAACCGGCTGCCCTTGCTGAAGCCGCCGACTGCTACGCAGCTCGTCCTCGAAGCGCAGGACAGCCCGCCGAGGATCGCGGTGCTGGTCTTCGCCGGGGCGGGCACCTGCAGGCGCTTGAGCTGCTTTCCGTTCCAGCTGTAGGCGGTGGCGTGCATGGTGCGCAAACCCCCGGCCTGGCCCACCATCATGCAGAACGTCGTGCTGGTGCAGGACACGTCATCCAGCGCGGATAGCGTGGCGCCGGGCGGATTCGCTGCAGTGAGAATCCGCCACTTGCCGGTCCACAGCTCGGCTAGCTGCGTATCGGTACTGGCTCCGTTAAAGTGATCGCCGACCATCACGCAGGAGTGCCCGGCTCCGGCCGCTACGCACGACACCTCATTCGCGAAGATCTCGCGGTTCTTGGTGGCCGGCAGCTGCATCGGTGCCCTGGCCGTCCACGCGTTGCCGGTCGAGACCTCGGTCAGGCCGTTGGTGTGCTTAGCGCCGAGCGCGAAACCGCCGCCCAGGCAGAAGAGCGTGTGCTTAGCCGCGCTGCCGGTGCACGAGTCGGTGTTGAACCCCGCGTCGATCACGCCTGCCGTCGGCCCAGCCGGGATCCGGGCGCCGTCCGTGCGCGCCCCCTCGTAGGCCGCGCTGACCGCGGTCATGCTCGCGGTGCCCGGGCGAGTGGCATGTGCGGCGGCTGCTGAAGCCCGTGCGCCGCCTGGAGAGGTTGCGGCGAGGGCCGAAGCCGGCGCAGCGGCCAGCAAGGCGGCCGCGGCGAATGTTGAGCAGGCGAGGACAGCGATACGGTTGCGCGGCATCGGTCACCTTCCCAGGGCAGCACCGGGTGGCGGGGCTGGCGCAA
>DASXMR010000152.1:0-2251 GCA_036495525.1 Streptosporangiaceae bacterium | reverse complement strand
GGACCCCCTGGAGGAACTGGGTCAGGAAGAAGGTCGACGAGAACAAGCCGCCGACCACCAGCAGGCGGGTGAGGTAGGCCCCCGACCGCTCCCGGCTGGCGAACAGGCGCAACGCCATGATCGGCTGCCCGGCGCGCATCTCGGTGAGCAGGAACCCGCCGAGAAGGGCGGCGCCGGCCGCGAAGGAGGCAATCGTGCCGGGGTCGCTCCACCCCGACGAGCCGGCCCGGACGAAGCCGTACACGATGCCGGTCATCCCCACGGTGCCGGTCAGCGCCCCCAGCAGCCTGCTGTCGGAGATCCACGACCGGCTGCCTCAGCAGCTGCCCGGAGTGCGGTGGAGGGTTGAATTCGTCTCCGACCGGCTGGTCCAGCCGCCGACCGGCCTGAGCGAGCTGATCTCGGCGGGGCGCCGGATGCTTCTGGACCGCGGCTGGCACCTTGCGGTGTGCGTTACCGACCTCCCGCTGCAGACAGCGCGGCGGCCGGTGATCGCCCATGTCAGCGCCACACACGGCGTCGCGGTCCTGTCCGTGCCTGCGCTCGGCCCGCTCTCGGTCCGCAAGCGCGCAGCGGCCACCGTCGTTCGGCTGAGCGGGAACATGCTCGGCGACATCACGCTGGCGGATACCGGGCAGCGCCGTACGCTCGCTGACGCGGTAACCCGGCGGATGCGTGAACTGGGCACGCGGGTAGAGCACAAAGACCACGGCGCGGGCTTTGCCGCACTGGTCATCAGCGGCAACATCTGGCTGCTGCTGGGCATGCTGCGCGCCAACCGTCCGTGGCGGCTCGTGCTGCGGCTCATGCGCGTCCTCGTCGCCGCGTTCGCCGCGGGAGTGTTCGCGCTGGTAACGAGCGACATCTGGCGACTCGCCGAGTACCTCGGACCGACGCGGCTCACGGTCATCGCGTTCGGCTCGGTCGGCGGCATCATCGTGACGATCGTGGTCACCACCGGCCTGTGGGAGCGCAGCCCCACCCGGCGGCGCGCGAACAGGTCATCCTGTTCAACATCGTCACGGCGGCCACGGTGGGCATCGGCGTGGCCGTGCTGTACCTCGCCCTCCTCATCGCCATGCTCGCTGTGGCGCTGCTCCTCGTGCCGCAAGGCCTGATTGCTAGCCAGCTCGGCTATCCCGCTGGCGTGGCGGACCAGATCAGGCTGGCCTGGCTGGCCACCTCGATCGCGACGCTCGGCGGCGCGCTCGGCGCCGCAATGGAAAGCCATGAGACCGTACGCGAGGCCGCGTACACCTATCAGCCGGATGCCCAGCTTGCCGCCGATCCCCCGAACGGGCACCGCCCGCTGACTAGCTGAACGGGGGATGCGGCCCAGCCGCCGGCCCCAGCAGTATTTCCTGGGTAAGGACAGAAGACATCGACAAATGGAGGCGATGACCTTCGGTACCGGCACGACCGCCATCCCAGCGCCCGCTTCATGAGCCTGACGCTTCGCCGCCACCAGCGGGCCACCCAGATCAGCGCCACGGCACGGACGGCCACCCAGCGCGCACTGGTGACCTTGACCCTGGCGCGACACCAGGCCCAGCCAACAGCCGCGACCATCGTCCGGCTGACCGCCTGCGCGGTCTTCGCCTACCTGGTCGCCTTGCTGGTGCCGGAGACCTCGCCTCCCGTGCTCGCGCCGCTGACGTCGATCCTCGTCCTCCAGGTCAGCATCTACCAGACACTGTTCAGCGCGCTGCGCAGAGTCGCCGCCGTTATGGCAGGCGTCCTGATAGCGCTCGGGCTGTCCAGATGGGTTGGGTTTACGTGGTGGAGTCTCGGGCTCACGGTCTCGCTCGGGCTCGCCGTTGGATACGCGCTGCGGCTGCGCGAGACCGTCCTTGAGGTCCCGATCAGCGCGATGCTCATCCTGTCGGTCGGCAGCAAGGCAGCGGCGACCAGCAGGATAACCGAGACACTGATCGGCACGGCCGCAGGGCTGATCGCCGGGTTCGTCCTCACGGCGCCGCAGGTAGAGTCGGCCGAGGAAGCGGTCGCGGACCTCGCCCGCACGATGGCCGACCTGCTCGATCGGATGGCGGCCGGGCTGGCCGACGGATCCGTTAACGACTCGGCGCGCGGCTGGCTCGAGCAGGCGCGTGCTCTCGGTGGCGAGATCAGGCGGGTCGACGAGGCGCTCCAGCAGGCCGAGGAGAGCACCAAGCTCAACCCGCGCAGCATGCGGTTGCCGTACAGCGCGATAACGCTGCGCCGGAGCCTGGAAATCCTGGAGCACTCGGCG
>DASXMR010000151.1:0-3717 GCA_036495525.1 Streptosporangiaceae bacterium | reverse complement strand
TCCTGCAGGTCCCGGTTGTAGGTCAGCGGCAGGCCCTTGAGCGTGACGAGCAGCCCGGTCAGGCCGCCGATCAGCCGGCCGGCCTTGCCGCGGGCCAGCTCGGCCACGTCCGGGTTCTTCTTCTGCGGCATGATCGACGAGCCGGTCGCGTAGGCGTCGTCGATCTCGGCCCAGCCGAACTCCTGCGACGACCAGAGCACGATCTCCTCGCCGAGCCGGGACAGGTGCACCCCGGTCAGGGCGGCCGCGAAGCAGAACTCCGCGGCGAAATCCCGGTCGCTCACCGCGTCCATCGAGTTGGCGGCGGGCGCGGTGAAGCCAAGCTCGGCAGCCACGCTGAGCGCGTCGAGCTCCAGCGACGAGCCGGCCAGCGCGCCGGCGCCCAGCGGGCAGATCGCCGCCCTGGCGTCCCAGTCGCGCAGCCGGCTGATGTCGCGGGCCAGCGCCTGCGCGTGCGCGAGCAGCTGGTGCCCGAACAGCACCGGCTGGGCGTGCTGCAGGTGCGTCATCCCCGGCGCCGCCGTGTCCAGGTGCCGCTGCGCCTGGTCGAGCAGCGCGGTCTGCAGTTCGGCGATCCGGCAGGCGACCAGCCGGGCGTGGTCGCGCAGGTACAGCCGCAGGTCGGTGGCCACCTGGTCGTTGCGGCTGCGGCCGGCCCGCAGCTTGCCGCCCAGCGCGCCGAGCCGCTCGAGCAGCCCGCGCTCCAGCGCGGTGTGCACGTCCTCGTCGGCGGCCGACGGCCGGAAGGCGCCGGACCGGCAGGCCGCGGCCAGGTCATCGAGCGCGGCCAGCATCCGGTCGAGCTCGTCGCGGGTCAGCAGGCCGGCCTTGTGCAGCACCCGCGCGTGCGCCCGCGAGGCCAGCAGGTCGTAAGGGGCGAGCCGCCAGTCGAACTGCACGCTGACCGACAGCCGGGCCAGCGCCTCGGCCGGGCCCGACTCGAACCGGCCGCCCCACAGCCGCATCGGCGGCGCGGGCCCCTCGCTTCCCACCATGCTCCCTTTCTCTGGAACGATCCGGTTCAGCAGGTCAGCACCGTCAGCCGTCCGCGAGCGCCCGGTCGCGGACGGCGGCGATCTTGCTCGGCAGGCCCCACAGCTCGACGAAGCCCTTGGCCAGCGCCTGATCGAACTCGTCGCCCGTGTCGTACGTGGCCAGCTTGTGATCATAGAGCGAGGCGGCGCTGCGGCGCCCGGTAACCACCGCCCGGCCGGCCTGCAGCCGCACCCTGACCTCACCGGTGACGTGCCGCGAGGCCGCCGTGATGAACGCGTCGAGCGCCCCCTTGAGCGGCGAGAACCATAGCCCGTCGTAGACCAGCTCGGCCCAGCGCTGCCCGGCCATCCGCTTGAACCTGGCCAGGTCCCGCTCCATGCACACGTTCTCCAGCTCCTGGTGCGCGGTGATCAGCGTGATCGCGCCGGGCGCCTCGTAGATCTCCCTGCTCTTGATGCCGACGAGCCGGTCTTCGACGATGTCCACCCGGCCGACCCCGTGGGCTCCGGCGCGCGCGTTCAGCTCGGTGATGATCTCGGCCGGCGTGCGGGCCGCCCCGTCGATCGCGTCCGGCACCCCGTCGGTGAAGCTCAGCACGAGCTCGTCCGGCGGCCGCGGCACCGAAGGGTCGGCCGTGTAGCCGTACACGTCGTCGTGCGGCGCCTCCCAGATGTCCTCCAGGTGCCCGGTCTCGCAGCTGCGGCCCCACAGGTTCTGGTCGATGGAGTACGGCGAGGACGACGTGACGTCGATCGGCAGCCGCTTCTCCTCGGCGAACGCGATGGCCTTGTCCCTGGTCATGCCGGAGTCGCGGACCGGCGCCAGCACGCGCAGCCCGGGCTCCAGGGTGGTCAGGCCCACCTCGAACCGCACCTGGTCGTTGCCCTTGCCGGTGCAGCCGTGCGCCACCAGCGTCGCGCCGTACTCGCGGGCCACCCGGGCCAGGTGGGTGACGATCAGCGGCCGGGACAGCGCCGAGACCAGCGGGTACCTGTCCATGTAGAGGGCGTTCGCGAGCAGCGCCGGCATGCAGTACTGCCCGGCGAACTCCGCCCGCGCGTCCACCACGACGGCGTCGGCCGCGCCGCAGGCCAGCGCCCGGTCGCGAATCGTCGCCAGGTCCTCGCCGCCCTGCCCGGCGTCGATCGCCAGGGCGATCACCTCGGCGCCGGTCAGCTCGGCGATCCAGCCGATGGCGACCGAAGTGTCCAGGCCGCCGGAGTATGCGAGTACCACGCGTTGCGTCATCTTAGATCCCCATGTTTGTGTCCGCTGTGCACTGATTTGCCGGGCGCTATGCCTGCCGGGCCGGCACCGGCGTTATCCGCCGCTCCGCTGCCGCGCGCCGCTCCGCCAGCCGGAGCAGCGCCGCGGCGACCGCCTCACCGCCGAGCGGATCCCTGGCGATGACCAGGACGGTGTCGTCGCCGCCCACCGTGCCGAGAATGGACGGCCAGGCCGCGTGATCGATGACCGAGGCGAAGTACTGCGCGGCGCCGGCCGGCGTGCGCAGCACCACCAGGTTGGCGCTGGCCTCCGCGGAGGTCAGCAGCTCCGCGGCGACCCGCGCCAGCCGGCCGCCGGCCGCGTCGTCCGGCACCTCCGCCTCGCCCGCCGCCTCGCCCGGCCCGCCAGCCCCGGATCCCGGCCAGGCACGAGCGCCCGGCCAAGCCAGAGCGCCCGGCCGCGATCCCGGGCCGCCGGGCTCGCCCGGCAGCGCGTAGACGAGGCTGCCGCCCGCCCCGCGCAGCCGCACCGCACCGAGTTCTTCCAGGTCACGCGAGAGCGTGGCCTGCGTAACGTGGGTACCGCCCGCCGCCAGCAGCTCGGCGAGCTCCTCCTGCGACCGCACCTCGACGCCGGCCAGGATCGCGGTGATCCTGGCCTGCCGCCCGGCCTTCGTGATCGGGCTGACCGGGGTCATGACCCGCCCGCCTCGGCCAGCAGCCAGGCCAGCAGCGCCTTCTGCGTATGCAGCCGGTTTTCGGCCTGATCCCAGACCCGGCTGCGCGGCCCGTCGAGCACGGCCGCACTGATTTCCTCGCCGCGATGCGCCGGCAGGCAGTGCAGCACGATGCAGCCGGGCTGCGCCAGGGCGAGCTTTTCTTCATTGAGTCCGAACGGTTCCAGCACGGAGGTTCGCTCTTGACGCTGGTCTTCCTGCCCCATGGACGCCCACACGTCGGTGGCCAGCACGTCGGCGCCGCCGGCCGCGGCCGCGGCGTCCGAGCCGATCCGCACGCTGCCGCCGGTGCCCGCGGCGATCGCCTCGGCCGCCGCGAGCACCGCGGCGTCCGGCTGGTAGCGCGCGGGCGTGGCGATCCGCACCGCCATCCCGGCGGTCGCCCCGGCGAGCAGGTAGGAGTGCGCCATGTTGCTCGAGCCGTCGCCGAGGAAGGTGAGGGTCAGCCCGGCGAGCCCGCCGTACGCCTGTCTGATCGTCTGCAGGTCGGCGAGCAGCTGGCACGGGTGGAACGCGTCGGTCAGCGCGTTGATCACCGGCACGCCGCTGGCCGCGGCCATCTGCTCGATCCGGTCCTGGCCGAACGTGCGCCACACGATCGCGGCGACCTGTCGGCCGAGCACCCGGGCGGTGTCGCCGATCGGCTCGCCCCTGGCCAGCTGGGCCGACTGCGACTCGATGATCAGCGGCTGGCCGCCGAGCTCGGCGATGCCGACCGCGAACGCGACCCTGGTGCGGGTGGAGGGCTTGTCGAACAG
>DASXMR010000150.1:0-27381 GCA_036495525.1 Streptosporangiaceae bacterium | reverse complement strand
CGCGAGCAGGCCTGATCCTGGCCTCGCCGCTCCCCCTGGCTCGTGCCGTACTTGACCCGTTCGGTCTCGCCGGCGTAGCCAGGCGCCGACGGGAGGCTTGCCGCCAGCCTGGACAGCCGGCGTGCCAGCCACTCTGGCTGTTCGCCGTAGCCTGCCGCGTCCGGGCGGCCGACCGTGTCCGGGCGGCCTGCCGTGGCGCTGGCGTCCGCTCGCCCGCTGACCTGATCCGCGCCGACCTCAGCCGGGCCGGTGCGCTGCCGCTCGCCGGCCGCCACGCTGCTGTCGCGGGCTAACTGCCGGCCGGATAACTCATCTCGTCGCGTCACGCTCCGATTGTGGCCGGCCGGCCGGCCATCCGCGGCCCGCCAGCGACATGCGATCCGGCGTTTCCCGTGAGGTATCTCACCGGTCACCTCAGAATCGCCGGAGCGTCGCCAAGTCGTACCCTTAATGGTCATGGGGGAGCCACGCGAACGGTCCGTACTTTGCTCACCGCAGGCGGGCCGGCCGCCTGGCTCGGGCGCCGGCAGACCGCCGGCCGCACTCCGGCCGTCTCGCGCCGCCGCCCGTGGTCGCCCGGCCGCTGCCCATCGCCGGCCGGGCGGGCGACGTGGTTGACCTCGAGCTGACCTGGCGCGCCGCGACTGGCGCGACGGTGGTGCTGGCCGCAGGGGTTGCTGTCCTGCGGTACACGCAGCGACCGCGGGTGACTGCCACCGCGCTGTTCGCTCAGGAGACCGCGCTCATCCTCGGCCTGTTCGCGCTGTGGCAGTACGCCGGCACGTTCTCGGTCATGTCACCGGATGGCGCGATCGGCCGCGGCCAGTGGATCTGGCACCAGGAACGGGTGTATCACCTGCCGAGCGAGGTCTGGGTTCAGCGTCTCTTCCTGCCGCACCCGATGATCGTGGAGTTCTTCAACCTCTACTACGCGGTGCTGCACTTCCCGGTGCTGATCGGCTGCATGATCTGGCTGTTCGTACGGCATCGCGAGCGGTACCGCCGGCTGCGCACCACGGTGGTCGCCTTCACCGGCTGCTGCCTGCTGATCCAGCTCATCCCCGTCGCCCCGCCGCGGATGCTGCCTGGCACCCAGCTGATAGACACCGCGGTCCGCTACGGCCAGTCGGTGTACTCAGCGACCGGCGGCTTCGACGCGGACCAGCTTTCCGCGATGCCGTCGGTGCACGTCGGCTGGGCGATCCTGGTCGCGATCGTGGTGATCGGCACGGTCCGCAGCCGCTGGCGGTGGCTGGCGCTGCTGTACCCGGTGCTGACCACCGTGGTCGTGGTCGCGACCGCCAACCACTACTGGCTCGACGGCATCGTCGCCGGGCTGGTACTCGCCGCGGTGCTGGCGATCCAGAATGGCGGCCGCCGGATGCTGGCGTGGCTAGCCGAAACGGCGCGTGAAAACGACATGCAGACGGGCCTACTTCCGGCCGCGCGGATATGCGATCATCGCGATATCAGCAGCCCCGCGGGCACCGGAGGTACCAGTGGCCTCGACGACTCACGCAGCATCCACGACCGGGCTCCGGCGGGACGCGATCGGCCTTCGTGAAGTCCTTTTCCAGAGCATTACCGACATGGCGCCCGGCGCAGCCATCGCTGCGTCGATCCCGGCTGGCGTTGCGTTCGCCGGCGGCGCGCTCCCGCTGGCAGTCATCTTCGCGCTGATCGCGAGCCTGTTCTGCGCGGTCAGCATCGGCCAGCTGGCAAAGGAGATGCCGGCCGCCGGATCGCTGGCGACCTACGCCGCGCGAGGGCTCCACCCGGCCATCGGCTTCCTGGTGTCCTGGGGCTACGTGCTGGTCGGTTTCCTCATCCCGCCGCTGGTGCTGCTGCAGCTCGGCTTTACCGTGGCCGGCACGCTCCATCAGGAGTTCCACGGCTACCCGGGGAGCTTGTGGTGGCCATGGGCCATCGCCGGAGCGGTCATCGTGCTCGCGGCGGGCTTCTACGGGATCAGGTTCTCGGCCCGGCTGGGCACGGTCCTCGGCCTTTTCGAGATCGGCGTGTTCCTGGTGCTCGCCGTCTTCCTTATCGTGCACGCCGGCGGCCACAACACGCTCAGCGTGTTCTCCACCAAGTACACGCCCTCCGGTCACCGTGGCATCACCGGCGTCATCGCCGGATCGGTCTACTCGATCCTCGCCTTCGGCGGTTTCGAGGGGGCCGCGCCGCTCGCCGAGGAGGCCAGGAACCCGCGCCGGACCATTCAGCGCGCGGTCCTGCTGGCGACGGTCCTCATCGGGATGCTGTACATCTTCACTACCTACGCGGTCGACGTGTCCTTCGGGCCAGGGAAGTTCGCGACGTTCATGACGTCCGGCGCTTCCTCGTGGGAGGGGCTGGCCCGGTCGCTCTACGGGTTCTTCTGGTTCTTCGTGTTCCTGGCAATTGTCAACTCGACGATCGCCAACGCCAACGCGGGCGTGAACGTCTCCAGCCGCACCTCGTACGCGATGGGCAGGATCGCGGCCTTCCCCCGGTTCCTGGCACAGGTGCACCCGCGGCACCGCACCCCGGCCGCCGCGATACTGGTGGGCTTCGTCATCACCATCGCGGTGACCCTGGGCCTGGGCCTCGGCTACGACCCGGTGACCGCCTTCTTCATGGTCGGCACGGGGCTGGTGATCGTGCTGGCCGCGATCTACATCCTGATGAACGCCGCGTGCATCGGGTACTTCGCCCGGCAGGGCAGGCAGATGAACCCGCTGCTGCACATCATCATCCCGGTGCTGGGCATTCTCGCGTTCGTGCCCGCCTGGCTGACCGCGGCCGGCATCAAGGCGTTCTCGTTCGTGGCGCCGCTGACAGCGCCGGTCTCCTACATGGGCCCTGGCGTGGGCGCGTTCATGATCCTCGGCGTGATCTACCTGATCGTGCTCTACCGGGTGGCGCCTGAACGGGTTAAGGACGTCGGGCTCGTCCACCTCGACGCCATCGAGGAGGACCAGAGCTAGCTGGTCAGCCGCGGGCCGAGACGATCCACACGGCCCGCGGCACCCTCACCTGCCCGTCCCGGCTGAAGGCCAGGAAGGCATCCGTGACCCGCTGCGCCGCCGCCTGCCGCGCCGCCTGCGGCTCCCCGGCCAGTACCTGTGCCGCCGGCCCGCGGCGGACAGCGAAGTCGGCTCGCTCGGCGATCGCGGTGTCGTCGAGTACCAGCTCGTCGTGCTCAGCGCTGACCCGCACGTTGCTCCAGCCCGCTGCGGCGAGGATCTGCCGGATCTGCGCTGCGTCGGCCAGCGCGAACGGTCCGGGAGCGCCTGGCCCGGCCGGGGCGCCCGTCACTCCCGCGAGCCCGGCTGCCGCTGCCGCGGCCGCGGTGAACCACGGGTTGGCGGCCTTGCCCTGCCAGCAGGCAAACGCGAGCGCGCCGCCGGGCCGGACACAGCCGCGCAGCCGGGCGAAGGCGGCGGCCGGATCGGCGAAGAACATGACGCCGAACCGCGAGTAGAGGCCGTCGAACTCGTGATCAGCGGGCAGGTCCTGAGCGTCGGCCTGCACGAACGTCACGTTGGCCGCGCCTCTGCTGGCAGCTGCCTTCCTGGCCGTGCCGAGCAGGGTGCCGGAGAGGTCCACCCCGACGACCCGGCCGTGCGGCGCGACCCGCTGCGCCAGCTCGATGGTGGTTGCGCCGGTGCCGCAGCCCACGTCCAGCACGGTCCAGCCGTCGGCCGGCGCCAGTGCCCGGATGGCGAGTTCGCCGAACCCGGCCAGCTCGCGCTCCATCCGCGGCGCCCGTTCCGCCCATGATTCGCCGCCGCTGCCGCTCCAGTACTCGATCTGCTCGGCGTTGCCGCTGCTCACTGTCGCTCCTCGTGGTCGGCGCTGGCCAGCCGCCAGTCTGGCCGGCCGCCCGCCTGGTCGGCGGCCAGCACGAAGAACAGGAACCGCGGCTCGGTGGCGAACAGCGCGAAGTCGTCAGGAAACAGCGCGCGGGCCGCGTCTTGCGGCTGCGGCTCGCTGATCACGCTCAGGCCGAACCCGGCCGCTGTGAACGCCTCGGTCATCGCGTGCAGCGGCCGGTGCCAGAAGCTCATCACCGCCGTCTGGCCGCCCTTGGTCCACTCCTCGGTGATCTTGTAGGTGGCGAAGTAGTCCTCTCCCCTGGCGAGCTTGTGGTCCATGAACGGATGGTGGGTCGACACGATCAGCCGGCCTGCTTGGCGGAGCACCCGGCGGAACTCCAGCAGCGTCGGCTGCCAGTCCTCCAGGTAGTGCAGCACCAGCGAGGCCGTGACGTCGTCGAAGGCCGCGTCGGGAAACGGCAGCGGGCTGGCCAGGTCGGCCTGCAGCAGCGCCAGGTCAGGGCCGAGCCGCGCACGCGCAAGGTCGAGCAGCCCGGCGCTGCTGTCGATGCCCGTCACCTCGGCCCCGCGGTCGCGCAGCGCGGCAGTGAGGACGCCTGAACCGCAGCCGGCGTCGAGTACCCGGCGGCCGGCCACGTCACCGGCCAGCGCCAGCACGGCCGGGCGCTCGTAGTGGGCATTGGAGAGATTGACCTCGTTGTCGGCGGCGTACGCGCGGGCGAAGGCGTCGTAGTCGTTAGGCCTCATCCCGTCATCCTGGCAGCCCGCCGGGCGGCCCCGGCCGATTTATCCCGGTGCCGCCCTGGTCAGCGTGATCGAACAGGTATTTGAGACGTGGGTATCCTGGTGCGATGACGGGGGTAGTGCCGCAGACATCCTTCCAGGCTTCGCTGTTCGACGGCTCGGCGCCGATCGGGCTGCTTGGCCTGGATGAGGCGCGGCGCGTCGATCTTGGCCAGGGTGCCTGGCTTGAGGTTCTGCGCGGCTGGGTCACCGGTGCCGACGAGCTCTTCTCGCTGCTACTCGGCGCCGTGCCCTGGCGGGATGAGCGGCGCTGGATGTACGAGCGGGTGGTCGACGTGCCCAGGCTGCTCTGCCACTACGCCGAGGGCGAGCCGCTTCCGCACCCGGTGCTTGAGCAGGCACGCGAGGCACTGAGCGCGCGCTACGAGGCAGGCCTGGGCGAGCCGCTGAGCACGACGGGGTGCTGCCTGTACCGCGACGGCCGGGACAGCGTGGCCTGGCATGGTGACACTTCCGGCCGGCGTGTGCCGGAGACGGTGGTCGCGATCGTCTCGCTCGGCACGCCGCGGTCGCTGATGCTGCGGCCGGCCGGTGGCGGGCCGGCCTTGCGGCACGACGTCGGCCATGGCGACCTGCTGGTGATGGGCGGCACGTGCCAGCGCACGTGGCAGCACTCGATACCGAAGACGGCGAGGCCGGCCGGTCCGCGGATCAGCATCCAGTTCCGGCCCGGCGGCGTGCATTAGCGGCCGGCACCGGGTTGCTGACCCGCTACCGGCAGGGAGCTAGGGTCGCGAGCAAGCGCTCAGCGACTCTCCAGTCAATGTGCAGGCTGGGCTCCTAGGCTGTCGGCTGCCGGGACTCCCCTGCCGTCGGCAGGCACCGGACGACACAGCGCAGATCGCAGTGAGCAGGAAGGCAGGGCCGTGGCGGAGAACACGACCATCTGGTACCGAGGTTCGAGTTACGAGCTCGGCCGCGGGCTCAGCTTCTACGGGATCTGGCCAGCCGGAGGCGGCCAGTGGCATCCGTTCGAGTGGTGGCCGCTGACTCCCGAGGGCTGGTCGGGCGCCTGGGCGCGCTTCACCACGATCGAGGCACCGACGGCGATCATCCAGCTCGCGGCCCCCCGCCAGGCCGGCGAGACCACGCTTGGCGGCGAGACCACGCCAGCCGGCGCAGCCACGTCAGCGGCCGACGCCAGCCCCGCCGCACCGTCCGGCGGCGGCGTGCAGGCGGCCGGGCCGGCGCAGGCTGCCGGGCTAGCCGACGCTCAGCCGCAAGCGCCTGCAGGCACCGCCCTGGCCGGCGCTGCGGACAGCGCGGTTGCAGACCGGGCCGCCACTGCCACGACCGGCAGCAGCTGGCCTGCGACAGCCGCCGCGACCGGGCAGTCCACCGCCGACAGCACGGCGGCTGCCGGGCCGGACAGGCGGCGCCGAACGCTCATCGGCGGCGGCCTGGCCGGGCGCCCGGCGGCGGCGGTGGCGCTCGCGCTCACCGGGCTCGGCGTGGTACTCGGCATCGCCGGGCTGTTCCCTTCCTACCTGGGCGGCACGAGCCTGGCGTCGCAGGCAGCGAATGTCGTCCCGCACGTGATCTACCTGGCCGGCTGGGTCACCGCGGCGCTGCTGATCCTGGCCGGCGGCAGCCGTCAGCGAGCCGGGGCGCTATTCGGCCTGGGCCTCGGGGTGGTGAGCTTCGGCTTGTTCTTTACCGACGCGGGCAGCGCGATCGCGCATCAGGGCGCTGCCGGAGCCGGGCTCACGCTCAGCATCGCCGGCTGGGCGCTCGCCACCGCCGGCTCGGCTGTCGCGCTGTGGCAGCCAGCCCTGGCACAGCCGGGCTCACCGGCAGCTGGCCAGGCGGCGCGGTCGCCATGGGCGCCGGCCAGGCCCGCGCCCGCCGGGCAGGCATTCGGGCAGCCAGCCGGCTGGCCGCAGCCGGGCCGGCCGCCAGCAGGCCGGACGTCCCCGCTCTCGCGGCTGACCGGGACCGGCCCAGCGCGCGGACCGCAGGTCGCCGGGATTGCCCTGGTCCTCGCAGCGATCGGCGTGGCCGTCATGTTCGCCCCGCCCTGGGACAGCTTTACGCTGCGCACGCCCACCGGCCTTGTGCAGACCATCACGCTCGGCAACGCGTTCAAGGCCCCCGCACCGGTTATCGCCGGCAGCGTGGTGGTCATGCTGGCCCTCGTCGCCGTCGCGATCGCCGCCGCGCTATGGCGGCCGGCCAGGTACGGCGTCGCGCTGGCCGCCGGCGCCGCTATTCCGATGCTGGGTCAGCTCATCTCCGCGCTCATCGGCGTGACCGAGCCCACACCGCCGACTCAGTTCGGGCTCACTCCGGAGCGGGCAAAGCAGCTCGGCCTGACGATCAGCAACGGCCTGACGGCCTGGTTCTGGATCTACTGCCTGTTCCTCGGCGCGCTGCTGCTGTCGGTGGTGTGGCTGCTGATCACCTCGCGTCCTGCCGTCAGCGGGCTCGCCGCGCCGGCCGGGCCGGGCTGGCAGCCGTCCGCGCCAGGACCGGAAGGGTTCGCGTCCCCAGCGCCCGGCTACGGGACCTCGCCGTGGCAACCCGTGCCAGCCGACCCGGTGCCGAGCGCGACCCCGCCAGGCGGGCCAGCCAGCCAGGCCGGGTATCCGGCCGGGTATCAGTCAGCCCCCGGTAGCGGGCCAGTTCGCTGAGTCAGGCCGGCCGCTCGCTGTCGAGCGCTGTCATCTGCGCAGCGTCATAGCGCGTGCCGGCGACCTGCGCGGCCGGCACGGCGGCCTCGAGGGCTGCCAGCTCAGCTGGTGTCAGGGACAGGGACAGCGCCGCGACCGCCTCGGCGAGGCGGTCGCGGCGCTTGGTGCCAATCAGCGGGATGATGTCAGTGCCCCTGGCCGCGACCCAGGCGATGGCCAGCTGCGCGGTGCTTACCCCGTGCCCGGCCGCGACCTGCTCGAGGCCCGCCAGCAGCTCCAGGTTCCGCTGCAGGTTCTCGCCCTGGAACCGCGGGAAGCGCGCTCGCGGGTCGGCCGGGCTGATCTGCCGGGCGCTGTCGGTCGACAGCAGCCCGCGAGACATGATCCCGTAGGCAGTGACGCCGATGCCCAGCTCGCGAACGGCCGGCAGGACCTGTGCCTCGATGCCGCGGCTCATCAGCGAGTACTCGATCTGCAGCGCGGTGACCGGGTGCACCTCGTGCGCACGGGCGATGGTGGCCGCGCCCATCTCCGACAGGCCCAGGTAGCGGACGTAGCCGGCCTGGATCATCTCGGCGATCGCGCCGACGGTGTCCTCGATTGGCACGCGCGGGTCAAGCCGGGCCGGCTGGTACAGGTCGACATAGTCGGTGCCGAGCCGGGTCAGCGAGTAGGCAAGGAAGTTCTTGACGGCGCTTGGGCTGGCGTCGTACCCGACGAACGCGCCGCGCGGGTCGCGCTGGCCGCCGAACTTCACCTGGATGAACACGCTGGCGCGATCACGGCCCCGCAGCGCCTCGCGCAGGAGCAGCTCGTTATGCCCCATGCCGTAGAAGTCGCCGGTGTCGAGCAGCGTGATGCCCGCGTCCAGCGCGGCATGAATCGTGGCGATGCTCTCGGCTTCGTCGGCGGGGCCGTAGATACCCGACATGCCCATCAGGCCGAGCCCGGCCCGCGAGACCAGCGGCCCGTCCCGCCCCAGCGGCACCAGTTCGGTCAGCTCTCCCCCGCCGGATCCGGTTTCCGTAGGCACGTGACGGAATCTTAGGCGCTCGGCCAAGCGCCGGCGCGACTGGCAACCCAGGAGCGGCACTGGCCGGGCTGGCAGCCTGCCTCGCGCCGCATCGGCGGGGCTGGCGGCCGGAAGGACTGGCGGTCAGCTTGGCCGGCCAGGGCTATCGGGTTTGACACGCCTGTCGCGAACCGCGCAGGCTGGCCGTCTGCCGCGGGATCGCAGGCTGCGAGCACGGCGGCGGCGGATGCCGGAGGAGAGAGAGACGATGAGTGAGCGCCACGCCACCATCACCGTGCACGAGCTGACCCCGTACGAGGTGGCCTTCCTGGCTGGCGGCCCGGCCCGGCTAGCCGAGACAGCCGCGGTCGAGCTGATCAGGCGCGGCAGGCTGACCGCGGCAGGCAGCGGGGTACTCACCCTGCCTGGCCAGGCTTCCTGGCAGTCGCCCGGGACTGGCAGCTGGCCAGCACCGGGCAGCGCAGACCGTGAGCTTGAGCGGCAGGTCGAGGGCCTGGCCTGGCAGCCGGGCGGCGGCAGCCTGCGGCTGATCAGCAGGCAGTGCCAGTCATGGCCGTCAGTGCGCCAGCTGGAGGCGGGGCTAGCGGCAGAGCGCCTGATCTTCCGACGGCGGCACCGCCTCGTCGCGCTGGGCATGGCACTGGCCGTCATCGCCCTCGCGGCCGCTGCCGGAGCGGCATTCGCAGCCGGCTGGCACGCGATCCCGACGGCAAGGTCACCGCTCGCTGCCGCTGCCGCGGTCGTCGCCGCCGGCCTGATTGCCCGGTCCAGGCAGCGGGTGACCGGCGGAGGCCGGGAGCTGCTGTCGGACGGCGCCGGCCTGAGCCGGCTCATGCTGGCGCAGCTGCCGGCCGGCCGGCTGGCAGCAGGGCCGGGTCCGCACGACGGGCCGGGTCAGGCCAGCCCGGCCGCCGCGCCGCGTGACGTCGCGGCCGTGGCGCTGGGCGGGCTGACCGCGCTCGGCAGCAGTGACCTGGCTGCGCAGCTGGCAGTACACCGGCCGCGCAGCCTGATCGGCCGGGCCGCCGGCCTGGCGAGAGCGGCCAGGCTGCGGATGTTCGTCCCTGGCCTCTGACACTGGAGCGATCCGCGCGCAGGATCGGCGTGGCGCCCGGCAGCTGCCGGCGCGCCTGAAGGGCTGAACCCGCCGGGCGGCTAGCTCCTGGCCTGGTATACCGGCTGGCCGCCGACGAAGGTCGCCGCCACGGTGGTGGCCGCGATCTCCGCGGCAGGACCGGCGAACGGGTCACGGTCAAGCACCACCAGGTCAGCGAGCCGGCCGGGCTCGATGGCCCCGGTCTCGTCGTCCAGGTGATTCACGTAGGCCGACCCGATCGTGTAGGCGGCGAGCGCCTCGGCCAGGTCGAGCCGCTGCCCGGGGAGGAACGGCTCGGCGGCCGCGCCCTCGGCTCCCGGCAGCGACCTGTTCACTGCCACGTGGATCGCCCGCAGCGGGTTGGCGCTGCTGACCGCCCAGTCGCTGCCAGCTGCGAGCCGGGCGCCGGACCTGGCCAGGTCCCCGAACAGGTACAGCCGCGCCGTGCGTTCCGGCCCGAGGAACGGGATCGTCAGCTCGTCCATCTGCGGCTCGTGCGCGGCCCACAGGCCCTGGATCGTCGCGGTCACGCCCAGCGCGGCAAAGCGCGGCACGTCGTCGGGATGCATCACCTGCACGTGCGCGATGTGATGCCGGTTGTCGTTGCTGCCGTTGGCGGTGCGGGCCGCCTCGATCGCGTCCAGCGACTCGCGCACCGCCCGGTCACCGATCGCGTGCAGGTGCACCTGGAACTGGTGCGCGTCCAGCAGCGTGACGTACTCGCGCAGCTCGGCCGCCGGAATGTGGGACAGGCCGCTGCCGGTGCCCTGGCAGCCGCAGGAATCCAGGTAAGGCTCAAGCAGGCCGGCCGTGAAGCTCTCAGCCACGCCGTCCTGCATGATCTTGACCGTGCCCGCCCGGAACCTGCCCGCCTGCCCGCGCTCCCGCCGGTCAAGCAGCTCTGGTAGCTGGCCGGCGTCCCTGGCACGGTCCCACCACAGCGCGCCGGCCACCCGTGCGGTCAGGGCGCCTGCCGACACCGCCGCCAGGTAAGCCGGCAGCGGGTCCTGCGAGCCGAGGTACTCGCCGACGATCGCGTCCTGCCAGGCGGTGACGCCGCGTGCGTGCAGGTGCTGCTGAGCCAGCAGCAGGCCCTCCACCCGCTGCTCAAGCGACGGCTTCGGCACCAGGTCGCCGACCAGGCTCGCCGCGCCCTCGTGCAGCGTGCCCTGCGCGCTCCCGTCAGCCTCGCGCTCGATCCGGCCGTCGGGCGGATCGGCCGTCGCTGCGTCGATGCCCGCCAGCTGCAGCGCGCGGCTGTTCGCCCACGCGCCGTGCCCGTCCCTGTTGGTCAGGAAAGCCGGCCGGCCGGGCACCACCTGGTCGAGCAGCTCGCGGCCGGGGCAGCCGCCGGCGAACCACTCCATCCGCCAGCCGCTGCCCGCGAGCCATTCGGCGTAAGGGTGAGCTGCCGCGTAGTCGCGGATCCTGGCCAGCGCCTCGTCGAGGGTAGCGGCGCCGATCAGGTTGCATCCGGTCATCGTGACCCCGGCGAAGGCCGGGTGCACGTGCGCATCCTGGAAGCCGGGCAGCAGCGCGCCGCCGCGCAGGTCGACGACCTCGGTGCGCGGCCCGGCAAGGTCGCGGAGCGCCCGGTCGCCTGCCTGGGTGACGGCGCTGATCCGCTCGCCGCTCACCGCGACCGCGGTGGCCGGCTGGCCGCCAGCCGTCACGGCCGGGCCGACCCGCCGGCCGCTCGCATCAGCGCTGTAGACGGGGCCGCCAGTGAAGATCAAGTCCGCGTATGCCGGCATGTGCCGCTCCTCGTCGCCTCCGGCTTTCGGCCGCATCCATCATGGCCCGTCCTGACGCCACTGAGCGACGCTGAACGGGGCGTATCGTGGCGGGCGCATGAACGCCTCCCCCCATCTTGGCGCGGCTGTCCTGTTCATCGTCATCGGCGCTGGCGCGCTGCACGCGTGCTGGAACGCGATCGCCAAGAATGTCGACGACCGGCTGATGGCCTTTGCCGTCAGGGAGACCAGCGTGGTCTTCGCCGCGCTGATCTGCGCGGTGTTCCTGCGGGAGCGGTTCGGTGCCCGCAGGGTCGCGGCGGCCATTGCGATAGCGGCCGGCATCGTGCTGATCGGCGCCTAGCTGCGGGCGCTCAGTCCC
This sequence comes from Streptosporangiaceae bacterium, assembly GCA_036495525.1. GTDB lineage: Bacteria > Actinomycetota > Actinomycetes > Streptosporangiales > Streptosporangiaceae > DASXMR01. The sequence goes on along the minus strand of DASXMR010000150.1, from coordinate 15,882 downwards.
GCCAGGTGACCTGCCGTACAGCTGGCAGCGCGAGCACCACGGCGGCTGCCGCGACGTTCCAGGCGGCGGCGAAGCTGAGCAGGGCGGTCGCGCCGGTGTGCGCCGCCAGCGGGCCGATGACCGAGAACGCCGCAGCCCCGAGGGCATAGGAGCCGGTGAGCGTGAACGACTGGGCGCGCGCCAGCGCCTCGGCTGGGACCCGCTGCTGCAGCACGGTCGAGTAGTAGGTGCCGAACACGGTAGCTCCTGTCCCGGCTACCGCCGCCCCGGCCGCGACGGCCCAGAGCGGGGCATGCAGGGCGAGCATCAGCACCGGCATCGAGTAGCCGAACGTGCCGGTCACCGCGACGGCCATCAGCTTGCGCGGACGCCGCCCGATCAGCAGGATCCCGGTCAGCACCGCCGCTGCCGCGTCGGCGGAGACGATCAGCCCCCAGGCCCTGGCGCCGCCGAGATACCCGGCCGCGAGCACCGGGCCGAGCAGCAGGTAAGGCGCCCAGGTGAACAGGTTGAACAGCGAGAACTGCACCGTCACGACCCAGAGCCAGGTCTGAGACCTGAAGACCCGCCAGCCGTCTGCCAGGTCACGCAGCGGCGAGCCGGGCCCGGCAGGTCGAGGCGGCATGCGCAGCCGCCACAGCGCGAGCACGCTCACCGCGTAGCTGGCCGCATCGACCGCGATGATCGCCGCCGGGCTGCTGACGGCGATCAGGACGCCAGCCAGGGCCGGACCGGCAACCTGGGTAGCTGACTGGGCAACGCCGAGCAGCGCGTTGGCGTCGGCCAGCCGCCGCCGCGGCGCGATCTCGGCCGTCAGCGCGCCGAGCGCCGGGGTGAACATCGCCTCTCCGGTCCCCCGGATCGCGGCCAGCACGACGAACGCCCAGACCGGCGTGCGGCCGGCGAAAAGCAAGCCGGCCAGCACGGCCTGCGCGGCGCACCGGGAAATGTCGGCCGCCAGCATCACCTGGCGGCGGCCGAGCCGGTCCGCGATGACCCCGCCGCCGAGCATGAACGCCACCAGCGGCAGCGTCCCGGCCGCGAAGACGTAGCCGAGGTCCGCGGCGGAGCCGCCGCTGCGGAGCACGGCGAACGTGACCGCGACACTAGCCATCGCCGTGCCGAGCAGCGAGGTCGCGTAGCCGGCGTAAAACAGCCGGAAGCTGGCGACGCGGAGCAGCAAGGCCCGGCCCTCAGGTGCCGCGGGCCGGGGCTGGCCTGGTGCATTTACGGCGGCTGCCGGCGAATTCTCGCTCACCGATTTACTGCGCTTAATTCTTGTCCGCAGGGAATTGCCGCTCACATTAATCAAAATGTCACGGCAACAGCCCGGCAGCAAATTCGCCAGCGATATGCTTATGTGCAACTGCACGGCGCTGACCTGCTTCTTGCCGCAGTAAATGCCGCGCCGTAGTGGGTTATGCTGACGCTTAACGCTGCAGCGGAGGAAGCATGAAGGACAGGTCGCCAGCCGTCCAGGCGCGGGCGGAACTGCAGCCACCGCCGGTCGAATACGCGGTGGCGGTGGAGTGCTTCCTGGCCGGGGCGTCGCTGGGGCACGCCTCCCGCCGGGTCTACCGCATCTCGCTGACCAGCTGGGCGTGGGCGCTGGCCGGCCTGCCACCGCCGCGGGGCACGCTGCGCCGCGGCGCAGCCCCGCCGGTGCTGCCGCTGGCGCTGCTCGACGACCAGGGCACCGCCGGGCGGCTACGCGCGGCGCTCACCGAGCGGATCTGCTCGGCTGACCAGCGCACGGTCAGCCGGGAGCTGTCAGCGCTGCGCAGCGCGATCGACTGGTGGCGCGACCAGGGCTGGATCCGCACCGACCCGGCGTCCGGGCTGCGCGGCTCGGCTGGCCACGCTCCGGCCCTGGCGCCGCTCACCGCGAGCCAGGTGGACCAGCTATTCCGGTCCGGTGCCGGACTGCGCGAGCAGGCGTTCTGGCGGGTGCTCTACGACACCGGTGCGCGAGCCGAGGACGTGCTGGCGCTGGACGCCGGCAGAGTTGACCTCGCCGCCGACCGCGGCCTGGCGTTCCGGCCGCCGGCCATCCCCGGCGGCGGCGAGGCGAGCTGGCTGTGCTGGCAGCACGAGACCACCGAGCTGCTGAGCTGGCTGCTGGCCGGCCGGCCGGCCGGGCCGGTGTTCCTCACCGGGCGGCGCGCCAGGGCCGGCACCACCGGGCCGGACATCTGCCCGATCACCAGGCGCGCGCGCATGTCCTACCGGCGCGCGGCGGAGATCTTCATCGCGCGCACCCGGCCGCTCGACCCTTCCGGCCGCGGCTGGACGCTGCATCAGCTGCAGCTGGCCAGGTAGCCGAGCGCCTGCCGTTACAGGTCTGGCTAGCCAGCGGCGGCCATGACAGAGTTCGGCCATGACACCCACCGTCGCCGCGTCGCACGGCCTGGTCCGCGGCCAGGTCCGCGATGGCGTCAGCAGCTTTCTCGGCATCCCGTACGCGGCCAGCCCGACCGGTCAGCTGCGCTTCGCGGCGCCCGCTCCGCCGCAGCCGTGGACCGGGGTAAGAGACGCCAGCGCGTTCAGCGCGACCCCGCCGAAGCCGTCGTACCCGCCGCCGTTCGACGTACTGCTGCCCGAGCCGGACATCGACGGCGACGAATGGCTGACCCTCAACGTGTGGACCCCCGACCCAGGTGCCGCTGGCCTGCCGGTCATGGTGTGGATCCACGGCGGCGCCTTCGCCAATGGCAACTCGGCGGTGGGCAGCTACGACGGGCACGCGTTCGCCCGCGACGGCGTGGTGCTGGTCAGCATCAATTACCGGCTCGGCGTCGACGGGTTCGCGCTGCTGCCTGACGCGCCGCCCAACCGCGGCCTGCTCGACCAGGTGGCCGCGCTGGAATGGGTGCGCGACAACATCGCGGCTTTCGGCGGCGATCCTGCCAACGTGACGGTGGTCGGCGAGTCGGCCGGCGCCATGAGCATCGCGACGCTGCTGGCGATGCCGCGCGCCAGCGGCCTGTTCGCGAAGGCCATCACGCAGAGCGGCGCCGCGCAGGCAGCCGCCGACCCGGCCGACGCCGCGCTGGTGGCCAAGGAACTCGGCCTGGTGCTCGGGCTCGACCCGACCAGGGAGAGCCTGGCGGGCGTCAGCCGCCCTGCGCTGATCGCCGCTCAGGCCGCGGTGCGCGACGCGCTCTCCGCGCAGCCCGACCCGGCCAGATTCGGCGCCAGCATCGTGGCCAGCTCGATGCCGTTCATCCCGGTGATCGACGGCGACGTGGTTCCCGAGCACCCGCTCACCGCCATCGCCGCCGGGGCCGGGTCCGGCCTTCCGCTGCTGACCGGTACCACGACCGAGGAGATGCGGCTGTTCCTGGTGCCGACCGGCGCGGCCGCCCTGATCACCGACGAGGTGCTGGCTGCCCTGCTCGGCGGCCTGCGGATCAGCCCTGCCACGGCCAGCCTGTACCAGCGCAACCGGCCGGGCGCCGAGGCAGGCGACGTGCTGGCCGCGATCCTGACTGACCAGTACTTCCGGATGCCGGCGCTGGCCATCGCGCAGGCAAGGGCTGCCGGGCCGGCCCCGACTTACCTCTACGAGTTCGCCTGGCGCAGTCCGCAGGCGGGCCTGGGCGCGTGCCATTCGCTGGAGATCCCGTTCGTCTTCGACAACCTCGCCGCCCCCGATGCGGAGCCTGCCCTGGGCGCCGACGCGCCGCAGCAGCTCGCTGACCTGATGCACGCCGCCTGGATCAGCTTCGCCCGCGACGGCGACCCCGGCTGGCCCGCTTTCGACCAGAGCTACCCGGTGATGGTCTTCGGCAGCGGCGACTGCGCGGTCCAGCTCGACCCGCGTGCCGACGAGCGGAAGAGCTGGCTGGCCGGCTGACCGGCGCCGGCCGAAACTCACCAGGCCGCTGCCGCGAGGCCGGGCACGGCCAGTGCCGATCCGCGGCCGCACCGGCCGGGGCTGACTACTCACGGTCACCGTCTGGCACGGCTCGCCGGCTTTGCGGCACGGCGGCGGGCAGATGAACATAAAATCATCCGGAAAATGCCCAGACTTCGGGACCAGGGTGGCCTCCGGATGGAATCAGATGCCGTCATCGCCAGCTTGCTCAAGGCGGTCGAGGCCATGCCTGACGACGTGGCGCTGCGAGTGCACCTGGCTGGGATGCTCTGCGCCCGCGGGCAGCGCGACGAGGCGGTGCGGCAGATCGGCGTGGTGCTGCAGGCCGACCCGGCCAACGCCGACGCGCTAAGCATCCTGCAGCGGACGGCAGGATTGCCGCCCGGCGCGGACGGCTCCGGGCCCTCCCCCGCCGGACCGCCGCCCGATGCAGCGCCGCCGCCCGGCACAGCGCCGCCGCCCGGCACAGCGCCGCCGCCCGGCGGCGATTCGCCGCCGGGCACGGAAGCGCCACCAGCCGGGCCGGCCGCCGGGCCAGCCGGCCAGGACAGCCGGCCGGCCGCGCCTGGCCCGGCAGAGCGGGCCGGTGGCCAGGCCGATCGGGCGGCTTTCGACTGGGCGGAGGCGGAAGCTGACCTGCAGGGCGTTGCCCCGCCCATGTTCGTGACCGAGACCGGCTCGCCGGCCGACCCGGCGCCGGCCGGCCAAGCCTACGACGCGGAGCGGCCTGGCCTGCGGCTCGCCGACGTCGCCGGCCTGGCTGACGTCAAGCAGCGGCTCGAAGCGGCCTTTCTCGCCCCGATGCGCAATCCGGAGTTGCGCCGCCTCTATGCCAAGAGCCTGCGCGGCGGGCTGCTCCTTTACGGGCCGCCGGGCTGCGGCAAGACATTCATCGCCCGCGCGGTGGCCGGCGAGCTGGGCGCGAGATTCATGGCCGTGTCGTTCGCCGACGTCATCGACATGTACGTGGGCAGCAGCGAGCGCAATATCCACGAGATGTTCGCGATCGCGCGCCGCAACTCCCCGTGCGTGCTCTTCCTCGACGAGGTCGACGCGATCGGCCAGAAACGCAGCCAGCTGCGCAGCACGCCGATGCGCACGGCGGTGAACCAGCTGCTGCTCGAGCTTGACGACATCTCTGGCGGCAACGAGGGCGTCTTCCTGCTGGCCGCCACGAACCACCCGTGGGACGTGGACAGCGCGCTGCGCCGGCCGGGCAGGCTCGACCGCACCCTGCTTGTGCTGCCACCGGACCCGGCCGCACGCGAGGCAGTGTTCCGTTATCACCTCGCCGGGCGCCCGGTGGCCGGCATCGAGCTTGCCGCCCTCGCCGCGATCACGGACGGCTACTCCGGCGCCGACATCGCCCATATCTGCGAGACGGCGGCGGAGCTCGCCCTGCTCGACTCCGCGCGGAGCGGCGAGATCCGCATGATCGGCCAGCAGGACCTGCTCGCTGCCGCGGCGCAGGTGCGGCCGTCAGTGGGGCCGTGGCTCGACACGGCGCGCAACGTGGCGCTGTTCGCCAATGAGGGCGGCGCCTATGACGATCTCGTCGGTTACCTGCGAAGGCGGAAGCTGCTGTGAGCCGGCCGGACCGCCCGGCCCCGCCAGCGCCCTGGCCGGCTCGCGCCGCAGCCGCGGTCTGCGCCGGATCCGGCTGGCTTACCTCGGCCACGGCCGGGGCAGCCAGGTGACGACCAGCAGCGAGGCCGAGGTCGGCCGCGCGGCGGCGATGATCGACGTCGGCCGGCATGACCAGGCCGCGCTGCTGCTCGGCCGGGTGGTCGCCGCGGTCCCGGAGCACCCAAGGGCCTGGTGCCTGCTGGCCCGCGCCCTGCTGGGCAGCGGGCGGCACGTGGACGCGGTGCTGGCCGCGCGGCGGGCCAGCGCGCTGAACCCGGCCGACGACTGGCCGCACCGGCTGGCCAGCACCGCGCTGATCGGTCAGGGTCAGCTTGGCGAGGCCCTCGCCGCGGCCAAGCAGGCCCGCGCCCTGGCGCCGGAGGCCTGGCGTCCGCAGGTCTGCGTGGCCCAGGCGGCGATGGCAGCGCGAGAGCTGGCGCTGGCCAGCGATGCGGCCGGCGCCGCGCTGGCGATCGCGCCGGACGAGCCCGACGTCCAGTTCACCGCCGGCCGGGTGGCGCTGGCCAGCGGGGACGCCGATTCGGCCCGCTCGCACCAGGTCACGGCGCTGGCGATCGACCCGGCGCACTCGGGCGCGATGAACGAGCTCGGCCGGATCAGCCTCAAGCAGCGGAAGACCGCGCAGGCGGCCGGTCACTTCCTGCAGGCCGCCAGGGCTGCGCCCGGCGTGCACGTCTTCGGTCACAACACGGAGGTCGCGCTGCTGCGGGTGCTCTCCCGGATCATCTACGCATGCTCACTGGCGGTCATCGTGGTGGTCTACGCGCGGGTCGGGCTGAGCGTGGCGTGGCCGCCGCTGGCCATCGTCGGGGCGTCGGCGCTGCTCGTGTTGGGTGGCTACGGGGCCTGGCAGGTGCGCCGGCTACCCGCGCAGGCCAGGGCTCACCTGGGCCGGATGGTCCGCAGGCGGCGGGTGGGCGGGGCCATCGCCGTGGCGGCCGGCGGCTCGCTCACGGCGGTCGGGCTGGTGATACTGGCTGATGCGGTCGGTGGCGGGATGCTCGGCGCGCTCGCGCCGGAGCTCGAGGCGCTGGCGATTGCCGTGATCGTCGGGTCCAGGCTGCTGTCGTTCGCAATCCTGCGCCGGGCAGCGCGCGAGCGCCAGGCTGCCGCCTGAGTATTGCCGGGCTGCTCGCCGCGCTGGCGCGGCCGGGTAAGCGGCCCGGCTGGCCGGGCAGGCGCCTGGCCGGCGGCCGGCCGCGGGCACGCCGGGGCGCCGCACGCTCGCGGCGTGCGGCTGCGCCCGGTTTGCGCGGCGTTGCATCGGCCCGGCTCAGGCGGCTGGGTCCGCGCGACGGGCGCCAGCTAGGCGGCGCACTCCCGGCAAACCAGCTGTCCGCTCTTAGTGTCGGCGAGCTGACTGCGGTGGTGCACCAGGAAGCAGCTGGAGCAGGTGAACTCGTCGGCCTGGCGCGGGATCACCCGGAACGAGAGCTCCTCGTTCGATAGGTCTGCCCCCGGCAGCTCAAGCGACTCGGCAACGTCGTCCGGGTCGAGGTCAATCGCAGTCGATGACTTGTCCATCCGGCGTGCCTGAAGTTCCTGCAGGCTGTCTTCGCTTAGCTCGTCGTCTGTCTTCCTCGGGCTGTCGTAGTCGGTAGCCATGTTGGCTCTAACCCCTCCATCCTCATGACCTGTCGCGCGGATAGAACGCTCGGAGGGCCTCAGTTGTGCCCGAATCCGGCGGGGAATTCTGCCAGGTCTGGCCGCGCGGCTCACGCACGCCACGCTTCCCCCCGTGCGTGTCGCAAAGCGCGCGTCCGCCCAGGTAACTTAGCCGATCGTCAGCTGCGGGCGGCACAAAGTGCGTATGGTACGAATCGCATATGTCCATGCCTGCATGATCAGCGGAGCAGCTGCGTGCCCTACCTCACGGCGCTGGAGGCCGGCGATCCAGGGCAGGCCGGCCCCTACCAGCTGGCTCGCCGCATCGCCGGAATGCCCGGTGCCGGGCCGACCTACCTTGGCCTTTCTCCCGGCGGTGCCGAGGTCACCGTGACGCTTGTGCCCGGTGACTGGACGGTCAACCCCGCGGCCCGTGACCGCTTCGCCGCGGAGGCGACCGGGGCGCGGCAGGTCCCGCCCTACTGCGCGGCGCGGATCCTGGACGCCGGCATCGACGACTCGGGCCTCGCGTTCCTGGTCAGCGAGCACGTGCCCGGCGAGTCCCTGGCCGAGGCGGTCGCGGCCGGCGGCGCCAGCAGCCAGGACCAGCTGGCAGCAGCGGCCGTTGGCGCGGCTACCGGCCTGGCGTCGGTGCATCAGGCCGGCCTCGTGCACGGCAGCTTCGGGCCGGGCCACCTGGTCCTCGGCCAGGCCGGGCCGACGGTGATCCAGTTCGGCGTCACCCCGCCGTACGGGCCAGCCACGCCGGCGGCTGACATGCTGGCCTGGGCGCAGACCATGGTGTTCGCCGCGGCAGGCCGGCCCCCGGCCGGGCCGGCTGACCTCAGCCTGCTGCCCGAGCCGCTACGCCAGCTCGCCGCCGGCTGCCTGAGTCCGGCCGCTGACGACCGGCCGGATGCCCGCTCGGTCGTCAGCGAGCTGCTCGGCGACGGCTTCGGGCTGCCTGTGCCTGAGCTGGCCGTGCCTGAGCTGCTGACAGCTGGCGCGCGTCAGGCCGGCCGGCTGACAGTGCCTGCCGACGAGCTGGCCGGCCAGGCCGGGCGGCAGGCAGCCAGGTATCAGCCAGCCAGGCAGCCGCTCACACAGCCGCAGTCTCAACCGTCGCACCAGGTCAGCGGGCCGGGGGCAGGCCCGGTGCCGGGCCGTGAGCATGGCAGGCATCAGCCCGTCGGCCGGTCTCGCGCGATCACCGTGGTATGGGCCGCCGTCGCGATCGCGATCGTGCTGGCGGTGAGCATCCTGGTGCACGTCATGCAGAACGGCGACAGCCAGCAGCGCATCGGGGGCGCGCCGGCTGTCGGCCGGTCAGGCACCGCCAGCGTCCGAGCCGGATCTTCCCCTGCCGCGTCCCGGGCCTCGCCGCTGCCGTCAGGCAATGCGACCAGTCCCGGGTCGCCCGCCGTGATCCCGCAGGTGCTGGCCGGCCGGTGGGCCGGCCAGGTGAGCCAAGGCAGCCCGGCTGTCGTGCTGACGGTCAGGATCAGCCTGCCAGGCGGCCAGTCCGCCGGGCAGATCAGCTACTCGGGCACCGGGCTTGCCTGCAAGGGGCGGCTCAGCCTGGTGTCAGCGGCAGCTCGCACCGCCAGGCTGCGGCAGTCGATCGTCACCGGCAAGGGCAGCTGCGCCGGCGGCGTGATCAGGCTGCGCCAGGACGCTGACGGGATGCTGTCCTTCCTGTTCCGCGGCCGCGCCGGGCCGAGCGCCAGCGGCAAGCTGAGCCAGGGCTAGTCGTCGCGTTCCGGGTCCAGGCTGGCGAGCACGTGCTCAAGTTCGCCGAATAGCGGCTGCCCGGCCGCCACCGTCATCGACTGGCCGGCCGGGCGGCCGGCCAGCCCGCCGACCACGGCTCCTGCCTCGCGAGCGATCAGGCTGCCGGCCGCGATATCCCAGTAGTGCACGCCGCGCTCGTAGTAGCCGTCGAGCTGGCCGGCCGCGAGCGAGCACAGGTCCACCGAGCAGACGCCGCTACGGCGGATGTCACGGACCAGCGGCAGCAGCGCGCCGACCACCCGGCCCTGTACCCGCCGCCGTGCCGACTCGTAGCCGAACCCGGTGCCGATCAGCGCCCTGGCCAGCGGCACCCCGGTGGTGCAGGCCAGGCGCCTGGCCGGGCCGTCGGCCGCCTGCAGCCAGGCGCCGCTGCCGCGCACCGCGGTGTAGAGGCTGCCGCGGCCCGGCACGCAGACCGCGCCGGCGACCACGGTGCCGCCGGTCTCGGCCGCGATGCTGACCGACCAGTCAGGCAGCCCGTACAGGTAGTTCACGGTGCCGTCCAGCGGGTCGACGATCCAGCGCACGCCGCCCGGGTCTGGCTCGCCCTGCTGCCCGCCCTCTTCGCCGAGGATCGCGTCCGCTGGCCGCTCGGCCAGGATGTGCGAGCGGATCAGCTCCTCAGCCGCCCGGTCCATCTCGGTGACCACGTCGGTCGGGCTCGACTTGGTCTGCACCACCGTCACCCGGCCGTGTCCGGCTGACAGCAGGCCGGCCGCCTGGCGTGCGGCCGAGACCGCGAGCGCCAGCAGGCCGGCCGGGTCTGGCCCGGTCACGCTGGCGGTGCTGCCTGGCGTGCTTGGCGCTCGCCGCCGAGCCCGCAGCACCCGGCCGGGCAGGTATCGTGCCAGGCGCCCATGCTGCCGAGCGCGCGGGCGGGCGCGCCTGACTGACGCTCGGCGACCAGCTCGGTCACCATGGCGATGAACCGGCGGTCAGTGCCCGGCGTCGCGGCCCTGGCCAGCGGCAGGCCGAGTCTGCTCGCGGTCGCTGCCGCCTCCACGTCCAGGTCGTAGCGCACCTCCATGTGGTCGGAGACGAAGCCGACCGGGACGATCACGGCCGCTGCCGATCCCGCGCCGGCCAGGCTGGCGAGCGCGTCGCTGACGTCCGGCTCCAGCCAGGGCTGGGCAGGCGGGCCAGAGCGGCTGGAGTAGGCCAGCTGCCACGACCGGGCCTGCGGCACCCGCTCGGCCACCAGCCGGGCGGCCTCAGCGAGCTGGGCAGCGTACGCACCGCCCGACGGCCCGCTGGCCGCTGCCATCGCCGACGGGATGCTGTGCGCGGTAAAGACCAGATCAACAGCATTGTGAACGGATGGCGGCAGCGACTCGATCGCCGCAACCGTGGCGTCGGCGAACGGCTCGATGAAACCCGGATGATTGAAGTACTGCCGTATCTTGTGGACTCGCGGGGCGTGCGGGCCGGCCTGCGCGACAGCGCGCTCGATGTCGCCGAGGTACTGACGGCAGCTGGAGAACGAGCTGTAGGCGGACGTGACGAACGCCAGCGCGCGCCGCACGCCAGCCTCCGCCATCTGCCGCACCGTGTCGGTCAGGTACGGCTGCCAGTTCCGGTTCCCCCAGTACACCGGCAGGTCGACGCCGCTGGCGGCAAAGTCCTTCTCGATCGCTGCCGCCAGGTCGCGGCACTGCTGGTTGATGGGGCTGACGCCGCCGAACTGGTAATAGTGCTGCGCGACGTGCTGCAGCCGCTCGTCGGGGATGCCCCGTCCGGCGGTCACGTTGCGCAGGAACGGCATGACCTGCTCCGGTCCCTCCGGGCCGCCGAAGGACACCAGCAGGAACGCGTCGTAGGGCGGCATGCCACCATCCAACCAGTGCCCGGCCGGGCCGGCGACCTGGCGAGCGTGCGGCTGCGGCCCGCCAGGCAGGCTCAGGGAAAGTCGGCGGCGTACTGTGCCGCGAGCGCCAGCACGTCGTTGACGTACCAGGTGGCGTGGTTGTAGTCGAAGATGGCGGCGCGCAGCGACTGCCCGCCGGCCGCCGCCCCGTCAGCGCACAGCAGCCTGGCCGCCGACGGCACCGCGTCGTAGGGGTCCATGATGTCCGGCGGTCCCGGCCGGCCGAATCCCCTGATTCCCCAGATCGCCCACGTGGAGGGCAGGAACTGCATCGGCCCGAGCGCGCCGGCGGTAGACGGGCCGACGTTGGCGCCGTCGCCGCTCTCGATCTGGCCGATGGCGGCGAGCACCGTCCAGGACAGGCCCGGGCAGTAGGTCGCGGCCGACACCTTGAACAGCTGCAGGTAAGTGGTGGGCAGCTGACCGGGCTGCACCGGCGCGACCGGGAGCTGTGCCTTGCGCAGGCTGACGATCCGGCCGGCTGCTCCGAGCACCCGCCGGACACTGCTGGTCAGGCTGGCCGGCTGCGCGCCGGGCGCGCTGATCAGGCCGGCCACCCGGTGCACCAGGCCGAGCGCGTGCGAGGTGCGGGAGTCCACCAGCAGGTCCACGCCGGTGAGGCCGAGCCCGGCTGATCCGCCGAACCTGACGTCCTGCATCCGGCCGGCCGTCAGCTGATAGTGCGTGCCGCGCCTTAGGCCGAGCCGCGCGGCGGCCGGCCGGCTCGCGATGAACCCGCCGCGCGACAGCGCGGTCCACAGGGGCTGGTCGGACGCCGCGCGCAGCGGCACCCAGGACCGGAACTGGGCCGGGCGGACTCCGATGACGCTGGCCTGCCGGCCGCCGGCCCGGATCTCGGCACCGTCGAAGGTGATCATGTTGCGCACCCCGCTGATCGCGCGGAGCCTGCTCACCTGCCGCGCCGTCAGCCCGCGGGGGGCGACGATGAGCAGGTCAGGCAGCACGATCCGGCGGAACGACGAGGACGCGCTCGGCACCGCGGGTGCCGCGCCATGCACGGCCGCAGGCGGCGGGCGGCCGTCCGCGGCCGGCCTGGCTGGCAGCACGGGATTGGCCTGCTGCGCCAGCCCGGCTGCCTGCAGGAACGCCATCGGCTGTGCCGCCAGGGGCGGCTGTGCCAGCCCGGCGGAACGCGCAAGTGCGGCCTGCCTGGCCGCGGCTGCCGCGCTGAGCGGCCCGGCGGCGGCACCGGGGTGATGCCTGGTGACCTGCAGCGGAGCCGCCGCTGCGATCAGCGCGGCCACGCCAACGGAGGCTGCCACGCCAGTGCGGGTGAGGGACAGCCAGCGGCCTGCTGCCAAGCGGCCTGCGGGCACGCGGGAACCGGGGGCGGGGGTGTCGAGCGGCGCTTGGCGCCGGTTCAGGCGTCCCATTACGGTCCTCACCTTAACTGCCGGCCGCGCGACGCCAAAGTGGCCGGCCCTGGTGCGGAAAAAAGCTTGCGGCGGCTAGATACGGTCTTTACGGGGAGGCAGCGCGCAGATGACGGAGGTCCAGGCACGGCCCGGCGACGGCCAGCCGGGTACGCCAGGGTCAGGTCGGCAACAGCCCGGCCCGGCGGGCAGGACCTCTTACCTGCGCCTGCTGCGGATGCCTGGGGCGGCCGGCTTCTCCGTCGCCGGGATGGTCGGGCGGATGCCGATGGCCATGTTCGGCCTCGGCACCGTGCTGCTGATCTCCTCGGTCACCGGCAAGTACGGCCTGGCCGGCGCTGTCGCCGCGGCCGGCTCGATCGGGTACGCGATCTGCGCCCCGCTGGCCGGCCGGCTCTCTGACGCGCTGGGCCAGGACCGGGTGCTGCGTCCGATGGCCGCGCTGTTCGGCGCGGCTACCGCGATGTTCGTGGCCAGCGCCGAGCTGCACGCGCCGCGGTGGGCGCTGGTGCTGGCCGGCGGCCTGGCCGGCGCGTCGATGCCGTCGATCGGGTCGATGGTCAGGACCCGCTGGAGCACGCTGCTGCGCGGTGACCAGGGCCTGCTGCAGACCGCCTTCGCGCTCGAGTCGGTCGCCGACGAGCTGATCTTCGTAGTCGGTCCTGCCCTGGTCACCGTGCTGGCCACGCAGGTCTTCCCGGCGGCGGGCGTGCTGGTATCGGCGGCGCTGTGCCTGACCGGCACGCTGCTGTTCGCGGCTCAGCGGCGCACCCAGCCGCCGGCGCACCCGCGGCAGCGGCAGCCGCACCATCCTGCTGGCCGGCCGCGACGCCGAGGGTTGCGCGCCCGGCTGCCGACCGCGCCGTCGCGCGCACTGGTCACGCTCGCGCCGATGTACCTGTTCCTCGGGGCGATGTTCGCGACCATCGACCTGAGCACGGTGGCGTTCGCGCAGCAGCACCACCACAAGCCGCTCGCCGGGATCCTGCTCGGCACCTACGCCGGCGGCAGCGCCATCGGCGGCCTCTGGTACGGCTCGCGCAGCTGGCGAGCCCCGCTGGAGCGCCGGTTCACCATCACGCTGTGCTGCACGGTCGCGTGCGTCGCCTCGTTCTGGGCGCTGCCCGGCCTGCCGCAGCTGGCTGGCGTGCTGCTGGTCTCCGGGCTGACCATCTCGCCGACGCTGATGGCCGGCTACGGCCTGATCGAGCGGCAGGCCACGGCTGGCCGGCGGACCGAGGGCATGGCCTGGCTGTCCTCCACCATCTCGATCGGGGTGGCCGGTGGCTCGGCCATCGCCGGGCAGCTCATCGACGCTGGCGGCGCCCGCTGGGGGTACGAGTTCGCGGCCAGCTGCGGGCTGCTCGCCGTAGCCGTCTGCCTGCTGGGACTGTCGAGACTGCGTGCGACGCCAGTGGCGGACCCGGCACAATGGGCCGATGCGCGGGACGGGCGGGCGTGACAGCACAGCGAGCCCTGCCCGGTGAGCGCCAGCGGTCCAGCCGAAGGCGTGCGCTGGCGTAACTGGGCGGGCAACGTCACCAGCCGCCCGGCCAGGATCGCTGCGCCCGGCTCAGCCGAGCAGGTCGCCGCCGAGGTAACGGCAGCGGCGGCCGACGGGCAGACCATCCGGATGGCGGGCAGCGGGCACTCGTTCACGCCGGCGGCGGTGACTGCCGGTGTGCTGCTTGACCCGAGCGGGCTCACCGCCGTCCGGTCCGTGGACGAGCAGGCTGGCCTGGTCACCGTCGAGGCGGGCTGCCCGCTGCACAAGCTGAATGCCGAGCTGCTGGCCAGCGGCCTGTCGCTGGCCAACATGGGTGACATCCAGATGCAGACGGTGGCCGGGGCGATCCAGACCGGCACGCACGGCACCGGCCGCGATGTCGGCGGGATGGCAGCGCAGGTGGCCGGCCTGGAGCTGGTGCTCGCCGACGGCCAGATCGTCGACTGCGCGCCCGGCCAGGCAGGACCGCGCGCCGACCTGTTCGACGCGGCCAGGGTCGGCCTGGGCGCGCTGGGCGTGGTGACAGCCGTCACCTTCAAGGTGGTGCCTGCCTTCCTGCTTGAGGCGCGCGAGCAACCGATGCGCTACAGCGAGGTGATTGCCCGCCTGGACGAGCTGACCAGCGAGAACGAGCACTTCGAGTTCTACTGGTTCCCGCACAGCGAGGGCTGCCTCACCAAGCGGAACAACCTCAGCGCCGGCCAGGCCCGGCCGCTGCGGCGCTGGCGGCGCTGGCTGGACGACGAGTTCCTGTCAAACACGGTGTTCGGCGCCACCTGCCGGCTTGGGCACTGGTTCCCGGCGACTATCAGGCCGGTGAACGCGGTGGCCGCCAGGGCGCTCGGCGCGCGCGGCTACGTCGACGCCGCTTACCGGGTCTTCACCAGCCCGCGCCGGGTCCGGTTCAAGGAGCAGGAGTACGCCATCCCGCGCGCGGCGCTCGCTGACGTGCTCGGCGAGGTGCGCGCGCTGTTCGCCCGGCGTGACTGGCGGATCAGCTTCCCGATCGAGGTCCGGGTGACCCCCGCTGACGACGCCTGGCTGTCGACTGCCTACCGCCGGGACAGCGCCTATATCGCCGTGCACGTCTATCACGCGTCGGGGCATGAAGACTACTTCCGCGGGGTTGAAGAGGTCATGATCCAGGTCGGCGGCCGGCCGCACTGGGGCAAGATGCACACTAGGGGTGCCGACTACCTGCGCGGCGCGTACCCCAGGTTCGGTGAGTTCGTGTCGCTGCGGGACGCACTCGACCCGGAGCGCAGGTTCGGCAACGCCTACCTGGAGCAAGTGCTCGGCGCCTAGCACGAGCTGGCCTCGCCAGCGCCGCATGCACGCCAGGACGGAGGGGGAACTGCTGAATGACCAGCCTCGCACCGGGCAGCCGGGCCGAGCCGCCGTGCCGCCAGGCCAGCGGCGAAAGCCCAGCGACGGCAGCGGCGACCCGGCTAGGGTCGCGGGCATGAACCGCGAGACCAGCCAGGACCAGAAGCCGGGCCGCGCTCCTGCGGCTGGCCATGACGAGCCTGGCCGCGGCGCGACTGCCAGGGGCGGCGGGGCGCGCGCCGGCACGGCGCGAGCAGCCAGCGGGCGCGCCGCCCCCGCACGAGCCAGCGGCGGCGGCCGGTCCGGCGGCGGCAGCCGGCCGCGGCGCCCCTCGCTCGGCGGCGGCACGCCGGCGCTGGAGCGCGAGCTCGGCGCGCAGGGGCGGCAGACCGTGCGCAAGCTGCTCGAGGCCGGGCTGGCCGAGTTCGACGAGCGTGGCTACCAGGCGCTCCGCGTCGACGACGTCGTCCGCCGCGCGCGGACCTCGCACGGCACCTTCTATCTGTACTTCGCCAACAAGGACGACCTGTTCCGGGCGCTGCTCAGGGACGCACTGCACGATATGCAGATCATCACCGACGAGTTCCCGGTCGTCACCAGGAACCAGGCGGGCAAGGCCGCGCTGCGCAGCTGGGTGCAGCGGTTCTGCGACACCTACAGCGCGCACGCAACGGTGATCCGCATCCTCAGCCAGGCGGAGATCGTCGGCGAGACGGTCTGGGGCGACGGGCTGCAGCTGTTCTTCCACCTGGCCGAGACCATGACGCAGGGGATGACCGCAACGGCCAAGGCCGCCCAGGAGCCCGGCAGCGAGCCGGCGGCGGACGCCGCCGGGACAACAGCGGGAGCCCCGGACCCAGCAGCTGCGGGA
>DASXMR010000149.1:0-3207 GCA_036495525.1 Streptosporangiaceae bacterium | reverse complement strand
AGAGCGTCCGGCTGTTAACCGGCAGGTTATAGGTTCGAGTCCTATCGCGGGAGCCGCGTGATGTCGCAAGACATCGGCATGACCCGAACCCACGTGAGGGTTCGGGTTTTTTGTGTTGGCGGGATGGGCGGGGTGTTCCGGATGGGGGCCGGGCGGCCGGCCGGTGGGCTGGTAGTCGCGGGTGCGGTCGAGGGTGAGTTGGCGGAGGAGTTCGCCGCTGGCGGCGTCGATGATGGGTCGCTGCGGTTGCGGGCCCGGTGCCCATCCACCGGGCCCGCAACCGTTCACTGAGCGGTCTGCTGACGGCGGCTGGGCTACGAGCCGTTGGGGTTGCTCGGGCCTGTCGTCTCGAGCCGGTCCAGCTTGCGTATGACGATCGGCTGCGCGCTCTCGTCCTCAGGCGTCTCGCTGTCAGGCGCCTCGAAGGTCTGTGCCATGTCCATTCACCTCCCTCCTGCTTGCTCGCAGGTGATGCCTGGGAATCGGCCGGACTTGATGCCGGTGGCGATGCCACCAGCGGCTGGCCCACAGGATCTGCCAGGTCAGCAGGATGGCGAGGGCCACCCCGCCATCGAGAGTTGCGGGGAGTGAGCCGCCGATTTCGGACACAGCACGGATCAGGAGCGTGATCAGGGCGGGCAGCGACACGGCGAATTCGGCCGCGAGGCAGATGGCGGTGCCGGCCAGCAGCACGGCGCTGTAGCCGCGGACCGCGCGGCGCTGCCGCCGCGAGTACGCCCGGCTGGGATCGGGGTTCGGCCCGTCGGCGTGCCTGACATGCCGGGCGAGCCACCTGCCGAGATAACGGAGATATGCCGTGCCGTCCGCATAGAGGTTGGCGCACCCGGTCAGGTCCTGGAGCACGAAGTAGATATCGGTGCGCATGAAGACCATGAACTGAATGGGCAGCGTGAGCAGCGCCAGGGCGACTGCTGAGGCCAGCACGCTGCGTGCCAGGCCATGCGGTTCAGCCAGCCCGAGAATGAGCAGGCAGGCCCCCGCGCTGCAGACGTCGATGCTCATCCCGGCCAGGTACACGGTCATCCGGGTGCGCCGCGGCGCCGCCCATACGCCGCTCACGTCGGTCTGGGCGACAAGGAACTGCAGCCGGGTGCTGAGCGTGATCCGGGCGGGCGCGCCAGCCGCCCGCGCCGTAGCCAGGTGGGCTAGCTCATGCACCAAGAGGATGGTCCATGCGATGGCGGCGTTGACGGCGAGCACCAAACCGGCCCGCTGGCTCCAGACGAGCACACGGTAGCCCGGGAGCAGGGCTGGGTGCAGCGCCAGCATGACAGCAGCGCTCACGGCGAAGCCCGCCACCACGACCGCGGTGAGGGGATGCAGCAGCCAGCGCACGTGCCCGGGTCGCAGCCAGGGCAAGCTGGGCCCGGGACGAGCGTGATCCGCACGATCCCGGTCGTCGACCGCTGCGATGAAGCCGAGCTCGTCAAGCGCCGCCACGAAGTCCGCGACCGCGAAGGCCGTCCCGGTCTCCGCCCGCAGCCTCGCCGCGACCTCGCCGACGGCAAGGCCCTGTCCAAGCAGCGTGATGACACGGTGTGCCACCTCGGAAACCGAGATGAAATCGCCGGTCTCGATCCGGCCGATCACCCAGCCGTTGCCGTCCCGGCGCTCGCACAGGCGCCGCAGCCGCACCCGCGATCCGCCCGCCACCCCGGCGGCCGCCACCCCGGCCGCCACCCCGGCGGCCGTCGCGCCGGCCGTCGCGCCGGCCGTCGCAGCAGTCTCCTCCACTGCCATTTATCCTGCCGCTTCCGTTACCGCGCCTGCTCCGCAGGCTTCGCACTCGGGGTGCGGCTCGCTATGGAGTACGAGCGGTGCGTCGAGCGCGGCGAGGTTCGACGTTTCGATCCGGCCGGGGACCACCGGCGGTACACCGGTGAGCAGCGCTATGACCAGATGAGCGGCTAGGTAACCAGATATTCCGGCCGGCACCGCACCGACCGCGCCGAAGACCGCTTCAGCGCGATGAGGCGAGTCGTCCTGATGGGCACCATCCGCAGCGTGACTGTCCCGCAGATGAAGTCTGGTGCACTCCCAGCACGGCCCGTCGCCAGGGACGAACGCCGCGCACTGGACGAGCGGGCCATGATATCCGGCGTCGACCCACGGGCGCTTGGCTGCGAGGCAGGCGCGGTTGGCCCAGATCCGGAGTTCCGGCGGCCGGTCGGCTCCGAGCAGGAGCACGTCGCAGTTCCCGGTCAGGTCGCGCACGTCCTCGGTGCAGGCCACCTCCATCCGCTGCCCGGTAATTTCGATATCGCTGTTCAGGCGGCGGAGCCTGGTGACCGCGGAATCGGCTTTCGGCTTCCCGATATCGTCTTCGGTGTAGAGGATCTGCCGGCTGAGGTTGGCCAGTTCGACCTCATCGCGATCAACGCAGTGCAAGTGCCCCACACCGCTTGCGGCCAGCGCCAGTGCGGCGATGCCACCGGTACCGCCCACGCCGAGAATCGTGACCCGCGCGTCCCGCAGCCGGGCCTGCGGTTCCCACGAACTCGTCCGCGGGGTGAGATCCAGCCATCGGAAGTAACCAACGGCCCGGTCGTACCTGCGGATGTCGCGCTCGGTCAGTCGGCCGGGCATCGGTCCCGCGGCGTCCTCCACGTATCCGGTGCTGATCAACTGCTCGGCACCGCGCCACAGGACCTCGATGCGCTGGTCCGGATGCTCCCTATGCACACGCTCGATGACTTCCGGCAGTCCGCGGCTGCCGTCCATGGCCGTGAGCATCGCCCACACCCAGCCGTCCGGGTCGGATATCTCCGCGGCAAGCCCGTAAGACACCCCGCCGATACGGATCTTGCCCCCGGCGATGCGGTAAGGCGCGTGCTCCGGCTTCACCCGCGGCCGGAGCATAGGCACCATGAGGTTTATTAAACCCCGCCCGGCGGCAGGCACCGGATGAGCTCGCAGTCGCCGGTGATCTCGCTCGGGCCGGCGGCGTGCGGCATCAGCACGGTCATCCCGCGGCTGAGGCCAAGGCGCCCGACATCGCTGCGCAGTTCACCCGCACCGGACAGCACGACGAGGATCGCGAACCCCGGCTCCAGGGTCACCGCACCGCCGCCCGTCCGGATCCGCTGGGCCGCGAAGTACGGATCGGCGGCACCGGGGAAGACATTGGCCACGGGGGAGTGCCCGGGCACTCCGCACAGGGCGGCCAGTTGCCCAGCGTCCCAGGGC
>DASXMR010000148.1:0-5133 GCA_036495525.1 Streptosporangiaceae bacterium | reverse complement strand
GCCCGCCGGGCGGGCCGACCATGATCGTCATCGAGGTACCGTGCGCGCTGTCATCGCCGAAGGTCCCTTCGGGTGAGGGCCAGCTCAGCCCGCCAGCAGGTAGGCCTGGGCCTACCAGGAACTGATGGCCCTGACCTATCCTTCTTCGCGCGTCACCGGGCCATCATGGGATGGTCAGCCGCCGGATCGCGGCCGGCGCTCTCGAAGGAGCTCGATGATCTGGGTTGCCGCCCTGGCCGGCCCGTACATCGCCGGGTGCGTTCTGCTCGCCCTGCGGCGGGCGACCGTCACCGGTACCTTCCCGGCCACCTCGCCGGGACGCGTCCGGCTTGTCGCTCCCGGCGCGCTGCTGATAGTGCTGGCGCTGATGACCGGCCTGCTGTTCCGGCCGGTCGCTCCGGTCGTGGTCCTGATGGCGGCGGCCGGGATCACTGCGGTCTTCCGCCCTGCCGCTGCCAGGCGGCTGCTGCCGTTCGCCCTCATAGCGCTGGGCCTGTTCGGCCTCGTGCTGCTGCGCCAGATGGCCAGGAACCGGCTGGGCATTTACGTCCACCTGCCACCTGTCGCCCATCATTTCTACGGGCTAGTGGACACCGGCGATATCAGCAACGTGCCCCTCGTCCTGCTGCAGATGTGGGCATTCCTGCTGGCAGGCGGGTACCTGGCAGGGCGCCAGGCGGCGAGCAGCTCGTCGCGCCTTGCCAGGGCGCTCTGGGTGCCGCGAGACGGCGAGCCCGGTGTGCGCCAGCCGCGCTGGGGTTTGCTCCTGCTGCCGGTGCTGGTCTTGCTCGTCGAGCTGATCAGCATGACGAGGTGGTTTGGCGCGAGCATGGACTGGGCGGTGCTTGCTGTCGTCACCGGCGCAGCGGCTTTGCTGCTGATCGCCATGGCACCCGCAGTCGCCGCCGACCTGGCCCTGGTCGGGGTGGTCGGTCTGGGGCTGTACGGCGTGGCGGTGGCGCTGCTTGGCCAGCATCCGGGCTTCGCTGCGGATCCGGTGTACTCCGGATTCCCGTGGATACCGCCCGTCTACGGGCTGGTGTCAGGAATCGGCGGGCTGTCGAGGTGGCCGCAGGGCTTGCAGGGTCTGGCCATCCTGGCGTTCGGCGTGTGCCTGGTGCCGCGGGCGCTGGACGCGCGCACCAGGTCGCACTTCTGGCCGGCCGCGGCCCGGCTGCAGGACCGGGTCGAGCGGCTGACGCAGACGCGGGCGGATGCGGTCGACACCGCGGCGGCTGAGCTGCGGCGGGTGGAGCGGGACTTGCACGACGGGGCGCAGGCGCGGCTGGTGGCGGTCGGGATGAGCCTGCGTGCCGCTGAGCGGCTGTTCGCCAGCAGCCCGCAGGCGGCGCTGGAGCTGATCAGCGAGGCGCGCGAGAGCTCGTCGAAGGCGCTGACCGAACTGCGTGATCTTGTCCGCGGCATCTACCCGCCGGTGCTGGCCGACCGTGGCCTGGCCGACGCGGTACGGGCGCTGGCGCTTGATACCCCCTTGCCTACCGACGTGCGCGTCGACCTGAGCGGCCGGCCGGATGCGCCGGTCGAGTCGGCGTGCTACTTCGCGGTCGCCGAGGCGCTCACCAACGCGGTCAGGCACGCCGGTGCCCGCCGGGTCCAGGTCAGCATCAGGCACGCGCACGGGATGCTGCGGATCGAGGTGAGCGACGACGGGACGGGCGGCGCTGACCCGGTGCGGGGCTCCGGGCTGCGCGGAATCGAGCAGAGGCTGGCGGCCTTCGACGGGATACTGGCAGTCAGCAGCCCGCCAGGGGGGCCCACCATGATCGTCATCGAGGTGCCGTGCGCGTTGTCATCGCCGAAGACCTCTACCTGCTGAGGGACGGCCTTTCCCGGCTGCTCACCGCGCACGGCTTCGAGGTCGTGGCGAGCGTGGACAACGGCGACGACCTGCTCGGCGCCCTGATCGAGCACCAGCCAGACGTGTCGGTCATCGACGTGCGGCTGCCGCCGACCTTCACCGACGAGGGACTTCGCACGGCGCTGGAAGCCAGGCGCCAGCTACCAGGCCTGCCGGTCCTGGTGCTATCCCAGTACGTCGAGCAGCTGTACGCCAGGGAACTGCTGTCCGATCAGGCCGGCGGCGTGGGCTACCTGCTCAAGGACCGGGTGTTCAACGACGACCAGTTCGTCGAGGCCCTGCACACCGTGGCCGGCGGCGGCACGGTGCTGGATCCCGAGGTGATCGGCAAGCTGCTGAGCCGCCGGTCCCTGGACGCGCCGATCGCCGCGCTGTCACCCAGGGAGCGCGAGGTCCTCGCGCTGATGGCCGAGGGCCGCTCCAACAGCGCCATCGCGCAGCGGCTGTTCGTCTCGGAAAAGGCGGTCGGCAAGCACACCAGCAGTATTTTCGCCAAGCTCTGCCTGCCGCCCTCCGACGATGACAATCGCCGGGTTCTCGCCGTCCTTGCCTACCTGAACGGCTGACCAGCCGCTCGGCAGCCGCTGTTTGGGTCATGCCAGCCGGGGAACGTGATGGCGTCCGCGCAGATGTCCCCGCACGGAGGAGAGCCATGACGATCGGCGCAGGCCTATTCCTGATAGCGGTGGGAGCCATACTGAGATTCGGCATTTCCACCGTGTCCACGCACGGATTTTCCGTGCATACGATCGGCGTCATCCTGATGGCCGTCGGCGTGCTCGGCGTGCTGCTGTGGCTCGTGGTCTGGGCGCCATGGGGAACCCGCCGCCGGCGCGTTTACCGCAGCGGCGTACCGGCCGACGAGGTACCGCCGAGCCGGGCCGACCAGATGGCGCGCACCCGCCGCCAGCCGCCGCCCGACGGGTACTACGACGACGGCTACCGCTAAACCGCCTGGCTAGGGCGAGGACAGCTGGCGGTACCGACCGCGGAACCGCAGCAGCGGGCTATCGGTCTCCGCGACGTACGGCACGGCCAGCACCTCGCCGATCACTAGCAGGTGGTCGCCGGCCAGCACCCGGTCGCTGACCTCGCATTCCAGCGCGGCGAGCCCGCCGTCCGGGATCAGCGCACCGGACGCGCCGCCGCGCTGATGCGGCACCTCGTCCAGCAGCAGCCGGGCACCAGGCCGGGCGGCAGCGGCGAACCGCCCGGCCAGCATCCGCTGGCCAGCGGCCAGCAGCGTCACCGCGAACCGGTCAGCGCGGCCTAGCAGCTCAGCCGGGTACGAGGCGGCGATCAGCGAGACGAGGACCAGCGGCGGATCCATCGACACCGGGCAGAACGCGCTGACCGTCGTGCCGATGTCGTCCCGCCCGTCGGCGACGGTCACCAGGGTGACGCCAGCGGCATGAGCCGCGAGGGCATCAGCGAACGCGGCCGCGCAGTCAGCGGCGCCAGTTCGTTCTCTCATTCAAAAGTCCAGCTGCCCGGCAGCAGCAGCGGGCCGTGCGGTGCGAGCCCGGCCTGCGCGGCGAGCCGCCACGCCGGGCCCCAGCTCTCGGGCAGCAGGCTGGCGATCGCGCCCTGGCCGTCGCCCGAGCCGGCCGACCGCAGCTTGTCCAGCGGCCCGGTTCGCGGGAAGATCCGCAGCGGCGCGCCAGCCGGCAGGCCAGCGCGCTTGCGCGCCAGCTCGGCCGCCTGCTCGAGCCCGCCGAGCTGATCGACCAGCCCGTTGCCTGCCGCGTCGGCACCGGTCCAGACCCGGCCCCTGGCCAGCTCGTGTACCCGCTCGGCAGACATGTTCCGGCCGGCCGCCACCTTGCCGGTGAAGTCGGCGTAGATGTGGTCCAGCCAGCCGTTGACCAGCGCCCACTCCTCGTCGCTGAACGGGCGGGTGGTGCCGAACATGGCCGCGTGCTCGCCCTGGGTAACCGAGTCGGTGGTGACGCTGGCCTTGCCCAGCATCCGGCCGAGCACCGGCTTGCCGGTGATCACGCCGATCGACCCGGTCACCGTGCCCGGCTGGGCGATGATCGCGTCGGCGGCCATCGAGATGAAGTAGCCGCCGGAGGCTGCCACGTCACCCATCGACACCACCACCGGCTTGCCGGCGTTCCTGGCCCGCACCACCTCGCGCCAGATGGTGTCCGAGGCGACGTAGGACCCGCCGGGGCTGCTGACCCGCAGCACGATCGCGCGGACGTGCTCGTCGTTGACCGCTGCCCGCAGTGCGCCGGCGATCGTGTCCGAGCCCATCGAGCCGCCAGCCAGCGGGCCGCGGCCGCTGCGGCCGCGGCGGATCGGCCCGGTCGCGTAGATCATCGCGACGCCCGGCTCAGGCGCGCCCGGCGCCTGTGACCGCGTGCCGGGCCAGCTCAGCCAGTACCTTGCCGCGCTGGTAGCGGCCGAGATAGAGGACGACGGCTTCCGGTCCGGCCAGTTTGCGGGCCTCGGCGTAGACCTCGTCGCGATAGCCGAGCTGGTCGACGAGGTTCTCGGCCTGGGCGCGCGCGGCCAGGAACGGGCCTTTGTCGATCAGTTCGCTGACCTTCGCCTGGCTGAGTCCGCGGCGCTCGGCGATCGCCTGGACCAGCTGCTCGGTGACGGACTCGGTCAGCCGCTGCGTTTCTTCTCTGGCGGCCGCGGAGAATTCGGTCTCGGTGAACTGCTCAGCGGCGCTCTTGTACTCATGCCGCTTGGCCACCTCGAACTGGGCGCCGAGCTTGTCCAGCACGCCGCGGAGGAAGACCCGCTCGACGGCGATGCCGGTCAGGCCCAGGTCACCGGATGGCTTGAGCCAGATCTTCTCGAATGCGGTGGCCAGGTAGTACTGGACGTTGCTGGCGGAGAACTCCCCGAAGGACTCGGCCCAGGCGACGGTTGACTTCCCCGCGGCGGCAAGCTCGGTGATCGCCTGGCGCAGTTCCTGGACCGCGGCAAGCCCGATGCTCTTGCCGCCGAGCCTGACGACCAGGGCGGCCACCCGGTGGTCGTCGCGGGCCCGGCGCAGGCCGTCGAGGATGTCGGGTAGCGGCGCCCGGTTCTTGTTGACGATGGCCGCGACCGGACTGCTTGGCCGTGTCTCGCTGATCCCGTCGGTCAGATCCAGTTCGAGGATCAGCGGAGCCGTGTAATGCTTGCGCAGCTTCGCCACCTGGGTGGCAAGGAGGGACTCTGGCATGCGTTACAGCGTAAGCCGAACCGCGGAGCCGCCTGCGCGTTGGCGAGTGACAATCGGCGCTGTTAGTGAG
>DASXMR010000147.1:0-5514 GCA_036495525.1 Streptosporangiaceae bacterium | reverse complement strand
TTCATCCCCCACGC
Source organism: Streptosporangiaceae bacterium (assembly GCA_036495525.1). Lineage (GTDB taxonomy): Bacteria > Actinomycetota > Actinomycetes > Streptosporangiales > Streptosporangiaceae > DASXMR01. The sequence continues at coordinate 5,500 of DASXMR010000147.1, read as the reverse complement.
GGCGTCGCTGCGTCAGGCTTTCGCCCATTGCGCAATATTCCCCACTGCTGCCTCCCGTAGGAGTCTGGGCCGTGTCTCAGTCCCAGTGTGGCCGGTCGCCCTCTCAGGCCGGCTACCCGTCGTCGCCTTGGTGAGCCGTTACCTCACCAACAAGCTGATAGGCCGCGAGTCCATCCCTAGCCGAAAAACTTTCCACCATGACTGATGTCGGTCATGGTCATATTCAGTATTAATTCCGGTTTCCCGGAGCTATCCCGAAGCTAGGGGCAGGTTGCTCACGTGTTACTCACCCGTTCGCCGCTCGAGTACCCCGAAGGGCCTTTCCGCTCGACTTGCATGTGTTAAGCACGCCGCCAGCGTTCGTCCTGAGCCAGGATCAAACTCTCCATTGAATGTCTATCGCAACCGCGGCCCGGCCTGACGGCCGTACGCGCGGACTGCTGACTTGAAGAGACTGTCTGCGGATCGGGCGAGCCCGGTCCCCAGACGATCTGGCATGTTCCGTCAGGAGCTGCACCGTTGCCGGAGCAACCCCTGTGACGGGGTTTGTGCATATGCACTGGCTTTTAGCACGCTGTTGAGTTCTCAAGGAGCGGACGCTCACCGTCAGAGGTCTTCCGACCTCCTCTGGGGCAACCCTGCTAACTTACCTGGTCAGCCAGGGGCTGTCAAGACAGTTAGTACGATCTGACCTGCTTGTTCTCTGCTGTGCTACCAGCAAGCCTCACAGCGACGGATCGATGCTCAGCATGATTCGCCGGGAGGTTGGTGCTTGCTGGACCCGGAAGCCGTCCGCCTCGTGGGCGTCCCGCACTGTCTCGGGCAAGAAGAAACACTAGGCAGCAAAGGGGATCAAGTCAAATCCGAGCGGCGCCACTCGCGTGACCTGCGCTGTCGCTCACCGGCGACGGATGACACCCACTGGCGGCGGCTCGCCAGCCCGGCCTCAGTGCCACATTTACGGCACCGGCCGGCTGTATGTCCGCACAGGTCAGCGCCGGTAAATGTTGCTGAGGTGTTACCGGCGCACCACCACCCAAGCTGCCCGGAACACTCATCGGCTGCGGCACCCGCCGGTGCCGGCTTTCGGGCGGGCCCGGCGCCCAAAGCGCCGGGCTGGAACGACACTTGGGGCTGCTGCTCGGGCCCCTGTGAGTCCGCCGGGCAGGTCGCTCGGACAGCAGCGCCGCTGGCTAGCCGGTGAATACCTCGACCGCGCCCACGGTGCGCTTGCCGCGGCGCAGCACGAGGTACCTGCCGTGCAGCAGGTCCCCGGGCGAGGGGGCCGCGTCGGCGCTCGTCACTCGCGCGTTGTTGAGGTAGGCGCCGCCCTCGGTGATGGCCCGGCGGGCTGCCGACTTGCTGGGCACGATGCCGGTCTCCGCCATCAGGTCGGCGATCGCTGGCAAAGCGGAACTGCCGCCCTGGCCGGCTGAACGGCCGGCCGGGCCATCCCCGGCCCGCACCGTGACCAGCGGCACCTCGGCCAGCGCCGCGGCGAGCGTGCGCTCTGACAGTCCGGCGAGGTCACCCTGGCCGAACAGCGCCTCGCTGGCCGCGATGGCCTGAGCGCACTCCTGCGCGCCGTGCACCAGCGTGGTGATCTCCTCGGCCAGCATCCGCTGCGCCTTGCGCGCGGCCGGCCGATCGGCGGTCTCCTTCTCCAGCTCCTCGATCTCGGCACGGCTGAGGAACGAGAACACCCGCAGCAGGCCCGGCATCTCCGCGTCGGTCCGGTTGATCCAGAACTGGTAGAAGGCGTACGGGCTCATCAGCTCGGGACTCAGCCAGATCGCGTCCCCGGCGGTCTTGCCGTACTTGGTCCCGTCCGGCTTGGTGATCAGCGGCGTGGCCAGCGCGTGCACCACGTCCCCGGTGACCCGGCGGATCAGGTCGACGCCCGAGACCAGATTGCCCCACTGGTCACTGCCGCCAAGCTGAAGGCCGCAGTCATGCCGCCGGTGCAGCTCGAGGAAGTCGTTGGCCTGCAGGATCTGGTAGCTGAACTCGGTGTAGCTGAGCCCGCCTGCCTCCAGCCGAGCCCGGACCACCTCGCGGGACAGCATCTGGTTGACCGGGAAGTGCTTGCCCACATCCCGCAGGAAGTCGATCGCGGACAGCTGCCCGGTCCAGTCCAGGTTGCTGACCACCACCGCTGACGCGGGTCCGGGGCCGAAGTCCAGGTACTGGCTGATCTCGCCGCGGATCAGCTCGACCCAGCCGGCCACGACTTCGCGCGCGTTGAGCGCCCGCTCGGCTGACTTGCCGCTGGGGTCCCCGATCAGCCCGGTAGCGCCGCCAACCAGGCCGATGGGCCGGTGACCGGCCTGCTGCAGCCGGCGCATGGTCAGCAGCAGCACCAGGTTGCCGATGTGCAGGCCAGGCGCGGTCGGGTCGAAACCGCCATAGAACGTGACCATCCCGGTGTCCAGCGCGTTGCGCAGGTCGTCCAGGTCCGTGGACACGGCGATGAGGCCGCGCCAGCTCAGGTCGTCGATGATGTCGGTCACTGGTGCATGATCCCATCGCCGGCGAGGCGACCGCGAACCGGTTATGAATCCCTGCGCCTCGGCTGATACGCCCGATATGCAGAAACGAATGGGTCGCCGGCCACCCAGAACCGCCAGGGCACCTCGGCGGCGCGGCTGATGCCCACCCTCGGCCCGCTGCTGATCGCCCTGGCCGCGACGGGCTCGGGCGGCGGGCAGATCAGCAGCGGCGAGGCCGGGTCGCAGGCGTCGGCACCGTCGCTGGCGCGGTCGATGCCGAGTGCCTGGCACAGCCGTGCTGGTCCGCGGGCCAGGTCTCGAGCCATCGCCGGAGCTAGCTGGCCAGCCTCCGGCCGCGCGTCGCCCGCTGCCGGCCCGCCAGCCGACGTCCGTCCGTCCGCCCGTGCCTGCAGGCAGTGCGCCCCGGCCGTCCGGCCGCCCTGCGCGCCGCCGGTCCTGCCGTGCCCGGCGCGGCGGGCCGCCGCCAGCACGGTGCCGTCGGTCACCCGGCCTGCCCGCAGCAGCACGGCTGAGGCCGCGCCGGGCGGGCGGCAGACCAGGTTCACGCAGAAGTGCATGCCGTAGGTGAAGTACACGTACGCGTGGCCGGGCGGTCCGTACATCACCGCATTGCGCTCGGTGCGGCCGTGGAAGGCGTGCGACGCCGGGTCAGCCTCGCCGTCGTAGGCCTCGGTCTCGGTGAGCACGGCCGCGACGAGGCCAGCGGGGCTGTCATGGACCAGCAGGCAGCCGAGCAGGTCGGGTGCGACTTCGGCGGACGACCGGTCGAAGAACTCCCGCGCGAGCGGCACCGCGTGCCGGGCGCGGGCGCTGGCTGCCGGCGCGCCCGCCTGGCCGCCGACCTCGTTCTCCGCGCGGCCGTCAGTGCCCTCGGCTGGCGAAGACTGGTTCTGGCGGTGACCGGCGGAAGTCATCCGGATGCTGCCCAGGCGGCCTGCTCGTCCACCACCAGCCGCAGCTCTGCCAGCTGCTCGGCCACCCGGCTTGGCGCGGTCCCGCCGCTGGTTGCCCGCGCGCTGAGCGCGCCGTGCACCGTGAGCACCTCGCGCACGTCCGGGGTCAGCTGCGGGGATATCTGCGCCAGGCTCGCGTCATCCACGTCAGTCAGGTCGCAGTCGTGCACCTGGCACCACACGACGAGGTGGCCGACCACCTCGTGCGCCTCGCGGAACGGCACCCCGCGGCGGACCAGCAGCTCGGCCAGGTCGGTCGCCAGCGCGAAGCCGCCTGCCGCGCTCTGCGCCAGCCGGTCAGTGTTGAAGCGGAGCGTGCCGACCAGCCCGGCCATGGCGGGCAGCACGAGCAGCAGCGTGTCGACCGCGTCGAAAACCGGCTCCTTGTCCTCCTGCAGGTCACGGTTGTAGGTGAGCGGCAGACCCTTGAGCGTCGCCAGCAGGCCGGTCAGCCCGCCGATCAGGCGGCCTGCCTTGCCCCTGGCCAGCTCGGCCACGTCAGGATTCTTCTTCTGCGGCATGATCGACGACCCGGTCGCGTACGCGTCGTCGATCTCGGCCCAGCCGAACTCGTGCGACGACCAGAGCACGACCTCCTCGCCGAGCCGGGACAGGTGCACGCCGGCCAGCGCGGCTGCGAAGCAGAACTCGGCGGCGAAGTCACGGTCGCTGACCGCGTCCATCGAGTTGCCGGCCGGCCCGGAGAAGCCGAGCTCGGCGGCGACCGCGGCCGGGTCGAGAGGCAGCGAGGAGCCGGCCAGCGCGCCGGCGCCGAGCGGGCTGACCGCCGCCCTGGCGTCCCAGTCCCTGATCCGGCTCACGTCCCTGGCGAAGGCGTGCACGTGCGCCAGCAGCTGGTGCGCCAGCAGTACCGGCTGGGCGTGCTGCATGTGCGTCAGGCCGGGCGCCGGGGTCGTGAGGTGCCGCTCGGCCTGGTCCATCAGCGCGGTCTGCAGCTCGGCCAGCCGCGAGGTGACCAGGCGGGCGTGGTCGCGCAGGTACAGCCGGAGGTCAGTGGCCACCTGGTCGTTCCTGCTGCGCCCGGCGCGCAGCTTGCCCCCGAGCGAGCCGACCCGCTCGAGCAGGCCTCGTTCCAGCGCGGTGTGCACATCCTCGTCGCTGGCGTCCGGCCGGAAGGCGCCGCTGCGGCAGTCACGGCTGAGGCTGTCCAGGGCGGCGAGCAGCCGGGATAGCTCGGTGTCGGCGAGCAGCCCGGCAGCGTGCAGCACCCGCGCATGCGCGGCCGAGGCGAGCAGGTCGTAGGGGGCGAGCCGCCAGTCGAACTGGACGCTGACCGACAGTCTCGCCAGCGCCTCGGCCGGACCTGACTCGAACCTGCCGCCCCACAGCCGGACTGCACCCTGCGCCAGCCGCTGGCCCGATTGCGGCACCTGCTGGCCGGGCTCCGGCTGCTGCAGGCCCGTTTCCGGCGACTGCTGGCCCGGCTCCGGCGACGGCTGGCCAGGCTCTGGCGGCGCCACGGGATCCCCGGCTGGCGCCTCGCGCTGCTCCTGCTTATCTCCGGCCACGCTGCATTCTCTCCCTTCCCGCTAGGTGCCGGCTGTCCGGGCGCTGAAGGTCCATCTCGCTGCGCACGCCGCCGGCGGATCCCGGCGAAACAGCTCTTACCGGGCTAGACCGACCAGAGATCTGCGGCTCTCGGCCTGTAGCACCTCGGGAACCTTAGTGCGGCTATGGCAGCAGCGAGGCTCGCGCGCTGCGGCTGACCGCTCGGCAGCAAGCCACGGCTCTGCACGACTTGCGCGCGGCGTGAGTCACTCAGGGCCGATGATCCCGTCGGCGCGCAGCTTGCTGACCTCCGCGGCGGTCAGGCCGAGCAGCCCGGCGAGCACTTCCCCGCCGTGCTGGCCGAGTCCGGGGGCCTGCCGCGGCGGCGGGCGCTGGCCGTCAAGCCTGAGCGGCGAGCCAGGCGCCAGGTGCTCCCCCACGCCTGGCTGATCCAGCGGCGCCAGCAGGTCACCGCCTGACGCATCCTGGACCGCCTCGGCGAAGTCCAGGTACTGCGACCACAGCACG
>DASXMR010000146.1:0-1566 GCA_036495525.1 Streptosporangiaceae bacterium | reverse complement strand
GGCGACCTGGGCCTCGCTGAACGTCCGGCCGAACTGGCCGGCGACGCCCTGCCAGTACGTCATCGAGGTCAGGTCGCCGGCGTCGTACGCGGGACGCGCCGGCCAGTACGCGTCCCAGAGCTCCGCGACACTCACCCCGGCCGCGCCGGCCAGCGCCGCCAGGTCCTCCTGCGGCTGCGGGGTGCAGATGACGCCGCCGAAGTCGAACATCACCCACGACATGCCGTGCCCTTTCCGTCACAATGAAAGAGATCCCCCAAGCGGGAACCAGTCTGCCATCGCCCGCCGTCAAAACGGGCAGACAGAAGGGGGAGTCGAGATGCGAACCATGACACGGGCCGCCGCCCCGGCGGTCGCCGCCGCGCTGCTGGTCTCGGCGTGCGGGACGGTGCACTATCAGCCCGGGTCCGGGTCCGGCCGGAGCGCGACCGTCCCGGCCGAGACGACCGGGGCCCAGCCGAGGGCCGTGACCAGGCAGCAGGCGCAGCGGCTAGCCCGCGCGCTGCTTGCCCGCACCAGGCTCCCGGCCGCCGCCCGGCGCCTCACCGGACATCCGCCGCAGGCGCTGAGCGCGCCGTTCGATACCGCCGCGGGAATGCCGACCACAAGGACCAGCGCGCTGTGGAACGTCCCTGAGCCAGCTGGTCAGGTGCTGAGCTTCGTCAGGGCGCATCCCCCGGCCGGCATGACGAGCAGCGGCAGCGGCCAGAGCGGCACGGCCAGCCAGGTCGTCGTGCAGTTCGCGGGCTACGACCTGAGCCGGCTGCCGGCCGGCGTCAGCTCAGCCTCGCTGGCCATCTCGGTCGTTCCCGCCGGGTCAGCCTTGTCGGTGGTCCGTGCGGACGTGCAGGTGATCTGGTACCCGCCGCGGTCGGCCGCCGAGCAGATCCCGGCCGGGATGCACGCGGTAACGGTCAGCCTCTCGGTGCTCAACCCCAAGCCGGGCACCACTACGAAAACGTTCACCTCGGCCACCATCGTCAGCCGCCTGGCGGCCATGCTCAACAACGCGAAGGCGGCCCCCGGGGGCACGAGGAGCTGTCCCCTGCTGGACCGTACCTTCCGGCTGGCCTTCGCGACCTCGCCGGGCGCCGCGCCGTACCTGGTGGTGACCGACGTGGGATGCGGCACCGTGCAGATCACTGCGGGCGGGCGGGCGCAGCCGGCCCTGGTGGAGCCGCCCAGCCTGCGCACCGAGCTGTCCGGCCTGCTGCACGTCACGTCCGCACCGCACACCGGCGTCATGCACCCCGGCTGACCGGGAGCCGGACGAAAAGAGCTTGCCGCCGGCCGGCGCCTGCAGCACGATGACCGGATGACCTGGATCGCGCCTGAGGTTTCCCGCAGCGAGCCGTCGAAGCCATCCGGCGAGCGGGAGGCGCTCGACGGCTGGCTGGGCTACCATCGCGCGACGCTGCTGCATAAGTGCGCCGGCCTGACCGGCGACCAGCTCGCCCGGCGTGCGGTCGCGCCGTCGTCGCTGTCGCTGATCGGGCTGGTGCGGCACATGTCGGAGGTGGAGCGCTCGTGGTTCAGGCGCCGGTTCGCCGGCGATTCCGCGCTGGG
>DASXMR010000145.1:0-8983 GCA_036495525.1 Streptosporangiaceae bacterium | reverse complement strand
GGCGGGCTCTGCCGAACTCACCATCTCGTCAAGCACCACGCCGGCTGGAAGCTCAGCCAGGTTCCTGGTCACGGCACCTTTACCTGGACCACCCCCTCCGGGCGCAGTTACACCGTCACGCCCGACGCCCACCCGGTGTAGCCGGCGACCTCGGTGCACGAAGTAAGGAAGCGATGGCTTGATGACGACAGGACCGAGCACAAGACGTATGCCGGGCTGCTTGGTGTCCTGGGGGTCGTCCAGACCGCCCGGTGCCGGGGCCGTCGCGGCATCGCGTGGGGGACTGACCGGCCTGGCCGCGCGGAGCGCGAGGTGACAGATCAGGCCCTGACCAGGCTGGTCGCGGCGGTGGGAATGACCGCAGAAGTCACTCACGGCAGAGTGGCGGCTGGCCGGTCCCATCAGCAGGCCGATGATGTCGACGGCACCATCGGGACCGACGACGCCATCGGATTCGATCCCTTTCCCCTGCTCCGTGCCCTGCATCAGGCCGGCGCCGCCGTGACGATGATCGGCCAGGTGGCAGGCATCATGCACGGTTCCAGCGAGCTCACCGGCGATCTCGACCTGCTCTGGGACGGCGGCGCGGGTCAGGCGCCCAGACTGGCTGCCGCATTTGCCGCGGTCGGCGCGCGGCTTTCCGATGACGATGGCGCGCCGATTCCCTGCACGGCGGATGCATTCGCGCTGCCGAAGGTCTTGTTCGCTTCGCCAGGTGCCAGCGGCGACTGCTGCACCCCGGCGCTGCCGTGGGGGGACTTGCCGGTGGCCGACTTCATCCCGCGCAGCCTGCTAGCTGTCGCCGATGACGGTCTTGTCGTCCGGTACCTCGCGCTCAGCGATCTCATCTGCATGCGCCGGGCGGTCGGCCGGCCCAAGGACCACCGGCGTGCAGACGAGCTGGAACATCTGGCCGCGGCGAAACGAGAGCGACCGCAGTCAGGAACAAGCCAGCCGCGGGAGTGACGTGACGGGAGGCCGGGGGAGGAGGACACGCCGGCTGCGGGAGTGCGTGGCGGAGGGACCGGGAAGAGGACGCGCCAGCCGCAGGAACGATCCCTGAGATCGAGGGGAGGGGACAGCCATCGGATGGAACAACCCGCCTGTGCCGTGGCGGGAATTCGAGCGGCGCTTGTCCTGGGGAGGTCAGCACGCCGCTCAGCCCGGCCAGCCCGCTCAGCCCGGCCAGCCCGCTCAGCCCGGCCGCCAGCAGAATGGCCGAGACCGGCGAACGAGGTACCGGCCCGTTACCCGGCTGCCGGTGCCAGACGGGCAACCGGAAGCGTGGGCCGAGCTGCACTGCCATTCGTCGTACAGCTTCCTCGACGGTGCCTCCAGTCCTGAGGACCTGGTCGCCGAGGCGGCAGAACGCGGCCTGTCGGCGCTCGCCATCACCGATCACGACGGCATGTACGGGGTTCCCCAGTTCGCCCAGGCGGCGGCCAGGCTGCAGGACAGCACGGGCATCAGGGTCGGGACGGTCTTCGGGGCTGAGCTTAGCCTGGACCTGCCTGGCGGCCAGACGGGCGTTCCTGATCCGTGCGGCAGTCACCTGCTGGTGCTGGCCCGCGATAAAGAGGGGTACGCGCGGCTGTGCAAGGTCATCAGCGAGGCTCAGCTGGCTGGCCGGGAGAAAGGCCGCCCTGTCTACGACCTGGATGCCCTGGCCGGCGCGCACGACGGGCACTGGGTGATCCTTACCGGCTGCCGCAAGGGTGCCGTGCCTGCCGCCCTCGCCGCTGCGGGGCCGGCCGCGGCTGCGCGCGAACTCGGCGCGCTGACCGACATGTTCGGCCGGGGGAACGTCGTCGTCGAGCTGTCCGGGCATAATCAGCCGGACGACGACGAGCGCAACGACGCCCTGTTCGAGCTGGCCCGCGGCACCGGCACGCCGGTGATCGCCACCGGGAACGTGCACTACGCGGCCCCCGTCGACGCGCGGCTCGGTCAGGCACTGGCGGCGATCAGGGCGCGCAGCAGCCTGGCGGAGATGGACGGCTGGCTGGCTGCATCCGGCGGCGCCTACCTGCGCTCGGGCGCGGAGATGCGACGGCGGCTGCGCCACTATCCCGGCGTGTTCGAGCGGACCATCGAGCTGGCCGGCGAGTGCGCCTTCGACTTCTCGGTGATCGCGCCAAAGCTGCCGGACTTCCCGGTTGAGCCGGGCTTCCCGAGCGAGGCAGCCTGGCTGCGCGAGCTGGTCCGGCGGAAGGCGCCCGCGCGCTACGGCCCGCCGGATGCCGAGCTGCAGCCCGGCGCGCACGCCCAGCTCGCCCGCGAGCTTGACGTGATCATAGGGCTCGGGTTCCCCGGTTACTTCCTGATCGTGCACGACATCGTCGAGTTCTGCGAGAGCAACCGCATCCTGTGCCAGGGCCGCGGATCGGCCGCCAACTCGGCTGTCTGCTACGCGCTGGGAATCACCAGCGTCGACCCCGTTCGCCACGGTCTTTTGTTCGAGCGGTTCCTGTCGGCCGGCCGGGACGGACCGCCGGACATCGACCTGGACATCGAGCATCAGCGGCGGGAGGAGGTCATCCAGTACGTCTACGACAAGTACGGCCGGGACAGAGCGGCGCAGGTCGCGAACGTGATCTCGTACCGGCCGCGGATGGCGCTGCGCGATGCCGGCCGCGCGCTCGGCTATTCGCCAGCAGAGCAGGACGCCTGGGCGCGGCAGGTCGGGCCGCGCCAGTACGCGCCCGGCCAGCTGATCCCGCCGGATGCCGGTGTTCCCCCGGCCGTCACCGCGCTGGCGGCGCGGATGCAGCGGCTGCCCAGGCACCTGGGGATCCACTCGGGCGGCATGGTGATCTGCGATCGCCCGGTCGGGGAGGTCTGCCCGGTTGAGTGGGCGCGGATGCCGGGCCGCACCGTGCTGCAGTGGGACAAGGACGACTGCGCGTACACGGGCTTGGTCAAGTTCGACCTGCTCGGCCTCGGCATGCTGACCGCGCTGCGGGACTGCTTCGAGCTGATCGAGGAGCAGCACGGCGTGCGCTGGAGCCTGCACTCGATTCCGCAGGAGGACCCCGGTGTCTACGACATGCTGTGCGCCGCCGACACCGTCGGGGTGTTCCAGGTGGAATCGCGCGCGCAGATGGCGACGCTGCCCCGGCTGCGCCCGAGAGAGTTCTACGATCTGGTCGTCGAAGTCGCGCTGATCAGGCCGGGCCCGATCCAGGGCGGCTCGGTGCACCCGTACATGCGCCGCCGCCGCGGGGACGAGACGCCGGAACTGCCGCACCCGTCCATGAAGCGGGCACTCGGCAAGACCCTCGGCGTGCCGCTGTTCCAGGAGCAGATGATGCAGATCGCCATCGACTGCGCAGGCTTCAGCCCGGCCGAGTCCGACAAGCTTCGCCAGGCGATGAGCTCCAAGCGGGCGCCGGAGCGGATCGAGGAACTGCGCGCGCGGCTGCTGGGCGGCATGACCGAGCGGGACATCCCGGTGGAGATCGCGGAGGACATCTACGCCAAGATCCTGGCGTTCTCCAGCTACGGGTTCCCCGAGTCGCACGCGATCAGCTTCGCCTACCTGGTCTACGCCAGCGCGTGGCTGAAGTGCTATTACCCGGCGGCCTTCACCGCCGCGCTGCTGCGCGCCCAGCCGATGGGCTTTTACGCCCCCGCCAGCCTGATCAGCGACGTGCGCAGGCATGGCGTCGAGGTACGCGGCGTGGACGTCAACGCCAGCGGTGTCCTGGCCACTCTGGAAAAAGCAGAAGGCACTTCCGGGATGAACGAACAGCTGACCGCCAGTCCCGTCCCGCCTGCCAGCTCGCCGCCAGGGGAACTCCCGGCCCGCACCGGTCCTGCAGGTCGTGTCCCGCCAGCCGGGTCGCCGTCGGGGGAACCCCCGGCTCGCACCGGTCCGGCTGCGCTTCCCGGCGGTTCCATCTCACCAGCCGGTCCGCCGTCCGGGGAACCCTCGCTCTCCGCTAGTCCGCCGTCCGGGGAACCGTTCCCCGCTGGTCCCGGTGCCTTCGACGGCCCGCCGTCCGGCGGTCTGCCCGTGGCCGGCCAGCCGGTGATCAGGGTCGGCCTGGCCGAGGTGCGCAACCTGGGCAAGGCGGCAGCTGAGGCAATCGTCGCTGGGCAGCCCTACGCGGACCTGGAAGACTTCGCCCGCCGCACGGAACTGTCCGTCCCGGCGATGGAGGCGCTGGCGACGGCTGGCGCGTTCGGCTGCTTCGGCATAGGCCGGCGAGAAGCGCTCTGGGCGGCCGGCGCGGCGGCCACCATCCGGGACGGGCAGCTTCCCGGCACCACCTCCGGCCTGCGGGCACCGGCGCTGCGGCCGATGACGGCGGCGGAGGAGACGTTCGCCGATTTGTGGGCGACCGGCACGTACGGTACTCACCCGCTGGAGCACATCAGGGACATGCTGGATGCCCGCGGCGTGCTGCCGACGTCAGCCCTGGCGACAATGCAAGATGGCGACACGGTCACGGTTGGCGGGCTGGTGACGCACCGGCAGCAGCCGGGAACGGCAGGCGGGGTGGTCTTCCTGAGTCTTGAGGACGAGACCGGGATGGCCAACGTCATCTGCCCGCCGCAGGTGTGGGCGCGCTTCCGCCGCCTCGGCATGGAGGCGAGCGCGCTGGTGGTGCACGGACGGATCGAACGGCTCGACGGCGCTGTCAGCCTGCTGGCCGAACGCCTGCGCCGGCTGCGAGTGGTTGCCGCCGCCCGCAGCCGCGACTTCCGCTAAGCGACCGGAACGGCGCTGACCGGGCGATGCCGGCCGGGAGACGCCGGCCCGGCGGTCCTAGCCGGGAGATGCCGGCCCTGGGCGACGCTCGCGCGTCGCTGTGGGCCGGGCGGTGCCGGTCGGGCAGTGCTGGCCCGGGTGATGAAGGCCTGTCCCTGAGTGCCCCTTTTGCGCTATCCCCGATACCGATAACCTCACGCCATGACGATTGCTGTGGTCGATGGCGGCCCGCGCAGAATCAGCCGCGCCGCCGAAGTGCACGCGCCGGCGGCGGACATATTCGAGATCGTGGCCAGCCCTGCCCGGCACAGCGAGCTCGACGGGTCAGGCACGGTGGTGTTCTCCGTTTCGGGGCCGCAGCGGCTCACTCAGGGCGCGCGGTTCACCATGAAGATGCGCCGGCACGGCTTCCCCTACCGGATCACCAGCGTCGTGACTGATTTCGACGACGGCCACGTGGTGGAGTGGCAGCACCCGCTCGGTCATCGCTGGCGCTGGGAGCTGAAGCCTTCAGCTGACCATTCGACCCTCGTCACTGAGACCTTCGACTACAGCCAGGTCAGTTCCATCAAGGCCAGGGGCCTGGAAATGTACGGCGCGCCGAAGCAGAACGCGGCCGGCATCGAGGCGACCTTGCGCAAGCTCCAGGACCGCTACGCCGCCGGCTGACCAGCGGATCTAGCTCCCGCGGGCAGCAGCCGCGCCAGCCGGAACTTGCCTAGATCATCCACCAGCTCCGGCAGGCGCCCGCGGACAGAGGAGAGACGATGACCGGCGGGAGCGCATCCGCCCTCCGACTGCGGGTGAGATAACCACTATCCGGTCGGGGCCGGCGACCTAACTGGCGACAGGCTGAAGGTCATCTGTACCTCAGCTGCCGGCAAATTCGGCGCGGATCGAACGTGCCCGAAAGCAGGCCCGTTGTTATCGGCGAATGCGCAACTCAGCCATGGCGCGGTCGGTCGACCCCGCCTCAACAGAAAAGGTGTGAACATGCGCAGAATTGGATGGATAACAGCCGCGCTGGGCAGCGCGGCCCTGGTCAGCGCCGTAGTAGCGCAGGGCGTTGCCTCCGCGGCGCCGAGCCACCCGTCAGATCAAGGGAACGGCAACGGCGCGACCGTCCTCAGGTTCGACACGATGACGCCGGTGACCGGTCCGTACGTCGGCGCCGCCAACCCGCTGCGCGGGATCCCTGGCGGTGGCCTGCCGTGGATGATCAGGGAAGGCCGCGGCTCGCTCGACAAGCGCGGCCGGCTTGACGTACGAGTCCGTGGCCTGGTCCTGGCCAACAACCCAGCGGTGCCTGCGGCTTTGCGCGGCACCAACCCGATACCCGCGTTCGACGCCGTGGTCAGCTGCCAGAGCATCGGCGCTGACGGCTCGGCGACGGTCAGCAACGTGGTGACTGCCACCGCGCCGGCCACCCCGACCGGGAACGCCGAGATCCGGGCCACGGTGCAGCTCCCGCAGCCATGCATCGCTCCGGTCATCTTCGTCGGCCCGCCGGGAGCCTGGTTCGCGGCGACGGGAAGCTGACCCGCAGTAAGCAGCGAGACATGCGGAGCCGGGCCGGGATGTAGTCATCCCGGCCCGGTTCTCGTCTGCGGCTGACCGGTGGCCGGATAACTGGCTGCCGCGGCGGAGATTACGACGCGATGGCCACGTGCCTGTGCACCGACTCGCGGTCGCCGGTCAGGCTGAGCATGCAGGCGGCGAGGTCAGCGCGCGGAACGGTGAACCCGCGAGGCAGGTTGCGGTCGACCGCGGTGCGGTAGCTGCCCTTGGCCGGCTTGTCGGATAGCGCCGGCGGGCGCAGGATCGTCCAGTCCAGATCGCTCGCGCGGACCTCCTGCTCGGCGGCGCGCATGTCGGCGCTGACGTGGCGGAGAAATGTGCGCCGGGCGATGGGCTTGATCAGGTAGCGCAGGTAGGGACTCTCGCCCGCGTCGGCCACGATGGAGCCGCTCACCACGAGCAGCCGGCGCACGTCGGCCTTGCGTATGGCCTGGATGATGCTGCTGACGCTGTCCCGGCTGACCGTGGTCGGCCCGGTGCCGCGCGGGCCGATGGCGGTCAGCACTGCGTCCGCGCCGGTGACAGCGGCCGTGATCGCGCCTGGGTCCATGACATCGGCGGTGATCACCCGAGCCTGACCCCTCGCCGTGGCAGTCAGCCGGGCCGGGTCGCGGACCACCACCGTGACATCGTGCCCGCTCGCGAGGGCCTGCTCGACGAGCGAAGTTCCGGTGGCGCCGGTCGCCCCGAAGATCGTGAGCCGCATGGCATTGCTCCTCTCGGCCTTGCACTGCGGTATCGTTCTTCCGTCATCCATATAATACGGAGAGCATATCATATGGATCCCGAACCATCTGCTGACGAGGCCGGCGAGGCCAGGTCGCGCAGCCGGAGGAACCGCGCCGTCAAGGAGTCGCTGCGCGATCTGAGCGGTCAGCTGGCCCGGCTGAACCACAGCGTCGGCTCGCGGCTGCGGCTCAGTGACACCGAACTGGAATGCCTGGACCTGATCAGCCGTCACGGTCCGCTCAGCCCTAGTGCGCTGGCCAGGCTCGCCGCCCTGCACCCCGCCACCACCACCGGGGTGCTGGACCGGCTGGAGCGCGGCGGCTGGATCGAGCGGGACCGCGATCCCGGTGACCGGCGCGGCGTCGTGATCCGGGTCGCGCGCGGACGGGGGGCTGAGGTGCTCCGGCTCTACCTGGTCGACTCGGGGATGGACGGGGCGGTGGATGAGATCTGCGCCCAGTACGAGCCCGAGGCCCTCGATCTGATCGTCAGCTTCCTGCGCCGCACAGCGGAGGCAGGCCGGATCGCCGCCCGGCGGCTCTCCGGGGGCACGAGCTCAGCCGATGACCGGACCTGACCGGGGTGGCGAGGCGAGCAGCAGTAGTGCCTCCGCCAGCAGATCGCCGTCGCCGGGAGGCTGAGGCTCGTCTTCCCAGCTGGCCGGGCCAGCGTGCAGGTCAGCGATCTCGCCGTGGACAACTGCATGGCTGGCCTTCAGCTCCTCGACGCGCCGGGCAGTCTCTGCCTCTATCCACGCCCGTTCACTAGCAGGCACGCGCAGGCGCCGCTCAGGCCGCGCGCCGGAGCGGCGCAGGCCGGGTAGCACCACCTGACTGAGCAGCTCGGGCCAGGTCCCGGTGTGCCAGGACCCGGCGGCGACCATGTTGAGGCGCCTGACCAGCTCGGCTTGCACACTGTCCAGCGACTCGTTCACCGGCAGGCCGTCAGCGTCCCAGCCGGAAGCATCGAAGCCCGCCGCCGCGGCGAAGCGCTCCAGCAGGATTCGCCGGTCCCGGTTCGGCGGCGGCACTATCACCACGTGCAGGCGGCCGGGCGGCACGTGCGCCAGCCACCGGCTGACGATCAGCGTGGCGTCGGTCACCGGCGCGCGGGCGTCGCGCTGGGCGCGAAGGAAGTCAGGCCAGCTGATCATGTTCTGACCGGCCCTCTTGAGACCCTCCTGCCATAGCGACGGCAGGCTGTCTGCCAGGCTCCGGGCCATGACCACGACATGCAGCCGAGCGGGCCTGAGTGAGGTAGCGATCCGGGAAACCTGATCCGGGGTGGACATGCCCAGGATCTCGTGTGAGATCAGCGACAGGCCGCCGAAAGCCAGCACCCGGTCCCGCAGCCGGTCCCAGCTGCCGGGCGCTGCCGGAAGAGCGAAATGGATGAACTCGCAATCCTGAACGTCATTGGCGGCGAGCCAGATATCGCTCTTGGACTCGCCAGGCAGCAGGATCCCCTGCCGAGTCAGGTCAGCACGGTGCCGCCAGAGCACGCCCTGCAGAAACGTGGAGCCGGTCTTGACGGGGCCGACGTGCAGGCAGATATCGGTCACGTGGCCAGTATCCGTCTGGTCAGGCGGGGCATCGCGGCGTCGTTGGCCGGCGAAGGTCATGAGCTGGCGGGCGGCCCGGAAGCCGGGCCGCCCGCACAGTCATGACCGAAATGCTGGTACCCCGACCGCGGTCAGGTGCCGCGCCTTCACCGGCCGAAGGGCGCAGTCACCGGTCGAAGAGCCGGTCACTGGCCGCCGAGTGCCCAGAAGGCGCAGTGGTGCTCGGCGGAGAAGTTCGTCTCGGTAGCCGGGGTCGGCGTGGCCAGCGAGATCATCTGCTGGCCGGTGCCGGTGAAGCGCGGCCAGAAGGGCTCGCCGTGCGCGGCCGGGAACCCGCGCGCCGCGAACGAGGTCCAGTAGCGCTGCATCGAAGCCGACAGCTGCTGCTGGGCGGCGCTGAG
>DASXMR010000144.1:0-7687 GCA_036495525.1 Streptosporangiaceae bacterium | reverse complement strand
CCACCGCCGGAGCCTGCGCCGCGCGAGCTGGTGCTCGCCGGGCACGGCGGGCCGGGACCGGCAGCGGAGCCGGACCGGGCAGACCCACTCGGACTGCAGCTGCCTGCCGCCTAGCCTGCGGCCAGCTGGCCCCGTCGCAGCTGGCCCTGCCGGACTGGCCCTGCCGGGACTGGCCCCATCGGAGCTGGTTCCTGCCGGGCCTGGCCCCCACCGGGGCCCGCGATACGCCGGCTGCCGCCCGTGCCCGCTCACCGGGCGGCAGCCGGCCGCCATGCAAGACGAGCACGGCGCTGCTCTCGTGGCCCTCCATTGCTCCGGTCCCAGTTCGCTACCCGGATCCGGCTCACCGCGCCGACCAGCCCTGGTACGGCTCAGCGTAGCCAGGGGCCGGGTCGCGGCGGGTTCAGCGAGGGTTCACGCGGCGGTGAAGGTGAGAGCGACGTTGTGGCCGCCGAAGCCGAACGAGTTGTTGAGCACCGCCATCGGCGCTATGCCGTGCTGCTGCAGCTCGGTCGGCTTGGTCGCGACCGTGACGCGGATGTCGTCGTCCGGATCGTCAAGGTTGATCGTCGGCGGGGCAACCCGGTCGCGCAGCGCCAGGATGGCCGCTACCGACTCCAGGGCGCCAGCCCCGCCGAGCAGGTGCCCGGTCATGGACTTGGTCGCAGAGACGACCACCCGCTCGGCTGCCTCGCCGAGCGCCGCGGCGATCGCCTGCCCCTCGACCACGTCGCCGGCCGGGGTGCTGGTCGCGTGCGCGTTCACGTGCGCCACCTGGTCAGCTGCTACGCCGCCGTCGGCGAGCGCGCGGGTCATCGCCATGACGGCGCCGCGCGCGTCCGGGTCAGGCTGCGCGATGTGATGCGCGTCGGAGGAATAGCCGACGCCGGCCGCGATCGCGTACACGCTGGCGCCACGGCGGGCGGCGTGCTCGGCCGACTCCAGCACGATCATCCCGGCGCCCTCGCCGAGGACGAAGCCGTCCCGGCCGCGGTCGAACGGCCGTGAGGCCCGTTCCGGCTCGTCGTTGCGGGTCGACAGTGCCCGCATTGCCGCGAACGCGGCGATATTCAGCTCGATGATGGCCGCCTCAGTGCCTCCGGCCAGCACTATGTCGGCACGACCGGACCGGATCATGTCGATCCCGTAGCCGATGGCCTCGGCGCCCGAGGCGCACGCGCTGACCGTTGTGTGCACGCCAGCGCGGGCGCGGAGCTCAATGCTGATCCAGCCGGCCGGCCCGTTGGGCATCAGCATCGGCACGGTGAACGGTGAGACTCGCTGCCAGCCCTTCTCGCGCAGCGTGTCGTAGGCGGCAAGGGTCGAGGCCACGCCGCCGATGCCAGTGGACACCACCACGCCGAGCCGCTCCGGCTCTGCCTCAGGCGACCCGGCGTCCGCCCAGGCCTCCCTGGCGGCCACCAGAGCCAGCTGCTCACACCGGTCAAGCCGCCTGGCCTGAACCCGGTCGATCAGCGTCGCCGGGTCGGCCGCGGACCAGGCCGCGATCCGCGCTGGCAGTCGCGCGGCCCAGTCCTGCGACAGCTTCTCCACACCGCTCCGCCCGGCCAGGAGCGAGTCCCAGGTGCTGGCGACGTCAGCTCCCACGGGTGAAATCGTGCCGAGCCCGGTGACGACGACACGCGTCCGGTCTGTGCTCACAGTGCTGTGCTCCTCCGGTCAGGTAACGCGGCACGGTGCATCTGCGCAGGCCGGGCGGTGCCGCGTCGCTGGGGCTGCCCGGCTCAGGCAGATACTGCTGAGCGGCGGACGTAGTCGATGACGTCCTGAACCGTCTTGAGGTCCTTGAGCTGGTCGTCGGGGATCTCGACGCCGAACTTGTCCTGGGCGGCGACCGCTATCTCCACCATCGACAGCGAGTCGATGTCGAGGTCATCGACGAAGGTCTTCTCCGGGGTGACCTGGTCGGCTGGCACGCCCGCGACCTCGTCGATGATCTCGCCGAGGCCCTCGAGGATCTCCTGGTCTGTCATGGCCATGGGCTGCGCACTCTCCTTCGTGACTGTGTTTTTTCGCTGGGATAAGGCCCGCTAAACCACGGGCCGGGTCAGGGTACCGTGATCACCTGCGCCGCATAGCTGATGCCGGCCCCGAAGCCGATCAGCAGGGCCGGGGCACCGGACGGGATCTCGCCGCGCTCGATCATCCGTGACAGCGCCAGCGGGATGGATGCCGACGAGGTGTTGCCGGCCGTCACGATGTCGTCGGCGACGACGGCGTTCGGCGCGCCGAGCTTGCGGGCGATGGCCTCGACGATCCGCAGGTTCGCCTGGTGCGGGATGAAGGCGGCCAGCTCGGCCGGGTCGACCCCGGCCCGCTCGCAGGCCAGCCGCGCGACCGGGTGCAAGGCCGTGGTCGCCCACCGGAAGACCGCCTGGCCCTCCTGGAAGATGAACGACTGGCGGTCCTTGACCATGATCTTCTCGGCCATCGTGCCGTCGCTGCCCCAGGCCACCGGGCCAATGCCGGGCCCGCCGTCCTGCGGGCCCGCCGGGCCGACCACCGCGGAGCCCGCCCCGTCGGCGAAGATGATGCAGGTCGACCGGTCCGTCCAGTCCACCCACTGAGACAGCTTCTCCGCGCCGATGACCAGCACGTTCCTGGCCGAGCCGGCCCGCACCGCGTCGCTGGCGTTGGCCAGTGCGTAGCAGAAGCCGGCGCAGGCCGCGTTGAGGTCGTAGGCACCGGGCGCCAGGATGCCGAGCCGCCGCGCGACTGTGGCCGCCGCGTTCGGTATCTGCGTCTCCGGCGTGCAGGTCGCGACGATGACGAGGTCGATGTCAGCCGGCTCAAGCCCGCTGCCGGCCAGGGCCTTGCCGCCTGCTGCCGTCGCCATGTCGGCGACCGTCTCGTCCGGCGCGGCGATCCGGCGGCTGGCGATGCCGACCCTGCTGCGGATCCACTCGTCGTTGGTATCGACCGTGGCAGCGAGCTCGTCGTTGGTGACCACCCTGGTCGGCTGGTACCCGCCGAACGCCAGCACCCGGGCGCCCGCTGAGCCTTCGGTCAGTCGCATGGCATGCCTTTCGTCGTCTCAGTCGGTGCGCTCGGACGGCGCCTGGCTGTTCGCGTGCTCGGCGACGAGCGCCCGTCCGGCCTCCAGGTCGTCAGGAGTCCTGAGGCTGACCAGCCGGACGCCGGGCAGCCCACGCCGGGCGATGCCGGTCAGCGTCCCGGCCGGCGGCAGCTCGAGCATCGCGGTGACGCCGATGCTAGCCATCGTGCGCATGCACAAATCCCACCGGACCGGACTGCTGACTTGGGTGATGATCCGCTCCATCCAGTCCCGGCCGCTGCTGACCACCTGACCGTCCCGGTTCTGCAGCAGGGCCAGCACCGGGTCGCTGACGCCGACCCCGGCGGCGGCTTCGCGCAGCGCTTCGACGGCCGGGGCCATGTGCCGGGTGTGGAAGGCGCCGGCGACCGAGAGCTGGCGCAGCCGGGCGCCGGCGGGCGGGCTGGCCGCGAACGCGGCCAGCTCGCCGAGCGTGCCAGCGGCGACGACCTGGCCGGCCGCGTTAATGTTCGCCGCCGTCAGCCCGTGCGCCTCGACTGATGCCAGCACGGCCTGCTCGTCCCCGCCGAGCACCGCGGTCATCCCGGTCGGCTCGGCGGCCGCGGCGCTGGCCATCGCCTCACTGCGCACCCGGACCAGCCGCATGGCGTCGTCGGCGGAGATGACACCGCTGATGACTCCGGCGGCGAGCTCGCCGACGCTGTGCCCGGCGGCCGCGTCGGCCAGCTGCGGCGCCTGCTCCTGGCTGCCAGGGTGCGCCCGGTCATGACCGCCCGGCCCGCCTACGGGCCCGGCGAGCGCCCCGGCGGCGACCAGCGCGGCCGCGAGCAGCAGCGGCTGGGCCACCGCGGTGTCCCTGATCTCCTCGGCATCGCCCTTCGTTCCGCACCGGATCAGGTCGCATCCGGCCAGCTCAGACCACGTGCCGACCTGCTCGGCGACGCCAGGCAGATCGAGCCACGGGGTGAGGAACCCCGGTGCCTGGGCACCCTGGCCCGGAGCTGCGATGAGGAGCATCCACCTACTCTGCACTGTAGAAGTCCGCCATACTCATGTCGAAGCGCACGAAGTTTATCCTCTGGGGTCTGTGCGGAACCTACAAGCTACGTTCGCTTGCGCGCGAGCCGCCCGAGCACCACGGCCGTCCAGAGGGAGAACCCGCCCCGTCCATCGGAGGGGGTGATCCCGGTCAGCTCGCTGACCCGGCGCAGCCGGTACCGGACGGTATTGGGATGAACGAAGAGCAGCCGCGCGGTCGCCTCCAGCGAGTTGCCCTGCTCCAGGTAAGTCATCACGGTGTCGACCAGCGTGCTGCCGGCCTGGCTCAGCGGCTCGTACACGCGCTCGATCAGCTCGGCCCTGGCCGCCGCGTCTCCGTCCAGGGCACGCTCGGGCAGCAGGTCGGCGGCCTGCACCGGCCGCGGCGCCTCCGGCCAGGCGGACGCCGCGCGCAGCCCGGCCAGCGCGGCCGCCGCTGACTGGCCGGCCGACTGCAGGTCACCAGCGGCCGGACCGACCACTACCGGCCCAGGCCCGAACCGGCCAGCCAGCTGGCCGGCCACCCGCAGCGGGTCGGCAGCGCCGCCGAGCACCACCACCAGCCGGTGTCCCTGCACCCCGGCGAGCAGGTCGACCCTTGAGCGGCGGGAGATCAGCCGCAGCTCATCGATCAGGCTCGCCGGCTCGCTGTCGTCGGCGTTACCGGCGATGACCGCGACCGGCGTGGACGACCAGTTCAGCGCGGCGGCCCAGGACTGCAGGCCCTCATCGACCTCGCCGCGCACCAGCGAGTCGACCACCAGCGCCTCGAGCCTGGCGTCCCACGCGCCCCTGGCCTCAGCCGACCGCGCGTACACCTGCGCCGCGCCGAACGCGATCTCCCTGGTGTAGCGCAGCACCGCCTCGCGCAGCTCAGCCTCGCCGCCGGGCGCGGCCAGCTCGTCCACCTGCGCCTCGACCACGTCGATGATCACCCGCAGCATCTCCACCGCCTGCTGCAGGCTGACCGCCCTGGCCAGCTCGCGAGGCGCGGTGCCGAACACCTCCACGGCCACCGCCGGGCGGCGCCGCTCAGGGTGCCTGACCCAGTCCACGAACGCCGCGACGCCGGCCTGCGCGACCAGCCCGAGCCAGGACCTGTTCTCGGCGCTGAGCTGACCGAACCAGGGCAGGCGGCGGTCCATCGAGGTCACCACGGCGGTGCCGAGCGAGCCCATGGACTGCTCGAGCCGCCTGATCGTCTCAGCGCGGACCCGCCCGGCGGCCGCCGGGCCGCCGTCGGGCAGGTCAGCGGCCTTCATGGCCTCAGCCTGCCACGCCGCTCGTGCTGGCCGGCGCATGCCGGACCGCAGTTATGAGCCGCCGGGCAGTCATGCCCGGCGATGGGCAGGGAGCGGGCGGACTCAGAGCGCGTCGCTGACCGGGAGGTCCAGCTTGTACTTCGTTATCGCCTGGCCGAGCACCTCTGGCTTGACCTCGCCGGAGCGGGCAAGCTGGCTGAGCACCGACAGGGTGATCGACTCGGCGTCCACGTGGAAGAACCTGCGCGCGGCTGGCCGGGTGTCGGAGAACCCCCAGCCGTCGGTGCCCAGCGAGGCGTACGGGGCCTGCACCCAGCGCGCGATCTGGTCGGGTACCGCCCTGATCCAGTCGCTGACCGCGACCACCGGGCCTGGCTGCCCGTCCAGCGCCTCGCTGACGTACGGCACCCGCGGGCTCTCCTCCGGGTGCAGCACGTTCCACTCGTCGCACGCCAGCGCGTCCCGCCGCAGCTCAGTCCACGACGTCGCCGACCACACCGCCGCCTGCACGCCCCAGTCCTCGGCGAGCAGCCGCTGCGCCTCAAGCGCCCAGCGCATCGCGACGCCGGATGCGAGGATCTGCGCCTGCGGCTGCTCCTGTCCGCCCTGGGCCGCCTCGGGCGCCGGGGCGTACCGGTACAGGCCGCTCAGGATGCCGCGCTCCAGCTCGGCGGTGCCGCCGGGGAAGCCGGCCGGCTCGGCGGGCTGCACGTACGGCTCGTTGTAGACGGTGAGGTAGTAGAAGATGTTCTCCCCGTCCTGGTGACCTGGGCTTGAGCCGTACATCCGGCGCAGCGCGTCGCGGACGATGTAGGCCAGCTCGAACGCCCACGCCGCGTCGTAGGCGACGCAGGCCGGGCTGACCGACGACAGCAGCACCGAGTGGCCGTCGTTGTGCTGCAGGCCCTCGCCGGTGAGCGTGGTCCGGCCGGCGGTCGCGCCGAGCAGGAAGCCGCGGCCAAGCTGGTCGCCGAGTGCCCACATCTGGTCACCGGTGCGCTGGAAGCCGAACATCGAGTAGAAGACGTAGACCGGGATCATGTGCGTGCCGTGCGTGGCGTAAGCCGAGCCGGCCGCGATCACCGAGCCCATCGCCCCGGCCTCGCTGATTCCCTCGTGCAGGATCTGCCCGCTTGCTGACTCCTTGTAGGACAGCAGCAGGTTGCGGTCGACCGCCTCGTAGGTCTGCCCGTGCGGCGAGTAGATCTTGGCGGTCGGGAACAGCGAGTCCATCCCGAAGGTCCGCGCCTCGTCGGGGATGACCGGCGCGAACCGGGCGCCGATGCCCGGGTCCTTCATCAGGTCCTTGAGCAGCCGGACGAACGCCATCGTGGTCGCGACGGCCTGCCGGCCTGAGCCGCGGCGCAGCTCGTCGTAGGACGAGTCCGGTGGCTGTGGCAGCGGCCTGGCCCGCACCACCCGCCGGGGCAGGTAGCCGCCGAGCGCGGCCCGCCGCTCCTGCATGTACTTGATCTCGTCGGAGTCCGGGCCCGGGTGATAGTACGGCGGCAGGTCAGCTTCGAGCGCCGAATCCGGGATGTCCAGGTAAAGCCGGTCGCGGAACTCCTTCAGCTCGGCCACGGTCAGCTTCTTCATCTGGTGCGTGGCGTTGCGGCCCTCGAAGTCCTGGCCGAGCGTCCAGCCCTTGATCGTGTGCGCCAGGATCACCGTCGGCTGGCCCACGTGCTCCTGCGCCGCCTTGAACGCGGCGTAGACCTTGCGGTAGTCGTGGCCGCCGCGGGACAGGTTGCGGATCTGGTCGTCGGTCAGGTGCTCCACCATCGCGCGCAGCCGCGGGTCGCCGCCGAAGAAGTTTTCCCTGGTGTAGGCGCCTGACTCGACGGCGTAGGTCTGGAACTGGCCGTCCGGCGTGGTGTTCATCTTGTTGACCAGCACGCCGTCGGTGTCCTTGGCCAGCAGCGGGTCCCAGTCCCGGCCCCAGATCACCTTGATCACGTTCCAGCCGGCTCCCCGGAAGGACGCCTCGAGCTCCTGGATGATCTTGCCGTTGCCGCGCACCGGGCCGTCGAGACGCTGGAGGTTGCAGTTGATGACGAAGGTGAGGTTGTCAAGCTCCTCGCGGGAGGCCAGGCTGATGGCTCCGCGTACCTCGGGCTCGTCGGTCTCACCGTCGCCGAGGAAGGCCCAGACCTTGCGGCCGGTCGCGTCGCTGATCGAGCGGTGCGTGAGGTACTGCATGAAGCGCGCCTGGTAGATCGAGGTGATCGCGCCGATCCCGAGCGACACCGTGGGGAACTGCCAGAACTCGGGCATCAGCCACGGGTGCGGGTAGGAGCTCAGCCCGCCGGGGACTGAGACCTCTTGGCGAAAACCGTCGAGCTGAGCATCG
>DASXMR010000143.1:0-53311 GCA_036495525.1 Streptosporangiaceae bacterium | reverse complement strand
GCCAGCGGCAGCATCGCGCCGGCCGCGCAGTCGATCGCGTACAGGTGCACATCGGCCGGCGAGGTGCCAGCGGCGACCGAGCCGGCGATGCTGCGCAGCGCCGTGGACCGGCCGGTCCTGGCAGCTCCGGCGATGACCAGGTGACCGCCGTGCGCCAGGTCGAGCAGCAGCGGCTCACGAGCCTGCCGGGACGGCACGTCGACCAGCCCGTAGGGCAAGGCCACGGGACCGATGTCCTGGCCCGGGCCGGCCGCCTCGTCCTGCGGCAGGTCGCCGAGCGTGACGACTTCTGGTAGCGGCGCGAGCCACGGGCTGCGCTGGGCCGGGATGCCGAGCCTGACCGCGGCCCCGGCGATGGTGTCGACCAGCACCGACAGGTCGGTGACCAGGTCCTCGTCAGCGCGCGCCGCAGGCCCGGCGGGCAGCGGGCGGCCCAGGTCGGCCCACGGCACCGGGATGACCCTGGCGGCGGCACCAGCCGGGCCGGTGCCGGGCCGGCGCCCGCCGATGCGCGCGGACTGCACCGCGGCTGGCGAGCCGACCCCGGACCGGACATAACAGCGCCCCGGCGTGCTGCGGGAGATGAACGCAGCGTCCCTGGTGTCGATGACGTCCGCTGATTCCTCGCCGTCGGTGACCCGCAGCGCGATCCGCAGGTTGGTGTTGGCGCGGATGTCGGCGCTGACCACGCCTGCCGGGCGCTGCGTGGCCAGCAGCAGGTGCACGCCGAGCGAGCGGCCGCGCTGGGCGATGCCGACCAGGCCGCTGACGAATTCGGGCAGCTCCGCGACCAGCGAGGCGAACTCATCGATGACCAGCACCAGCCGGGGCATCGGCGGCAGCTGCGGGCTGAGCCGCCTGGCGTCCCAGTAGTCCTCGATGTCCTTGGCGCCCGCATCACGCAGGATCTCCTCGCGGCGCCGCAGCTCAGCGCCGAGCGAGGCGAGCGCCCGCTCGGTCAGGTGCCCGTCCAGGTCGGTGACCATGCCAACGGTGTGCGGCAGCCTGGCGCAGTCTTTGAACGCGCTGCCGCCCTTGTAGTCGATCAGCACGAACGTCATCGAGTCGGGCCGGTTGGCGACCGCGAGCGACGCGATGATCGTCTGCAGCAGCTCTGACTTGCCGGACCCAGTGGTACCGGCGATCAGCCCGTGCGGGCCGTCGGCCGCGAGGTCGAGCCGGAACGGGCCGTCCGCGCCGACGCCGACCACCGCGCCGGTGCTGCGGCCGGCCTGCTGCCAGCCGGCACAGATGTCGTCGGCGCCGGGGTTCGGCATCCGCAGCAGGTCGAGCAGCCGCGCTGAGGCCGGCAGCGCAGAGTCGGCGTCCTCCCGGCTGACGTCCCTGACCGGTGCCAGGGAGCGGGCCACCCGATCGGCCCAGTCGGTGCCGACCTGGTCGGCGAGTACTCGGCCGACCTGGTCGAGGCCGCCGCCTTGCACCGTGACGGCTGGTGGCACGTCGTCGTCCCAGGAGATCACCGCGGCGCACTCTTCCGGCAGCAGCCGGCGTGACTCGTCGAGGCAGATGGCCTGCATTCCGGCGGCCCTCGCCGCGGACAGCACCTGCGGCATGCCGGGCAGCCGGCGCAGCAGCCTGGCACCGTCCAGGACGATGAGGATGCGCGGGCCGAGGCCCGGATCGGCGGTCGGGCCGGCGGAGCCATAGCTGGCCAGCAGTCCGGTCGATCCGCCGGCCCGGCTGAGCCGCTCGCCAGCCTCGGCGGCCAGCTCGGCGACCCGGCGCGCGGCGGACTCCGGGTCGGTGCCGACCTCGGCGATGCAGGCCGCCGAGCCGCGGGGCGCCGCGTGCGGCAGCCAGCGCACCCAGTTCCACTCCTGGCCGGCCTGCGGGTCGGTGCTGAGCACGACGATCTGCAGGTCACGCGGGCTGTGC
The DNA here is from genome assembly GCA_036495525.1 of Streptosporangiaceae bacterium. Taxonomy (GTDB): domain Bacteria; phylum Actinomycetota; class Actinomycetes; order Streptosporangiales; family Streptosporangiaceae; genus DASXMR01. The sequence continues at coordinate 51,415 of DASXMR010000143.1, read as the reverse complement.
AGGACTGCTGCCTGGGCGACGAGCCAGCGGGCAAGACCTCGGGACGCGGGCAGCGGCCCGGCCAGGCCGATCACCCCGAGCGACGCCAGCGGCAGCGTCACGGGCACGTCCCTGGCCAGCGGCGGGGCCGGCAGCGCCGACCGCTTGGTGCCGTCCGCCTCGGGCACCAGCTCGACCATGGCCGGCTGATCGGCCAGTCCGATCCGCAGCTCGAGCGCGTCTGGGTCGTCCGCCCGGCGCTCCCACAGCCGCCGCCGCGGCCCGGTGGCGGTGAGCAGGACCTCCGCCGGGTCAGGCGAAGCCTCCCTGCGGGCCACCTGGTCGGCGACGGCCTGGGCCGCGATAACGCCGTCCAGCTCTGCCATCCGGCGCCGGTACTCGCGCATCGCCTTCTGGTGCGAGGTCCGCCCGTGCCGCCGGTCGCTCATCCACTGGCCGACCACCATCACCGGGCTCATGAGCATGAACAGCGCGTAGACCGCCGAGTGCAGCACCTTGATCATGACGGCGCCGAGCAGCAGCGGGATCACCGCGGAAATCAGCTGCAGCCTGACCTTCTCGGCCCGGCGCGGCTCGGCCGGCACCTCGATCCGGCGCCGCAGATCCGGCGGCAGCAGCCGCGGCGGCCGGTTGAACGCGAGCCCGCCATCGTCGCCCGGCGACAGGTGCGCGTCGGGCGGCTCCGGCTGCGCGAGCGTGAGCACGCTGCTGCCGATTGTCAGCAGCCCGCCCGGCGACCACGGCTGCTGCCCGGTGAGCGGCTCGCTGTCGAGCACCGGCGCGACCGACCCGGCACCAGGCAGCGGCTCAACCGTGACGATCAGCGCGCCGGCCCCGCGCTCGACCACGACGCGCGCGGCCCGGTCGGGTTGGCGAGCCCCGCCGAGCTGCACGTGACAGTCAGGAGCGGCGCCGATGATCGCGGCGCCGAAGCCCAGCCGGTGCACCCGCCCGGCGGCCGGCCCGCCGACCGTGCGCACCTCGACCACGCCGGCCGGCTCGGCCAGGGCGGTGGCCGGCGCCGACCAGGAATCCACCGCCACGATGGCCCCGTCCCGCAGCCCGGCGGCCGCCGGGGAGTCCGGGTCGAGTGCACGGCCGTCCACCCAGGCGGTTCCGGCAGCCGCCGCTGCTGCCCGCCGGTCGCCCCCAGCCGGCAGCCGGATCACCTCGGCCATCCGGCCGTTAGGCCACTGTGCAGCGCGCAGCCCGGCGGCTACCTCGCGGACAGTCGCGCTGTCGTCACCGGTGACGACCACATCCCGCGGCCCGGCCGGAGTCAGCGCGGTCAGCGCGATCCGCATCGGCGGCTCACCCTCCGTTGATGGACTGAACCTCCCGGACCGTCATCTTCTCGGTCAGGCTGCGCTGCGGCAGTGGGAACGGCGGGGAGGTGAACGTGCCCTGCTGCGGATCGCCGATGTTCGCAGTCCAGCTCACAGTCCAGCTCACGGTGGCGGTAATCGTGTAGTCGTTGCCGATCGACGGGGTGAGGAAGGTGACACCGCATGTTGGCGACGCACCTGTCTGACCGTGGTAGGGCGTGCCCAGGCCGGCGCATTGTTCGCTGGGCGGTTCGACCTGTCCGCCCGGCGCGATCGCGGTGATCTTCAGCTGCGGATCGCTCGCGGTGACCGTGGTCGTCATGAACGTCCCGTCGGGCAGTGGGCCGACCTTGGCGAAGTCAGAGGTTTTGCCGCTGGTCGTCGCCCAGACCCAGGTTGGCAGGTTGACGTCGACCTTGCCGGCCGACGGGCTCGTGTGCAGCTTTATGGTTGGTAGCCGCAGCACCGCACGCGCCAAGTCGGCCAGGATCGTCGGGTTGACCGTGTGGCCTGGTGTGTCCGGGCCGGCCAGCACCGGCGGCGCGAAGTCGAGGAACCCGTTGTTCAGGTTAATGCCAGGATTCTCGACTAGCGCCTGTGCGCAGGCGAAACCAGCGCTGTCGTCCACCCAGGACGGCACCCACCACCAGCCGCTCTTGCCCTGGTCTGCCTTGAAGTCGTCATTAATTGCCTGCCGCGCGTCCGGTATGTGGTGGATGAGGAACAGCAACCCATCCTGCTGGGCGAACCACCACCAGTACGTGTCCGCGTCGAACGTCGGGCTGAACGGCTCTTGCGGATCGCCCTGATGCCACGACTGCGCACCGGTAAACCGCGGTTCCAGCCAGCACGGGGCCGGCACAAAAGCCGTGGTACCAGAGCCGCCCTTGCGCGTGTCGCCGCCGATCGTCACTTGCGAGAACACCTCATGGGAGAACGTCGGACCGCCCGGCGGGGCCGGCGGCCCTCCGGCTGCCTGCGCGGCCGGCGCTAATGCCAGCGCCGTCAGGGCGACGGTCACGGCGATCACCGACAACCGCCGGATGCCCCTTGCCGCGCCGCTCGCCCTTGCTGGTTCCCGTCCGTTGCTCGTTGTCACTGGCACTGTGCCGCCCTGCTCTCGGAGGCCGGGAAGTTCTCAGTGTGGCTGACGAACCAGCCGCCGCCCTGCAGCCGGCCCAGTGCCACATCCTCCTCGTAGTGCATGAATCGCCGGGGGAACACGTCCCCTACCCTCTTGCCCGTCTTCGCGCTGACGTCGTGGAACCCCGACACGTCGACACACGAGATCAGCTCGGCGCCCCTGCCGGAAAAGACCTGGCGTACTGAGGTGTCAAAGTACCTGGCCGTTCCGCTGATCGTCAGGTGGTGCTTGATGTTGTACTGGATTGTCTGGTGCAGGAATGTCAGCGCGTTGCCCTGGAGGTGACTGGCGTACGCGTGACTGCGGCCGTTGGTGTAGATGGCGTACCAGAACGAGCGCACGTACTCCTGATAGCCGGCCACCACCGCCCGGCGCACGCCCTTGGCCGGCAGCGGCGTGTCGAAGTTCAGCTGGACGCTGGAAGGGAAGGCGAATCCGCCGTTGTTAGCGGACGGCGACGGCGAGGCAGCGACGGCCGGACCGGAACTGGCCGGACCACCAGGGGTGAAACTGTCGGCGTGCGCACCGCCACTCCCGCCGCCACATCCGGCGGTGGCGAGCAGGCACGAGACTCCCAGGACGACGGCGGCTCCCCGTCGGCGCGACACAATGCCTCCCGTAGGCGTGGCTCTCCGGCCGGCGACCGGCCTCCACAACAGCGCGACCTCACATAAACTACCGAACCGCGCTACCATCGCGCAGCCCTTCGAACCCACACGAATTGTCCCGATCTTGAGTAAATGGCCGAGCGCCCGTCCCGATGATCAGCGGCCTGCCGTCGACCGTGTCCGCCGCGTCAGCGGCTTGCCGTGAACGTCCTGCTGATCAGCGTGCTCGCGCTGGCTGGCCTGGTGGCCGCGCAGGGCCAGCGGATGCTCATCGGCCGGCTGGCGATAGCCGGGGATGGCGGTTGCCCAGCTTGTCAGGCGCAGCCGCTATCCGGCTGGCGTCCGCCGTGGCAAATGCCCGCCGGGCGGTGCGCCGCCTGCCATCGCGTCGCCTGGCCGCCCCCGCTGACGGTCGAGGCCGCCAGCGCGCTGCTGCTCGCGGCGCTCGGTGCCCGCGTTCACCCCGCCCTGGTCCTGGCCGCGGCGTGCTGGCTGGCGTTGTGCGCCATTCCGCTCGCCTTCATCGACGCGGCGGTCCGCCGACTGCCTGACCTGCTCACCGGCCCGGCGTGGGCCGGCACCGTGCTGCTCCTGGTGCTCGCCGCCGCAGTTGCCGGACAGTGGGGCAGCCTCATCAGGGCGCTCCTCGGCGGCATAGCCCTGGCCGGCTTCTACCTGGTCCTGCTCATCATCAGCCCATCCGGCATGGGCCTGGGCGATGTCAAGGCGGCGGCGGCCATCGGCACGCTGCTGGCCTGGGCCGGCTGGTCACAGCTGCTGACGGGCGCCTTCGCCGGCTTCCTGCTCGCCGCCCTCTACGGCATCACGCTGCTGATCGCGAGACGCGCCACCCGCAAGCAGCAAATCCCGTTCGGCCCGTTCCTGCTCGCCGGCGCGTTCCTCGTGATCCTGGCCTGGCCGTAGCCATCGCAGCCGGCCCGGCCATGTGCCGCGGCAACACCGGCCCCGGCCAGCGCGGCGGGGACGGTCAGCCGCCAGCAGTGGCGGCCCGGCCGGAGCGGTCAGTCGGCTGACAGCAGCAGGGCTGCGACCGCCAGCTCGGCGTCCGGAGCTGCGGGCAGCACGGCGGGTAGCACCGGGATCGCTGTCAGCGCGCCGTCGGACTCATATCGGCTGATTACCCGCGGGTCGATATAGGAGTTGCGGGTCACGGCCGGAGTGTCGCCGAGCCAGTCGGCTACGCCCCTGACGGCCGCGGTGACCGCTCTGCTGCGGCTGCGCGCGGTAGCCGCCTGGTCGGCGTTCGCGAGCAGCAGCGCCATCAGCACGGTCGCGTTCCAGGTGCGGAATTCCTTGGCCGTGAAATGGCCCCCGGCCCGGCTGGCTATGTAGCCGCTCACCTGGTGGGAGTGCAGCGGCAGCCAGGCATCGCGGCGCTGGAACGAGAACAGGGGGGCGAGCCCGTTGTCGCTGCGGATCAGCTCGCGCACCACCGACCGAACGGCCTTGTCGGTGACCGTGACGGCCCGCCGCTTGCCCTCCTTGGCGACGTAGTCGAACCGCACGCCGTCGCGGGTCACCGTGGCGTCCTGTTTCTGCAGCGTCGTCGCCCCGTAGTGGTGGTCAAGCTCGGCGTACTTCTCCCCGCCGATCCGGAACAGGCCAAGGTCGATCAGCCGGACCGCGGCGGCGGCCACCCGGTCATGGTCGAGCTGGCGACCGCCGAGGTCATGCATGGTGGCGGAGCGCAGTGCTGGCAGCGCGGCAGCGAACCGCAGCATGTGCTCGAACTTCTGGGCATCGCGCTGCTCGCGCCACACGGCGTGGTAGCGGTACTGGGTCCGGCCACGGCTATCGACGCCGGTCGCCTGGATGTGACCGAGCGGGTCGGCCGAGATCCAGACATCCCGCCAGGCCGGCGGGATGCCGAGCGCGGCGATGCGCCGCAGCACCAGGCCATCGGTGACCGCAGCGCCAGCCGGATCGCGATAGCGGAAGCCGTCGCTGCCCCGCTCCCTGCTGATTCCCGGCCCGTGCGGGTCGCTGCGCAGCAGCCCGGCTACCGCGGCAGCCGCTGGCGCCGGCATCTGGATCAGGCTCACGCTCATCACACCTCGGCAGCCTGCAGCAGGCCACGATCCTGGACGGCCGGCAGGTACAGCTCGCGGTAACCGTGCTCGTCGAACAGGACGGTCACGTGGTCGCCGTCGTAGCGCTGCACCGTGCCGGCGCCCCATCGCTCGCTCAGCACGCGCGCGCCCACCGGGAACGGAACCGGCCCGGCCAGCGGCTGCGCGGGGGCTGCGTCGTTGTCGCAGTTGCCACACGGGGCGGGATAGTCCTGGCCGAAGTAGCTCAGCAGGAACGAGCGCCGGCACGCCATCTGCTCCGCGTAGCGGCGCATCATCGCCAGCCGGGTGCGCTCGATCTCGTTCTCCCGCTCTGTCTCTGCTTCCGAGGCGGTCAGCGCGGCGGCGACGTTCATCGCGCCGGACCAGCTGACCTCGCCGTCGGCCTGCCAGGTCACGGCGCCGAGGTCGGCCAGCCTGGTGAGCGCAGCCGTCTGCTGCCTGGCTCCGTGGCCAAGCCGTTCGCCGGCCGCGACCGCGGCAGCGACGCGCGCGACCGAAGCGCCGGGCGCGCCCCTGGTGATCAGCCGCCGCGCCGTGTCGAAATCCTCGTACCGGTACAGCAGCCGGACCTCGGCGGGCTCACCGTCCCGGCCGGCCCGGCCGATCTCCTGGTAATAAGCGTCGAGCGACGGCGGCGGGTCGTAGTGCACCAGCCAGCGAACGTCGCTCTTGTCGATGCCCATGCCGAACGCGACGGTGGCGGCGATGACGCGAGCGGAGCCGTCAAGGAACGCAGTCATCGCGTCGTGCCGCTCCCGTCCGCTGAGGCCAGCGTGGTAGAGCGTGACCTGCTCGCCCGCCGCGGCCAGCGCGTCGCGCGCCTGCTCGGCGCTGGCATGCGTCGCCGCGTAGACGATGCCCGGCCCGGCCAGGTCAGCCGCTATCCGGGCCAGCTCTTGCTGCTTGTCGCCGACGGCGCGCAGGTGCCGGGCCGACAGGTGCAGGTGCGGCCGGTCGAAGTCGCCGATCACCACCTCCGGATCGCGCAGGCCGAGCCGCCGGATGATCTCTGCCCGGACCGGCGGCGCGGCCGTCGCGGTCAGCGCCAGGCGGACCGGCGCGCCCACGGCCGCGCCCTGCGCGCCGAGCATCATGTAGTCGGGCCGGAAGTCGTGACCCCACTGGCTGATCAGGTGTGCCTCGTCGACGGCGAACAGGCCGGGCCCGGCGCGGGCAAGCGTCTCGCGGGTCTCGCTGACGGCAAGCTGCTCAGGGGACAGGAAGACGAACGTGTCTGAGTCGCACGAGGCGAGCAGCGCAGCGGTGCGCGCGCCGGCCGACTGCTGCGAGTTGAGGACGATCGCCGGCAAGCCGGTAGCCCGCAGGTGTGCTAGCTGATCGTCCTGCAGGGCGATCAGCGGCGACACCACGATCGTCGGTCCGGTCCTGATCAGCCCGGCCAGCTCGTAGATGGCCGACTTCCCGCCGCCGGTGGGCAGCACGGCGAGCACATCGCGGCCGGCTGCGAGCGCCTCAGCCGCGGGCAGCTGACCCGGACGAAGCCGGGCAAATCCCAGCCTGTCGCGGGCCAGCTGCTCGATGACGGCTGCAGCGCTCATCTTCACCACCGTACGATCCGGTGCCGACCCGGCGAGCTGGCGGGCGCGCTGAGGGGATTCGGCGCCGCTGGCAGCCGGGCAGGGGTAAGGGCAGGTCCCCGCGGGAAGGCGATTGTCATGGCCGACCGGCTGAGCGCGGCACGCAGCCAGCTGAGGCGCGCGGATCCGGCGCTCGCCGCGATCATCGACGAGCGGCCAGACTTCGACCCGCGGGCCTGGCTCAGCAAGCTGCTTCCGCCAATGGATGCCTTCGGCGCGCTGCTGTTCCAGGTGGTCGGGCAGGAACTGTCCGTCAGCTCCGCCCGGGCGATCGTCGCCCGGATCCAGGACACCTACGGCGGGCACCTGCCAGACCCGCCAGAGCTGCTGCGTACCCAGCCCGACCAGCTCCGGGCCACGGGCCTGTCCCGGCGGAAAGTCGAGACGCTCCGCGAGCTGGCCCGGCGCTTCGCGGCCGGGGAATTCAGCGACACCAGCCTCGCGCGACTGCCGGACGACGCGATCGAGGCCGCGCTCACCGAGATCCCCGGCATTGGCCCGTGGACCGCGCGCGGCTTCCTGATCATCTTCCTGGATCGCCCCGACGTCCTGCCGATCGGAGACCTCGCACTGCGGCGGGCGGTCCAGCGCATCTACGGCCTCGACCAGCCCCCGAGCGAGAAGGAGTTCCAGCAGATCGCGGACCGGTGGCGGCCGCACCGGACGCTCGCGGTCATGTACCTGTTCGAATCGGAATACCAGCAAGGAAACGTGCACCGAGGCCAGCAGGGCGTCTCGCCGCTGTCGGCGGCGGCCATCCATCATTGACTTCGCTGAGCTGGCCCGGGCCGGCCGGCCACACTAGGCGGATGCCCCGGCCGCTCGCCGCGCTGCCCAAAGCGCACCTGCACTTGCACTTCACCGGCTCGATGCGGCACGCCACGCTGGCCGAGCTGGCCGGCCTGCACCGGGTCAGCCTGCCCGAGGCCCTGGTGAAGGACTGGCCGCCCCAGCTCAGCGCCGCCGACGAGCGCGGCTGGTTCCGATTCCAGCGGCTGTATGACATCGCCCGCTCGGTGCTGCGCACCGAGGCCGACGTCCGCCGGCTGATCCTCGAGACCGCGCAGGACGAGCGCGATGAGGGGTCTGGCTGGCTGGAGCTGCAGGTCGACCCGTCCGGCTACGCGGCCAGGTTCGGCGGGCTCACGCCCGTGCTCGAGCTGATCATCGACGCGACAGCCGAGGCGAGCGCGGCAACCGGGGTTGGCATCGGCGTCATCGTCGCCGCCAACCGGACCAAGCACCCGCTCGAGGCCCGCACGCTCGCCCGGCTGGCCCGTGGCTACGCCAACCGCGGAGTGACCGGGTTCGGGCTGAGCAGCGACGAGCGCCGGGGCACGGTGGCCGACTTCGCCCCGGCGTTCCGGATCGCGGCGGCGGCTGGCCTGCTGCTAGTGCCGCACGGCGGCGAACTGGCCGGCCCGGCCAGCGTCCTGGCTTGCCTGGACGAGCTGCGCGCCGACCGGATCGGGCACGGGGTAGCCGCGGTTCGCGATCCGTGGCTAGTCGCGCGGCTCGCGGCCAGACAGACCACGCTCGAGGTGTGCCCGTGGTCCAATGTCGCGCTGGGCGTCGCCGCCTCACCCGCCGCAGTGCCGCTGCCCGAGCTGCTCCGGGCCGGCGTAAAGGTCACGCTGAGCGCCGACGATCCGCTGCTGTTCGGCCACCGGCTGACCGCACAGTACGAGCTGGCCAGGCACGCGCACGGGCTGTCCGACCAGCAGCTCGCCGAGCTGGCCAGGACGTCGGTACGGGCCAGCGCGGCGCCCGAACCCGTCGCCGCTGCCCTGCTGGCCGGGATCGACGCCTGGATCAGCGCCCCGGACCCTGGCTGACCGCCGGCCATGCGTCCGGGCTGGCTGGCTGAGGTGACGGTGGGACCGTGAGCCGTGGCTAGGTTTCGGCTCTCTGGGTGCGGCCGGGTGCGCGGACGAACTCAGCGATGCTGCGGGCGAGCGCGTCCGGCTGGTCGAGAGGGATGAGCGTGTAGCTGTCCTGGATCTCGGTTAGCCGGGCGTCCTGGAGCAGCTCCGCGAGCTGCCGGCCGTGCTCAGGCGGCATGACCCGGTCCTCCGCCGCCCAGGCGACGAGTGCCGGGCCGGCGAATCCTGGCAGCCGCTCGGCGGTGCGGATGAGCAGGCGCCGGTCGGCGAAAACCGAGCGCAGCATCCGCACCGCGTCGCGACGGATTGCCCGCTGGCTGAGCGCCTGCTTGATCCACCGCGCGGTGGCAGCGTCTCCGCGCTTGGTCAGCCAGCCGAACGCGATCGGCAGCCGCCGGGCCGGCCGTAGCCGCAGCTGCTCCATGATCAGCCGGAACGCCCAGCCCGGCAGCTTGCCGGACAGCGCGAGCGTCTTCCCGGTGAGGCCGGGCGGGAAGTTGCCGAACGCGTCGCAGGAGACCAGCACGACGCGGCTGACCCGTGGCGCGCCGCCGGTGATGACCAGCTGGACGATCGCCCCGCCGGTGTCGTTGCCGACGAGCGTGACGCCGGTCAGCTCCAGCTCATCCAGGAACTCGCTGACCAGCCGCGCGATGGCTGGCAGCGACAGGTCAGCGTCCGGCAGCATGGGCTGCCGGTGCGCGCCAAGCGGCAGCGTGGGAGCCACGCACCGCTGCCCTGGCAGCGCGGCGATGACGGCGTCCCACAGCGTGGCGTCCATCAGCAGGCCGTGCAGCAGGACGATCGCCGGGCCCGTGCCACCGGTGTCGAGGTATTCGATGGTCCCGGCCGACAACTCCAGCTGGCGGATGGCGGTCATGACCGGCCTGCCCACACCGGTGCGGACGCGATGGCCGAGTTACCGCCGTCCGCAGGCTGCTGACCGAGCAGGTGCCGGCGCAGGAAGGACAGCTCAGCGGCCACAGCCGGCTCGTGTGCGGCCAGGAACGGCGCGTAGTGCGCGCCCGGCAGCCGGACCAGCTCCGCGCCGGGTGCCCGGCTCGCGGCGCGGGCGGCTGGCCCGGCCGGAACGCTGCTGTCCTGGTCGCAGACCACGACCAGCAGCTTGCAAGCGGCCCGGCTTGCGTGGCGGCCCGGGCGGTACCAGCCCAGCCGCAGTGCCGACCAGGCGGACATCTGCTGCTGCCACTGCGGGTGCTGATCAGCGCGGAGCGCCCGGCCCCCGTCGCGGGCGTCCGGCGTGGTCAGCACTGCCACCGTCCCCGGCTCCCCGGTCAGTTCCACCAGGCGCGGAGGCCGGCCGGCCAGCATGCCGAGCCCGTCGAGGATGCCACGGCCGGTGAACCTGGCCATCGCGGCCGGAGTCTGATACCTGGCCGCGTTGCGCGTGACGGCCAGGCCGTCCGCGTTCGGGGACTGGGCGATCGCGGCCGCGAGCTGCGGGTTGCGCGCCGCGACCAGGAAGATGTGTCCGCCGGAGCTGGAAAAGCTCCACACCGCCAGCTTCGCCGGGTCCACACCCGGCAGGGTTCCGGCGTAGCTGATGGCGGCCTGCCAGTCGGCAAGCTCATCTCGCACCCGGCCGAGCTGACGTGGCGAGCCGCCGCTCTCGCCGAGACGCCGGTAGTCGAACGCGAGCACGGCGAACCCGGCCCGGTGGAACCGGCTGGCGAACAGGTCGGTGCCCGGTCCCCTGGTCACCCCGAACCCGCCGGTCATGATCACGCAGCCGCCGTTGGTCCCCGGATAGAACCAGGCCGCGCACTCGTCGCTGCCGCTGGCGAAGCTCACCTGCTCCCGGCGGCTGGGCTGGCTTGCGGTTGCTGGCAATGTCATCGGTCTCTCCTCAGGTCATCGGAATGTGCACGCACCTGCAAGGCTCACCGGGAACTGGCCCCGGTGTCGTCACGGAAGCCGGTGAGATGAGCAAGGTGAACCCCGGGACCGTGCCTGGGACTGACGCCAGCCAGTTCAGCCGGGCGGTCGAGACAGCGCTCGACGTCGAGTCGGCGCACGTGACCGCACCGGGCGTGTCATCGGCCAGGACGCGCGGCCGCCCGGCCCGGCTAGCAGGCTGAACTAGTCAGCTGGCTCGGGCCGCCTGGCTAGGGCCGGCTCACTCGATGCCCGGGAGGGTGATCAGCTCCGCGCGGCGGTGGATGCCGAGTTTCTGGTACACGTGCCGCAGGTGCGTCTCGACGGTGTTGACGGTGAGGAAGAGCTGGGCAGCGATCTCCCGGTTCGTCTTGCCGGCCCTGGCCAGCCGGGCGACCGCCGCCTCCTGCGGGGTGAGCTGGCCGGGCGGAGTGGTACCGGTGCGCCCGCCGGCCCGCCGCCACTCGACCCTGGCCTGCTCCGCGTGCCAGGCCCCGCCGCAGTCCTCGGCCAGCCGCAGCGCCTCGGCGAGCACCGACCTGGCCGGCCGGGCGTCACCTGCGCGGAGCAGGAACCTGCCGTAGTCGGTCAGCACCTGGGCCCTGGCCAGCGGGATCGGCAGGCCGGCCGCGACGTTGACCGCTTCGGCGTAACGCTCTCGCGCCCGGTCCGCGTCGCCGCAGCGGTCGGCAAGCGCCGCCTGGCCGGCGGCCAGCACCGCCTTCGCCCACCGTGCTGGCAGCGCCTGCGCCGCCGGGGCCAGCCAGTCGATCAGCCGGCCCGCGTCGCTGTCCCGGCCGCAGGCCAGATAGGCGGAGATCGCGTCGGCAGCCCACGGGATCGTGCCAGGATCGCGCACCTGGAGCTGGATGGCGAGCTGCCACAGCGCGTCGAACTCGGCCGCGGCGGCCGCAGGGTCGCCGCTGCGCAGCGCGAGCGTGCCAGGCGGCAGGTGCGCGGGCAGCATGTTGTAGCCCAGGTGGTTGCCGCCAGCGACGGCCGCGGTGGCGCGGGCGGACCAGTCGGCCGCCTCGTCCAGCCGGCCAAGGTCCAGCAGGATCATGGCCCTGGTCACCGCCGCCAGCGGAATGATCACCGGAGCCAGGTCGGTGTACTCGTTCAGGCGCGCGGACAGCTCAAGCGCCTCGCCGAGCTGGCCGAGCCGCCAGCTGACCCTGGCCCGGAACATCAGCGCGATCGCCATGCCGAGCGGATCCGACCGGCGCTGCGCCGCGTCGATGATCCCGTCGAGCAGCTGCTGCGCATCGGCGAATCGCTCGGCGGACAGGGCCACGGCGGCGTACTGGGCGACCGTGTCCCACCACGGAGCGCCCGACGGCCGCCAGGCAGCCGCGGCAGCCGCGGTCCTGGCGGCCGCGTCGGCGACGTCGAGGCTCGCCGGGTCAGCGGCGAAGTAGGCACCAACAGCCCAGACCCCGTCGGCGGCTGCCTGTACCGCCACGCTCGCGCCGGCCGCCAGCTCGCGGGCCCGCGATGACAGCGCCTCGGCCCGGCTCCAGCCGTAGGACACCAGGACCTGGGCGGCGTGATCGACCATCGCGCCGGCGGCCAGATCGCGATGCTCGGGCCCGGCCAGCCGCAGCGCCTCTTCCAGCGCGGCCGCAGCCCCGTCCACCTGGCCTGCGGCCAGCCGGGAGTGCGACAGCTGGATCAGCACCGCCAGCCGCATCTCGACGGGCAGGCCAGGCCTGGCAAGCAGCTCTTCCTGGCGGCCCATGGCCGCGGCGTGGTCGCCTGCGGCGCCCAGCGCCCGGCCAAGCTCGAAGACCAGCCGATCCTGGGCGTCAGGCCCGGCCAGCTCTGCGGCCGCCAGCAGGTGCCCGACGGCCGCGCCCACCGCGCCGGTGGCCAGTGCCTGGCTGCCCGCGCGGGCCAGCACGTCGATCGCCTGCGGGTCCCCGGCGAGCCGGGCCGCTACCGCGTGCCCGGCCGCCTCGGCCGGACTGGCGCCGCGAGCGGCCAGCACCCTGAATGCGGCCTCGTGCAGCCGCGCGCGGACCGGTGCGGCCTGCTCGTAGACCGCCTGCCTGATCAGCTCGTGACCGAACTCGGCCCAGCCGTCCTCGGCCAGTCGGCCAAGCCCGGCGCTGGCAAACGTCTCTTGCGCCGCCGCTGCCTGCACGGCGCCCAGCCCGGCCACCCGCGCGGCGACCTCGGGCTGGAACCGGCGCCCGAGCACCGCTGCGGCCCGCAGGTAGGCGAGCACCGGCTGCCCTATCCCGGCCAGGTGCGACAGCAGCAGCCGCCTCGCCCACGAGATCCCGCCCGGTGCAGGCCCCGGGATCGGATTGCCTGCCTGCAGGACTGCGGCCAGCTGGCTCAGCAGCAGCGGGTTCCCCGCGCACAAGGCAGTCGCCCGCGCCAGCTCTTCTTCCCCCTGGCCGGCCGGGCCGGCCTGCCCCGCCAGCAGCACCCGAGCCGCCGCCGGACTGAGCGGAGCCAGGTGCCGCACCACGGCCAGGTCCTGCGCAGCCAGCTCGTCCGCCGCGCGCAGCGCCGCTGGCGGCCACGGCCGCGCCGTGACCAGCAGCGCCACCGGGAGCCCGGTGATCCGGCGGCAGATCAGCCGGAGCAGCGTCAGCGAATCCCGGTCGGCCCAGTGGGCGTCATCAAGCGCGAGCAGCAGCGGGCCATGGCCGGCGGCTCGGCGCAGCCCGCCCAGCACCGCGTAATAATAGTCAGCGGGCGCCGGGATGGCCCCCTGGCCAGCGGCGCCGGGCAGCCCGGCCTGGATGTCAGCAACCCCGTCGAGGGCCTGGCCGATCAAGCCGAACGGCAGCGCCGCCTCGGCGACATCCGCGCGGCCGGTGCCGACCGTGAACCGGTCGCTCGGGCCGGCCGCGTGAGCCAGCACCGTGGTCTTGCCGAGCCCGGCCTCGCCGATCACGAACAGCGCCCCGCCGCGGCCCCCGGCCGCCCGGTCGAGCAGGACGCGGACCGCCTCCATCACGGCATCGCGCTCGATCATCAACGCGGCCATCAGGTCTCCGGCGCTCCACGGTCTGGTGCAGCCATCATCTTGCCGCACGACGGCCGTGCCGGGAACGGTGCCGCCAGCTGGCCATTGACTGCCGTGGCAACCCCGCTCATCTCACTGGCGCCGCGGCCGGCTGCTGCCTCAGAGCGTGACGCCGACGAGCGCCGGCTCGGCGCGCAGCTCGATCCCGAAGGCCGACCGGACGCCGTCCCGGATCTGCCTGGCCAGCTCGATCAGTCCGGCCGTGGTAGCTCCGCCAGGGTTGACCAGCGCCAGCGGGTGCTTGGCAGAGATTCGCGCCGGGCTGCCGTTCTGGTAGCCCTTGCCGAAGCCAGCCTGCTCGATCAGCCAGGCGGCTGGCACCTTCACCTGGCCAGGCCCCGCGCTGAAGTGCGGCACCCGCACCGGCCCGCCGCCCCGCGCCGCGGCGGCGCTGACCAGCTCGGCGAACCGGTCCTCGGCCAGCACCGGATTGGTGAAGAACGATCCGGCGCTGCGGGTGTCCGGGTCGGCCGGGTCGAGCACCATGCCCTTGCCCCGGCGCAGTTCGAGCACCGCCGCCCTGGCAGCCGCCAGCGGCACCTGCTGGCCGGCCTCGACGCCGAGCCGGCCAGCCAGCTCCGGGTACCTGACGGGCGCCGAGAGCGGCGAGGCGGCCAGCGCGAAGGTGACGGCCAGCACGACGAAACGGCCGGTCGGCTGAGCCGCGTTCACCGGGCTGTGGTGCGCCGTGGCTGTGCTGGCATGCGGTGCCGCGGCCGGCCGGCCTGCCCATGCCTGCCTGAACAGGCTCGTCCGGTAGCCGAACTCGCACTCGGCACCGCCGATCTGCACGACGGCGCCGCGCTCCCGGTCGTACGCGCGCACGCTCTCGATCGTCTCGGCGACTTCCTGGCCGTACGCGCCGACGTTCTGGATCGGCGTCGCCCCAGTCAGGCCGGGAATGCCGGACAGGCACTCGAGCCCGGAAAGCTCCTCGGCGACCGACCAGGCGACGAGGGCGTCCCAGTCCTCGCCGGCCTCGACGGTGACCGGCACCCGGCCGCCAGCCGGCTCCCGGCCGGACGGCACCCGGCCGCCGGGCAGGGTCCTGGTCACGCCGCGGGTCGCTACCCGGACCACCGTGCCGGCGAAACCCCGGTCGCAGACCACCAGGTTGCTGCCGCCGCCTAGCACCAGGACAGGCTCGCCGCGCGAGTCGGCCGCACGGACCGCGGCGACCAGCTCGTCGCGGCTGCCCGCCTCGATCATGCGGGCTGCCGGGCCGCCGAGGCGCAGCGTGGTGTAGCCGGAGAGGGGAACGCCCTCGCAGACGGTGCGCATGGCGTCGCCGCCGCTGGTCACGGGAGGCGGACGACGGCCCTGGCGCGGGTGAGCACCTTCTGGCCAGCCGACCTGGCAGTCAGCGCCAGCGCAACCCGGTTGCCGTCGAGCTTCTCCTCGACCGTGCCGCTGACCTCGATCGTCGCCCCGGCGTCGTCATCGGGTACCACGACCATCGCGGAGAACCGGACGCCGTACTCGAGCACGACGCCCTGCTGGCCCGCCCAGTCGGTAACGAACCGGCCAGCCTGAGCCATCGTGAACATGCCGTGCGCGATGACGTCGGGCAGCCCGACCGACTTCGCGATCCGCTCGTTCCAGTGGATGACGTTGAAGTCACCGGACGCCCCGCAGTACTTGACCAGGCTCAGCCGGGTGGCCGGGTAGCTGGCCGGCGCCAGTTCCGTGCCGGCCTCGACCTCGTCGAACTTGAGCTGCGCGGTCATCGTCGCGTCCCGTCTGCTGCTGGCCGGCGTTAGCCGGCGCCGCCCCGCTCCACCAGGGTGGAGTGCGCGGTGCACACATGCTCGCCCCCGACGGTGCTGATCCTGGTCTCGGTGCTGAGCATCACGTTGCGCCCGGCGTTGCGGATGCCGGAGATGGTCACCTCGGCCGTCAGCACGTCCCCGGCCGTGATCGGCCGCGAGTACTCGAACCGCTGCTCCCCGTGCACGACCATCGCGTAGTTCAGGCCGAGGCCGGGGTCGGCGATCGCGCGCGCGCTGCTTGCCATGCTGATCACGATCGCGAACGTTGGCGGCGCGATCACGTCGGCGAATCCGGCCGCCAGCGCCGCGGCGCGGTCCCGGTAGAGCGGGTTGTCGTCGCCGATCGCGGTGACGAACTCGGCGATCTTCACGCGGCTGACCTCATATGGCTCGCCGGCCGGATAGGTCCGGCCGGCGTAGTCGAGATTGACGGCCATGCTCGCGGCGTCCCGGCCTAGCGGGTCTCGCGGTGCGGCTGGTGCTTGCGGCAGTTGGGGCAGTACTTGCTCAGCTCGACCCGGTCGGGGTCATTCCGCCGGTTCTTGCGGGTGATGTAGTTGCGGTGCTTGCACTCCTGGCAAGCCAGCGTGATCTTGGGCCTGACGTCGGTCGCAGCCACGGTGGGTTGCCTTTCTTTCGGTCCTTGCTCTGGTTGGGCCAGGCCAGGCTAGCGCCTGACAGCCAGCTATACGAGCGCGCCGCCCGCCGGGAGAATTCCCGGTGACTGGCGGCACCCGTAGCGGAGGCCGGACTTGAACCGGCGACACAGCGATTATGAGCCGCTTGCTCTGCCTGACTGAGCTACTCCGCCATCCGAGCCGGGCCTGGCGCAGCTGACGCAGGGCCGGCTCGCCCGACAGCGGCCGCTGGCCGCCGCGCGGGCGCACCTAGCTTACCGGGACAATGCGTCATTCGCTGCCGCAGCAGCCGCGGCCCGGCTGGCGGGCAGTGGGTTCCCGCCAGCCGGGACGCGCTAGCGATCCTGGCCTGGCCAGCGGAAGCTGGCCACGGTGGCTTCCGGCACCGTCACCGTCCCGGCGGCGGCGCCATCGTGCCGCCAGATGGTGTAGCGGCCAGGCGCCAGGTCCGGGTAGACGGCGGCATACGAGGTCACCGTCCCGCCGCGGCGCTCCCGCACCTGCGAGTGGGTTCGCGGCGCGGCGCGGTCCCCGGCCGGGCTTATCTCGATCTCCCGCCCGTTATCGGCCGCCGTCGCGGTGAGGATCAGCGCCCCGGCGCCAGGGCCGAGACTGAGCACGACCGACCCGGCGCCGGTCGGCCCGTGCAGCGGCTCGCTCATCGGCGCTCCCTCCCTTCGTGTCGCGTCCCGCCAGTTATCAGGACGGGTTGTGGTAGCCGTCGTAGGCCACGCCAAGGTAAGGAAACACGTCAAGGAATGGCGCCTTGACGCTGGCCGGGGTCAGCCCGTCGGTGACCTTGCTGGCCGCGGCGTCCGGCGTGAACGAGCTGTCGACTAGCGGGAAGGTGACGCCCGCCAGCGCGCGCAGCTCGACGGTCACCACGTCATCGAAGACGCGGCGGCCGTTCGGGAAGCCGGCCAGGTCACCGCCAAGCAGGCCGAGGATGTTCGGGCTCGACGACGGCTTGACCGCGGTGTTGAGCCGGAGCATGTCCGCGAGCACCTGGCCGGTGCTGTTCTGGAAGCCGGGGATCAGGCCGGCCGGTATCCCGGTCAGCAGGATGGCCTCGATGTCTGCCCGTGCCTTCTTCGACGCGACCAGCTTGGCCAGGTTAGGGAAGACGCCCGGATACAGCGGCGGCAGCAGCGAGGACAGCTCCGGGTGGGCGAAGTACTCAGCGAACCGCTTGTCGTCAGCCGGCGGCAGCGAGTTCCAGAAGTCCTTCTTCCCGACCGGGATCACGACTTCGTTGACCAGCGGGTTTCCCAGCCGGGACACCTGCCGGAACGGGCCGCTGTTGATGTTCTCGCCGCGGTCGGCGTCCCACATGCGGACCCGCTGCCGGCTGGCCGAGGTCCACACGCCGATGACCGAGCGCTCGTCGGTCACGCCATGCGCGCCAGCCCTGACCAGGTCCCTCTTCGGCACCTGGATCGCGATGGAGTGCACGTTCAGCCGGTTGGCACCGTTCACGCCAGGAGCCGGGCCGCTGAACACGTCCATCCCGAACATGTTGTGCAGGTTCTGGAACGGGCGCAGGTTGGCCAGGTCGAAGATCGAGCCGAGGTCGACGTAAAAGCCCTCGGCGCGCTGCCCGGCGAAGACCCTGATCCCGCCCGCCAGATGGTGCGTGGCCTCACGGGCCAGCCGGCCGTAGTGCGGCGTCGACAGCGGCCCGATGTTGCACGGCGGGCAGGCAAGCCGCGGCGCGAGCGTGCTGCGCTTGCCGTGCCGCACCCGGTGCACCGAGTAGAACTGGCGCCGGTTCCACGCCGTGCTGTGCACCGACAGGATCGGCCCGGTGTTGTACAGGAAGGTGTCCCGGTCCCGCAGTTCGGTGCGGAACCGGAACTGGTAGGTGATGTCGGCCCGGCCGTCACCGTTGTTGTCGATGTGAATCTCGTAGAGAACGTCGTCACCGAACTCGTAGAAGTTCGGGCCGCCAGCCGGCTGCTGCAGCGGCACGTAGTTGGCGATCAGCGTGACGGTGTCAGGCCGGTCAGGGCTGACGAACGCGTACAGGTCGGTGCTATCAGCAACCGGATCCTGGGAGACCTCGGGAGCCTCGCGGTGCGAAGACATGGCTTACCTCACTGGGTCGCTCTGGCAGGAGATTCGGTTCGTGCCGGGCTCTCAGGCCGCGGCGGGTTCAGAGCTCGCTGACCAGCCGGGCAGCAAGCTCGCGGTCGCGGACCTTGGTGTGGCTCGTGCCGGCGAAGATGTCCATCTCGCCGGAGCGGCTGTCCCGCAGGTGCACGATGACGTCCTGGCGCGCCCGGCCGTCATGCTCAGGGCCTGACTGCGGCCGGCTGCCGCCCTGATGGGCCGGCCCCGCGAGGGCGGGCCCGGCGAAAGCGCCGATCAGCGAGCTGGCCGCGAGGCCGGCCGCGCCGGCGCCGGCCGCGCCGCGCAGCAGCGAGCGGCGGGACACCTCGGCCAGCTGGTCGCCGGCGTCCGCTGGCCCGGCCGGGCCAGGCGGGAGATTTTCTGCAGGCATGGCTGTCCTTTCCGGGAACGCCGCTCGCCGGCGCACCCCCCTGCGCTGCACCGGGACGGCGCCCCGGCGGTCAGTCAGCCAGCCGGCCGGCCCAGCCCGGCTGCCTGGACATCTGTCCCCCCGGCAGCCGGACTGGCAGGCCGGCCTCCCGACTCGCACCGCATTCGGGCCTGAGCGCCGCGCGGATGCCGTGCGCCGCCTTCGTTATCTAATCGTGATAAGGAGCCGGGGCTGAGCGACACGAGCCTGCCGGCCTGCTGGATCTAGCCCGGCCAGCCTGCGCAGAAGTACGCTTTGCGCGTGATCAGCCCGTCCGCGCCGGCCGCCTCAGCCGGCGACCAGGATCCGCAGCTCGCCGCCACCCTCCGGCTGATGCGCCGCCGCCGCGGCGGGGGCTGGACGGCAATTGGCGGGTTTTTAGCGGCCCTGACGGCCATCAGCGTCTACTCCGCCCAGACGACCGCGACCAGCTCAGGCCCCGTCGCGACCCTGGCGATCGCCACGGCACTCGCCGCCCTGACTGTCGCCGGGCTGGTCGACGTCGTGGCGACCAGCGTGCGACTGCGGCGCCACACCGCGGCGCAGCGGGCGCAGGCTACCTCGATCGCCGAGCGCAAATCCGAGCGGTGGTGGCACTCCTGGCGGTCCGACCTGGTGACTTCGTCGGCACTGCTGGTCATCGCGGTGGGCACGGCCGCGCTCTTCACGCCCGGCCTGGTCAACAGCGTGGGCTGGGTGACGAGCAGCAAGATGGCCACGTTCGATCCGCAATTCCACGACGTGAGCTGCGGCTTCAGGGGCCAGGGTGGCTGCTCGATCGTCACCGTCGGCATCCTGGAGACCGGCGGTGGCGGCGTCCACGCGACCTGGCCGCATTCTGTGCAACTCGGCCGCCCGTTCCAGGTACGCGAGCCGCTGTGGCCATGGGGGCCTGGCACGGGCCTGATCGACGGAGACGGGGCCGCGGCCACCTTCGCCATCGTCAGCTTGCTGGCCGACGGGCTAGCCGTACTCGCCGCGATCTTCTTCGCCCACGTGGTCGGCGACCGGCTGCACCGCAACCGAGCGGACCCGGCCCCCAGGCTTTCCTGACCGCGGCCAGAGGGTGGCAAGCTGAAGCCAGCCGAGTCGCCGCGCAGGAGGCCACGATGCCCACCCGTACTGCCCGCACCATCTGGACTGGCAGCCTGGAGCAAGGAACGGGAAATGTCCGGCTGGAGAGCTCGGGTGTCGGAAATTACGAGGTCAGCTTCGCCAGGCGCGCCGCTGACGACGCGGGCGGGGTCACCAGCCCGGAGGAGCTGATCGCAGCCGCGCACACCTCTTGCTTCGCGATGCAGTTCGCCGCGCTGCTCGGCGCGGCCGGCGGCACCGGCCAGCAGCTCGACGTGAGCGCGGACGTTACGCTGCGCCCCGACCCGGCCGGCGGCTTCCGGATCAGCGGCATCGTGCTGACCGTCGGCGGCCAGGCCGACGGGGTCAGCCCCGAGCAGTTCGCCGACATCGCTGCCCAGGCCAAGGCCACCTGCCCGGTCAGCAAGGCGCTGGCAGGGACCGAGATCACGCTGCGGATGGCCGGCACCTGAGCCCGCCGCGTCACCCGCCCGGCAAGGAAGCGACACACCTCATGCTCGACCGCGCCGTCATCGACGCACTGTTCCCGGCTGACCTGCCAGGCCCGGATGACTGGCAGCAGCGCTACCCGCGGCGCGAGCTGCCGCCGGGCGCCGAGGTGACCAGGATCGGGCCCTCGCCGACCGGCTCCATGCACATCGGCACGATCTACGTGGCGATGATCGACCTGGACGTCGCCCGCAAGTCCGGCGGCCGCTACATCCTGCGGGTGGAGGACACCGACCAGGCGCGCGAGGAGGAAGGCGCGCTGGACCAGTTCGCCCGCGGCTTCGGCTACTTCGGCCTGCAGCCGGACGAGGAAGAGGGCAGCGGCGACTACGGCCCGTACCACCAGTCAGCACGCGAGGCCATCTACCTCAGCCACGCGCGGGAACTGCTGCGCGCGGGCAAGGCGTACCTGTGCTTCGCCACCGAGCAGGAGCTGGCCGACATCAGGCAGCGGCAGCAGGCCGCCAAGGTGCCGACCGGGTACTACGGCTCCTGGGCACTGTGGCGGGACGCGCCCGACGCCGACGTGCTTGCCAGGCTGGAGGCCGGGCAGCCGTACGTGATCCGGTTCCGCTCGCCCGGCCGCACCGGCGTCCGGGTCCAGTTCCACGACGTCATCCGAGGCACCCTGGCCGCCGACGACAACTACAACGACGCGGTGATCATCAAGTCATCCAGCCAGCCGCTGCGGCTGCCCACCTATCACTTCGCGCACGCCGTCGACGATCACCTGATGCGGGTCACGGTGGTGATCCGCAGCGAGGAGTGGCTGTCGTCGGTGCCGCTGCACCGGCAGCTGTTCGCCGCGCTCGGCTTCGAGCCCCCGGCCTTCGCGCACATCGCGCCGCTGATGAAGCAGATCCCCGGCGGCAAGCGCAAGCTGTCCAAGCGCAAGGACCCGGACGCCAGCGTCGACTTCTACCTGCGGGCCGGCTACCCGGCCGAGGCGATGCTCTACTACCTGCGCGGGCTGGCCAATGGCCGGCTCGCCGAGCTGCCGCTGCCGCAGGCGCTGGCGGAGCCGATCCGGCTGAGCGAGTGCGGCGTCGCCGGGCCGCTGGTCGACGAAGTCAAGCTCGAGGACATCAGCGCTGACTACATCGCGACGCTGCCTGGCAAGCAGATTCTCGGCCAGCTGCGGACGTGGGCAGCTCAGTACGACTCGGAGCTGGCGCGGGTGCTGGAGACCGAGACTGACCGGGCGCTGGCGGCGCTGGCGGTGGAGCGGGAAGGCGTCGAGAACCCGCGCAAGGACCTGCGCAAGTGGTCGGACTTCCGGTCCGCCTATTCGTTCTTCTTTCCTGAGCTCTTCACCCTGGTCGGCCCCGGCGACGACCGGCTCGGCGGGCTCGCCGACGACCTGGTGCGGGCTTTCGCCGCCGATTTCGCTGCTGGCTATTCGGATGCCGGGGACCCGCAGGAATGGTTCGGCCAGATCAGGGAGCTGGCCGCCAGGCACGGATTCGCGCCGAATGCCAAGGCTTACAAGCAGGATCCGGCGGCCTACCCTGGCTCGATCCGCGAGGCATCCCAGCTGATCAGGGTCGCGCTGACCGGTTCGACCCGCAGCCCCGACCTGTACAGCGTGGCCATGGCCCTGGGCCGCGACGAGGTGCTGCGCCGGGTCCGGTCCCTGGCCGGTACCGGAACCGGCAGCAGCTGAGGCTCAGGGCCGAGCTTCCAGCACGTTGTTGAACGGCGTCTGCGCCGCGCGGCGGAACCTGGTGAAGCCGGCGTCGGTCACCAGCTGCCTGATCGCGGCCTCGCCGGCCTGCGCGCCGAGCGAGTACCCGCCGGGCTGCGACAGCGCGCTTGGCACGCACAGCAGCGTCGAGAAGCTGTAGTACATCCGGCCCACCGGGTTCATGTTGCCGGCCACGTCGTCGGCCGCGGCCGGCTCGACGATCAGCCAGGTGCCGTCCGGCTTGAGCGCCTGGCGGACGTGCCGGGCAGCGGCCAGCGGGTCGCCCATGTCGTGCAGGCAGTCGAACGTGGCCGCGAGGTCGTAGCCGGTGCCGGAGAAGGTGGCAGCCGAGGCGACCTCGAAGCTGACCCGGTCGGCGACGCCCGCGTCCCCGGCCCGCTTGCGCGCCAGCTCGATCGACTCGTCGTGGTAGTCCGAGCCGGTGACCTGCGAGTTCGGAAACTCCTGCGCGAGCAGGATGCTCGACGCGCCGAGGCCGCAGCCGATGTCGGCCACCCTGGCCCCCGCCGTCAGCTTCTGCTGCACCCCGTCGAGCGCCGGGATCCACGACGGCACCAGGTTCGCGATGTAGCCGGGCCGGAAGAACTGCTCGCACCCGACGATGACGTCCTCGTCCTGCTCGTGCCAGCCGAGTCCGCCGCCCGACCGGAACGCCTCGGTGATGCGAGGCTCGGCCTTGAGCGCGCCGAGAGCCAGCACGAACGCGCCCGGCAGGTAGACGCCGCCGTCCGGGTTGGCCAGCGCGAACGCCTGCTCCTCGGTCATCGAGTAGGCGTCGCCAGCCGCGTCGAACTCGACGTACCCGCCGGCCGCCTGCCCGCGCAGCCACTCGGCCACGTAGCGCGGGCTGGTGCCGGTCCGGGCCGCCAGCTCGTCCGCTGTCGCCGGCGCCTCGGCCAGCGCCCGGTACAGGCCGAGCCGGTGCCCGACCACCACGCTGCCCGCGGCCGCCGTCGCACCGAGGTCAGCGACGAACCGGCCAAGGAACTCCTGCAGCTTGTCCATGTTGACAGCCATGACTGCGTCCTCCTCCCGCAGCGGCGCGCTCTGCGCCGCCCCGGCCTACGCTGCGACAGCGCATTGCGGTGACGTTGCAACCGGACTGCAATGGCCGGTCCCGGCCAGCGCTGGGACACCGGCAGCTTCGCGGCGGAGCTGCGCGACGGCTCAGCCGAGCTGGCGCTGGGCTGAGCTGGCCGCAGCGAGCACGTGCGGCATGCCGTGCCCGGTGGCCAGCGCGGCGGCGCGCTGCAATCTGGCCCTGGCCTGGCCGGCCTGACCGGCCTGGATGAGGGCGCGCCCGTCGGCGACCAGCGCCTCGGCGAGGACCGGCGTCCACGGCGTGCGATCGGCCACCGCAAGCAGCGGCGCCAGCACCGCCCGCGCCCTGGCCGGCTCCCCCTGGCCGAGCCAGGCGTCCGCCAGCGACAGGTAGGCCTCATAACCGGGCAGCCAGGCACAGCCGGCCGGCACCCGGGCGCTGGCGAGCAGCCCGTCCGCCTCGGCGAGCAGGTCCGGCGAGCCGGTCGCTGCCGCGAGTGGCGCCGCGCAGCGCAGCAGGTAGGCCTCCACTCCGGTGTCCCTGGCCGCGGCCAGGCCGTCCGCCAGCAGCCGGGTCGCCGCGGCTCGCTGGCCGGTCAGCAGCAGCGTGCCGCCCAGCACCGAGCAGGCGATGGCGCGTGCCCAGCCGTGCTCATGCTGGCCAGTCAGGTCGAGCGCCTGGCGGCCGAGGGCCACTGCCGCCTCGTCCTGTCCGCGCAGCCGCGCCAGCCAGCCCAGATGCGCGGTGTACCAGGCCGCGAAGTGCGGGTAGCCGGCCTGGCCGTTCAGCCGCAGGGCCTGCCGCATCGCCGCCTCGGCCGCCGCCCAGTCGGCCGCGGCGACCGCGGGAAAGGCGGCGTCGAACTCCGCCCATTGCAGCAGCAGCGGGTCGCCTAGCCGGCGCAGCAGGGGGAGCAGCTCAGCGAGCACCTCGGTCAGCCCGGCGGCGTCGCCGGCGCTGAGGCAGGCCGCCTTCAGCCCGTCGAGCCCGGCGGCCAGCGCCTGGTCATCGGCTGCGGCGCGACCAGCAGCCGCCGCGCGCAGCCCCTGCTCCAGTGCCTGGTCAAGGTGGAGCCGGTTGCCGGCGATGACGGCCAGCCGTGACAGCAGGTCCGCCTCGCTGGCCCGGTCGCCGAGCGACTCGGCGATCCGCAGGCCGTCCAGCAGGCTGGCGGCGTAGGAGCTCACTGGCTGGCGCAACGACACCGCGACGTCCCCGCCTAGCGCCCGCAGCGCCAGCATCTCCAGCCGGCGGTCACCAGCGGCCCGTGCCTGCGCTGCGCCCTGCTTCATGTCAGCGAACGCGGCAGCTGGCGAGCCGGTGGCTTCCAGCGCCCGGCCACGCAGCACCAGCGCCCGCGCACGCAGCTCGGCGTCGCCTGCCTGGCCGGCCGCCGCCAGCGCCTCGGTGGCCAGGCCGATGGTGTCCGGCGCCGCGTATCGCCGCATGGCGATCTCGGCCGCCAGCAGCCATGCTCGCGCGGCCCGCTGCCAGTCGCCGACCGCCGCGGCGTGCGTGGCCAGCGCCTCCGGATGCTCGGTCAGCAGGTCAGCGGCGCGACGATGGTAGGCAAGCCGGGACGGCTCTGGCGTGCTCTCGTACAGCACCGCGCGGATCAGGTCGTTGGCGAATTCGTAGTCCCGGCCGCTCACGGTCAGCAGCCGTGCGTCAAGCGCGCCTGCGCACGCGTCGAGCACGCCACCTACCGGCCGGTCAAGCAGCGCAGCGAGTACCTGCGGGTCGAGTACGGCGCCGAGCACCGCCGCGGCCCGCAGCAGCGTCTCGGTGGCCTGGCCGGCCCGCCGGACCCTGGAAAGCACGGCGTTGCGCAGGGTGTCGGGCAAGCCCGACTCGCCGGCCGCCAGCGATCGCAGCACCTCGACCACGAACAGGGTGTGGCCCTTGGTGCGCGCCAGGATGCCGTCCGCCAGCTCGGCCTGGCCGGCCTGGCCGGCCAGCTGCCGCACCGCCGCTGCGCTGAGCGGCCCCAGTTCCAGCCGGGCAGCGACGTCGTCCAGCGCCGCTGCCGCGGTTCCCGCATCTTCGGGCCGCACCGTCACCAGGATGAGCAGCCGCGCGGCAGCTGCGTGCCGCGCGAGGTAATGCAGCAGCTCGACCGTGGACTGGCCCGCGTACTGCAGGTCGTCCACCACCAGCAGCACCGGGTTCGCCGCCGCCAGGCCGGTCAGCAGCGCGGTCATGGCCTCCAGCGCCCGCCGCCGCTCCAGCTCAGCGCTGCCCCGCCACATCACGGCGGCCTGCCTGCCCGGCCCGGCGGCGTCCGGCAGCGCGCTCACTCCCGGCAGCAGCGCCGCGGCGGCTTGCGCGTGCTCGCCGAGCAGCCCAGCCAGCCGGGCGGCTGGCATCCGGCTCACCACGGGCGTGACCGCGTCGACGACTGGCTGCAGGAACAGCGACCGCTCGGCTTCGTAGCACCGGGTCCGCAGCAGCGTCGCGCCGTCGGCGGACGCCTCGCCCGCCAGCG
This sequence comes from Streptosporangiaceae bacterium, assembly GCA_036495525.1. GTDB lineage: Bacteria > Actinomycetota > Actinomycetes > Streptosporangiales > Streptosporangiaceae > DASXMR01. The sequence goes on along the minus strand of DASXMR010000143.1, from coordinate 26,066 downwards.
CCTCGGCCAGCGCTGTCTTCCCGATCCCGGCCTCGCCGACGATCATGATCAGGGCCGGCCGGCCGGCCGCAGCCGCGAGCCAGGCCGCGCGCAGCCGGTCCATCTCGGCGTCGCGGCCGGCCAAGGCCGGCCCGGCCGCCGCCGTCCCCCGCCGCAGCGCCTGGCCTGCGCCAGCGGCTGGCCGGCCAGCGCCAGGCGAGCCGGCCAGCGCGACGTCTCCTGCGTGTCCGACCGGGCCAGCCCGGCGATCAGGCCGGCCAGCCGCTGTGCCGCCAGGCGCGGCCAGCCCTCCCCCGCCGGACTGGCCGGCCCCGGCCGGCTGCTCCCGCAGAATCGCCAGGTGAACGTCCCTGGTCAGCGGGGCCGGGTCGGTGCCCAGCTCATCGCTGAGCCGCTGTCGTAGCGCCGCGTAGGCCGCCAGCGCCCTGGCTGGCTCGCCGGCCGCGGCGGCAGCGGACATGAACAAGCGGTGCGCCGCCTCGTCGAGCGGGTCGGCTGCGGCGGCCGCCCCGGCGTGCCGGGCCGCGGCGGCAGCCTCGCCTGCCGCGAGCGCGGCCTGGCCGGCCAGCAGGCGGGCGCGGCGGCTAAGCTCGCGCAGCTCTGCCCTGGCCGGATCGGCCCACCCGGCGTAGGGGTCGTCATCGAGCGCGGTGCCGGCCGCGAGCAGCCCGGCCGCGCGCTCGGCGGCGGTCAGCGCCAGCGCGGCCGCGGTGGGCAGCTTGCGCTCCGCCTGCTCGCAGAGCCTGGCCGCTACGTCGAGATCGACGCTGACGGCCGGTCCGGCGGCCAGCCGGTAGCCGGCCCGGCCGCCCTCAATGACGCCAGCCCCCAGTACCGAGCGCAGCCTGCTGACGAGCGTCGCCACGTTCTGCTCCGCCAGCGCGGGCGGTTGCCCCGCCCAGAGCGCGTCGATGATCCGGTCCACGGGGACCAGCCCTGGCCGCTCGACGGCGAGCAGCTTCAGCAGCGTCCTGGCCTTGCGGCTGCCCACGGCTTCCAGGGCCAGCTCCCGGCCGTCCCTGATGACCCCGAACGTTCCCGCCAGGCGCAGCTCAAGCTGCGCTGAGCTGACGGCCCCCGTGGGAAGCTCGCTCCCCACGCACCGTTTGTAGCGCCGTCCGGCCGCCCTGCGCAAGGGGCGGCAGGTCGGCAGGCGGTCAGGCCGGGCCGGCGTGGACCGGCGGCTCGAACGGGGCTGGCCGCGGAGCCAGCGCGAACATGTGCTCGATCGCGGCTGCCGTGCGCGGCGCCGCTTGCCCGTCGCCGTAGGGATTCACCGCGCTGGCCATGGCCTCAAAGGCGGGAGCGCTGGTCAGCAGGCGGTCCACTTCCGCGAACACCTGCTCCGGGTCGGTTCCGACCAGCTTGGCGGTGCCAGCGGCGACCGCCTCGGGCCGCTCGGTCGTCTCTCGCATGACAAGCACGGGCTTGCCGAGGCTGGGCGCCTCCTCCTGCACGCCACCGCTGTCGGTGAGGACGACCGTGGACCGCTGCAGCAGCCGGGCGAACGGGCCGTAGCTCAGCGGCTCGACCGTCTTCACGTTGCTGATCTCCTGCAGCACCGGCAGCAGCGCCTCGCGGACGACGGGATTCGGGTGCACGGGCAGCACCACGATCAGCTCCGGATGCGCCCTCGCGAGAGCGGCGATGGCGGCGGCGATGCCCCGCAGGGGGCGGCCCCAGGACTCCCGGCGGTGCGCAGTGACGAGCAGCACCGGCCTGTCGCAGTTCTCGACCTGCTCCAGTTCCCGGCTGCCGTACGGCACGCGCTGCCCGACGGCCCAGAGCAGGGCGTCGATGACCGTGTTCCCGGTGACCAGCACCTGGTCAGCCGGTATGCCAGCGCCGAGCAGGTTGCCCTCGCTCACTGGCGTCGGCGCCAGGTGCAGGGCGGCGAGCTGGCTGGTCAGGCGGCGGTTGGCCTCTTCAGGAAAGGGTGCGGACAGGTCGCCGGTCCGCAGGCCGGCTTCGACGTGGATCACCGGAATATTCTGGTAGAACGCGGCCAGCGCGCCGGCGAAGGCGGATGTCGTGTCGCCCTGGACGACCACCGCATCGGGGCGCTCGGCCCGCAGCACGGCGGTGAGCCGCTCGAGGACCCGAGCGGTCAGGCCGTCCAGCTCCTGCCGCGGCCTGATCACGTTCAGGTCGTGATCGGGCCGCACCCCGAACGTCTCGTTGACCTGGTCCACGATGGCCCGGTGCTGTCCGGTCAGGGCGACCACGGGTGCGAGCAGCGGTGTCTTGTCGAGCGCGCGTACCACCGGCGCCAGCTTGATGGCCTCCGGCCGCGTGCCGTACACGACCATGACTCGCCTGGCCGCGGTGCTGTGCATCATGGGTCCTTTCTGTGACTCAGGGGATAGCCGTCAGCCCGGTGGGCTGGAACGTCACGGACGCATCTTCGGTGTACAGGCCCACGTATCCGCCCAGGTAGGGGTCCCGGCTGTCGGTGAACCGCACCAGCTGGCGGCCGTCGACGCTGACCTGGATGCGCTGACCGCGCTGCTGAACGCTGACCGAGTACCAGCGGCCGGGCGGGAAGGCCGGCGTCCTGCCGGTCGCCAGGAAACGCTGGTCGCCCGGGTAGCCGGGGCTTTCCTTGCCGAGTTCCCAGCCGTCCGGCTTCAGCGCCAGGTAATAGAAGTGCTGGTTATCGACGTAATGCCAGACCACCCAGCCGACCTCCCAGGGGCGCGGCCGCGGCCGGCGCAGCTGACGGTCCGTGCGCAGCCGGACCCCGATGCTCACGTCCCGCCAGCTGCGCGCCGAGAGCACAAGCGCGGCGTGCGTGCTGTGCGCCGAGCGCGCCCTGGCCGGCCGCATCGTGATGTGGCCGGCTGCGAACCTGACCTGGCCGTATCCGTCATAGGCCACCCGCCAGGGGCGGCCGGAGGCAGGCGATTGCTGCTGGCTGCCGCAGCCAGCGGCCCCGCCCGCCAGCGCGAGCACCGCCGCCACGGCCGTCATGGCCTGCCGCCTCACGGAGCACCGCTCCGCGTCGGCGCGCGCCGCCGCGGCGGCTCGGCGATCCGGTCGGTCTTCACCCAGCCGCGCCGCCGGCTGACCATCCGCCCGACCGCCAGGTACCCGGCCACGATCCACAGCAGCGCGTAGCCGGCGAACGCGTGACCCAGCACCAGCAGCCGCCAGCGCCTGATCATCCGCTCCCGCCGGGCATAGACCGAGACCGTGAGGAACATGGCCAGCGCGAAGGTGAGCCAGTACCAGCCGACGACAGCGCCCGGCTGCCCGAGGCCGGCCCGGACAGCGGGCGAGACGGCCAGCCCGGCCAGCGTCGCGCCGAGGGCGGCGGTCAGCGCGACGTTCGCTAGCAGCAGGACCGGAACCAGGAGGCTGTGCAGCAGGTGCGGCACGGTGCGCAGCGGCGCCCGGCGCAGGACGAGCGGGATCTGCCGCCACGCCTGCAGGTGACCCTGGAACCAGCGGGATCGCTGGCGGAGCAGCCGCCACGGCGAGACGAGGCCCTGCTGGTGCACCGCGACGTCCCGGCAGTACCTGGTCCGCCAGCCGGCGCAGATCAGCCGCAGGCCCTGCTCCAGGTCCTCGGTCAGGCCGTCGGTCCAGGGTTCAGGGGCCAGGTCCAGGTGCGCCGCCAGGCGCACGAACTGGCCGTTGCCGCCCAGGCCAGCCACCCCCCACACGTCGCGGGCGCCCTGAAAGACATCGGTGTAGGTGACGAACTCCATGTCCTGCAGCCTGGCCAGGCCGCTCTGGTGCCGGTTGTAGATCCTCACCGCTATCTGCACGGCGCCCACGGCGGGCTCGGCGAAATAAGCCGCCACCCGGTCGGGTGCCTGGATGTCAAGCCGGCCGTCAGCGTCCATGATGCCGACGATGACCTTGTCGGCTGGCCAGTCACTGAGCTCGGCGACGAGCCGCTGGAAGCCGGCGTTCAGCGCCGCGCCCTTGCCCTGCCGCGCGGCCGGCGGCTCCCGGCGCAGCAGAACGACGCGAGGGTCGTCGCGCGCCTCCACCACCTGGGCAGTGCCGTCGTCCGACCCGTCGTCGATGACCAGGACGAGGCTGTTGCTTACCGGCAGGGCGAGCAGGCGGTCGAGGGTGTTCCCGATGACCCGCGCCTCGTTGAGGGCGGGCACCATGAAGGCGAACAAGTAGCCGTCAGACGCGCCGGCCGCGATACCGGGCTCCGCCGGGTCAGCGCGGCTCACGAACCAGAGCCGGACGGCATGCGCGAAGACGGCGACGATGCCGGCCGCGGCTATCCAGTCGAGCCATTGCAGCAGCACGCCCGGCATCACCTGCCCCGCCATCGAGTCGATGCGGCGGCCACGCACAGCAGCACCATGGCAACGCCGTAGCCGGCGAATACCAGGCCCACCGCGGCCACCATGGCAGCGGCGAAAAGCAGCACAGGTTACCCCCTCAGTACATTGCAGTCAGTGACGAATTTGTAGCCTTCGCGCTGAATGCCGTCCACCAGGCTCCGCAATGGCCCGACGCCGAGAAACGGGTGGTAGTAAACGCCGGCCACGTTGTCGCGGACCGCGCCCTTCTGCGCCGCCGCCGCGGCGAGGATCTGCCGGACCGAGCCTGCCCCGCTTCCTGACTCGTCCGCGCCCTGGACGTAGCCGAGAGTTTCCGGCAGCACCGGGCCGCCGTACACATCGCGGACCAGGAAAGGCGGCATCTGCTCGGTCAGGGTCTTGAGGTTCTCATGACCTGGCGGGCCGGCCGCGTAGCTGACCCGCTCGAACCTGGCGACGAACATCGACGCCGCGACCCGGTAGGCGGCCGGCGAGGCGCCGTACTCAGGAAACTGCCAGATCTCGGGCCGCGGCAGGCCAGCCGCGCGGACGGCCGCCAGCGCCTCGGCGATCCGGTGCCTGGCCCACACGGCCGGGTACCGCCCCGTCGGCCCGTCATAGATCAGCTTGTGCCCGGCGTTGTAGTGGACGCGGTAGAACTCGAAGTCCTCGCCGCTCTCGCCGTTGTTCGGGTTGTGCTTGGCGCCCAGCTGATGGGTGTAACCGTGCAGGGCCAGCGTGCCGCCCTTGCTGAGCATGTACTTGATGGCCTCGTCGACTGCCGGGTTGCCGGTCAGCGAGATCCGCTTGCGCGGCTGCTGCCCGGCCGGGCCGAGGTACAGCGGGTAGGCAGCGACGGTGAACGGGACGTGCCGCGACGCCAGGAAGTTCGCGACCTGGCGAAGCTGCACCGGGTCGGCTTCCGGCCCGACGTCCTCCAGCCTGATCAGCGCCCGGTGCCGCTGCGGCACCGGCCCGAACAGTCCGGCCATCAGGTCAGCCACGGCGAACGAGCGGTCCTCGCTGCCCTCGGAGTCCAGCGACGCCTCGGCGACGTAGGTCAGGCGGCCTGAACGCACCGCCCACGGAACGCTGCTGCCGCTCGCGGTCTGCGCTGTCCCCAGCACCCGCGCCCGGCTGGGCCTAAGTAGCCGGATCCGGTCGAGCGTGCGGGCGTGGGTCGTCAGGTTCACGTTGCGGTAGCGCACGGTGGTGAAATGACGGGTCACGGTGCCGGTCGCCCGCCACCCGTGCGCCCGCGCGTAAGCCCTGTCCGTCAGCTGGTAGGCGTTCTCGCCGAGCCACAGCACCGGCCGGACGCCGGCCCGCGCGTCGGCAAGGAAGCCAGCCGGCAGGTGCTCGCCGTAATTGATGCCGACATAGATGACCGCGGCGAAATGTCGCATCTCGCCCCGCCGGTACCGCTTCACCGGCTGCCGGACGGGCCGCGCGAAATGCGAAGCGAAATTGGCCGCGAAAACACCGGTTTGCGCGCCGTAGGCGGCAAATCTGCCGGTGCTGTCGTAAAGGATAAGGACCCGCCGGCGCGGCACCGAGCCTGGACCGAGCTTGCAGGACCAGGGCGGCGGGTGAATCGGCGTCGAAAACAGGTCGCTGACCACGCGGTTCACCACCGGTCGCGCCGCCGAGAAGGCCACCACGGTGACGGTGGTAATGACCAGGACAACGGCTGCCGCGGCGTGGGTAACGCGAGATCGATACAGCGGTGCGAGTCGTCGCGGCCGCAAGAAGAGCACTCCTCTCACGAGGTATCGCAGCTTGGGAAGTCCACCGGCTACCCGGCCACCCGGCCGGTAAACTTCGGCGCCGAAGCGCCGCGCGACTGCTAGCCGCGCACGCGGTGGCCGGCCGGGTCGTACGGCGGGCGCACGTGCACGGCGGCCGGATACCGCTCGCCGCCGACGTCGACCTGGTAGCAGCCGGAAGCGGCGAAATCGGCGGTCACGGTCCCGCCGGCTGGGTCGCGCAGGTAGCCGAGGCCGACGCAGGCACCGACCGTCTCGCCCCAGGCGGCCGACGTCACCTGACCGCAAGCCACGCCATCACGCAAGATCAGCTCGCCGCCCCACAGCATCGCGTCGTGGTCGGCAAGTACCAGCGAGACCAGCCGCCGTCGCGGGCCGTCTGCCCGTGCTTTCTCGACCGCCTCCCGGCCGAGGAAGCCAATGCCGGTGCGCATTTTGCAGGCGAAGAGCAGGCCTGCCTCCACCGGGTTGTAGTCGGGGGTCAGCTCCCGGCCGAATGCCCGGTAGCCCTTTTCCAGCCGCATCGACTCGATCGCGTAGTAGCCGGCGTTCACGACGCCGAGCGTCGCGCCGGCCGCCATCAGGTCCTGGTAGACACCGACCGCGAACTCGACCGGCACGTACAGCTCCCAGCCGAGCTCGCCGACGTAGGTGATCCTGGTCGCCCGCACGGTCGAGTAGCCGAGGTCGATCTCCCGGCTGCTGCCGAACGGGAAGCCCGCGTCGGTCAGGTCACTGGCCGACACCCGCTGCAGTAGCTCGCGTGACCTGGGTCCCATGACGCCGTAGACGGCGTACGCGGAGGTCATGTCCACCACGGCCGCGTGCAGGCCGGCCGGGATGTGCCGGCGGATATGGTCCTGGTCCCGCTGGCTCGTCGCGGCGCTGCTGACGAGCAGGAACTCCTGCTCGCTCAGCCGCGTGACGGTGATGTCTGACTCGTAGGTGCCGCGCGGGTTGAGCAGCCCGGTGTACACGGTCCGGCCTGGGCTGACCGCGACGTCGTTGGTGCACAGGTACTGCAGCGCCCTCTCGGCGTCCGGGCCGGTCATCAGGTACTTGGAGAACGATGTCTGGTCGAAGACGGCCACCGCGCCGCGGGTGGCCCGCTGCTCGGCCGCCGACCACGGCAGCCACGGCGGCTTGTCCCAGGAGTAGCCGAGCGCGGGGTCTGCGCCGGCTGGCGCGAAATAGCTGGGCCGCTCCCAGCCCATCCGGCTGCCGAAGCTGGCGTTTGCCCGCTCGAGCAGGTGATGGACGGGAGAACGACGAAACGGCCGGGCGGTCTCGAGCTCCCGGTTTGGCCACGGCACCGCGTAGTGCAGCCCGAGGATCTCGCCGACGCGGTCCCGCAGCCACCTGTTGTTGCCGTGGAAGCGGGCGAACCTGCGGATGTCGACCGCCGTCAGGTCGGTGGCCGGCTCGCCGCCGGTGATCCACTCGGCGAGCGCCAGGCCAGCCCCGCCGGCCGAGGCGATGCCGACGGAGTTGAAGCCGGCCGCGACGAAGAAGTTCCGCAGCTCAGGGGCCTCACCGAGCAGGAACTGATTATCCGGGGTGAAGCTCTCCGGCCCGTTGTAGAACTTCTTGATGCCGGTGTCCTGCAGCACCGGGATACGCTGCAGCGCGCTGGTCATCAGCACCGAGAAGTGGTCCAAGTCCTCCTCGAGCAGCTGGAACTCGAACGGGTGCGGGATCTGGTCCGGCGCTACCCAGGGCTTGGCCTGCGGCTCGAAGCCGCCGACGACCAGGCCCCCGACCTCCTCCTTGAAGTAGGTGTAGCCGTCCGGGTCGCGCAGTACCGGCAGGTCGCGGTGCACGCCGTCGATCTGGTCGGTGACTACGTAGAAGTGCTCGGCCGAGTGCAGCGGCACCGTCACCCCGCACATCTCGCCGACCTGCTTGGCCCACTGGCCGGCGCAGTTGACCACGATCTCGGCTTCGATGTCGCCTTGCGGGGTGCGCACCCCGCTCACCGCGCCGCCGGCCGTCAGCACGCCGGTCACCCTGGTGCGCTCGCGGATCGTGACGCCGCGCTGCCGGGCGCCGGCGGCCAGCGCCGCGGTCAGCCCGGCCGGGTCGGCCCGGCCGTCACCCGGCAGCCAGATCGCCCCGGCCAGGTCGCAGGTCTCCATGACCGGATACATCTGGCGCGCCTGACGCGGGCTGATCATTTCGCAGTCGAGCTGGTAGGCCTCGGCCGTCGCGGCGGTCCGCCGCAGCTGCGTCAGCCGCTCGGGGGTGCGGGCCACCGTCAGCCCGCCGCAGCGGCGGAACCCGGCGCTGAGCCCTGTCTCCTGCTCAAGGGCGGCGTACAGCTCGGTGGAGTACTGCACCAGAGCGGTGCCGCTCTCGGTGGCACGCAGCTGGCCGACCAGCCCGGCCGCGTGCCAGGTGGTACCGCAGGACAGCTGGCCCTGCTCAAGCAGCAGCACGTCGGTCCAGCCGAGCACGGCCAGGTGGTAGGCGACGCTCGCGCCGATCACGCCGCCGCCGATGATGACGACGCGGGCGCGGCCTGGCGGCACGGGCTGCCCTGTGCTTCCTCCCCCGGCAGCCCGCGCCGCGGCCTCCTCCCCCGGCCCCTCCGCCCCGGCGGCCGGCCCGGCCGGCCGCCAGGAGCGGTCATTCATCACGCTGGTCAGTCGGCACGCTGCACGTCCTCGAGCAGCCCGGCGAGCCCGGCCGACCGCAGCCCGGCCGCCGCGCCGTCGAACCGTTCAGCCGCCCAGGCCCGGAAGTCGTAGTCGATCGGGCTCGTCGCGCTCTGGATGGCGCCCCACAGCGTCCAGCCGTACATGCCGGCCAGCCCGAGCAGCCGGGCCCTGGCTATCCGGCTGCGCCGTGCCGCCCCGTCGTACGCGGTCACCAGCCCGGCCAGGCCGTCGGGCTGCAGGCGGCACTCGGCCGCGATATTGCCCAGCTCGAAGCACGGGTCGTTGTTGCCCGCGTACTCGTAGTCGATCAGGGCGATCCGCTCGCCGTCGTCGATGAAGTTGGCGGCGAGCAGGTCGTTGTTGCACGGGACGGTGCCGCTGGCGGTCGCGGCGAGCGCGTCCCTGACCGCCTCGAAGCGCGGCAGCAGGTCGTCGTAGCCGGCCGGGACCCGGATGCCGCGGGCCGCGGCGACCTGACGGTAACGGGCCTGGATGGCGAACATGTCGAAGTCGTTGACGAACCGGCCGCCGCCGTGCAGCAGCCGGCACGCCGCGGCGATCCGCTTGATGGTGCCTGGCTGCGCCACGTCGGCGTTGGTCAGCGTGCGGCCTTCGAGGTACTCGATGACCAGCACGCCGTCCTGCGGGCGGTACTCGACGACCGGTGCGCCGGCGCCGCTCTGCGCCGCGATCACCGAATTGCGGTACTCATTCTCCCGGTCGATGGCCAGCAGCTCCCCGCCGGCCTGCCACACCCTCGCGACGAACACGCCGCGCGGCGTGCTCACCTTGTAGTTCCGGTTGGTCAGGCCGCCGGGCAGCTCCTCGATCTCGCGCGGCGTCGCCGCCAGGCTCGGCAGGCCGGCGAGCAGCGCTGCCGGGTCATCAGGCGAGCAGGCGGCAGGCAGGCTGGCAGCCCGCACCGCGGTGCCCGCCCCTGGCTGCTCACCGCCCACCGCCCGCTCCCTCCTCCGCCGCCCGCAGGCTAACTCAGCGGCGCGTAAAGGTCTAGACGAAAGGATGGGGTTATTTTCCGGATCGTCCCGCGCTGACCAGGCGAGGTCGGCCGGCGTGGCGTTATCCGGCCATCACGGCAGGCCAAAGGTATCGACATTTAGCCGGCGTGATCATACGCTACGCCCATTCCGCGATCCGATCTGGTGGGGGGAGCGCCAATGAGCGCCAGCACCGATGTCACCGGCGGCCAGCAACGTGACTCTGACGACCTCGCCGGGTTCGGCTACAAGCAGGAGCTGAAGCGCTCTCTCGGCACCTTCAGCTCGTTCGCGGTGGCGTTCAGCTACATCTCGCCGTCGACCGGGATCTTCACCCTTTTCGCCCTCGGGCTGACCACCATCGGCGGGGTGTTCATCTGGACCTGGCCGGTTGTCGCGCTCGGCCAGTTCATCATCGCGCTGAACTTCGCCGAGGTGTCCAGTCACTACCCGGTGGCCGGCTCGGTGTTCCAGTGGACCAAGTACCTGGCTAACCGCAGCTACTCCTGGTTCACCGGCTGGATCTACCTGTTCGCCGGGATCCTGACCGTCACCGCTGTGGTCGCCACCCTGCCGCTGGCGCTGATCCCGGCGTTCAACGGACTCGGCTGGAAGAGCCTGGGGCTCACCCTGCACACCGAGCTGGTGATGGCGCTGATCACGCTCGCGGTGATCACTGTGCTGAACATCTACGGGGTCCGGCTGGTGGCCATCATCAACAACACCGGCGTGGTGTTCGAGATCCTCGGCATGTTCGTCTTCGCGCTGATCCTGATGGCGTTCCACAACCACCAGGGCTTCCACGTGGTGAACAACAGCGCCGGGATCCACATCAACAGCAGCACGCTGTTCGCCGCGATGTTCATGAGCCTGTTCGTGATCTACGGCTTCGACACCGCGTCGACGCTCGCCGAGGAGACCCGTGACCCGCGCCGCGCCGCGCCGAAGGCAGTGCTGTTCTCGGTGATCGGCGCGTTCATCATCGGCGGGGTGTTCCTGCTCGGCGTGCTGGTGTCGATACCCAATCTGAAGGGCTCGATCGCCAGCGCCGACGGGCCGGCCCAGATCATCGAGGCGAACTTCTCCCACCCGTTCGCGACGATCTACCTGCTGGTGGTCTCCGCCGCCATCTTCGTCTGCTGCATGTCGATCCTGGCGGCCACGATCCGGCTGTGTTTCGGCATGGCACGCGACAACAGGCTGCCGCTGTCGGGAACGCTGGCGAAAGTCGCGCCGCGCCTGCACACCCCGGTCTGGACCTGCGTCGTCGTCGCGGTGCTCGCCGCGGTCCCGTTCCTCCAGTTCTCCGGCGCCGGCACGATCGCCATCGCCGCGACCGGCATGATCTACCTGAGCTACTTCCTCGGCAACCTCGTCATCCTGGCCGCCAGGGCGCGCGGCTGGCCGCGGCGGCCTGCGCCGTTCCGGCTCGGCCGGTGGGGCATCTTTGTCAACGTCCTTGGCCTGCTGTATGGCGGCGCGATGCTGGTGAACTTCGCCTGGCCGCGGGCGGCCAGCAACCCGGAGCCGAACCAGACGGTGGTGGACGGCAAGCAGCTGCTCGACTTCCACATCGGCTTCCTGGACAAGATCCCGATCCTGTGGACCGTCGTCGTGGTCATCGCGCTGATCGGCGCCATCTACTACCTGGCCGTCGGGCAGCGCAAGACCTTCCCGCCGGTGGTCACGCCCGAGGGTGATGATCAGCCGCTGGCAGCCGGCGCGCGAACGGCGCCAGGCGGCGGCTGATCCACCGCGGTGACCGCCAGGTCCCGGGCCTAGCATCCTGTCCTGGCGGCTGAGCAGGACCGGCCACCAGGACGTCAGCCGGGCCGTTGTCCGGCCGCGAGTCGCCGCGCCACGAGCGCAGTCGGGAGGGACGGGACGTGCCGCCACGGCCGAAGATCAGACAGCTGGCCGTGCCCGGCGCCCTGCGCGGCCGGGCGGCGCAGCCAGGCCCGCCGGCCACGGCGCAGATCACCTCGCCGCCGGTGATCGTCCGCGCGCCGGGCACCACCGTGCACGCGCAGATCGAGGACTGGCTGGCCGGCGCCATCGCCGGCGGCCAGCTGATGGCCGGCGACCGGCTGCCCACCGAGCACGACCTGGCCGCCTGGCTGGGGGTCAGCCGGATGACGCTGCGGCACGCGCTCAGCGAGCTGGCCCTCCGCGGGCTGGTGAGCCGGACGGTGGGCCGCGGCGGCGGCACGTTCGTGGCCGAGCCCAAGCTGGACCAGGACCTGACCACCCTGGCCGGTTTCTCCGAGCAGCTGCGCAGGCACGGCCTGGCAGCCGGCGCCAGGGTGCTCAGCGCGGCCGAGCACCCGGCGAGCCCGGCCGCCGCCAGGGCACTGGAGCTGGCCGCGAGCGAGCCGGTCTACGACGTGCGCCGGATCCGGCTGGCCGAGGGCCGGCCGATCGTGCTCGAGCACTCCCTGTTTCCCGCTGCCCGCTTCGCCGGCCTGCTTGACTGCCCGCTGGACGGCTCGCTGTACGAGCTGCTTGAGCAGAAGTACGGGCAGCGCCCGCACCGCGCCAGGGAGGTGCTCGAGCCGGTCACCGCCGACCAGCAGGAGGCCGTGCTGCTGCAGGTCGCCGCCGGGGCGCCGCTGATGCTCGTCGAGCGCACCGCCTACGACCAGGACGGGCGACCGCTGGAGTTCGCCCGCGACCTGTTCCGCGGCGACCGCACCCGCCTGGTGCTGTGGACCTCGACGTCGTGATCGCTGCCCTGCCACGGGAGCGACAGGACCGCGGGCGCCGTCCAGGCGGCTAGCATCAGACGGTGCCCAAGCAGTACAGCCTGCAGCCCGTCACGGACATGTCACCCGCCGACTGGGTCGTCAGCGGCGTCGGCCCCCTCGGATCGGGAGTCGGCTGGCTGGTTCCTGGTGGCTTCGCGGCCTGAACGCGACTGCTGCGCCCGGCCGAGGGCGCTGACGATCGTCAGGTCAGCTGGGCGGAGGTGGCCGCCTGGTCCGGCCGGGTCGTGCACCCGCTGGCACAGTTCGCCGCGCTGTCACGGCCTGCCAGCGGCGTCAGCCAGCAGCCGCCGCCGTGGGAAGTGCCGCCGGAGGCAGGCAGGCTGGCGCCCGCCGTGCTCACCGCCCTGACCGAGGTTCTCGCCGCGCACACCAGCACGCCGGGACGCTGCTATTTCTGCACGTGGGAGGGATACGGCCAGGACGACGAGCCAGGCTCGCAGGCCACCATCACCGCAGTCGCGCCTGGCGCGGAGGCTCAGAGCAGGCCGCCGCCGATCGTGCCGACCCCTTCTCAGCCGAGGTCCTGGCCGGGCCGCGAGTAGAGCTGCCGGAACGGTCCTACCTGCTGCTGCGGGGCCCGCTGGATGCCGCGCCAGAGCTGGGCTGGCTGCTCGGCGGGGATCACTTCGTGCCCGAGTCACCGAATGTCTTCTGGCCAGCGGATCACGCCTGGCTGGTGGCAACGGAAACCGACCTGGACTCCAGCTACATCGGCGGCTCAGCGGCGCTCGGCCGGGACCTGATGGCCGATCGGCGGCTGGAAACGCTGCCGGCTCGCGCGACCGACCCGGTGCACGCCTTCAGCGACGAGATCATCCGCTGACCCGGCCCGGCCGGCCGGCCGGCGGTACGGCCGCGACACACCGGCCGGAAGTCAGCCCCGCTGGGTTAGTGTGCAACAGCAACGCGGGCGGGAGAGGACCAATAGATGGCGTGCAGGCTGGAGCTGGCCTGGGACGAGCGGCTCGTGGCATATGACTTCGGCGCCGGGCACCCGCTGGCGCCGGTGCGGGTCGAGCTGACCATTGAGCTTGCCCGCGAGCTTGGCGTGCTCTCGCTGCCCGGCGTGTCGGTTACCGTGCCTCGCCCTGCCACCGACGCCGAGCTGGAGCTGATCCACGATCCTCGCTACATCGCCGCCGTGCGGCGCGGCCGCGAGGCGCTGATGTTCGGGCTCGGCACCCCCGACGACCCGGTGTTCGCTGACATGCACGACGCCTCGGCGCTGGTCGCCGGCGCGACGCTGGCCGCGGCCGGAGCGGTCCTTGAGGGCCGGGCCGAGCACGGCGGCAACATCGCTGGCGGGCTGCATCACGCCATGCGCGCGAGCGCCAGCGGGTTCTGCGTCTACAACGACCCGGCCATCGCGATCGCCTGGCTGCTGCAGCGTGGTGTGCGCAAGATCGGCTACGTGGACATCGACGTGCACCATGGCGACGGCGTGCAGGCGGCGTTCTACGACGACCCGCGGGTACTCACGATCAGCCTGCACGAGCACCCGGCGGTGCTGTTCCCTGGCACCGGGCGGCCGTCGGAGTCAGGCGGGCCGTCGGCGCCTGGCTGCTCGGTCAACGTCGCCCTGCCGGCCGGCACGGCGGACGCCGGCTGGCTGCGCGCCTTCCACGCCGTGGTGCCCCCGCTGCTGCGGGCTTTCGAGCCGGAGATCCTGGTCAGCCAGCACGGCTGCGACACGCACCGGCTCGACCCGCTGGCGCACCTGGAGCTGTCCGTCGACGCCCAGCGGGCCGCTCACGCTGCCATCCACCAGCTGGCCCACGAGGTGACCGGCGGCCGCTGGCTGCTGACCGGCGGCGGCGGCTATGAGCTGGTCCGGGTGGTGCCCAGGACCTGGACGCACCTGCTCGCCGAGGCGGCCGGCCACCCGGTTGACCCGCATGCGCTGACGCCGGCCGGCTGGCGCGAGTACGTGAGCAGGCGCACCGGCCGGTCGGCGCCGGAGGACATGACCGACGGCGCGGCCGCCGGGTACCTGCCGTTCGAGGACGGCTACGACCCGGACGACGCGGTCGACCACGCGATCATCAGCACCCGGCGCGCGGTGTTTCCCGCGCACGGCCTGCCGCCCGAGCCCTGAGCGGCTACGGCGACAGCACGGCCGCACCTGACACCCGGTCGGCCGCCAGGTCGGCCAGTGCGACGTCCGCCTGATCCAGCGGGTAAGGCGTGACGGTCACCCGCAGCCGCAGCCGCCCGGCCAGCCGGAGGAACTCCTCGGCGTCACCCCTGGTGTTAGAGGTGACGCTGCGCAGCGTGCGCTCCTGAAACAGGTGCTGCTCATAATTCAGCACCGGAATGTCGGTCAGGTAGATCCCGGCGATGGCGAGCGTCCCGCCCCGGTCTAGCGCTCGCAGCCCGGCGGGCACCAGCTCGCCGACGGGCGCGAACAGGATGGCCGAGTCGAGCGGCTCGGGCGCGGGATCCCACGAGTCCTGGACTGACGCCGCGCCAAGCCCGCGGGCCAGCTCGCGCGCCTCGGCGGAACGGGTGAACACGTGCACCACCGCGCCCTGCGCGATCGCGACCTGGGCGGCCAGGTGCGCTGAGCCGCCGAACCCCCAGATGCCAAGCCGGCCGCCAGGCGGCAGCTCGGCGCGCAGCAGGGCCCGGTAGCCGATGATGCCCGCGCAAAGCAGCGGCGCCGCCTCAGCGTCGCTGAACCCGGCCGGCAGGGCGTGCACGTAGCCGTCGGCCGCGGTCAGGTACTCGGCGTAGCCGCCGGGAAAGTCCCAGCCCGTGTACACCGAGCGGGGGCAGAGGTTCTCCTGGCTAGCACGGCAGTACCGGCACGAGCCATCGGTGCCGCCTAGCCAGGCAACCCCGACCCGGTCGCCAGGGCCGAACCTGACCGCGCCCGGCCCGGCGGCGACCACCTCGCCGACCACCTCATGGCCAGGCGTGACCTGCGGCTGCTTGGGCGGCAGGTCGCCTTCGGCCAGGTGCAGGTCAGTGCGGCACACCCCGCAGCGCAGCACCCGGATCAGCAGCTGGCCAGGACCGGGCTCCGGTACCGGCCGGTCGGTCAGCCGCAGCGGACCGCCCGTCACCGGGCCGGGGTGCTCGACTACCCACGCCCGCATCGTGCCAGGCTACGCCGCGTCGTCCAGCCGGACTTCGTACCACCCGGCGGGATTGCCTGGCTCGGGGTTGAAGTCGTACCGGAGCCCATCCGGCCCGATCGCGACCGCGGACACCGACGTGGTGCCCCAGACCCGCCCGTCAGCCAGCTCGCGGCGGACGAGCAGGGCGCGCGGGTCGTCCGGCCGGATGCCGTCGCCGTCCAGCAGCGGCAGCCAGCCACCCCAGGCAGCGGCGACCGGGTCACCAGGCCGGGGCCGCGGCCGCGGTGTGGCGGCGAGGCGCGGCAGGAAGTACTCGACCCTGGGCAGCTCCGGTGCGCTGTCGGCGATCCGCGGCACGGCCGGCCGCAGCCCGCCCTGCGGGCGGCGCTGGGGGTCGGCCGCCCGGCTAGCAGCCGCCAGCTCCGCCGGCCCGGCCGCCGGGCGCTGGCTGCGCAGGCCGCTGTTGACCATCATGTGCAGGCCGGCCGACAGCTCGCGCTCGGCGAGGCTGTCACCATCCCAGCTCCACACGGTGACCGTTCCCGCCTCTCCCATGACCAGGTGGAACGGATCGAACTCGGCCAGTGCCGCGCGGTCAGGCTTGCCCTCGGCCGCGGCCTGCAGGCAGAGCACGCCGCGGGAGCGCCGCGAGAGCGGCTGGGCAGCGACGCCGCGGCCGTTGAGCACGCACGCGACCCGGCGGGCGGCAGGCGCCACGGCCAGCCAGGTCCCGCCGGCCAGCAGGTCGAGACCGCCGGTCAGGCCGGGGTGCTCGGGCCAGTGCCTGGCTGGCGGCTGCCACGCCCGGCCGGCCAGCTCGTCGCGCACGCCTGCCAGCAGCAGCGTGCCGCCTTCGATGCTGAGGAAAGCGGTGCACACTCCACCATTGGAGCATTGCCGCTCATTCACCGGCAGCCGGGGCTGCGCCAGGCCCCGGCCGCAGTCACCGGGCGCTGGCAGCTCGCCCGGCTAGGCGGGGTCGCCCGGCCGTGCCTGGCGCCTTCGCCGGTCACCGAGCTCAGCGGCCTGCCTGGCCAGCTGATAGTCACGGCGGCAGAACCTGGACGTGCCTGGAGTGCACGCCGGGCCGCTGTGCCAGCAGTGACACCGCAGGCACCAGCCGCGCCACCGGCTGCAGCTCAGCCTGATGCGGGGACCTCGAACCACTTTCCGCCATTCAGAGTGATGTTGTTGCCCTTGTTCGTGCCCGGCGAGTCAATTGCGTAGGTGTACAGCGGGTGGCCGTTGTAGGTCGCCTGCAGCGATCCATCGTTGCGGGTGATGGTGCCCAGCTGGCCGGTCACGCCAGGACCAGCGGTTGGCTTGCCGAGCACCGGCGGCCAGTAGGAGGCGCACAGCGAGTAGCAGGCCGACTTAGTGGGCGTATCGGGCGCGAACCGATACAGGGTGAGGCCCCTGGCATCGGTCAGCACCTTGACGCCCTTGATCGTGGTCGTGTGGAGCGCGGCACCGCCCGCCGACGCGGCGGCGGGCTGCGGGGTCCCGATCGCGCCCTCGGTGATCAGCAGCACGGCGAGTGCGATCGTGCTTAGCGCGCCGGCGGCCACTGCGCCGACCGCCAGGCCGGCACCGGGCAGCCCGGCTCGCAGCCGGTCAGCCAGGGAGGTGGTCTGCGCGGGGGCTGGCGCGGCCTGCTCGCCCCGCTCCGGCACTAGCGCGAGCAGGCCGAGGACGCCGAACCCGAGTACCTCGATGATGCCGGCCACGATCCCGGCCGTGGTCCGGATCTCCTTGAAGCCGAACAGGCCGACCCAGACAGTCAGCAGGTAGCCGCCGAGGGTGGCGACCAGGAAGAGCGAGCCAGCCGCGGCGATGAGCCGCCGGCCAGGCCGCACCACGAGCCCGGCCAGCACGAGCCCGCCAAGCGCGAACGCGGCGATCACCTGGAAAAGGAACAGCGGGCCGATGGTCGGGATCGTGCGGTAGCCGGTCAGGTAGAGATCCAGGTGCATCGCGGCTGTCGCGATCAGGAATCCGGCCCCGGCCAGCCGCAGCACAAGTGCCTGCTGCCCGGTCAGTTCTCGTGGTCCGCTGCTCATGACCTTTCCCACGCCTCGGCCCCCCTCATGGTTCACTCGCTTCCCAGGACGGTGACGAAGTCGATCAGCTCCTCGACCCGGCCGAGGAACTCCGGCTGCAGGTCAGCAAAGCCCGTCACGGAGCGCAAGATGCGCTGCCAGGCGGCGGGCGTATCGACCGGCCAGCCGATCGCTCGCAGCACGCCCTCTTTCCACGGTGTGCCCGGCGGCACCGCTGGCCATTCGCCGATGCCGACCGCCGACGGCTTCACCGCTGCCCAGACGTCGACAAACGGATGCCCGGTGATCAGCACGTGCGGCGAGCTCACCAGCGCCGCGATCCTGCTCTCCTTGGAGCCGCCGACCAGGTGGTCGACCAGCACGCCGAGCCTGCGCGCCGGGCCGGGGCTGAAGGCGGTCACGATCGCCGGCAGCTCGTCGATGCCGCCGAGGAACTCCACGACGACCCCGGCGTCGCGCAGGTCGTCGCCCCAGATCTTCTCCACCAGCTCGGCGTCGTGCCTGCCCTCCACGTAGATCCGGCTGGCCCTCGCCACCTTCGCGCGGCTACTCGGGGCTGCGATCGAGCCCGAGGCAGTTCGGACCGGGCCGGCCGGACTGGCGTCACGCCCCGCTGGCCGCCGCAGAGCGACCCGCTGGCCCTCCAGCAGGAACGGCGCAGGCCCGAACGGGAATGCCCGCTGCCTGCCGCGGGAGTCCTCGAGCGTGACCGCGTCCTTCTCCCAGCCCACCACGGCGCCGCAGAACTGCCCCGCCGCGTCCTCCAGCACCATGCCGGGCTCGACGGCCACCACGGGCAGCTCCCGTGGCCGCCGCCGGCGCCCCATGACCACCGCGTCGCCGTCATACTGCCTGCTCCGCAAAACCGTCCCTCCTCGCAAAGGTCCCGCGTCCATGATCGTGGAGAGTTGTGACCGGATGCGAGCGCGACGCTCCGGGCTGAGTCAGCGGGGCCGCCGATGCGTACCCGGCCGCGGCTGGGGGACGATAGCGCACGTGCCGAGCCCGCACACGGCGAAGGGCGGTGAGCGTGATGTCCGAGGATCAGACCTACGACCCGTCGGGGGAACCGGCGGACCGCGACGATGACAACTCCGGCGAGTACGAGCTGGACGACCCGGAGGAATACGAGCTGGAGCAAGAGGACCTGCAGGACGAGGGCACCCTGGACGCCTCGGACACCCTGCTCGGCGAGCCAGGCGACGACCCGCTGGATCCCGGCATCGTGCCGGCCGACCGCTGGTCAGCAGGCGAGCGGTTCGGCAACACGCTCGCCGAGGAGCGATCAGGCGAGTCACTCGATCAGCTGCTGGCGGAGGAGGAACCCGACCCCGACCCGTACACCGAGGCCGAGGCCAGGAACGAGGATGACGGCGCCGCCGGCGAGCAGCCAGGTGACGAGCAGCAGCCGCGGTCGGGCCGGCTGGTCGCTGAGGACGAGGGCGCGCACTCAGACACCGAGCCCGACCTGGTGGCCAGGGACGTCGGCATCGACGCGGGCGCCGCCACGGCCGAGGAGGCGGCCGTGCACGTTGACGACGATCCCGACCGACCACGGCGCTGACCAGCCGGCGGTAGCTCAAGACCAGCCAAAGTCGGGCCTGCGGCACGACGTCGCGGCCGCGCTGACCCGGCTGCGGACGGCGGATCCCGGCCTGGCCGCGCTGCGCACAGCGGTCAGGCCAGCGATCGTGATGCCGGGCACGTTCGCGCTGGCCAGCCACGTCATCCAGAACACGCAGACCTCGCTGTTCGCCGCGTTCGGCTCCTTCGCGCTGCTCGTGCTCACCGACTTCAGCGGCCCGCCGCGCGGCCGCCTGGCCGCGTACCTGTGCCTGGCTGCGACGGGCGCGGCGTTCATTACCGTCGGCACGCTGTGCTCAGGCAACTCCTGGCTGGCCGCTGGCGCGATGGCGCTCGTCGGGTTCGCGGTGCTGCTGTCAGCGGAAATCAGCGGGTACTTCGCGGCCGCGACCACCGGGGCGATCCTGCTCTTCGTTCTGCCGGTGGCCATCCCGGCCCCGGCAGCCGCGATACCGTCGCGGCTGGCCGGGTGGGGGCTGGCTGCTGGCGCTTGCATCACCGCCGCGATGCTGCTGTGGCCACAGCGCCGGGTGGCCGGGCTGCGGCAGAGCGCGGCGCGTGCCTGCGATGCCCTGGCCGACCTGGCAGACTCCGCCAGGCACGACCAGGGCAATGCGACAGCGCAGGCAGCCGAGGCCGCGCGGCGCGCCATCGGCGAGGTGCGCGACCGGCTGCGCGCAGCGCCCAGCCGGCCGGTGGGGCCGGCCAGGCGCACCTCAGGCCTGATGGCGCTCGCCGAGGAGCTCAGCTGGGATTTCGAGACGCTGCTGGCTGTCGCTACGCCGAGCGAGCCTGACCCGTGCCGGGCCGAGAACGATCAGGCGCTGGCTGCCGCTGGCGCCGCGCTGCGCGCCAGCGCGCAGCGGCTTGCCGGGCACGGCGGCCAGCCCGATCTCGACAGCCTCGACCGGGCGGCGCAGGGCACGGTACAGGCGCTGATCCGGCGGATCCCGCAGCTGTCAGCACCGCAGGACGAGCAGTCGCTCGCCGCGCTTGTCGCCCGCACTTTCCAGGTGCGCGTGCTCTGCTACGCGACGCTGCTGGTCGCCGGCTACGCGCTCGTGGCGACCGGGGGATCGGCGCCCGAGGAGCTGACCAGCACGGCCGCCGCGCTGGCCGACGGCGGGCAGGCGGCCGCGGCCGGGCAGGACACCAGCCCGGCTGAGCCATTGCTGCCGCTGGCCCCGGTGCCGCCGGTCGAGCCGTCGGTACGGCAGTTCGCCGCCGAGCACGCCAGCTCCCGCTCGGTCGGGCTGCGCAACGCTGTCCGCGGCGCGGCTGGCCTGGCCATCGCCGTGTTCGTGGCCCAGCGATCCGGTGTGCAGCACTCCTTCTGGGTGGTGCTCGGCACGCTGTCGGTGCTCAGGTCGACGGCACTGGGCACCGGACGCTCGGTGCTGAACGCCCTGGCCGGCACCGCCGCCGGGATCGCGGTGGGGTCGGCGATCCTGTTCGCTATCGGCCACAACGACGAGGTGCTCTGGGCCGTGCTGCCGGTGGCCGTGCTGATCGCCGCCTACGCGCCCAGGGTCATCTCGTTCGCGGCCGGGCAGGCAGCCTTCACCGTCGTGCTGATCGTGCTGTACAACCTGATCCAGCCGGTGGGCTGGCGGGTCGGCCTGATCCGGATCGAGGACGTCGCGATCGGCTTCGGCGTGAGCCTGCTGGTCGGGCTGCTCTTCTGGCCCCGCGGCGCCGGCGCGGTGCTGCGGGCCAACCTGGCCGTCGCCTACGCGCACTGCGGCGACTACGTCGAGGCCGCCGCCCGGTGGCTGACCGGCCGGGCCGACCGGGCCGATCCTCGCGCTGTGGGCCAGGCAGCTGCCGTCTCGGTGCATCAGCTCAGCGAGTCGTTCCGGCAGCACCTCGCTGAGCGCGCAGCCGGGCAGGCCGACCTGGCCGAGCAGACCCGGCTGGTGGCCGGCGCGGGCCGGGTGCTGCGGGTCGGCCGGTCGCTGGAGTCTCTCGGCGTGCTGGCCGGCCGCATCGGCTCAGCCAGCCGTTGCGGCGGGACGCTTGACCAGCAGGCTGCGGCGGTCCGCTCCTGGTTCGAGGCGCTAAGCCGGGCCATCGCCGACGGCGCTGCATTCCCCCTGGCTCAGCCGAGCGACCAGCAGGCCCGCAGCGCAATGCTGTCGCGGGTGGGCGAGTCAGCAAAGGCCGGCGACTCCGCCGCGCTGCGCGATGCGCTGCTGACGCTGTGGGCCAGCCAGCACCTGGATATCCTCACCCGGCAGGAAGAGCGGCTCAGCGCGCAGGCCGCGGCCGCTTCGGCGATGCTGCCGGGCAGGTGACCCGCGGACACGAGCCGGGAAATCGTCACAACCATCAGGCAGCGCTGGCAGTCTTAACAGCAGGATGCGGACCCGGCCGGCCTGATGACCGGAGGGTGCCGCGAGATCAGCCGCGGAGCGAGCCAAGCGGACCGGCCGCTGACCCTGCCCGCCGGCGGAGAGGCAGCGAGCGTGCGCACCCCGCGGATCGGCACCCGACTCGGCGGCGCGATCACGGCAGCCGTGCTGGCGGCCGCGTTCGTGTCGGACGCGGCAGGCCCGGCTGCGGCGCGGCCGGCCAGCACCGCCACCACGCCGAACCTGAGCGTGGCGCAGATGGCCGGGCAGCGGATCATCTACAGCTACAGCGGGCTGAACCCGCCCGCCTCGCTGCTTACCCTGATCCGGCACGGCGAGGCCGCCGGGGTCATCTTCTTCGGCCAGAACATCAGCAGCAAGTCGCAGATCTCTGCCGTCGTCGCCAAGCTCGACCAGGCGAACGCCGCCTCCACCAACCCGCTGCGGTCGGTGCCGCTGCTGCTGATGACCGACCAGGAAGGCGGCGAGGTGCGGCGGCTGCCAGGCGCGCCGGTTCTGTCGGAGAAGCAGATCGGCCAGTCAGCGCACCCGCAGGACGCGGCCCGCGCGGCCGGCACTGGCGCCGGGAAGAACCTGGCCAGCGTCGGCATGACGGTCAACCTGGCTCCGGTACTCGACGTATTCCGCAAGCCAGGCGACTTCGACGACCAGTTCGGCCGGTCGTACAGCCGGAACCCGGGCGTCGTCGCGACGCTGGGCGGCGACTTCATCAGGCGACAGCAGGCCGTCGGGGTGGCGGCGACCGCCAAGCACTTCCCCGGCCTGGGCGCGGCTTCCGCGTCGCAGAACACCGACGAGCGGGCGGTGACGCTGAACCTGAAGCTGTCGACCATACGCAACATCGACGAGCACCCCTACCCGGAGGCCATCAGCTCCGGGGTCAAGCTCGTCATGGCCTCCTGGGCGATCTACCCGGCGCTGGACAGGAAGTTCCCGGCCGGGCTGTCGTCGGCCATCATCAGCGGCGAGCTGCGAAAGCGGCTCGGGTTCAAGGGCGTCACGATCACCGACGCGCTCGAGGCGGGCGCGCTGCGCGCGTTCGGCACCACCAGGCACCGCGCGCTGCTGGCAGCCGGCGCCGGCATGGATCTGATCCTCTGCTCGGCGCAGGACGCCACCCAGGGTGAGCAGGCACGGATCCAGCTGCAGAACAGCTACAACTCCAAGGTGCTCAACCAGGCGGCGTTCCGCGCGTCTGTGCAGCGGATCATCGCGCTGCGCACCAGCCTGAAGAAGTAGCCGGGCCGGGGCGACCGGCTGCGTGACGGCGGTCGCCGGCCCGGCGCAGGGCTGGCCAGCGGCCGGTCAGTCCCCGACGACGCCGTCGATCCGTTCCCTGATCAGGTCGGCGTGCCCGTTGTGCCGGGCGTACTCCTCGATCATGTGGATGTACACCCAGCGCAGGCTGAAGACCTTGTTCCGGCTCGGCATCGGGAAGGTCTCCTCCAGCTGGTGGCCGGCCGCCGCTGTCCTGGCCAGCTCGACCTCCCGGCCGAAGGTGGCGAAGTCCGCTTCCGCATCCGCCGGGTCGACGTCGTCGAAGTCGCCGTCGGGGCTCTCGTCGCTGCTGTACAGGTTGCCGAGGCCGGCCCCGGCGAACCGGTTGCGGAACCAGGCCCGCTCGACCTCCGCCATGTGCCGTACCATGCCGAGCAGGCTCAGGCTGGACGGCGGCACCGTGCGCTCGGCGAGCTGCTCGCCGGTCAGCCCGGAGCACTTGTGCAGCAGGGTGCCGCGGTGCCAGTCGAGCCAGCCGTCCAGCATGGCCCGCTCGGCACCGGTCAGCGGCTCGTCGGCTCTCTTTACTTCTGGCGCTGTCCAGGTCACCCGGCGATTGTGCCGCCCGGCCCCGCGCCCGGCAACTCCATTCCGGCGCCGGCCGGGCGGCCGTGGATCCGGCTGGCGCGACCGCGGCTGACTGCACCAGCGGCCCGCTGGGTATGGAGCGGTCAGGCGCGGCCCGCTGTCTCCCCAGCGGACCGAGCCGCGGACGCTCCCGGCAAGCCGGGCAGGGAAAGTGAGGAAACGCGATGTCCGCACACGACGGCGCGGGCCTGCTGGCCGTGGTCGGCGTCGACGGCTCAGCAGCGTCGGTCGCCGCGCTCAGCTGGGCCGCGCGGTACTCGGAGGCGACCGGCGCGACCGTGCGGGCCGTCATGGCCTGGCACTACCCGGCCGCCGTGGGCCCCGGCCCGCCCGGCCGCGCGCCGCACGATATCTCCGACGAGGTCAGCACCCACATGCAGGACCAGCTCGACAAGGCGGTCGCGCTGGTTTACCACGAGCCGTCCGAGCGGCTGCAGGCCAAGGTCGCCTACGGCCATCCCGTCGATGCGCTGATCGAAGAGTCGCAGGACGCCGACCTGCTGGTCGTCGGCAGCCGCGGGCACGGCGCGTGGACCGGGATGCTGACCGGCTCGGTGAGCCTGCACTGCGTGACGACGGCCAGCTGCCCGGTCGTCGTCGTGCATGACGCTGACCGGCCCCGCTGACATCAACGTGGCCAGCCGGCCGCGGCCGGACATCGCCAGCGGACGCGGCAGCACCGATGACGACGATGAACGTTAGGTAAACTCCGGGCTGGTCCGGCCGGGGCGCGGTCGGCGATCAGTTCGGGGGTAACCGCCCGCCATGAGCGTGAGCGTCAGCGAGATAGAGACCAAATACGACCTGCCAGCCGGGCGCGAGCTGCCGGACCTGGATGCGCTGCCGGAGGTGAGCGGCGTCATCAGGCCTGCGCTGCAGGTGCTGGAAGCCGACTACTACGACACCGCTGACCTGCGGCTGATCCGGGACGGGATCACGCTGCGGCGGCGTAGCGGCGGCGAGGACGATGGCTGGCACCTCAAGCTGCCCGAGGGGCCCGACACCAGGCGCGAGATCCGGCTCCCGCTCGGCCGCACCGGCGCGCGGGTCCCCGCCGAGCTGACCAGGCTGGTCCTGGCCAGGACCAGGGGCGAGCCGCTGCAGCCGGTGGCGCGGCTGGTGACCCGCCGGCAGCTGGCCGTGCTGCTCGGACCGTCAGGCGAGTCGCTGGCCGAGGTCGCCTCGGACGAGGTCTCGGCGCAGGCAGCGGGCGAGCGGCGGACGTCACGGTGGCGTGAGGTCGAGGTGGAGCTGACCGGCGGCGACCGCGAGCTGCTCGCTGCGGCGGGCCAGCGGCTGCGCGAAGGCGGCCTGCAGCCGGCCAGCCGGTCGGCCAAGCTGGAGCGCGCGCTTGATGGCCGGCTGCCGCAGCGCCAGCCGGGCCCGGCCAGGCTGACCGGGTGCTCGACGGCGGCCGACGTCGTTGCCGGCTACCTGCGCACTCAGGCATCGGCGCTGGTCTCGCTCGACCCGCTGGTGCGCAGGGACGAGCCGGACGCGGTGCATCAGATGCGAGTGGCGACTCGCCGGCTGCGCAGCACGCTGCGCAGCTTCGACCGGATTCTGCCGAGCGACAAGACCGAGCACCTGGCCGCTGAGCTGAAGTGGCTCGGCTCGGTCCTCGGGACGGCCCGCGACGCCGAGGTGCTCCAGGCGCACCTGCTGGACAGGCTGCACGCCATGGCGCCTGAGCTGGTGCTCGGCCCGGTAGCAGCGCGAATCAAGGGCTACTACGCGCCGGTGCGCGCGCAGGCCAGCAAGTCAGTGCGGTCGGCGCTCGGCTCGCGCCGCTACCTGCGGCTGCTGGACGAGCTTGACCAGCTGGTCGCGCAGCCGCCGCCGGGCCGGCTGGCGGCCCGGCCAGCCGCCGCAGTGCTGCCTGGCGAGGTCCGCCGTACCGTCCGCCGCACCGGCAGGCGGCTGCGCCGTGCGTGGCGAGAGCCAGCTGGCCCGGCCAGGGACACCGCGCTGCATCAGGCACGCAAGGCCGCCAAGCAGGCACGGTACGCGGCTGAGGCGGCCGAGCCCGCGGCCGGCGCCCCGGCCGCCGCCCTGGCCCGCCGGATCAAGAAGGTGCAGTCGGTGCTCGGCGAGCACCAGGATGGCGTGCTGGCCAGGCGGGCCGAGCGCGATCTCGCCGTCGACGCCAGCATGGCCGGCGAGAGCTCCTTTACGTACGGAGTACTGCACGGCGGGGAGGCCTGCCGCAGCGGTCAGCTCGCGGACAAGGCGGCCCTGGCCTGGCGTAAGGCGTCCAGGCCAGCCCGGCTGCGCTGGCTGGGCTGAGCCGCCGCGAAAACCGGTTGCAGGCCAGCCCCGTCGTCTGCTGTACTCCGGCAGACCGCCAGACAAGGAAGGAGGAGCATCGTGCGAGGAACGTTCATGCCTGCTCGTAGGCGACTGACCACCTACCCGAAGGACTGGACGCTCTGTGCGAATGCTCAACCTTGGCATCCTGGCGCATGTCGACGCCGGTAAGACCAGCCTGACCGAGCGGCTGCTCTACGGCGCAGGCGTCATCGACCAGGTCGGCAGCGTCGATGCCGGGACGACGCAGACTGACACGCTGGCGCTGGAGCGGCAGCGCGGGATCACCATCAAGTCCGCCGTCGCCTCGTTCGGCCTCGGTGAT
>DASXMR010000142.1:0-34226 GCA_036495525.1 Streptosporangiaceae bacterium | reverse complement strand
AGCTTCACCGGCATTGAGGCCACATTCCGTCCGCAGTGCCCGAGATCGCCGAGAACCCGGCCCAGTCCGCCCGGCGCCGGTCAGGATGACGGCAGCCGGGTCGGCGCCTAGCCGCTGGCCCTGACTTGTGGTCCAGGCGCGACTGTAGCCTTTTGCCGTGACGGACATGACGCCGCCGGCGGATGAAGTGGATGAAGAGGACCTTGTCGCGGTCGCCGGGGAACGGGAAACCCTGGAGGGGTTCCTCGAATACCACCGCCGGGTGATCAGCGGCAAGCTGCGGGGCCTGTCCGAAGAGGACGCCCGGCGGCGCCTGGTGCCCTCGCTGACCACCTTGCTCGGGCTTGTCAGCCACGCCGCGGCCGTGGAGCGGAACTGGTTTCAGCACTACCTGGGCGGCAAGCCGCGCGAGGAGATCGCCGGGAACGCCCGCGGCGACGCCCCGAGCTGGGATGTCCCCGCCAGCAAGACCATCGCCGGCGTCATTGCCGAGTTCGACGCCGCCTGCGCGACATCCCGGCAGATCGCCGCGGGCTTCACCCTGGACCAGACGGTACCGCGCGACGGGCAGGGCCAGGTGTCACTGCGCTGGATCTACGTGCACATCATCAGGGAGCATGCCAGGCACATCGGGCACGCCGACATCCTGCGGGAGCAAATCGACGGCGCGACCGGCGACTAAATCCGTTCGCACCGCGCATCGATGCCGGCCCTGGTCAGGCGGGCACCTCGGCGTGAGATGAATCGGGCCGGGACGGAAGCCGCACGGCCTGCTTTCGGTAGCTGCCAGGTGCGCTGCCGTGGTGCCGCTTGAAAGCCTTAGCGAAGGCGAATTCGGAGCCGTAGCCGACGGTCCTGGCCACCGTGGCGAGCGGATCGGCGGTCTCGCGCAGCAGCCGGGCGGCCAGCAGCATCCGCCATCGGGTCAGGTAGCTGAGCGGCGGCTCGCCGATAGTCGTTGCGAAGCGGCGGGCCAGCGTGGCGCGGGAGACCATGGCCCGGCCCGCGAGCTCGGACACGGTCCAGCTGTGCGCGGGATCGTCGTGGATAGCGCGCAGCGCGGCCGCGACCGCCGAGTCAGAGAGCGCCGCGGCCCAGCCGCTTACGTGTTCGCGTGGCTCGTCGAGCCACGCGCGGAGCAGGAAGAGCAGCATGGTATCCAGCAGCGCCGGGACCGCGGCGTCGCTGCCGAGCGGCTGCCCGCTTACCTCGGCGACGAGCAGGTCGACCACTGATCGCAGCGGGGTGCGCCGGCCGGCCCTGGCGGGCAGATGCACGAACTCGGGCAGCTCGGCCAGCAGCGGATGGGTGTGCGCGCGGGCGAGATCATACGCACCGCATAGCAATGTGCTGCGCGCGCCGGGGCCGTCGATCACTCGCGGCTCGCCAGGGTGGGCGGTCTCGGTCAGCGGACTATCCGCCCGGTCGGCCAGCGCATGCTCAGCACCACGGGGCATGAACACCACATCGCCCGCGGCCAGCGCGACTGGCGCTCCGTCCGGGGGGAGCAGCCAGCAAGATCCGTCCAGCACGACGTGGAAGCCAGCGCCAGGCACGAGGGGATAGCGCCGACCCCACGGCGCATGCCGGACGAACAGGCCCGAGGACGGGCTGCCAGTGCGGATCGTGGCGATGGTGCTGCTGAGGATATCCACGGCGGCGATCCCGGCTGAGAGTCTTGGACATGCATCTGAGGCTTTTAAGCATAACGAAGCTCAGCAACCGCCTCTAGCATGGCCGCATGGCAATCGAAATCGGCGTCATCCTGCCGACCTCGACACCCGACCCCCGCCAGCCGATCCTGGGCGACGTGCGGGCGGCCGCGCGGCTCGCGGAGGAACTCGGCCTAGGGTCGGTCTGGTCCACCGATCACCTCATCGCCAGCGCGCCGATGCTGGAGAGCACGGTCGTGCTCGCGACCGCGGCGGCCGTCACCGAGCGCGTCAGAGTCGGCTTCGGCGCGATGCTGCTGGCGCTTCGGCCGGTCGCCTGGGCAGCCAAGCAAGTTGCGGCGCTGCAGTACGTGTCGGGCAACCGGGTGCTGCTCGGCGTCGCCACGGGCAACCCGGCGCACGGCGACGCAGGATTCCGCGCGGCGGGCGTGTCGTTCGCCGATCGCGGCCGTCGCACGGACGCTGCGCTTGGCGTGCTCCCGGATCTGATCGCCGGCCGCACGGCGGTACTACCGGATGCCACGGAGGCCACGCTTGCTCCCGGCGCGCTCGTGCCGCCGATACTGATCGCGGGTAACGGCGCCCGGGCGCGACGCCGGGCCGCCCAGTTCGGCGACGGCTGGATGGTGATGCAGCCCGACCTGGCCGCGCTCGACGGCGAGATCGCCGAGCTGCGGCAGCTCGCGGCGGATCTCGGTCGGCCCGCACCGAGCGTCACGGTGGTTGCGCCCAGCCTCGCCGCCGACCAGGCACGCGCCGGAGCCGAACTCGCCAGCTACGCCGCGGCCGGCGTCGAAAGAGTGGTCCTCGCACCGACGGGAGCCGACTGGGAGAGCGACTACCAGCGCGCAGCCGGCATTCAGGCCGTCGAACTGTGCAGAGACGATGGGCTGACTTCGGCGTGCTGACCTGCGAACGCTGGCACGCTGACGAGCGTGGCGGTTGAATGAGCACGTGGGCAGCAGGTCGCCGATGTTGTCTGTGCCAGCGCTGGTCGCGCTGGTCGCGTTGACCTGCGTGATCCTGGCCGGGTGTACCGGCACCGGGCGGTCCAGCTCCAGCCAGGCAGTACCTCATCCAAGTTCGCGCTCCCCGGCTAGCGAAGCGCGCGCCAGCGGTTCTCTCGGGTCCGCCGCTCATCCTCTGGTCGTTGGCTGCACCGCAGAGGCATTCACCGGTACTCCGGGCACCGGCCCGGCGGTGCCGTCCCGGCCACGTCAGCAAGACCTGGCCATCGGACCGGTCTACATTGTCAACGGCAACCTGCTGGCCGCCGCGAATCCCCGAGGCTACGGAGACCACGGCGTTTACAAGATCCCGCTGGTCGTGCGGGCAGGCTCCACTGCCACCGTGATGATCGCCACGCCGGCCCGCGGCCACGTGCTGATCGACATCCCGGCGGCCCGGAGTCAGGGTCTGCGCGGAGTGACAGCCATTACCTACCATTCCTGCCCGGACCAGGGTTTCTTCCCCCAGGGATTTGTCTTCATCCGCCGCCCATACCGCGGCTGCGTGCCACTCGAGGTGACGAGCGGCAGCCGGCCCGCCATCCGCCACGGCACCCTCTCGCTGTTCGCCGGCCGTTGCGGTCGCTAACGCCAACCTCGGCCACCCGCCCACCGCGCCTCGCGGCGCTCGCCGACAGCTATTCGACCGTGATCCGGCAGGCGTCCCGAGTATGAGCAGGGCAAGTATCGTGGCCGGCTGTGGCAGCAGACGCGGCAGGGACTCCCGACCACGACTCGTATGGCCAGGTTGAGGAGTACTTCCAGGACGTCCTCGACGAGAGCCTTGAGCCGGATAGCCGGGCCGACCGGCTGGAACCAGCCGAGGCGGCCTGGCTGCTGAGCGTCATGGGCTGCTCAGCGTCGAGCATGCGACCCGAGGTCACCGAGGCCGCCGTCATCGGCGCCGGGCTGCGCCTCGACGAGTGCATGGTGGTCGCCAGCCAGTGGCACGAGTACGCCCAGGAGCGAACCGGCGCCCCCGGCAGGGACTTGCTCCATGCGGCGCGGCTGCTCCGCGATCCCGGCCGGTACGTCAGCCAGTTCGGCCAGGACAACTACGACATCAAGCTGGCCGACTGCCTGTGGCACATCTACCAGATGATCGGCAAGCTCAGCGGCCGCATCTACCTGCTCACCGCGGCTCCGCCCGGATAGCGGATCCGCCCGGACAGCGGCTCCTCCGGACAGCGGATCCGCGGAAAGCGGCTCCGCCCAGCGGCGCGACGATGGCCGTCTGTCGGCCGGGGCTGGCATCGTGGGCGGAGTGAGCATTGACGTCCGGCCCTGCAGCCTCCGTGACATGGATGCGCTGCGACGAGCGGATGTGTCGCCCCTCGATCTGCGCCATCACGGGGAACGCTGGGTTAGCCAGCAGCGCCAGGAAGCCGTGTACCTGCTCGCGTGGGATCGCGATCGCGTCGTCGGCCGGGTCACGGTGCTGCTTCGATCCAGGTATCCGCAGGTGCGGTCACGGTTCGCAGGCCTGGCCGAGATGAACGCGCTGGAAGCGCGACCCCGCGGCCAGGGGACCGGTACCGCACTGATCCTGGTCGGCGAGCAGGTGGCCAGAGCGCGGGCCGTGCCGACCATCGGCCTCGCCGTAGAACCGCAAAACCATGGCGCACGGCGCCTCTACGAACGCTTCGGCTACTGCCTGTGGGACCACGGCCTGGTCACCGACCGGTGGGCGCAGCACGACGAGCAGCGCAACGTGGTCAAAGCGCACGCCGACGAAGGCCTTTACCTCACCAAGGGACTGAGTGAGTGACTACCGACACCATGGCCGGGTGCGCCGGCAGGTCCGGCGCCCGGTGACCGGCGCCGGCCGTGCTCCCCGGCTCATCGCGTCCGACCTGGACGGGACGCTGCTCCGCCCGGACGGAACTGTCTCCGAGCGCACCAGGCGAGCGCTGGCCGTGCTCGCTGGGTCCGGGATCGAGTTGGTCTTCGTGACCGCCAGGCCGCCTCGCTGGGTCGACCACCTGGCTGACGTCGTCGGCGCGCACGGAACGGTGATCTGCAGCAACGGAGCATTCGTCTATGACGTGCTGCG
This sequence comes from Streptosporangiaceae bacterium, assembly GCA_036495525.1. GTDB lineage: Bacteria > Actinomycetota > Actinomycetes > Streptosporangiales > Streptosporangiaceae > DASXMR01. The sequence continues at coordinate 29,493 of DASXMR010000142.1, read as the reverse complement.
CCGCACGGTCGTCCAGGCGCACGGCATCTCACCGGCCACGGTGCGGGCCATCGCGGCAGACCTGCGAGCCGAGCTGCCCGGCGTCGGGTTCGCCGCGGAACTGCCCGACGGGATACGGATGGAGAAGCAGTACCCGGCCCTGCATCTGCAAGACGTAGACCTGAGCGCCGGATACGAGGCCATCGAAGTGATCGACGTGCCGGTGGGCAAGCTGCTCGCCCGGTCCCTGCAGGTACCCGAGGCGGAATTCCTTGCGCGCGTCGCCCCGCTCGTCAGCGGGCGCGCCGAGCTTGCCTACTCGGGTTTCGGCGGCCTTGCCGAGATGGGGCCGCTCGGCGTGACGAAGGCGTCGTCGCTTGGCGAGTGGAGCGCTGAGCGGGGAATCCCAGCCACCGAGGTGTGGGCTTTCGGCGACATGCCGAACGACCTGCCGATGCTGGCCTGGGCTGGTACCTCATTCGCCGTGGCGAACGCTCACCCGGATGTCGCCGCGGCGGCCGATCGTCGCTGCCCGTCCAACGCGGAGGACGGCGTGGCCTGCGTGCTTGAATCGCTACTGCCCGGCGTCCTGGATGCATGATGCCCGGCCGCCAGCAGAGCAGCAGGGCCGCAGGGAGTTACCCGCCACGGCCCTGCTGTCCTTGAGATCCGGATCGGCTCAGCCGTGCGACAGCTGCAGCGCCGGGGTAGTCGTGACGCCGTTGGCGAAGTCGACCAGCTGCTGATGGGTCATCCCGATGCTGTCCCATGCCTGCGCGTCGACAACGACGCCGTTGCCCACGCTGAACCACAGCTGGGTCGCGGTACCGTCGTCGCCGATGCGACCAGGGTTGCCGTTGATGGTCACTGACTGGTCACCGAAGTGCTGCCAGTCGCCCAGCTCGCTCCCCGCCTCTGCGGTGACCACTAGCTTGCCGATGAAACTGCCGGCGTTATGGTCGGCACTCGGCGGCGCGAGAATAAACGAGAAGCCGGTGGACGACTGCTCCTGGAGTCCGAAGCCCTGCGGCACGCTCGCGACGTTGAAGCCCGGCGGCTCCTGGCCGGAGTAGTCGACCAGCTTGATCTTCGCGTGCTTGGATCCGGCCGTCCCGTGCTGGTGCTGCTTCGTCGCAGTCTGCTGGTGATGCCGGGTCGCGGTGCTGCCGTGCTGGGGCAGGGCAATGGTCGTCTGCTGGTGATGAGTGCCGGCCGTGCCGGCGTAGGCGGCTACTGCGCCAGCCGCGAGCACGGCTGCGGACAGCACGCCGCCGGCCCGCAGGCGGCCCCGGCGCAGCGCGGCTCGACCACGGCCCAGGTCCGCCGCGACCGTCGCCTCGGACGGCGGGCCGCTGCTGGTTGCCTCTAGCGATGCCAGCCGGTCAAGAAGGTCGGTCATTTGGTCTCTCCCGAGTAAGTGTGATCCTGATCGCCGGCGAGATCGCGAAGTCGCGCCAGGCCCCGTGCCGTCTGAGATTTGACGTTGCCGGTGCTGCAGCGAAGCGCGTCAGCGGTTTCCTCGATGCTGAGTCCCTCGACGTGCCGGAGGACAACAGCGGCCCGCATGCCGGGTGGCAGTTTTCCGAGCGCCTCGGGCAGGTCGTACCGGTCACCTTCGGCGCAGGCGCTCTGCGGCCGGTCAGGCACGTCGGCCCAGACCTGCTCGCGCCTGCGGGACAGGCCACGCTTCTCGTCGATCAGCGCATTGACGAGAACCCGTCGCGCGTAGCTGTCCAGCTTTACCGCCCTGATACGGGGCCAGGCCAGGTAGAGCTTGGTGAGGCACATCTGCACGAGATCTTCGGCGAGGTGCTGATCACCGCCGGTCAGTACGGTGGCGGTGCTCAGCAGTTTTTCCCGCCGGCGTCGGACAAACTCCTGAAACTCCTCATCACGAGCGCTCGTCATGGACTCTCCCTGCCGGGACTGATCGTGATCACGTCCTTAGGACGAATTTCGCCGGCACGCAGGTTGCACGGCGCCGGCAGAACCCGTGAGCAGCCGGCCTGGCACAACTGGGCAGGCACAGGGCTGATACTCGCGGAAAGCAGCGGGCGCAGGCACCCGATGCCTTATACCGAAGGGGTCACGCCAGCCGGGCGGCCAGGGAAGGACGCCAGGCAACTCGGTAACCTGCAGATCATGGCACGTGATGAGCGCAGCGTTACGCCGCAGAGCGAGAACTTTTCCGACTGGTACAACGACGTGGTCATCCGCGCCGAGCTGGTGGACCGGGGACCGGTCCGCGGCAGCATGGTGATCAGGCCGTACGGGTACCGGATCTGGGAGTTCCTGCAGGCCGACCTGGATGGAAGGATCAAGGCCACCGGCCATCAGAACGCCTATTTCCCGCTGCTCATCCCGCAGAGCTATATGGAGCGCGAGGCCGAGCACGTCGAGGGATTCGCGCCGGAGCTGTTCACGGTCACCCATGCAGGCGGTAAGGAACTGGAAGAGCCGCTGGTCATCCGGCCGACTTCGGAGACGATCATCGGCGAGATGATGGCCAAGTGGATCAGCTCGCACCGGGACCTGCCGATGCTGCTGAACCAGTGGGCGAACGTGCTCCGGTGGGAGATGCGACCCCGGATGTTCCTGCGCACGAGCGAGTTCCTCTGGCAGGAAGGTCACACCGCGCACGCCACCGCTGATGACGCGATGGCTGAGACGATGCTGGCGCTTCGCTTTTACCAGGACGTGGCCGTCGAGGCGGCTGCCCTGGCCACCGTGCCCGGTGAGAAGACGCCAGGAGAGCGGTTCGCCGGGGCGGAGCGGACGTTCACCATCGAGGGCATGATGCGGGATGGCCGCGCCCTGCAAGCCGGCACCTCGCACTTCATGGGGACGAACTTCGCGGCCGCTTTCGGCATCACCTATACCGGCGAGAGCGGCTCGGCGGAGCTGTGCCACACCACTTCCTGGGGCATGAGCACCAGGATGGTAGGCGGCGTGATCATGACGCACGGTGACGACAAGGGGCTCGTGCTGCCCCCGGCCGTGGCTCCTTACCAGGTAGTCATCGTCCCGATCGGCCGCGGCGACCAGGCGGAGGCGACCCTGGCCGCGGCTGCCGAGCTGGCCGAGAGGCTGCGCCGCGCTGGCATCCGGCCGCACGTGGATGACCGGCCGCAGGTGTCGCCGGGCTTCAAGTTCAATGACTGGGAGATGCGCGGCGTGCCGATCCGGCTCGAGCTCGGCCCGCGTGACCTGGCCGCCGGCACCGCGCTGATGTCCCGCCGCCTGAACTACCCGGAGCCGGATGCGGGCAAGGAAGCGATCCCGCTGGAGACGGCGGCCGAGCGCCTGACGACCGAGCTAGCCGCGTTCCAGGCGATGCTGGCTCAGCGGGCAGCCGACTTCCGGGAGAACCACACGGCGACCGTCGATACCTGGCCGGAGTTCGCCGCCGCGGTGGCGACCGGCTGGGCGCTGGCGCTGCACTGCGGCGAGCAGTCCTGCGAGGACGAGATCAAGGCGGAGACCACCGCGTCGCCGCGCTGCATCCCGCTGGACGGCCAGCCTGAGCAGGGCGCCTGCATCCGCTGCGCCAAGCCGTCCGCCTACGGCAAGCGGCTGATCTTCGGCCGCGCCTACTGAGCATGATCGCAGTCGGCCGAACCGCCATCCTTGCCGGTACTGGCAAGAAGCGGAAGAACGAGGTGTCTGCGCTGACTGCCGCACAGACCACTGGCAGCGTGCCACGACCGACTTCGCTATCCGGCGAATAAGTGGGCCGGGCGGCCTGTCCAGGGCAGGATCCGGGTCATGCCGGATGTCACCGTCTACGTGCAAGCCGAGCCAGCAGACCTGCCATCGTGGCTGGCCCTGGCGCGGCGCCTGGAGGCCGCCGGGTTCAGCGGACTGGTCATGGGCGATCACCCCGGCTCGGGCACTTCGCCGATGCCCGCGCTCGGCGCGGCGGCAGCGGTCACCAGCGGGCTGCAGCTCGGTACCTGCGTGGTGCAAGCCGGCGTGCGCGAGGCCATGCACGTGGCGGCTGACGCGGCGACTCTCGACCTGCTGGCGCCTGGCCGTGTTGTGCTCGGCATCGGCGCTGGCCACACGCCGCGTGAGTGGGCCGACATCGGCGGGGAGCGGCCGTCGCCGCGCGAGCGCGCCGAGCGCCTCGCCGAGTTCGCCGAGGCAGTCAGCAGGCTGCTGCGCGGGGAGACGGTCACGCTCGACGGCAGGCACGTCGCGCTGCACGATGCCCGGCTGGAAGGCCTGCCGGCCAGCGGCCGAGTCAGGCTCTCGGTGGGCGGCGGCAATCCGGTGATCCTGCGGACGGCGGCACGCTACGGCGATGTGGTCAGCCTGAGCGGACTCGGCCGGACGCTGCCCGACGGTCACCATCACGAGGTGCGATGGACGCGGGCAGACCTCCACCGCACCCTCCAGCTGGTCAGGGACGAGGCGCGGCAGGCGGGCACCGGGCCCGTCATCGAGGCGCTGGTGCAGGCCGTCAGGGTCACCGACGACAGGGATGAAGCCATCAGGGAACTCACCGCCAGGATCCCCGGCGCATCGGCCGAGGACATCGCTCGCACGCCGTTCCTGCTAGCCGGCACCCATGAGGAGATGGCCGCTCAGCTGCTCGCCCAGGCTGATGAGCTCGGCATCACCAGCTACGTCGTCCGCGAGCCGGCCGTTCCTGAGCTAGAAAGGGTGCTAGCCCTTATCAGATGATGACCGGGCTTGGCTGGGTCGTTATCCGGCGACCGTGCCGGAGTCCACCGCGGCTCTCGGCTGGCCCGGCATCTGGCGCCCCGTTCAGCGCCTGCGTCCGCGGCCGCCGCGCCGCATGAGTCGAGGAGGCAGCCGTGCTTGAGATGCGCCCGCTCTGCGAGCGGTGCAACAGCGTGCTGCCGATGGACGGCGATGCTCGCATCTGCAGTTACGAGTGCACGTTCTGCCCTGCTTGCACCGACCAGATGAGCGGCCGCTGTCCCAACTGCGGCGGCGAGCTCGTCCCGCGCCCCCGCCGCCGTCGATCGGATCCGCCAGCCGGGTGAATCTCGCCCAGGGCTGGTCACGGGTCGTCGCAGCACCGGCTCCGGTCGGGCCAGGGCAGTGCACAGCAGGGATGTCGCGGGAGCAGGCTCTAGCCGATACTCAGCAGGGCGCGGCGGGCGTCTTCGAGTCCGGTCTCGTTTTCCGCCGGGCCGCTGATGCCGGTCATGTCGCCGGTGCTGATCCGCCACGCGAAGTAGTTCGCCTGCACCGCCCAGCGAAAGCGCAGCATGGGCAGCAGGCCGCCGTCCAGCTCGGCGCCGCCGAGCAGGCCGGCCTTCAGGTACTCCCCGATGAAGGGGGCCGCCGGCGCCGGCCCGCCGAGGTACATGACGGCGGAAGCCACGTCGTACAGCAGCGGTCCGCGGATCGAATAGCTCCAGTCGATGACGCCGCACCGGCCAGAGCGAGGATCAAACAGGAACGCGTCCGGCGAAGGGTCGGCGTGCAGCATCCCGTGGGTCATCTCGCCGGGATCGGCTTCCTCGAGCGCGGCGACCGCGGCCGCGATGGCCGGCCGGAGCCACGGCCGCAAGTCCAGGTAACCGACGGCCGGGTCGACCCAGTGAAACCGCTGCGCCGACTCGGGCCGCAGGCCAGCGAGCGCGGCGTGGACCTCGCCGAGCGTCCGGCCGAGCACCAGCTGGTCCGCCTCGCTGCCCGCCGTCAGCGGCTCGCCCGGCACCCAGGTCAGCAGCGCGAGGCTCTCGCCAGGACCGGCCACGGTCAGACCCCCGGTGGACGCCGGCACTGGCGCCCCGGCCCTCAGCCCGGCCTGCTCAAGGTGCAGCGCCAGCTGCAAGCCGCCGGCGAACTGGGCGCTGCCGATCTCGGCCACGGCCTTGGCGACCCAGCGGCCGGCATCGCGCTCGACGACCCAGGTGCGCGAGCCCATGCCGCCGCCCAGCTCCGTGATCCGCGCCCCGTCAAGTCCCCAGTACCGGCGCAGGTAGAGAGCGAGATCCCCGTCACCGATCATCAATACCGCCGCTGCCGTCGAGAACCCAGCCGCGTGCCACAGCGCGAACGTACCGCAGCGGCCAGCTGGCGCGCTGAGGTGTCGGCGCCGGGAACTAGCGTGATGGCCATGACGAGCAGCGATTACCCGTGGGAGCCACCGATGGCCGGGACCGAGACCGAGCAGCTGCTCGGCGCGCTCGGCCGGCTGCGCACGACGTTCCGCTGGAAGGCCGACGACCTCGACCCGGCCGGGCTGCAGGCCCGTGCCGGGGCTTCCTCGCTCACCCTGGGCGGGTTGCTCAAGCATCTCGCCTTGGTAGAGGACTTCATGTCCACCGTCAAGATGCGCGGTGAGCCGATCGGTGAGCCCTGGGAATCCGTCATGCCGGACGGGGATGATGACTGGGAGTTCACCTCCGCGGCTGACGACTCGCCGGAAGAGCTGTACGCGCTGTGGGACACCTCAGCCGAGCGTTCCCGCACGCGGCTTGATGCTGCTCTCGCCGAGGGCGGGCTCGACCAGCTCGTTCACATCAGCGGGCCTGACGGCCAGCAGGCCAGCTTGCGGCGCCTGGTATGCGACCTGATCGAGGAGTACGGGCGGCACACCGGGCACGCTGACCTGCTGCGCGAGGCCGTTGACGGGCTGACGGGAGAGGACCCGCCGGCCGGCTGGCGGCCGAAGTCGGGCGGACAGCACGCAGGTGGCTAACCGCGCTGGCTGCGAACCATAGTGAGCCGGGCAGAAACCGTGCTGAGCCGGCCTGACCGCGCTGAGCCCGGCGTGGCCGGCTGGATTCCGGCCGACCCGCGCTGAGATCTGCCGGGAGGCGTGTCACGTTCGCGCGGCGCTGGGTGTCAGGGTTATGACACCGAGCTAAGAGGAAGCGTGATGCCTGACAGCGACGTGCTGGCAGCCGCCTTCGAGGAACACCGTCCGCGCCTGCGCTCGGTGGCCTACCGGCTGCTCGGCTCCATGACTGACGCTGACGACGCGGTGCAGGACGCCTGGCTGCGGCTGACCGGCACAGACAGCGAGGTCGAGAACCTCGCCGGGTGGCTCACCACTGTCGTCGCGCGAATCTCGCTCAACATGCTGCGCTCGCGGCGCAACCGGCACGAGGAGCCGGTCGGCGACACCTGGCCGGGTGCCGCTGAGGAGGCGGCCAGGGACGGGGTCGCCACCCGGCCCGCCGCGCAGCGGCCCGATCCGGAGGACGAAGTGCTGCTCGCCGACTCGGTCGGTGTCGCGCTGCTCGTGGTGCTCGACGCGCTGACGCCAGCGGAGCGGCTGTCGTTCGTGCTGCACGACATGTTCGCGATGCCGTTCGACGAGATTGCGCCCGTGCTCGGCCGTTCGCCCGAGGCGACACGGCAGCTCGCCAGCCGGGCCAGGCGCCGGGTTCGCGGCACGCCGACGCTGGATCACGCGCCGGACCTGGCCCGGCAGCGCGAGGTGACCGCAGCCTTCCTCGCCGCGGCCAGAGGCGGTGACCTGGCGGCGCTGGTCGCGCTGCTGGACGACGAGGTCACGCTGACCGGCGATGCCTACGCCACGCCAGCGCACCGGCCTGCCGCGCTGCGCGGCGCTGAGCTGGTGGCCAAGGGAGCGATTTCGTCCGCCAGCAGGGCGAAGCACTCGCAGCTTGCCCTCGTCGACGGCTCGGTGGCCATCGTCTACGCGCCGGCCGGGCGGCTGCAGATCGTGCTCTCGCTGACCGTCAGCCCGTCCGGCAAGGTCACGGCCATCAACGTGACAGGGGACCCGGAACTGCTAGCTCAGAAGCGTCTGGCGATGCTGCCCGACTGACCACCGAGAGCTCAGTTAGTTCAGAGAACTCTGTATTCATGGAATCATGTATCATTGTGAACATGGAGATCACCGAGTCCGGACAGGTGCTGGCCAGGTTCGGGCACGCGCTGGCCGACCCGACCAGGGCACGTGTCCTGCTCGCTCTCCGGGCAGCGCCCGCTTACCCGGCCGATCTGGCCGATCTGGCCGGCGTCTCCCGGCAGGCCATGTCCAACCACCTCGCTTGCCTGCGCGGCTGCGGACTCGTCGTGGCCGTTCCTGAGGGCCGCCGGAGCAGGTATGAGCTGGCCGACGCACGGCTGGCGCACGCGCTCGGCGACCTGCTGGGCGTCGTGCTGGCCGTTGATCCGGCTGGCTGTGGCACGCCGGGGCCAGACCTGCTTGAGCTGCCAGCCGCCACAAGCCTGGCCGTCCCAGCCGTGCCCGGGCGGAGTGCCGCCGTGCCCGGCCGGAGTGCGGCCGGGCCGGCCCCGGCGGCCGTCCGCGCGCAGGCGGGGGGCTGACCGTGCTGTCCGGACTTCATCCGCGGGCCTGGCGCGACGGCCACGGCTCGCTGGACTCGCACGACTCGGGCCGCGGGCACGGCTCGGGCAGCGGGCACGGGCTGAACGCCGAGGCCGATCGCAGGTACCTGATCATCGCGCTGGCGCTGCTCTGCGCGTTCATGCTCGCCGAGATCATCATGGCGGTGATCTCCGGGTCGCTGGCGCTGCTCGCCGACGCCGGGCACATGCTCGCGGACGTCGGCGCCATCGCCGCCGCGCTGTGGGCAATCCGGCTGGCCGCCAGGCCAGCAGCCGGCTCGTGGACGTTCGGCTGGAAGCGGGCGGAGATCCTGTCCGCGGCCGGCAACGGCGTCACGCTGCTGGTGGTCAGCGGCATCATCGCCGTCGAGGCGGTCAGCAGGCTGATCTGGCCGCCGCGAGTGGACGGCGTGCCGGTGATCGCGGTCGCCGCCGTGGGCGTCGTCGTCAACATCGCCGCCGTCTGGGTGCTGGCCAGGGCCGACAGGTCCAGCCTGAACGTGCAGGGCGCGTTCCGGCATGTGCTGACCGACCTCTATGGCTTCACCGGCACGATCATCGCCGGCGTGGTCATCATCGCGACCGGCTTCACCAGGGCAGACGCGATCGCGTCGCTGATCGTCGTCGTGCTGATGCTGCGCGCGGCCTGGGCGCTGCTGCGCGACTCCGGCCGGGTGCTGCTCGAAGCCGCGCCCAGGGACATGAACCTCGACGACGTGCGGGCGCACCTGCTCGCCAACGGTCACGTGCACGACGTGCACGACCTGCACGCCTGGACGGTGACGTCCAGCCTGCCCGCCTTGTCGGCCCACGTGGTCATCGACGACTCCTGCTTCAACGACGGGCACGCACCGCGGCTGCTGGACGAGCTGCAAGCGTGCCTGACCGGGCACTTCGACGTTGAGCACTCCACCTTCCAGCTTGAGGCGGCGGCACACGCCGGGCACGAGAGCGGCACGCACTAGCAGCCGGCGATAGCGCTCCCGATCGCCAGGGTGCCGGTTTCGCGCGACCGGGCACCACGGCAGCGTCGGTACTGTTGCCCGTATGCCGTTGACTCGGAAAGAGCTGGCAACTGACCGAGCGCAACGGGCGAGGCGGTCGCGGCGGCCACTGCCGGCACGTCCGCCAGCGGCCAGCGCCGCAGGCCGGTGCCCGCCCCCGGTGCGCGGCCTGCTAGCGGTCACCGCGCTGACAGCGCTGCTGGCCGGCTGCTCCGGCGCCGCCAGCCCCGCCAGCCCGCCGATTCCCGGCGTCTCAGCCAGCCTGCCTCCGCTGCACCTCTCGCCGCCTCGCTCGCTGCCGCCCATGCGGCAGGCCGCGCACTGGGGGACGCTGTTCGGCGGCAAGAAGGGCCACCTGGTGACCCGCCTGTCGCCGGTCACCGTGACGCTTCCCGGCAACGTAGCCGAGATCGGGTCATCGAACTCGACCGAGTACGCGCTGCTCACCAACGGCAGCGTCTATGCCTGGGGCCTGGGCACGCAGGGACAGCTGGGAGATGGCCAGAAGCAGGACTCAGCGACGCCCGTCCTGGTGCGGTTCCCGGCCGGCGTGAAGATCGCGTCGATACCCGCCGACGTCATGCCGTACGACACCGGCCTGGCCGTCGACACCACCGGGCACGTCTGGGGCTGGGGCCACAATCACGGCGGCGAGCTGTGCACCGGCAACACCCGCCAGTACCTGACCCCGGTGCGGCTCCCGCTGCAGCGCGTGACAGCCCTCGCAGGCGCGGCTAACCACGCCGTCTACGACACCGCGGGCACGGTGGTCTCCTGCGGCCAGAACGTGACCGGCGACCTCGGCACCGGGAGCAGGAGCAACTCCACGACGCCGGTCAGGGTGGCTGGCCTGCGCGGCATGAACGTGACCCAGCTGTACGCGTCGTTCGCCAACGAGGCGGCGCTGACGGCCGGCGGCAAGTACTTCGACTGGGGGTACGACGGCCAGGGCCAGCTCGGCGACGGGCAGTTTGGCCGGCTCTCCGACGTGCCCGTGCGGGTACGGCTGCGCGCTCCAGTCGTCCAGGCGGCGCTTGGCGGCTCGCTGGAAGGCAACGGCCAGACGCTGGTGAAGCTGGCGGACGGATCGCTGTGGGCGTGGGGTGACAACGGCGCGTTTCAGCTCGGCACCGGCCGGCGGGGCAACAAGGCGTCGCCAGTGCTCTTCCGCTCACCGCCGGGCGTCACCTACCGGCTGCTCGCGACCGGCTCGGCAACCTCCTACGCGGTGACCTCGGCAGGCGGCGTCTACGCCTGGGGCGTCAGCAGGCTCGGCCAGGTCGGGAACGGCAAGACCAGGGCAGCCCGGTTCCCGGTGCGGGTCGCGACCGGGGCGAAGCTCATCTCCTCGACCGCGGACAACGTGGTGGTAACGCTGCTGGCCACCTCCGGCCTGGCCGGCCAGCACAGCAAGCCCGGCCAGCACAGCAAGCCCGGCAAGCACGGCAGGCACGGCTGACGCGGCCGGCCCTACAGCGCAGCGGTCACGGCTCGAAGGTCCAGAACGGCCGCACCTCGACCATGCCGTGCCTGGCCACCGGGTGCTTCGAGGCGACCTCGATCGCCTCATCCAGGTCGGCGCAGTCGATGATGTCGAATCCGGCCAGCCATTCCTTGGTCTCCGCGTACGGCCCGTCGGTGGTGAGCAACTCGCCGTGCCGGACGCGCACCGTGGTCGCGTCCTCCGGCGGCCGCAGCCGCTCACCGAGCAGCCGCACGCCGCGCCGCTCCATCTCGCTGAGCCACTCCTCGATGGTGGGACCGTCGTCGTCCCCGGCCTGCTCGTCAGCTCCAGCCGCGGTCGGCTCGCCGCAGATCAGCAGCATGTACTTCATCGCATCCTCCTCACCGGTACCGGCATCATGCCCGCATCTGCCGAAACGACGAGCGGCGGGCGCCGGGCAGGACAGCGGCTCAGCGCTTTCTGGCCGGGCACCCGACATGATGGCAGGCACGCCGCGAGCACGCGGCGCCGTCAGCGCGCGGGAGTAGGCTGCCGAAAGCCGCCTGATGACCACAGCGCCCCGATCGCCAGGTAGCCCGATCGCCAGTTCGCCCGATCACCAGGTTGAGGGCAGTTGAGATCCTCGCGCGAGGTCACCGCCGAGAAGCTGCGAGGCGGCTACTACACCCCTGACGACCTGATCCGTCGCTGCCTCGACCGGATCACGGCGCTGACGGCCGGCCGGACCGGCCTGTCGGCGCTCGAGCCAAGCGCGGGTAACGGCGCCTTCGTTCGCGGCCTGGCCGGCCATCCGCTGTCGGACCGGATCAGCGCGCTGACCGCCATCGAGCCATCGCCGGAGGCCGTCGCGCAATGCCGGGTCGCCGCGGCCGGCGCGCCGTTCGAGGTCAGCGTCGTCGCCGGCAGCGCGCTGGTCGCTGAGCACCGGTCGCCGGCCGTCTTCGACGTCGCGGTCGGGAATCCGCCGTTTGTCCGTTTCCAGTTCGTCGGCGCCGGGGACGCGGCAGCAGCCGCTGACCTTGCCCGTGAACTCGGCGTCACCGTGGCCGGCGTCGCGAACCTCTGGCTGCCGGTACTGCTGGCCGCGCTGAGCGCGCTGCGGCCGGACGGCGCGTTCGCCTTCGTGGTGCCCGCCGAGCTTTTCACCGGCGTCTCGGCCGGTGCCGCGCGATCCTGGCTGGCCGCGCACGCTGGCCGGCTGCGGGTCGACCTGTTCGCGCCCGGCTCGTTTCCCGGCGTGCTGCAGGAAGTAGTGATCATCAGCGGCACCCGGCGGCCGCCGGACAGCCAGCTGCGGCAGCAGCTTGAGCTGCACGAGCATGGCCACGCGGGCAGCAGTCGCTGGCGGCACGTCATCGGCACTGACTCGGGCAGCTGGACCGGCTACCTGCTCCGGCCGGGCCTGCTCGGCGCGCTGGCCGAGGCGGCCGAGCTGGCCGGGGTGCGGCGGCTCGGCGAGCTGGCCAGGTTCGAGGTCGCGACCGTGACCGGCGCCAACGCATTCTTCACCGTCAACGACGCGACCCTGCAGGCCTACCGGCTGTCGCCGTGGGCGCTGCCGCTGCTGCCACGGGCCAGGCACGCGCCCGGCCTCAGATACACCGCTGCCGACCACGCCACGCTGCAGGCCGCTGGCGGCAGGGCGCACCTGCTGGATTTCTCGGCAGAACGACCTGCGCCGGCTGGCCGCCTGCCGCTCGCCTATCTCGGCCGTGGCGAGCGCGATGGCCTGGCCGACCGGTACAAGTGCCGGATCAGGCGGCCCTGGTACCGGGTCCCGGTCGTGCCGCCAGGCCAGCTCATGCTGTCCAAGCGGTCGCACCGCTACCCCCGGCTGATCAGCAATGACGCGGCTGCGTACACCACGGACACGATCTACCGCGGTCGGCTGCTGCCTGGCACGGCTGCTGGCACGGCAGCCGCGCTGGTCACCTCGTTCCATAACTCGCTCACATTGCTCACCGCGGAAACTGAGGGGCGCAGCTTCGGCGGCGGCGTGCTCGAGCTGGTGCCAGCCGAGGTCAGCAGGCTGCTGGTGCCGGCCAGCGCGGCGACTGGCGCCGGGCCGCTGCCGGCCGGCGCCCTGGCCAGGCTGGACGCGCTGGCCAGGGCCGGCCAGCCAGGCGACGGCGAGGCGCTGGTCGCCGAGACCGACCGGCTGCTGGCCGGCCGTCCTGGCGGGCTGCCAGCGGCGCTGCTGGCCCGACTGCAGGAGGCTCGCTGGCAGCTGCTTGAGCGGCGGCTGCGCCGCGGCTCGCAGGGCGGCACCCGGCCAGCGGGCGACGGCGGAGTTATGGTGAGCGATGGGTAATCCCCGCCAGGCAGTAAGCACAGAAGCCGGGCTGAGCTTCGGCAGCAGAACCGGCCGGTGGGTGCTGGTGGCGACCATCCTCGGCTCGGCGCTGGCGTCCATCGACGCCACGGTCGTCGGGATCGCGCTGCCCGCCATCGGCCGCGACTTCAACGTCAGCATCGCGCCGCTGCAGTGGGTGGTCACGGGTTACACGCTCACGCTGGCTGGCTTGCTGCTGCTGGCCGGGACGCTGGGCGACAAGTTCGGCCGCAAGCGCGTGTTCATCATCGGCGTCATCTGGTTCGCGCTGGCCTCGGTGCTGTGCAGCGTGGCGCCGACCGCCGGCGTCCTGATCGCGGCGCGAGCACTCCAAGGCGTCGGCGCCGCCCTGCTCACGCCCGGCAGCCTGGCGATCCTGGAGGCGACGTTCCGGCGAGATGACCGGGGCCGGGCGATCGGCGCGTGGTCGGGGTTCACCGGCGTCGGCACCGCCATCGGGCCGTTCATCGGCGGCTGGCTGGTCCAGGCGGTGACCTGGCGGCTGATCTTCGTCATCAACATCCCGCTGGCGGCGCTCGTCGTCGCCGTTGCCCTGCGGCACGTGCCGGAGACCAGGGACCCCGACGCGACCGGCCGGATCGACGTGCCAGGCGCCACGCTGGTGACTGTCGGCCTCATCTGCCTTACCTACGGCCTGATCGAGGGCCCGTCCAGTGGCTGGTCCCGGCCCCTGGTGCTGGCCGCCCTGATCGGCGGCGTGCTCCTGCTCGGCGCCTTCCTGTGGTGGGAACGCCGCGCGCAGGCCCCGATGCTGCCGCTCAGCCTGTTCGCCTCCACTCAGTTCAGCGCGGCCAACGTGGTCACGTTCGTGGTCTACGGCGGCATCGGCGGGGCGCTGTTCCTGCTGCCGATCCAGCTGCAGGTGGTCTCCGGCTACAGCCCGCTGCAGGCCGGCATCTCGCTGCTGCCGGTGACCGCGATCACGCTGCTGCTCTCAGCCAGGTCCGGCGCGCTCGCCACCCGGATCGGCCCGCGGCTGCAGATGACCGTCGGGCCGATCGTGGTCGGCATCGGCCTGGCCCTGCTGGCCAGGATCGGGTCGTCGGGGGACTACCTCACCGAGGTGCTGCCCGCCGTTCTCGGCTTCGGCTTCGGCGTGGCGATCACGGTCGCCCCGCTTACGTCGACGGTGCTGGCAGCGGTATCTGACCGGCACGCAAACATGGCCTCGGCCGTCAACAACGACGTAGCCCGCGCGGCCGCGCTGATCGCGGTAGCGCTGCTGCCGGCCGCCGGGGGGATCACCGGGGATGCCTACCGGCACGCCGCGCAGTTCTCCACCGGGTTCGGCCGCGCGTCGCTGATCTCTGGGGCGCTGTGCGTGGCCGGCGGACTGCTAGCGGCGGTCACCATCCGCAACCCCGCCAGGACGCCGCAGGCGGCCGCCGCGCCGGTGCACTGCGCGCTCGACGCGCCGCCGCAGCCGTGCCTCGCCCGAGCGCCAGTCGCGTCCAGGCCAGCTGGCCCGGCCGGGGGCTGACCGTCCCCAGGCGACCCGGCGAGCGGACTTTCCGGCTGAAGCCGACCCCGTCTCCCCGGCTGGCCGGCGCGCTCGCGCCGCGGATGCCATAGTCGGGGAACGGCGACCAGCTGTCGCACGGCAATCCCGGGCCAATGACCGGCCGCATGCAACGCAGGCGGGCAGGCGGTTCGTATAAGGGCTACAGGAAGCAACCGTGACGTGCTAGCTGGCAGCCGCTGCCAGCGTCAGCCTGAAGGGAACTCCATGCCCAGCCAACGCCCTGGCAGCCACCTGCGCACGGCCGCTAGACGCCGCCGCCGGCGCGTGACGGCCTGGCTAACCGCGCTGGCCATCCCGGCGGTAGCGATATTCGCGGGTGCTATCTGGCTGGCGAATTCTCCGGTGGCCGGAGCCACCGGGCTGGCCAGCACGACGGCGCCCGCTAGCGGGTCCGGCACCGGGAGCAGCACCGTTGTCAGCCAGCCGGCCCGCCAGCCAGCGGTGCGGCAGTCAGCAGCTAGCAGCACCAGTGGCCCGGTCCTGCCCGCCCGCGCCCGCCGGTCCTGCCCGCGCGCTGCGACCGCCTGCGCCGACCTGCGCGACCACATCACCTGGCTGCAGTACCGTGGCCGGATCACCTACGGCCCTGTGCGGATGGAGCCTGGCCGGCCTGGCGACCGGACGCCACGCGGAATCTTCCACGTCGCGTGGAAGGCAGGTGCGCACTACATCAGCACCAGCTTCGGCGTGCCGATCCCATACGCGGTGTTCTTCGCCGCCGGCGGGATCGCCTTTCACGCCGGCAGCCTCACCAACTCCTCGCACGGCTGCATCCACCTGACCCTGCGCAACGCGCGCTATTACCACGATCACCTGCGGATTGGGGCCGAGGTAGCAGTGTTCTGACCGCTCCCGGGTGCGTGCCGCGCCAGGGACCGTCGGACTCTCGCTCCGGGTAGCTGGCTCCTGGCTGGCTGAGACAGGCTGGCGGAACCGGTGCGGGCTGACGGGCCAGGGGCTGCCAGGGACACTGATCCGGGAGGTACGGATACTGGAGTCTCGGCCCAGCTAGCCCCGGAGGTTACCGTCGCGATGACCGTGCCAGCTGACCTGCCGCCTAACCTGGCTGACCTCGCCGATCCCGCTGTGCAGGGTGGCCGGGCGCCGCGGCTGGACGACGCGCAGCTCGACGCGCTCCGTGAGTACGGCGGCACGGAGCACCTGGTAGCGGCTGGCGAGGTGCTGTTCGCCGACGGGGACGAGGCGATCGACCTGATCGTCGTGCTGGACGGCACCATGACGATCGTCCAGAATCGCGGCGGGCGAGATGAGCAGGAGCTGACCAGCTACACCAGCGGGCAGTTTCTCGGCGAGATCGGGCTGCTCACCGGGCAGCGGCCGTATGTCTCGGCGGTGGCGGACACCGACGGCCGGATCCTGCGGCTGCCGCCCGGCCAGCTGCGGCAGGTGATGGCGCAGGAGCCAAGTCTCAGCGAGCAGATCCTGCGCGCGTTCCTCCTCAGGCACTCGATCCTGACCAGGCTCGGGTCGGGGCTGAAGCTGATCGGCTCGCGGTTCTCCCCCGACACCCGGCGGCTGCTCGAGGTGCTGGCCCGCAACCGGCTGCCGTACCAGTGGGTGGAGCTCGAGGCCTCGGCTGACGCTGAGCAGATGCTCACCGAGCTGCGAGTGCCGGTCAGCGACCTGCCCATCATCGTGATCCCCGGCGCACCGCTGCTGCGCAACCCGACCGATGCGCAGCTGCTGACCGCGCTCGGCATCGCCGGCGCGGGGCCGTCGCACGGCACCGCGACCTGTGACCTGCTGGTCGTCGGCGGCGGTCCGGGCGGGCTGGCCGCTGCGGTCTACGGGGCGTCGGAGGGGATGAGCACGATCCTGGCCGAGGACACCGCCCTCGGCGGGCAGGCCGGGACCTCCTCCAGGATCGAGAATTACCTCGGGTTCCCGGCCGGCCTGTCCGGCGAGGAGCTGACCGCCAGGGCCGCGCTGCAGGCGCAGAAGTTCGGCGCCCGGATCAAGCTCGCCGCCCGCGCGGTATCGCTGAGCTCCGATCAGGACGTGCACCGGGTCGGGTTCGACGACGGCGAGACGGTCACCGCCCGGTCGGTGATCATCGCGACCGGTGCCCGGTACAACCGGCTGCCGCTTGACCGGCTATCTGAGTTCGAGGGAACCGGGGTGTACTACGCGGCGACCCAGATGGAGGCGCAGGGCTGCGGCGGCGGGCCGTCCGCCATCGTGGGCGGCGGGAACTCCGCTGGCCAGGCCGCGATCTTCCTCAGCCGGCACTGCACCGAAGTGCGCATCGTCATCCGTGCCGAGTCGCTCGCCAGCTCGATGTCGCGGTACCTGATCGACCAGATCGAGCGGAATCCGAAGATCACGGTCATGCCACGCACCGAGGTGGTCGCGCTGGCCGGGGACGACCGGCTGCAGGCGGTTGACCTGCGCGACCGCGATACCGGCGAGGTCAGCCCGCTGCCGGTCAGCGGGCTGTTCGTGTTCATCGGCGCGAAGCCGTGCACCGACTGGCTCGACGGCCAGCTCGCGACGGACAACAGGGGCTTCGTGCTCACCGGCACCGCGATCCCGGCCGGCCGGCTCGCGGCCGGGTCCGAGCCGCTGCTGCTGGATACCAGCCGGCCTGGCGTGTTCTGCGTGGGCGACATCCGGAGCGGATCGGTCAAGCGCTGCGCGACGGCGATCGGGGAAGGATCAATGGCAGTGCGGCTGGTGTTCGACCGGCTGCAGGCGCACGGCACGGCCGTGGCCCGGCCGCCGCGCGCCGAGGCCTAGCCAGTACAGCACCTGGCCAGTGCGCGCCCGCCGCGCGCCCGATGGCCAGAGCGCCGCTGAGGGACAGCTGAGACCACCTGGAGGATAGATGCCGGACAGCGCCATCGATACGACCGTGCCGCCGAGCGGCACCGGCTGCGCTGATTGCATCGCGGCCGACGGCTGGTGGCTGCACCTGCGCCGCTGCGTCGCCTGCGGCCACATCGGCTGCTGCGACACCTCGCCGTCGCAGCACGCCAGCAAGCACGCAGCCAGCGAGGGTCACCAGCTGATCCGCAGCTTCGAGCCGGGCGAGGACTGGTTCTGGGACTTCGTCACCGAGCAGTTCTACGACGGCCCGGAGCTCGCCCCGCCGCAGCATCACCCGGCGGACCAGCCGGTTCCCGGTCCGGCCGGGAAGGTGCCACCAGACTGGCGGCAGCACCTGCATTAACGGCCGTGGCCATGGCAAGTCGGCGCAGGTCATGACGTTCCGCCCGTTGCCGGCTAGGTCCGGCGTGCGGCATCTTCCGGTGATGTCCTGCCCTCGCCGGACCGCCCGTTCTAGTCAAACAAAAGATGAACAACAGATGAATCACGAGCGTCTATTAGCATGATTGTTCATGACTGGTCTCGACTTCTGACGTCGCCGCCAGCGACCGTGGAACGGTGGCCAACGACATCCTGCTCGCTCTCGTCGTAGTGACAGCGTTGGCGTTCGACTTCACCAACGGCTTCCACGACACCGGCAACGCGATGGCCACCTCGATCGCGACCAGGGCGCTGAGCCCGCGGGTCGCGGTAGGCCTGTCAAGCGTGCTGAACCTGGTCGGCGCGTTCCTGTCACTGAGCGTCGCGGCGACGATCGCAAGCGGCCTGGTCAGTACCGGTGAGGTTACCGTCACCGTGGTGTTCGCCGGGCTGGTCGGCGGGATCGTCTGGAACCTGCTCACCTGGTATTTCGGCATCCCTTCCAGCTCCTCGCACGCCTTGATCGGCGGGGTGATCGGGTCGACGCTGGCCGCGGCCGGCGGGTCAGCTGTGCAGTGGAAGGGCCTGTTCTCCAAGGTGATCATCCCGGCCGGGCTGTCACCGGTCATCGCGATCCTGGTCGCGACCGCCGGCACCTGGCTGGTGTACCGGATCAGCCGGAACATCCGCGCGGGAACGCGTAACCACGGGTTCAGGATCGGCCAGATCGGGTCGGCCTCCATGGTGTCGCTGGCGCACGGCACGAACGACGCGCAGAAGACCATGGGCGTCATCACGCTGGCGCTGATCGCCAACGGCACGCTGAACTCGGGCGCCAGCGCGCCGCTGTGGGTGATCGTGACCTGTGCGCTGGCGATCAGCCTCGGCACCTACGCCGGCGGCTGGCGGGTGATCAGGACGCTCGGCAAGGGCCTGGTGGAGATCGAGTCGCCGCAGGGCATGGCGGCCGAATCGTCCTCAGCCGCCGTCATCCTGCTGTCCAGCCACTTCGGCTACTCGCTGTCCACAACGCACGTGGCGACCGGGTCGATCCTCGGCACCGGGGTCGGCAAGCAGGGCGCTGAGGTCCGCTGGGGCGTGGCCGGCCGGATGGCGTCGGCCTGGCTGCTCACCCTGCCGTGCGCGGCACTGGTCGGGGCGGCCTCCTACGGGCTGGCCACGCTGATCGGCAAGCCGTGGGGCGTGATCGTCGACCTGGTGCTGCTGATCGCGGTAGCCGCCACGATCTACCTGCGCTCGCGCGGGACCAGGGTCGGTCAGGACAACGTGAACGCAGAGTGGGAAGGCACGGTCACCGAGACACGAGCACCCGCTGCGGCGCCGGCGGCTGCGGCATGATGGCGGGGGGCAAGCCATGAACGACTGGATTAACCTGCACGCGCTGTGGGAGATCGTGGTGTTCGGGCTGCTCGCCGGCGCCGGCTTGCCCGCGCTGTTCGCGGTCGGGCTGCGCTTCCTGGCAATGACCAGGCCCGGCAGCCCCGGCCCAGCGGCCGCGGGCGCGAACGGATCCGGCCCTGCGCCTGATGCCGTCGTGGGCGGCAGCACGGTGGGCATGGTCCTCGCGGGGATCTGCTTCGTGATCGTGGTTGCCGCGATCGGCTGGGGTATCTACTTCATCGTGCTGTCCAGCCACTAGCGACCGGCTCCCGGTGAGAGACGCCTGCTCACTCCGCCCGTTCCCGCACTGAAAGGCCTGGACGTCCATGTCGCTGCCACCGCTGCTAGGCAAGGTCGTCGGCTGGCTGCGGGCCGGCTATCCCGAGGGCGTGCCGGAGCACGACTACATACCGCTGTTCGCGCTGCTCGCCTCGCATCTCACCGACGCCGAGGTGGCGGCCATCGCCGATGAGCTGGCCAGCAACAGCGACCCCGAGTCGGCGCAGGCCATCCGCGCCGCGATCAAGTCGGTCACCGACACCAAGCCCAACGACGCCGACGTCGCCAGGGTCCGCTCGCACCTGGCCGCCGGCGGCTGGCCGCTGTCCGACCAGTTCTGACTGGCGTCTACATCCCGGCTCCACAATCGCCTCACCCGCGCTGCACGGGTGCCAGCTTGCATGAGCTGTGCGGGCGCGGGCACGCCGCGCTGCGGCCGGGAAGGACGCTGGGTCACGATGCCTTCTGCTGGACTTGATCAGCGCGAGCCTGCGCGGACGCTGCTGCCGCTGCCAGGCGGCCTGCCGCACTGGCGCAGCCGTCTCGAGGAC
Organism: Streptosporangiaceae bacterium; assembly: GCA_036495525.1. Classification (GTDB taxonomy): domain Bacteria; phylum Actinomycetota; class Actinomycetes; order Streptosporangiales; family Streptosporangiaceae; genus DASXMR01. The sequence continues at coordinate 9,425 of DASXMR010000142.1, read as the reverse complement.
CTGTGGCGCCGCCAGCTAGAGGAGGTCATCGAGCTGTCGCTGGCGTTTCACGAGGCAGCCTCCGGGCGCGCCGAGCCCGGCAGGCCGGACCAGGCAAGGGAACGGGCACGCGAGGTCAGGCAGATCCGGGCCGGCACTGCGGCGGCGCACCGGGCACTGGCCGAGATCGAGGCTGCGCTCGGCCGGATCGACGCCGCCCGGTTCGGGCTCTGCGAGCAGTGCGGCGCGCCGGTGCCAGCCAGCCTGCTCGCCAGGGTGCCCCAGGCCCGGTACTGCCCGCAGTGCAGCGCGCCAGCCGGCCAGCGGCCGTGGGCCCGGTCGGCGGAAGGCCCGGGGAGGCCGTGACTGCAGGTCAGGGCGACACCGTGCGATCATGGGTGACAGGGGCGACGCCGCAGCCGGACGCGGCTGGCGGCCCCGGCGCGCGGAAGCGGGACCTGATGACGGCCACGGTGCTGCTGGTGGAGGACGAGCGCAAGCTCAGAGAGCTCGTGCGCTCGTACCTGGAGCGGGCCGGTTACATGGTGCTGTCGACCGAGTCCGGCGCCGAGGCACTCAGCCTGTTCGGCTCTGCCACGCCGGACCTGGTGGTCCTGGACCTCGGGCTGCCGGACATTCCCGGCGAGACGGTGGCGCGGGAGATCCGGTCAGCCGGGCCGATCCCGATCCTGATCCTCACCGCCAAGAGCGGCGAGGAGGACCGGATCGCCGGCCTGGAACTGGGCGCCGACGACTACGTGACCAAGCCGTTCAGCCCCAGGGAGCTGGTGCTCCGGGTGCAGGCGATCCTGCGCCGCGGCACGCCAGCCGGCGCCGATCACGGCGTCAGCAGGTTCGGCAGCGGCGCCCTGGTGATCGACGAGCCGCAGCGCCAGGCGACGGTGCGCGGCACGGTGACCGACCTGACCCCGACCGAGTGGGGCATCCTGCTGGCGCTGGCGACCGTGCCAGGCCGGGTGTACTCGCGGTTCGAGCTGATCAACCGGGTACGCGGGTACGAGTTCGAGGGCTACGAGCGCACCGTCGACTCGCATGTGAAGAACCTGCGGCGGAAGATCGAGCAGGACCCGGCCAGCCCGGCGATCATCCAGACGGTGCTCGGCGGCGGTTACCGGCTCGGCATCGGCCGCGATGCCTAGCCGTTACCAGGACGGAGATCTGTCGGCCCGGCTAGCCAGGCAGGGCGGCGCCGGCCCGGCTGGCCTGCGGCTCGCGCTCGCCTTCGTCAGCGTCGCGCTAGCCGCGGTCGCGCTACTCGCCGGGCTGACCGCGTACTACGACTCAGCTGACGTCTCGCACCTGGCGACCAGGCAGCAGACCCAGCTGACCCAGGCGGTCTCGCTCGCGGCCGCCGCGGCGTGGGACCAGACCGACAGCTGGTCCGGCGCCGACCTGTCGCCCGTGCTCCAGCTAGCCGATCAGATCGGCGCCGACGTCCAGGTTCGCAATACCGCTGGCCGCCCGGTGGCCTCCTCGCTTGGCTTCGCGGCCCAGTCTGCCCAGAGCGAGATGACCTCGCCGGTCTCCATCCGGGGCGCGCAGGTCGGCGACGTGACCCTGCGGTTCAAGGACAGCGGCGTCGCCGGCACGCACACAAGGCTGCGCGGTCACCTGCTGCGGGCCATTATCGGCGCGGCTGGCGCGGCGGCCTTGCTGGCCCTGCTGGTGGGGCTGGTGGTCTCGCGCCGGATTAGCTCCCCGGTGACGCGGCTGATCGACGTGGTGCGCGCGATGGGCCGCGGCGACCGCACGGCCAGGGCCGGCAAGGTGAAGGGCCCGGCGGAGCTGCGTGACCTGGCGGCGGCCTTCGACCAGATGGCCGACTCGCTGGCATTGCAGGAACGGCTCCGGCGGCACCTGGTCGCCGACGTCGCCCACGAGCTGCGCACGCCCATCGCGGTGCTGCAGGTCGGCCACGAGGCGATGCTCGACGGCGTGGCCGAGCCGACCCCCGAGCAGCTCGGCTCGCTGCGCGACGAGGTCATGCGGCTGGCGATGATCGTCGATGACTTGCGTGACCTGGCGTCCGCCGAGGCAGCGACGCTGCAGATCGAGCCGCGGCCGTGCGATCTCGCCGACCTGGCCGGCACCGCGGCCGGCCGGCTTGACGCCCCGTTCGGCGCGGCAGGCGTGACGCTGCGCCGCGAGCTGGCCAGCGCGCCGGTGCTTGGCGATCCGGTGCGGCTGCAGGCGGTCATCACCAACCTGCTGACCAACGCGCTCAAGTTCACCCCGGCCGATGGCACGGTGACCGTGACCGTCGGCCAGCATGACGGCAAGGCGGTGCTGCGGGTCAGCGACACCGGCGCCGGGATCGCCGCCGATGACCTGCCGCACGTCTTCGAGCGGTTCTTCCGCGGCCGCCAGACGGCTGGCGTTACCGGCAGCGGCATCGGCCTGACCGTCGTGGCCGAGCTGGTGCACGCGCACCACGGCCAGGTGGACCTGTCCAGCAAGCCAGGCCGCGGTACGACGGTCACCGTCGCGCTGCCGCTGCTGCCCGGCACGCGGCCAGGCCCGGTCGCGGCGGCCTGGCAGCCGGCCGGGGCCGGGCCGGGTACCCGCAGCGACCGTTAGCGGCGAAGGGCGGGCCGGCGTCTCCATCCGGCCGGCACAAGGCCTCCACGCATTCGTCTCGGCCGGGTGATCTGCTGATGGCGTATAAGGGGCGACAAGAATGATCGGAGGCGGACGGGTGATCAGCGCTGATCTGCTTGTCCTTATCCCGTGGCTGATATTCGGGGCCGGGCTCGGGCTGGTCGGGCTGCGGCTGCTTGGCCGCCGGGGCCGGGGCTCGGGCCGGGACCGCGGAGCGCACTGACCGCGCCGGGCCCTAGGCTGTGAGCCCATGGGCCACAGCGCCGCGGTGACCGGCGCGTCACAAGGCGCCGTGGTGAGCGCGGCACACTCGGCCGGCGACTGGAGCGACTTCGCCGTCGCACTCGCCCGGGCCGTCGCGGCCCTCACCGGGCCGCTGTCCGTGGCCGTGTCGATCAACCCAGAACGGATTCTGCAATTCCCCGCGCTGCCGTCCCGCGCTGGGCTGACGCTCATCTTGTTCGTGACGCCGCTGCTGGTGGCGATTTTCCTGCTCGTTCCCGGCCAGGGCGGCGCCGCGCTGGCCGCCGAGCTGCTGGCCACCGGTGTCGTCGTCGGCGCGGTCTACCTGGTGATCGACGCGCGGCTGCCCGTGGGGATCATGCGCTGAGCTTCGGCCTGCGGCGTGCGGCCACCCGATCGGAGAAAGGAATCACGACCATGACCGCTGACCGGTACGCACCAACGCGGGCCGACCGATTCTCGTTCGGCATCTGGACCGTGGGCTGGCAGGGCGTCGACGTTTTCGGCCCAGCCGTGCGCCCGCCGATGCCAGCCGACCGCGCCGTCCGCAAGCTCGCCGAGCTGGGCGCGTACGGCGTCAACTTCCACGACAACGACGTGTTCGACTTCGACGCGAGCGACGCCGACCGGGACAAGCGGATTGCCGGCTTCCGGCAGGCGCTCGCCGACACCGGGCTGGTGGTGACGACGGCCACCACCAACCTGTTCAGCCACCCGATCTTCAAGGAGGGCGCGTTCACCGCCAACGACCGGGCTGTCCGCCGGTTCGCGCTGGCGAAGGTGATGCGCAACCTGGACCTGGCCGCTGAGCTGGGCGCCAGCATCTACGTCTGCTGGGGCGGCCGGGAGGGCGCCGAGTCGGGGGCCAGCAAGGACGTGCGGGCGGCGCTCGCCAGGTACAAGGAAGCGTTCGACGTGCTCGGTCAGTACGTCATCGACCGCGGGTACCCGCTGCGGTTTGCCATCGAGCCCAAGCCCAACGAGCCGCGCGGCGACATCCTGCTGCCGACCGCCGGCCACGCGCTGGCCTTCATCAGCGAGCTCGAGCACCAGGAGCTTGTCGGCATCAACCCTGAGGTCGGCCACGAGGAGATGGCCGGGCTCAACTACGCCCACGCGATCAGTCAGGCGCTCTGGCACGGCAAGCTCTTCCATATCGACCTGAATGGCCAGAACGGCCCTCGCTATGACCAGGACCTGCGGTTCGGGGCCGGAAACGCGCGCGGCGCGTTCTGGGTCGTGGACGCGCTCGAGGCTGGCGGCTACGACGGCGTCGTGCACTTCGACTACAAGCCGCCGCGCACCGAGGACGACGACGGGGTGTGGGAGTCAGCGGCCGCGTGCATGCGCAACTACCTGATCCTGCGGGAGAAGGTACGCGCGTTCCGGGCCGACCAGGAAGTTCAGGACGCACTGCTGGCCGCCCGGGTCGGCGAGCTCGCGCTGCCGACGCTCGCCGACGGCGAGACGTGGCGGGACGTCGCGGGGTTCATGCCGGACGTTGCCGGGCTCGCCGAGCGGGGCATGGCCTTCGAGCGGCTCGACCAGCTGGCCCTTGAGTACCTGTACGGGGTGCGGTAGCGCGAGCCGGGCCGGCCGCCATGACCTGGCCGGAATCGGCTGGCCCGGCAGCCTGCGGACGGGCGGCAGGCCGGTGCCGGTCAGGCGGCGAGCTCGGCGACCAGCTGCTCGGCGATCTGAGCGGCGTTGAGCGCGGCGCCCTTGCGCAGGTTGTCACCGCAGACGAACGCGTCGATGGCATGCGGGTCGTCCTGGCTCTGCCGGATCCGGCCGACCCAGGTCGGGTCCGTGCCCACGGTGTCGGCGGGGGTTGGGTACTCGCCGCGCTCCGGGTCATCGAGCAGCACCACGCCCGGCGCGTCGCTGAGCACCTGCTGCGCCTGCTCGCGGCTGACTGGCTGATCGAAGACAGCGTGCAGCGCGAGGGAGTGCCCCGTGACGACCGGGACCCGGACGCAGGTCGCGGCGACTCGCAGCCCTGGCAGGCCGAGGATCTTGCGGGTCTCGTTGCGGAGCTTCAGTTCCTCCGAGGACCAGCCCTCGTCCCGCAGGGAGCCGGCCCACGGAACCACGTTCAGCGCCAGCGGCGCGCCGAAGGGGCCGAAATCGGCGAGCGCGCTGCGCAGGTCACCGGCCCGCTGGCCGAGCCCGCGGTTCCCGGCGACTTTGCCGAGCTGGTCGTAGAGCGAGTCGGTGCCCGCCTGGCCGGCGCCCGAGGCTGCCTGGTAAGACGCCGCAACCAGCTCCCGCAGGCCGAACGCCCGGTGCAGCGCGGCGACGGTGACGATCATCGCCAGGGTGGTGCAGTTCGGCACGGAGATGATGCCGAGCGGCCGGTCGGCCGCCGTCTCCGGATTCACCTCCGGCACCACGAGCGGGACCCGCGGATCCATCCGGAACGCGCCCGACTTGTCGATCACCACGACGCCCCGCTGCACGGCGACCGGCGCCCACTGCGCTGAGACCTCGTCGGGCACGTCGAACATGGCCAGGTCCATGCCGTCGAAGACCTCGGGGCGCAGCTCCTGCACCGCGACCTCGGTGCCGCGCACCCGCAGCATCCGGCCGGCAGACCGGGCCGAAGCGATGAGCCGCACCTCGCCCCAGACGTCTGCCCTGGTGGAAACCACGTCACGCATGACGCTGCCGACCGCGCCGGTCGCGCCGACGATGCCGAGCACCGGCCGCCGGCTCATCGGCCGGTACCGCCGTAGACGACTGCTTCTTCCTGCCCGCCTTCCAGGTCGAACGCACGGTGCGCGGCCGTGACGGCCGCCTGGACGTCGTTCTCGTCCACCACCACCGAGATCCTGATCTCCGAGGTGGAGATCATCTCGATGTTGACGCCCGCGTCGGCGAGCGCGCCGAAGAACGCGGCGCTGACGCCAGGATGCGTGCGCATCCCGGCGCCGACCACCGACACCTTGCCGATCCGGTCGTCATACAGCAGCGAATCAAAGCCGATTTCCTGCTGCAGCTGGCGCAGCGCGGTCATGGCGGCCTGGCCGTCCTCGCGCGGCAGCGTGAACGAGATGTCGGTCCGGCCGGTGGCGGCGGCGGAGATGTTCTGCACGATCATGTCGATGTTGATCTCCGCGCCCGCGATCACGCGGAAGATCCTGGCAGCCTCGCCGACTTTGTCCGGCACGCCCACGACGGTGATCTTCGCCTCGCCGCGGTCATGCGCGACCCCGGAGATGATCGCCTGCTCCACGTCGCCCCTCGTCTCCTGCCCGGTGTCCGTGACCCAGGTGCCCGGCCTGCTGCTGAAAGACGAGCGCACGTGGATCGGGATGTCGTACCGCCGCGCGTACTCCACGCAGCGCAGCATCAGCACCTTGGCGCCGCACGCCGCCATCTCCAGCATCTCCTCGTAGGAGATCCGCGGGATGCGGCACGCCGCCGGGACGATGCGCGGGTCGGCGGTGAAGATGCCGTCGACGTCGGTATAGATCTCGCAGACGTCCGCGTGCAGCGCAGCGGCTAGCGCGACGGCGGTGGTGTCCGACGCGCCGCGGCCCAGCGTGGTGATGTCCTTCGTGCTCTGCGACACGCCCTGGAAGCCGGCCACGATCGGGATGGCGCCCGCATCGAGCGCGGCCTGGATCCGGCCAGGCGTGATATCGATGATCCGCGCCCGGCCGTGCGCCGAGTCGGTGATCACGCCGGCCTGCGAACCGGTGAACGAGCGGCCCTCAAGGCCGAGGTTGGCGATCGCCATGGCCAGCAGCGCCATCGAGATCCGCTCGCCGGCCGTCAGCAGCATGTCCAGCTCGCGGCCGGGCGGCAGGGGGCTCACCTGGTTGGCGAGGTCGCGCAGCTCGTCGGTGGTATCGCCCATCGCCGACACGACGACCACGACCGAGCTGCCCGCCTTGCGCGTCGCGACGATCCGCTGCGCGACCCGCTTGATGCCGTCGGCGTCCGCCACCGAGGAGCCACCGTACTTCTGTACGACTAGGGTCACGGGCGCGCCGCTCCTCCGCTCGGCTGGCGTCAGACGGTCCTGAGTGTATCCGCGGGGCCGGGCTGGCTGGCTGGCCTCACTGGGTGGTCTGCTCCTCAGCGACGTCCAGCCTGGCGTGCGCGACCACCGAGTGCAGCGCCCGCAGCGCGGCACCGCCGTGCGTGCCCCAGTGGTTCACGTAGGAGAACTGCCACCACCACAGAGCCTCGGCGGTCCGGCCAGCCTGATAGTGCTTGAGCCCGTGGATCAGGTCAGCGGCGACCGCGGCGAGGTCGTCGGAGAGGCGGAACTGGCTGGCCTGAGTGTCCTGGTACGGGTCGAACAGCTCGGCGTAGCCGTCGACGGTGAGCAGCCGGCTCGCCAGTCCGGTCCGCAGCTGATCTAGGTCCGGGTCGGCGCCGACGTCCGGTTCTGCGTTCCCCGCGAGGATCACGTCCTTGCTGGCGCCCAGCTGCGCCCCGGCGAGCATCACCTGCGCGACCTCGAGCAGCAGCAGCGGCACCACCTCATCGCTGCCCTCGCCGCCGGCCACCGCCGCCAGCCCGTCCAGGTAGTCCTGCGCGTTCCGCGCGATCCGGTCGGCCAGCGGCCGCCAGTCCTCGGCTGAGGACGGCGGCGGGTACTGGCCGGTCTCGTTACGGCTCATGCCTGAATCCCGCGCTGCTTCCGCAGAGCAGCCGCCTGCCTAGACATCTAGCAGCCTCCGTCCCTCGAATGCCCGCCCGAGCGTGACCTCGTCGGCGTACTCCAGGTCGCCCCCGACCGGCAGCCCGCTGGCAGGCCGGGTGACCCGCAGGCCGAGGTCCCGGACCAGCCGCGCCAGGTAAGTAGCCGTGGCCTCGCCCTCAAGATTCGGGTCGGTGGCCAGGATCAGCTCGGTGACGCCCCCGTCCGCCAGGCGGGCCATCAGCTCCTTGATCCGCAGGTCGTCGGGGCCGATCCCGTCGATCGGGCTGATCGCGCCGCCGAGGACATGGTAGCGGCCGCGGAACTCGCGGATCCGCTCGATCGCGGCGACATCCTTGGCCTCCTCCACGACGCAGATGACCGACAGGTCGCGGCGCGGATCCCGGCAGATCCGGCACTCCTCCTGCTCGGCGACGTTGCCGCAGGTGCGGCAGAACCGCGCCTTCTCGGTGACCTCGATCAGCACGGAAGCGAGCCGGCGTACGTCCTCCGGGTCAGCCGACAGCAGGAAGAACGCGATCCGCTGGGCGCCCTTGGGCCCGACGCCGGGAAGCTGGCCCAGCTCCTCGATCAGGCTCTGGACGATTCCCTCATACACCTCAGGGCTCGCTGCCCGGCTCAGGCAGGCCGGGCGGCGCGCCTGGCGCCTCCGGAGCGCCCGGCATGCCAGGGAGCCCCGGCATGCCGGGAATCCCTTCTCCGCCGCCGAATCCGGCGGCGAACGGACCCATCTTCTCCTGCTGCAGCTCGGAGGCGGCCCGGTAAGCGTCGCGGCAGGCGGCGAGCACGAGGTCGGCGAGCGTCTGCGCGGTCTCCTGCGGATCGCCAGGGTCGATAGCCTCAGCCGCGATCGTGATGTCGACTAGCTCGCCCTGCCCGTTGACGACGGCGGTGACCAGGCCGCCGCCTGCCGTGCCCTCCACCGTGGCGTCGGCAAGCTCCTGGTGCGCGTTCATGAGCTGGCTCTGCATCTGCTGGGCAGCGGCGAGAAGCTGCTGCATGTCCAGCTGGCCGCCAGGGTCCACGATGCCCCCAATTCCTGTGCCCGCCGTCCGGCGTGCTCAACTGCGACCGCCCGGTGGCGTGCTGGCTGCCGCGCGATCCTGTCCGTTCGAGCCTATGACCTCGCGCGGGCAGGAGGCAGCACCGCTCGCCGGAGCTGACCGTGATAGCTGGCTGGCCGGCGCTCAGGCTCGCCAGTCCAGGCGATCAGCCAGCGGCGGCGGTCATCGCGGTGAGCTGCCAGCGGCCACTTGCTGAGCCAGGCTGCTGGCCCGGCCAGGGTTACGGCTCGCCGGTTTCGCCGATCAGCCGGCCGCCGAGCTCGCGCTCGATCAGGTCGATCCCGGTCAGCGCGTTGGCGTCCGCCGGATCGGCCATGTCAGCATCGCCGGCCAGCCCGGCTGCCAGGTGCTGCCCGCTGCCCTGCCCCGCTGCCCTGGCGCTGGCGCTGGCCCGCCCACCGGCGGCAGGCCCGCCCGGTTGTCCGCCGCGCGCTAGGGCGCGATCGTGCCTCGCATCCACGGCGTCCCGGTCCTGCTGTGCCTGGCCCGCCGAGCCGCGCTGCGCTGGCCCGCCCCGCTGCCCGCCGCCTGGCTGGCCCGCGCCCCGCTGGCCGTCGCCCCGCTGGCCGCGGCCCTGCTGCGTGCCGTCCCGATACGGCCCGCCGCCCCGCTCAGCTCCGCCGTCCTGACGGCCGCCACCCGCCTGGCCGCCACCGGTCGGGGACTCGTCCGGCCAGCCGTGCTGGTCCCGCTGGCCGCCGCCATCGGCTCCCCCGGCGATCGCCCTGATCTGCAGGGTGACGCCGAGCATGGCCTGCAGTACCGCACTGAGATCGCGGTCGTATCCGCTGATCCCGAACCCCCTGGCCTCGCCTTCCCTGGCGAAGCGCAGGGTCAGGACCCCG
>DASXMR010000141.1:0-188698 GCA_036495525.1 Streptosporangiaceae bacterium | reverse complement strand
CGCGGTGAGCCTCTACTGGCTGATAGCAGTGGCGATCGCCGGGGGCTACTTCATTTACAGCGCGTTCGTGGAAGAGCGCAACATGGCCGGGCTCTTCCCCGGCACCTACCCGGACTACAAGCGGTCAACGAAAATGCTGATCCTCTGGGTCTTCTGAGGTCCAGCTCGTCATCAGGCGTACCCGGACCATCAGCAGCCGCTGGCCATCCGACCTTGCGGCCTTGCCTGGACCGTGGCCATCCACTGGTGACTCCCTGAGGTCGTGGGACGGTCGAGTTCAAGCTCTGCGCTCGGCGTATGTCCGCGCGGGCTAACCCAGACGTAGTCACCACCGTCAGTCCACCGTGGAGCAGTGCCTCTCGCCCACCCGCGGTGTCTCATTCCCTGGTTCACAAGAACCACCAAAGCCCGGTTGCTGCCAGTCCACGAGAATCCGATCTGGATTATCACGGGGTCCCACCCAAAGGTCCCGGCCATCCCGTCACAGCTATCCCAGGCAGGCTCAATTTTGATCGCATATGAGGTCGGAAACTCGCAGCTATCACAGGGCATAGCTATCCACGGGACGCGACCCGACTCGAAGCCAGGGATCACCTTTACCACGGGAACGATCTTCGCCATGATCCGGCCGCCGGGGTCACCACCGGGATGGGCGGCGGCTCGGGTCGGCCATGCGACGACCGCCACGGCAATTAAGACGGCGCCGAGCGATACTACGGCCAGCGCGACGAGGTAACGACGGCTGACTAGACGTTCCATGCTGCTCCGATCCCGTTGAGGAGAGCGGCGGCGAGAGCCAGTCATCTGGTGGCGCGAGCTTACCCGGCAGGCCGCCATGACCTGTCAGCTCTCGCATACCACGACTACCTGAGATCACACAGATTTGTGTTATCTCAGTCTTGCCTGTAGCTTGTTGCCATGCCTACTGATGGAGAGATCACGTTCGCAGACCACGCTGGCCGGCTGTACGCCCGCCGCTACGGCATGGCGCCGATGGTGGGCAGGCTGCTGGGTTACCTGGCGATCTGCGACCCGCGCGAGCAGACCATTGCCGAGCTGGCCGACGGATTGCTGGCCAGCCGCAGCGCGATCACCAATGCGATCACCACCCTTGAGCATCTCGACCTGATCCGGCGCTCGCGGACTGCGGGCGAGCGGATGGACCGCATCTGGATCGACATGAGCACGGCCAGGTCGATGGGCTTCGACGTGACCGAGTACCAGGAGCAGAGCGACCTGGCCAGCGAGGGCCTGGCGCTGCTGGCCGATGAGCCGCCCGAGCGCAAGGCGGTGCTGCTGGAGTGGGCGGCCTTCGCAGACTTCCTGGTGCAGCGGCTGCCGGTGCTGGAGAAGGACTGGAAAGCCCACCGCGAGGCGCTGCGGGCCGCTGGCGTGCTCCCCGAACCCCCTTCGCATCGCTGAAAGCGAGGAACCGTGACAGTCAACCTGGCCAGGCCGGCGATCAGCGCCCAGGCCGTCCGCAAGTCTTTCGGTGAGCACATCGTGCTCGACGGGGTCGACCTGACCGTTGCCGAAGGCAGCATCTATGCCCTGCTGGGGCCGAACGGCGCCGGGAAGACGACGATGGTGCGCATCCTGTCGACCCTGATCGCGGCCGACGGCGGCGACATCCGCGTCGGCGGGCACGACGTGGCCACCGACCCGGATGCGGTACGCGCCCTGATCGGCGTTACCGGTCAGTTCTCCGCGGTGGACAACTACCTCACCGGCGAGGAGAACCTGCGCCTGATGGCCGATCTGCGCCACCTCGGCCGCGCGGCCGGACGCCGCCGGATTGGTGAGCTGCTCGAGCAGTTCGACCTGACCGACGCCTCGCGCAAGCCGCTGTCCGCCTACTCCGGCGGGATGCGGCGCAGGCTGGACTTGGCCATGACGCTGGTCGGCAGCCCGTCGGTGATCTTCCTCGACGAGCCCACCACCGGCCTTGACCCGCGCAGCCGCCGCACCATGTGGCAGATCATCCGCGAGCTGGCCGCCGGCGGCGTGACGATCTTCCTCACCACCCAGTACCTCGACGAGGCCGACGAGCTGGCGGACTACGTCGTCGTGCTGGACCACGGCCAGATCGTCGCCGAAGGCACCCCGGCAGAGCTGAAGCGCCGGATTCCCGGCGGGCACATCCAGCTCGAGTTCGGCGGGGCCGACGCGCTGCGCGCGGCCGCCGTCCTGCTCCCGAGCGCCACCGCCGACGACGACCAGCTGACGATGCAGGTCCCCGGCGACGGCAGCATCGCCTCACTGCGCCGGGTGCTCAACGAGCTGGACGATGCCGGCATCGACGTCGAGCAGCTGTCGATCCACGTTCCCGACCTCGACGACGTGTTCTTCGCCGTCACCGGCCGGGCTACCACAGAGTCAACTGCCCGCGATGAACCTGTCCGCCACGAAGAGGAAGCGCTGCAGCGATGACCTCCCTTTCCCTGACCCTCGCCGACTCCGCGACGATGCTCCGCCGCAACCTCAAGCACCAGCTGCGCTACCCGTCGCTGACGCTCATGCTGGCCGGCCTGCCGATCGTCTTCCTGCTGCTGTTCACCTACGTCTTCGGTGGCCAGCTCGGCTCCGGCCTCGGCGGACACGGCGGCCGCGCCGCGTACCTTAACTACGTCGTGCCCGGGATCCTGATCATCACCGTGGCATCCGCCGCTCTCGGCACCGCGATTTCCGTCGCGACCGACATGACTGGGGGCATCATCGACCGGTTCCGCACCATGGCCATATCCCGGGGCGCGGTGCTCACCGGCCACGTCGTCGGCAGCGTGCTGCAGACTCTCGCCGTTCTCGTGCTAGTTCTCGGCGTCTCCCTGGCCCTAGGCTTCCGGTCCGATGCGAACGTTCTTGAATGGCTAGCCGCCGTCGGCATGCTCGCGCTGTTTGCGTTCGCGCTGATCTGGCTGTCCGCCGCGCTGGGCATCGCGGCGAAGAGCGTGGAGACCGCGAGTAACACCCCCATGTTCCTCACCCTGCTGCCGTTCCTGTCCAGCGGATTCGTGCCCACCGCCAGCATGCCGGCCGGGCTGCGCCAGTTCGCCGAGTACGAGCCGTTCACCCCGGTCACCCAGACCGTCCGCGGCCTGCTCACCGGCGGCCCCGTCGCGGCGCACGCCATGCCAGCCATCGCCTGGAGCGTCGGAATAGCCCTCGTCAGCTACCTCTGGGCTATCCGCCTCTACAACCGCCGCCGCGCAGCCACCCCCAGCTGACCCCGCGGAAACTGATCGCGGCCAGCAGCACGAGCCGAAGCCCCATGGCTCGTGCTGCTGGCCATCGCTGTTAGCTGGCAGGCCGTTTCGCGCAGCCCGGACAGGACAGAGACCGGTCATGGAACCCGGTCTGGAGCCCTTCCGGGCGGAGATCCCCGACGCGGCGCTGGCAGACCTGCGGTCCCGGTTGCGGAACACCCGCTGGCCGGAAGCAGAGACGGTCGGCAACTGGTCGCAGGGCGTGCCCCTGCGGGAGCTGCAGGACCTGTGCCTGTACTGGTCGCAAAGTTACGACTGGCGCGCGACCGAGCGCCGGCTCGATGAGCTTCCGCAGTTCCGCACCGAGATCGACGGCATCAGGATCCATTTCCTGCACGCCCGGTCGGCTGAGCCGGGGGCGACGCCGCTGCTGCTCACGCATGGCTGGCCCGGCTCGTTCCTGGAGTTTGAGGCGGCGCTGCCGCGGCTGACCGATCCACTCGCCCATGGCGGCACGGCAAGCGACGCGTTCCATGTGGTCGTGCCGTCGCTGCCGGGTTATGCCTTCAGCGACCGGCCGATCACCGCCGGCTGGGGCATCCACCGCATAGCCCGAGCCTGGTGCGAGCTGATGACCCGGCTGGCGTATCCGCAGTTCATCGCTGCGGGCAGCGACTGGGGAACGAGCATCTCGACGTCCATCGCGCTCCGGCAGCCGGCCAGGCTTCTCGGGCTGCACCTGGTCCCGCCCCTCGTCGCGCCCGACAGCGACCCCGGCCAGCTCACCAACGCCGAGCAGGCGTCGCTGCAAGACCTGGACGACCGGACGCGAACCGGTTCTGGGTACTCAGCGATGCACAGCACCCGGCCGCAGACCATCGGTTACGCCCTGACCGACTCGCCGGCCGGGCTGGCCGCCTGGATCGGCGAGAAGCTGATCACCTGGACCGATCAGGCTGCGGGCGGGCTGTCCCGTCATCAGCTGCTGGACAACCTCAGCCTGTACTGGTTCACCGGCACGGCGGCGTCCTCGGCCCGGTTGTACTGGGAGAGCATCGACGAGGTGACGGCGTGGTTTACGACGGCCACGCACGACACGATCGACGTTCCCGCCGGCTGCACGGTCTTTCCCGCTGAGGTGCCCCGGCCCTCGCGCCGCTGGGCGGAGCGCCGGTTCACCAACATCGTGCACTGGAGCGAGCCGGCTGAGGGCGGCCATTTCGGCGCGTGGGAGCAGCCAGAGCGCTTCGCCAGCGACCTCCGCGCTACCGGTAAGGCTCTGCTAGCCCAGAGACGCCGCTGCTAGGAGCCCTCAGGCGGGGCGCATCGCTGGCAGGAGCGGCTCGTCGGCCAGGTACGGCGGCGCGGGGTCGTACTGGATGTACCGCCTGACCGCCCTGGCATGCTCACGCCCGTGCAGCTGGCCGGTCAGCCACAGGGCCATGTCGATTCCGGCCGAGACGCCCTGGCTGGTCACCAGGTTGCCGTCGACCACGTAACGCGCGTCGCGCACGACTGTCACGTTGCCGCGTGCCTCGAGAGCATCCTCGAACGAATAGTGCGTGGCGACTCGCCTGCCTCGGGCGAGTCCCGCCTCGTGCAGCAGCAGCGACCCGGTGCACACGCTGGTGACCCACGTGACTTCTGCCGCGGTCCGGGCGATCCAGCGGATCAGGTCCGCATTGGCGACTTCGCGCCGGGTGCCGCGGCCTCCGGGGACCAGGAGCACGTCCAGCGGCGGCGAGTCGCCGAGGGTGCAGTCTGGCAGGACCCGCATCCCCTTGGCGCAGCGCACGGGCTCCAGTTGCTGCGCGATGAGCACGACCTGATCGGCGGAATCCCTGATCATCGCCGAGGTGGTGAAGACCTCCCACGGGCCGCAGAAATCCAGCTCTTCCGCGCCGTCAAAGATGAGCAACCCGAACGTCGTCATGCACGCCTCCAGAACGACCGCAGCCGGCTGCGGCAGCCCGAACGGCTGACGCCGGAATCAAGCTCCAGGCTTCATGACGAAGCCGAGGACCGTCAATAGCGGGGATCGTCAGCCAGCAAGGTGGGTACGCTGCGGCACGGCTTGACAGGTCAGCAGTCAGCCGAGCAGCCAGTTCAACGGCCGGCCGGATAGCTGCTGCCAACGGTCGAAAGACTCCGTTCAGATCGTCGCGGGAAGTATTGACCGCAAGCCGAAGAGCACGAGCAGCTATGGCAGCAAACCCGAGGCGGGGGCAAGGCGCCAAACTTGCCCCGCCACCCCAGATTCCTGCTAGTTCCTCGCGGTGATCCAGACGTGCAAGCGCCCGTGGCTGGAGAGCTGGGCGTCTGCCGACGCGGTGCAGTTATCCGGGTGCTTGTACGGCATCTTGACCGGCACAGTCAGCGGGTGGCTGGTCGCTCCAGCCCGTCCATGAAAGTTCCCGCTCTTACTCCCCGCCCCGAAGCCCCTACTGCATACGACGCTCCAGGAGCCGGTGACCCGCTGCGCAGGATTGGCGGTCACGTGCACGTGAATGCTGCTTGGGTGGTTGACACTGCCGCCGGCAACGCAGATCGCGAAATCCCCTCGCGCCCGGCAGCCTCCCAGATGCCTGACTGTGGCTGGAGCTGCGTGCGTGCTGGCGCTCACTGCAGGCACCATGATTCCAAGTATCATCGCAGCGCCCGCCACTCCTAGCAGAGCTATCCTGGCCGTTTCCTTGATCATTTCCGCCCTTTCTAATACGTTGCTTTTGCCGTGGCTCACCGTTTTAGGCGCGGCCGCTAGCAGGTCCTATCGGCTCGCCGGTCCAGCTAAACGGACATTCACCAGCGACAAATTGACGCAGTTCCGGATCGCATTCACCAGACGGTCCCTGAGCCGGTTAAGTCCTGGTGTTAGACGCCGGGGTCATACTAATGGATGACAGCTTTTCTAATATTCTGCTAATTAGCAGTTAATTAGCAGAATTCAGCGACCTTGATACCCGATAGCGGTCCGCATGTCCGATTTGCGGGCAACAAGTATCGCCCTACCGCAGGGACGCGCAGAGTGCCCGGAGACCCCGTGATCGCCAGGATGGCGTCAGCTCCCATGATGGCTGGCTCGATCGTCCGAGGCACCGACACAGGTCCTTCGGGTGCGGCAATCGTCAACGCTGCGGCCAGCGAGCGGATGAGATTTGACCTGGCCCATGAGCTCGGCGGCCTGAACTTGGCACGTATTTGCCAAGGGGAGCCGCGCACGGGCGCTCCGAACTGCCTGCCGTTGCCTGGGCTCGGATCATCCAAGATCACTAAAGATCTGGACGCCGGTCAGCCATGATCCGCAGAGCATCGAGGGTCGCCTGATAAAGGTCAGAACGCTCCAGGTGGCTAACCAGCTCCAAAGTGTCCATTCCACTGATCGCCAGCACGTCGGCATCTGCGACAAGGTGCCCTAAGTGCATCACCTTGCCGAACGGCAGCCTGCGCATTCGTCCCGAACGGCTGACGCCGGAATCAAGGTCCAGGCTTCATGACGAAGCCGAAGACCGTCAATAGCGCGGATCGTCAGCCAGCAAGCCAGTGCGCTGTGGTCGGTAGCGTGCTGCAGGCTCTCCCTCCGCAAGCGGCTCGGTCCCGGTCTGGTCGGCGGTGGGCTCCGGCACGCTGATGCGGAACTTCACCCCTTGCTGCAGCGGAATTGCCTGGACGGTTCCGCCGTGCAGTTCGGCGATCCTGCGCACAATCGCGAGTCCCAGACCCGATCCGGGCAGCGCCCTGGCCTTTGCCGACCGGTAGAAGCGATCAAAGATGTAGGGCAGGTCCTCCGCGGGGATTCCAGGGCCGTCGTCGCTGACTTCGACTGTCCCGCCGACTGCCGAGATCCGGATGCGGCCGTCCGGCGGGCTCCATTTCAGCGCGTTATCGACAAGGTTGCTGATGGCCCGTTCCAGGGCGTCCGGGTCGCCGCGAACCAGCGTTGGCCGGCAGTCGAGCTCGTACGCCAGCCCCGGTGCCCGGTCGGCAGCCCGCGATGCGACCCGTTCAGCGACCAGGTCAAGCCGCACGTCTTCGATATGGAAGGAGGCCTGTCCGTCGCGCGCGAGCTCAACCAGGTCGTTGATCAGTACGCGCAGCTCCCTGGCCTCGGCCAGCGCAGCCGCGATCAGCGACGGCGCGGCGGGGTCGTCCGGTTGTTCGGCCAGCAGTTCAAGGTTGGTGGTCAGGCTGGTGAGCGGCGTACGCAGCTCGTGTGAGGCGTCGGCTACCAGCCTGCGCTGGGCACCTGCCGAGTCATCCAGCGCGGCCGTCATAGCGGCGAATGCCTGCCCGAGCCGACTAATCTCGTCCTGGCCCGGTGTCTCGATCCGCGCGCTGAGGTCGCCGGTGTCCCGGATCCGCTCGACAGTGTCAGTGAGCCGGCCGACGGGGCGCAATACCCGGCCCGCGGCCAGCCGCGCTATCACCGCCGCGACGACCGCGGCGGCCGGCACAAGCACGGCGAGCAGCCAGCCAAGCGCCGTCTGAGTCGATTCCGCGGCCGACACCGGCAGGGCGGTACGGTCGAGCACTCCGGGGTTGCCAGGAAACTGAGTCGTGTAAATGCGGTAGTCGACGCCTCTGTAGCTCACGTCGTGGAAATACGGCCTTGCCTTCCCGTCAGCGACCTGGACGTCATGATCGGTGATGCCGACGAAACCGCTTGTCGGGCCGACTACAGCCTCGGGCACGATCTGCAGCTCCGTATCGCCGAAGGGGACCAGCTGCCCCAGTGGGGTACGGGCCTTTTTGAGTTTCGCCGCGATCGTCGAAGCCTGTCTGGCCACCTGGACCAGGGACTGGTCGTTCCGCTCCCGCAGATTTGCGCCGACCGCCGGATAGACAACCGCCGCCACAACCGCGAGCGCGCCGAGGACGACGAGGCCGACCGCGATCGCGACCCGAGTGCGCAGGCTCATGGCTCTTCCCGTAGCACGTAGCCGATACCGCGGACCGTCTGTATCAGTCGAGGCTCGCCCATCTTCCGCCGCAGATAACTGATATAGACCCACAGGCCATTCGACTCCGGACCGAAGTCGTAACCCCACACCGATTCGAATATCTGGGTCCGGGACAGCACCCGGCCCGGATTGCGGAGAAACAGTTCGAGCAGCGCGAACTCGGTCTTTGTCAGCGCCAGCCGATTGTCGTCGCGGCTTGCCTGGTGTGCCGCGAGATCAAGCTCGACACCTGCGAACCGAAGCCGATCGGCGCCCGCACCGCTGCGCCGGAGCAACGCGCGTAGCCGCGCCCGCAGCTCCTCCAGCGCGAACGGCTTGGCCAGGTAGTCGTCAGCGCCGGCGTCCAGCCCGGCAACCCGGTCGGTCACGAGGTCTCGCGCGGTCAGCATCAGAATCGGGGTATTGTCGCCACGCGCCCTGATCGAGCGGCATACCTCCAGCCCGCTCGGTTCCGGCATGAGGACATCGAGCACGACAGCCTCATGCCGGGACCGCAGCAGCATGGCCAGGGCGGTGGTGCCGTCGGCCGCCGTGGACACCTGGTAGCCGTCACGGTGCAGCACATGGGTCAGTGCGCTGCGTACCGCCTCGTCATCGTCGACTACGAGCACGCGCACCCGGCCAGTATCGCGCACGTTTCTTAACCGGAGTCAGGGCCGAAAACCGCCATTCTCAGCTCGCGTCAGCTGCTTACGGCCAGGCTCTGCTTCGCGTCTCTCAGCGCAGTGTTGAGCTGCTGACTGCTGACACCGAGCGAGCGGGCGGCCGCCGAGAATGCCGGCGACGACGCATCGGCGTGGCCCGCCGCGAAAAACGGCCGCAACGCCGCGCTCACCTGGGCCGCGCTGACGTGCAGCGCCGCAGCCACCGCCACCACGATGTCGTCGTGACCCTGCCGCTCCTCAGCAGCCTTGGAACGAGCTTGAGGGGCCTTAGATCTGCCCTGGCCCTGCCCGGCGCGCATGGCTCCGGCAAGACTCTGCTTCGCGTCCGCGAGCGCAGCGTTTAGCTGCTGGCTGCTGACACCCAGCGAGCTGGCGGCCGCCGCGAATGCCGGCGACGACGCATCGGCGTGGCCCGCCGCGAAAAACGGCCGCAACGCCGAGTTCAGCTGGGCCGCGCTGATATGCAGCGCCGCAGCCACCGCCGCCACGATCTGATCGTGGCCAGACTTCTCACTGGCGGACGTGCTCTTCCCGGAAACGCCGGGCTTGGCGCCTGTCGTCGAAGCTATCGCGGCGGTACTGCCCGCAGCGAGAGCAGCTGTGGCCGCGGCAGCGGCGGCAATCGTCCTCGTTCGGCTGTTCATGCGAATCCTCCTCGGGTCGGGTCTTGCACCCGAGGGAAGCAGGCGGGACCTAAGCCGGCCGAAGAAGATCCTTATCGCGGCCTAAGAAGGCAGCACCGCCACCACTATGACCACCCGTCTGCGCGCCGCACGGAGTCGTGCGGGTCCTTTCCGGCGGCTCTTACCGGTCGGGGTCCTTGGGGTGGCGCGGAGAGGCGTAGATGGGCCACACTGTGCGGTTCTCGTCATCGACGACGTACCGGACGCGGCCGCCGCTGCTCACTTCGTACTCCTACTGCTCCATCTCCCGGCCATTGTGGCGGTGGGTTGCAGGGCTGCCGCGAAGCCGGTGCTGGCGGCCGTAATCGGCGCCCGAGCGCAGGTCGGACCGTAAGTCACTCCAGGCACCGCCGGGTGTTCGCCATCGCGTGGCGGCACAGTTCGTCCCAGCCAGTCGCTGCGTCGCTGGTACCGAAGAGGACGTCCCACTGGCCCCCCGGCGGCGGAACAGTGACCCGGTCCCCGCGCCGAGGGCTCACCCGGTCGCCTCAACCGGCCCAAAGTCCCCCTCAGTTGGCATGACAGCCATTGCGTTCTGGCCCTTGTCAGCCTTGATCCGGGCGGTCGCCCGCCACCCGGCGATGACCTCCCGGGCATTGCCGTCGATGGTCAGCTCTGCCGCGTCAGACAGACCAGCCACAAGCTCGTCCGCGAAGTCCGAGCGCTCTGATTCCGACAAGTGCCGAGCCCAGGGAAACACCTATGCGATGGCAGCTTCGACCGCCTGCGCGCCAGACTTGCTGCGAGACAGCGCCGAAAAGATCCGCGCGGCGGTGATCAGGTTCTCGTCACGCTCCGCTTCCGTGTCCGCCGCCGTCAGGTAGAAGTCAGGGCGGCGTCCGCGACCACCGTCGCAGTGGAGGCGGTGCTGTTAGCCAGGCCATAACATCAGCTCGTATATGGGCAAAACATATACTAGGGACCATTTGGTGAGCTGCCCGCGCGGCTCGGCCCGGCCCGCTCTTCTGGCGCTCCTAGGCGCAGTGTGCATCTCGCCGATGCCCGTACTCGTCACGCTGGCGAACTCCGGTCCCGTGCCTACAGCGGTGCACCGGTGCGGACTGGCCCTGCCGGTTCTCGGCGTGCTGGCGATAGCTGAACGCCGACGTCACGGGCCGCGGCCTGGAGCGAAGCGGGCCTACGCCTTCATTTCCGGGCTACTTCTCGCGGTCGACCTGGCTCTGTTCAATCACACCATCACCGAGGCCGGATCGGGGATTTCTACGGTCATCGGCAGCTTGTACGTGCCGATCGTGGCCGTTCTGGCGTGGGCACCATCGTGCTCAGCCAGCGGCCGACCGCCATCCAGCTGACAGGCGCGGCTATCGCGTGTGGCGGCGTCGTGGCAGCCGCGCTCGTGAAGCGGACTCCGCACACGCCAACCTCCGCCCAAAGCCGTGCCTTGGTTCCCGACGCCATGAACCAGGCCGTCCCTGACAGAGGTGCGCCCCTTCATCGAGCCGCTCGCGAGCTTGTAGCATCAGCCCGTCCGGCCCGGCAGGATCAAGTGATGGCGATTGCCGTGGTCGAGTATGACCCTTCTTGGCCGGCTCAGTTCCGGGCTGAGGCCGCCGCGCTTACTGAGGTGTTGGGACCCTGGCTGGTCGGGCCCATCGAGCACATCGGCTCGACCTCGGTGCCGGGGGTGGATGCCAAACCCATCCTGGACATGATGGCGGGGGTCCACGATCTAGCTGCCGCTAGCGACGCGATCCCCCTCCTGGGCGGGCAGGGTTACATCCACTATCAGCACCGGCCGGCGACGCTGGCTTTCTACAAGCAGAGGCCCGGTGATCCAGGGCAGGACAGCCATCACCTGCATCTCACCGAGCCGGGCAGCAGCCTGTGGCGTGAGCGGCTAGCCTTTCGCGACGCGCTGCGAGCTGACCCCGCGCTGGCGCGCCAGTACCAGCAGCTCAAAGTCCAGCTCGCTGCCGACAGCCCGGATCTGGCGGTGTATACGGCCGGCAAGCGAGCGTTCATTGTCAGGGTCCTCAAGGAAGCCGGGGTAACGGCCGAACAGTGGCGCTCTGCAGGCGACGCTGAGTAACCCGCCAGGACGCTTTCCAAGTCTGCACCCCGGCGTCCTGGAAGGATGGCTGGCGGACTTCGTGTGCCTTGACCAGAGACGGCTGCGGAGACCGGCCAGGCGGGATGGCGCTAGCGCGACTCCTGACATCGATCTTCCACGGCTCGTCGGCACCCATCGGAAAGACCACCATGCTTGTTCGGAGCATTTCTGACGATTGCAACAGCCAATTCGCTGCCGTACCTCACGAGGCGAACAGGTCTCTGTGCCGCGCGACGAACTCCTCGACGGACTCCGCGGGCCGGCCGGTGATTTCCTCGACCGTGGCGGTCACACGGTCATACCGATTCTCCCGGTGTAGCCGGGCCATGGTGGCGATATGCTCATCGACGTACGGTCCGAGCCCGGCGCGTGAGAGCACTTGCTCTGCCCACGTCTCCCACGGGACGTCGACGTAGCTAACCGGTTTGCTCAGCGCGCGAGCGTACTCTTCGGCGACGCCATTCATGTCCTGCGATCGGGGGCCGGTCAGCTCGAAGACCCGACCGATGTACGGCCCCGGGTCGGTCAGAATAGTAGCGACAACACGCGCGACGTCATCGGTCGTAACCGGCGAAGTGCGACCGGTTCCGAATGGGAGCCGGATGGTGCCGTTGTCGGCAATGGAGCGTGCGGCCAGGGTCGTGAACAACGGACTGTCCAGGAAGACAGTCGGGCGAACGTGCACGACCGGAAGCTCAGACCAGTTAAGCACCTGCTCTGATAGCCAGTGCAGCCGCTGATGGTGTGACTCACTCATGCTGAGCGCGTCCATCTGGGACACGGTCATCTGGGAGATGGCGACGAGCGCATCCAGGTCGCTGACCGCACGGGCTACCGTCGCAACTGTGGCGGAGGCCTCGAGGTAGGACGGTGCCAGGCTCATGCTGAAGAACATCTGCTGAACCGAGCCGAGTGCCGTGGCGACATCTGCTGGCCGCGTGAGGTCACCAACGACGACATCGGCGCCGAGCGCGCGCAGGGCGTCGGTGCGGTCGTCGTCATGGTGCGCCATCGCTCGTACGGCCCGGCCGCGCTGACGCAGCAACGCCACGACCTTGCCGCCCACGCCCCCGACTCCCCCGCCGGCACCGGTCACCAAGATGAGACCCGGCTCAGCCATCGTCCGCCTCCCCTTCTGATCCAGACCCCATGCCCCCGATCATGAGCCGGCACCCCTGAAAGCCAGCCGGCCCTCGTTCCGCAAGACCAGCAACGTTTCCTGGCCCACGCTGCTGATGGCCACCGGACTGACCTTCGGCTCCATCGCCGCGCTGTTCGGCCTCACCCATGGCCTGATCGACAAGACCCAGTACACCGAGCTCGTGACCGTCGTCATCCTCTCTGCCTTCGTGCCTACCCTGATCGCCCAACAGCTCTTCCAGCCCGCTCTCGTCGATACGGAGGAAGAGGAAGCGCTCGGCCAAGAAGACCTCTCGGTCATCCACCACCGGCCTTCGAGCCTGACCTATCCGACCGGGGAGGAGCCAACTGGCATCGCGCTAGAAGGCGAGCAGCCAAAACTGTAGGGCCCGTCGCACATCATGCGGACCGGGCCTGGGAAGAGCTGCAACAACCCTGGGAAGAGCTGCAACAACAAGGAGAGCAGCAGTGACGCCTAGTACGCACAGATCGGCACGCATAGAGTTCCCGAACGAGCTCGACGTCCTCATCACACGAGAGTTCGACGCTCCGATCGCTCTCGTCTTCGACGTGCTGACCAAGCCCGAGCACGTGAGCAGATGGGCCGCTACACCCCCGGACCAGATGACGGAGTGCTCGATCGACCTGCGTGTCGGAGGGAACTACCACTACTCCTTCGTGACCGAGGACGGCACCGTGTGCTCGTTCGCCGGAACCTACCTGGAGGTCGAGCCGCCGATCCGGACCGTGGAGACGTGGCTGTTCGGCGGCTGGCCGGACGCTGAGGCGGTCGAGACCTGGCAGCTGCATGAAGCTGACGGAGTGACGACACTCACGATGAGGCTGGCATTCCGCGACAAGGCTGGCCGTGACCACTATCCCGCCAGCGGCGCGGAAGCGCGCGAACTGACCAGCTCCGACGGGCCGGGCGCCAGCTTGGCCGCGATGGAAGAGATTCTCAGCTCACTGCGCGACCCGAAGGGAACTGTCTCTGAGTAGCTGACGTCCAGGCAAACAATCATCTGCGCGGTTGGTGGCATACAGACGCCACAGCAGGGCATCGGCCGATGACCAGTCTCGAGCCGGATATGCGCTGGTCAAGGAACGTTTCGACTGATGGTGGCAGGTGTTGGGCAGCCTTGAATCTCCGTCACGGCGATGAACGGTGCTGCTCGGACGGGTCTGTTCCTCGAGGTCCTGGCGGGACGCGCGGTTGGTGCGCAACGTGCAAGTTGCGGACGAATAGATGAGGAGGAGATGAGTGGCTGCTGGTGGCTTTTCGTCGAAACGGCTGGCTCGGGTGCGCGAGTTGCTCGAGCGTCACGTCGACTCTGGTCTCGTCCCGGGCGTGGTGGCCGTCCTCGCCCGCCACGGAGACGTGCAGATCGAAGCAACGGGCACTCTCGCGTTCGAGGGAGCGGGGTCTAGGACTCCGATGGCAGGCGACACGATCTGTCGAATGGGCTCGATGTCGAAGCCGGTCGTCGCCGCGTGCGCGATGACACTCGTCGAGGACTGCACGCTGCGCCTCGATGATCCGGTCGACGACCTCCTCCCGGAGCTGGCGGACATGACCGTGCTCGCCGACCCAGACGGGCCACTGGACGAGACCGTTCTGGCGAAGCGCCCGATAACCCTGCGCGATCTGCTGACCTTCACCCTCGGCACCGGCGTGGTACCTGCCGAGCCGGGAACGGTCCCGATCGCCGACGCGCTGGACACACTCGGCCAACCACCACCCGACGAGTGGATGCGCCGGCTCGGTGCGCTTCCGCTCGTCCACCAGCCGGGTGAGCGCTGGATGTACCACATCGCCGCCAACGTGACCGGCGTGCTCATCGCCAGGGCGACCGGCAAGTCATTCGGGGATACCCTGCGTGAACGGATCTGCGATCCGCTCGGGATGAAAGACACCGCGTTCAGCGTGGACGGCGAGAGCATCGACCGGTTCGCGACGGCATACGAGCGCGACAACACTGCCACCGGTGAGCCGGTCGTTGAGGACCGCCCGGATGGGCAGTGGAGTCGGCCACCGGCGTTCGAATCAGGTGGCGGCGGGCTCGTCTCGACCGCCGACGACCACCTCGCGTTCGCCACGGCACTGCTAGCGGGCGGAACCCACCGGGGAGAGCGGGTGCTGTCCCGGCCGTCGGTGACGCTGATGACCAGCGACCAGCTGACCCCGACGCAGAAGGCGGTCTCTGGGTTCTGGCCCGGATACTTCGACGCCATGGGCTGGGGTTTCGGGATGTCGGTCCGCACCCGCCGCACGCACATCGGACCCTCGGTCGGGAGCTACGGATGGCCCGGCTTCTACGGCACCGCCTGGTACAACGATCCTGCCGAGGACATGGCGACGATATTCATCATGCAGCGGGCGCATATGGGCGACCAGCAGCTGCCGATGTGGTCCGATCTGTGGACCGGCGTCTACCAGGCAATCGACGACTGAGCGCAGCGGCCAGATGACCTGCCAGGGCATCTCGGCGTCCAGGATTCACCCACGTGTCCACAACCTTTGTTAGCACAGCGTTAGCAGCTGACCTCTGTAACCGGAGACCGGTGACCTTCCCGCTCCATGGGCGGGGAGTCGACGGCATGCGAGCGAGACGAATGTCACCGCCATGACGAGGATCAGCTCGCGGGATCGACGATGTCATGGGCCAACGGGGTGGCCAGCGCCAGCAGTCCGGACAAGGTCTGACCGTGGCCAGGGTAACTGTCGGTTCAGAGCTCCTAGCCATAAGCAAGATGCTGCAGCCTATGACAATGCACCTCACCTGGGCACCTTAAAAGGCCAACAATGTGCGGATTGTGTTGCGCGGGCAGCTCGAACGCCTACAGAATCAGTTGCTCTGTCCATCGGCGGCCCTCAGCATCCTGCTGTACCTAGCCGGGGCCGTCGCCGCGTTCCTCCTGAGCCTGTCGCTCACCATCCGCCGCCTGCACGACCAGGACAAGTCCGGGTTCTGGTATTTCATCGCCTTCGTGCCGTTTATCGGCGGCATCTGGCTCTTCGTCCTCACCGTATTGGAAGGCACCCCCGGCCCCAACCGCTTCGGCTGATCGCGGCTGGCCAGTTAGCCGTCGGCCGTGAGGCCGGGCTGAAGGCGGCTGCGCGGATGGGACGATTGCAGCGGTAACCATGTCCGGGCGCGCCGCGCCTGCCGGCCGCCGCTCACGAGCCGACGGCCGATCACCAGCCAGGCCACACTGTGCATCCCCAGGAGCCCCCACGATGCGAACTTCCCAAGCACACACTGCCGTGGTCCAGCAGAACCCCAGGCCGACTCTGTCGCCGCCTGCAACGCAGCGCGGCAGCGACTACGCCCAGCTGTCCAGGCAGATAAAGCAGGCCGGGCTGCTGGAGCGGCGCTCCGGGTATTACATCTGGAAGATCTCGGCCACCGCCGTGCTGCTGGCCGCCGGATGGGCTGCCTTCGCCGTGACGGGCGACTCGTGGTGGCAGCTGGCGGTGGCGGTGTTCCTGGCAGTGATGTTCACCCAGGTGGGCTTCCTGGGCCACGACGCCGGGCACCGGCAGATCTTCGCCTCCAGGCGGGCCAGCTATGTTCTCGGCGTCTTGCTCGGTAACCTCGGCATTGGGCTGAGCTACAACTGGTGGGTCGATAAGCACAACCGTCACCACGCCCATCCCAACACCGAAGGCGCGGACCCCGACATCGGCATCGGCGCGCTGGCCTTCACCGTCGGCCAGGCCCGCACCAGCCGGGGCATGGCGCGGCTGTGGTTCCGCTACCAGGCGTACCTGTTCATCCCGCTGCTGCTGCTGGAAGCGATCAGCCTGCACGTCGCGAGCATCAGCGCGCTGATCAGCCCGGCCGCCCGCCGGGCCTGGGAGCCGGTACTACTTGGCGTTCATCTCGCCGGCTACCTCAGCGTCGTGTTTCTGGTGCTCTCACCGGTCAAGGCCGTGGTTTTCATCCTGGTGCAGCAGGGCCTGTTCGGCCTGTACCTGGGCTGCTCCTTCGCCCCTAACCACAAGGGCATGCCCATCCTGGACGCCACCGGGCAGAGCGACTTCCTGCGTCGCCAGGTGCTCACCTCACGCAACGTCCACGGCGGCTGGCTGACCGACCTCGCGCTCGGCGGCCTGAACTACCAGATCGAGCACCACCTGTTCCCCTCCATGCCGCGCCCCAACCTGCGGCGCTCCCAGGCCCTGGTCGCAGCGTTCTGCCAGCAGAAAGACGTGCCGTACCGCCAGAGCAGCCTCGGCGGCTCCTACGCCCAGGCGTTGCGTCACCTCAATGCCATCGGAAGGCTGTCCGCCTCCGGCGATGACGGCGCCGTGGCCGAGCTTGGCTCGCGGCGCTGAACGCGCCGATGGCCGCTTGGCAGTGGGGCCTGGCCGACCTGGGCTCGAGCTCGCTGTACCTGGGCAACCATGACCACCCGCGCGCGGCCTTCCGGCTCGGTGACGTGGGCGCGTACCGCGTCGCCTCGGCCAACACGCTCGCGACCGGGCTGAGTCAGCCAGCTATCAGCGCACCACGTACGCCGGGAAAGTGCATAGTATTAGTGATGGAGCAAAATCGCAGAGCGATCCGGCGCTTCGTGCCCGGAAGTCCGTTCAATGATCTGACGCCGCTGCCGCCGGTGGAGACTTACGCGATTCAGGATCTGGTGACGCACGATAGGTACGGTCTCGGCACCGTGCTCGGCGTGGAAGGCGAAGTTGCCGTACTGGTGGATTTCGGCCCGCAGCAGGTACGGATCACCGTCCCGTGCTCCAAGCTGATCAAGCTGTAGGCACCCAGCCGTCTCTTCCCTCAGCGGAGCGCCAGCGAGGGCTTGCGCTGCGGGCATGAACGCGGCACTCCGCGATACCGAGCTCAGCGACGGTGTCGTCTTTGACACCCAGGCCCCGGCGTATCGAGGAAGCCACCCGTCCGAGCGAGGATCAGTAGATGATCAAGAGGAGCCGCAGGCTGGACTTTGGCGCGTATTTGCCACGGGAAGCCGCATACGGGCGCTCCGAACTGCCTGCAGTCGCCTAGGCTCGGATCATCCAAGATCACTAACGAGCTGGGGTTCTCCCAGCTCAGATCCGCTTTCTACTGGTGGTGGCAGGTGTTGGGTTCGAACCAACGTAGGCTGAGCCGACGGTTTTACAGACCGCTCCCTTTGGCCACTCGGGCAACCTGCCTGGCGCCGCCCCAACAGGGCAGCACAGTGAAGGATAGCGGAACGGGCAGCAACCCGGAGCAAGCCGATCGCGCCCCGGACCCCGCGCCCGCCCGACCAGGCAGCCGGTACCAGGACCGGGCGTCCGGAACTAAGCCCCGCTGAGCCAGGACCCGCGCAACGCGCGCTGGCGAAGGACCCGGCATGCATGCGGGCCGCGGACCGGGACGTCTAACCTGGGACCGTGGCTGCAGAATCTTCGTTCGACATCGTTTCCAAGATCAATCGGCAGGAAGTCGACAACGCGCTGAACCAGGCGTCCAAGGAGATCGGCACCCGGTTCGACTTCCGCGGCGTGGGCGCCTCGATCGCCTGGTCCGGCGACCAGGCGATCGACATCAGGGCGAACAGCGAGGAACGCGCCAAGGCCGTCCTCGACGTCTTCAAGGACAAGTTGGTCAGGCGCCAGGTCTCGCTCAAGGTGCTGGACGCCGGCGAGCCGAAGCTGTCCGGCAAGGAGTACCGGCTCGCGGTGCCCCTCAAGGAGGGCATCTCGCAGGATGACTCGAAGAAGATCTCCAAGATCATCCGGGATGAGGGGCCGAAGGGCGTCCGGGCGCAGATACAGGGCGACGAACTGCGGGTGTCGTCCAAGAAGAAGGACGACCTGCAGGAGGTGATGACGATCCTGCGGGGCAAGGACCTCGACTTCGCCCTCCAGTTCGTCAATTACCGGTAGCCGGAGCAGCGTGACAGCCGGCCCGCCGAGGGCGCCCGAAGCTCGGCGCGGCTGGCGCTTCGCCAGCTCGGCAGTGTGCCGGAGTGATGGCGGCGTCAGGAGCCCAAGCGGCGCGTACCCCGCAGACGGTGAACTTCTTGCATGAGCTGTGCGTCATCTAACAAGGAGTACACAGATGCGCACCGAATCTGTAATAGAATGGCGCTATAGCCGCCGCCTGACCGAGCCATCTGGCACGTTATCTGGTAGTGAGGCCATCGCAGCAGCTCAGGGGTGACCTGCGCCGACTTCGACATGGCGTCGTAGGTAGGCTGTGGGGGGCCCGAAATAGACTTCACGCCGTCACCGCGAGATTCACCGGCCTCGGCGCGCGGAGGAGGTCCCGGACACCGTGACCAAGCAGGTCCACCAGCTCGATCGCGTCATCATCAGGTTCGCCGGCGACTCGGGCGACGGCATGCAGCTGGCGGGTGACAGATTCACCCAGGAAACCGCCACCTTCGGCAACGACCTGTCGACGCTGCCCAACTTCCCGGCCGAGATCCGCGCTCCGGCCGGGACCCTTCCCGGTGTGTCGAGTTTCCAGCTCCACTTCGCCGACCATGACATCCTCACGCCGGGCGACGCGCCGGACGTGCTGGTCGCGATGAACCCGGCCGCGCTCAAGGCGAACATCAGTGACCTGCCCCGCGGCGCCGACGTGATCGCCAACACCGACGAGTTCACCAAGCGGAACCTGTCGAAGGTCGGCTACCAGCAGAACCCGCTGGAAGACGGCACCCTGTCGGCCTACCAGCTGCACTCGATCCCGCTCACGTCGGTGACGGTAAAGGCACTTGAGGGCTTCGACATCACCCGCAAGGACGCCGAGCGGGCCAAGAACATGTTCGCGCTCGGCCTGCTGTCCTGGCTGTACAGCAGGCCGACCGACGGCACGATGAAGTTCCTGAAGTCGAAGTTCGGCAGCAAGCCGGAGATCATGAAGGCCAACGTCGCTGCCTTCCAGGCAGGCTGGAACTACGGCGAGACGACCGAGGACTTCTCCGTCCAGTACGAGGTCAAGCCCGCCGCCCAGGAGCCTGGCACCTACCGGAACATCACCGGTAACACCGCGCTGGCCTATGGCCTGGTCGCCGCGTCCCGCCGGTCGGGGCTGCCGCTGTTCCTCGGCTCGTACCCGATCACCCCGGCCTCGGACATCCTGCACGAGCTGTCCAAGCTCAAGCGGTTCGGCGTGCGCACGTTCCAGGCCGAGGACGAGATCAGCGGCGTGGGCGCCGCGCTCGGCGCGTCGTTTGGCGGCAGCCTCGGCGTGACCACCACCTCGGGCCCTGGCATGTGCCTCAAGGCCGAGACGATCGGCCTGGCCGCCTCGGTCGAGCTGCCGCTGATCATCTGCGACATCCAGCGGGCCGGCCCGTCGACGGGCATGCCGACCAAGACCGAGCAGGCCGACCTGCTGATGGCGATCTACGGCCGCAACGGCGAGTCCCCGGTCGCCGTGATCGCCCCGGCCACCCCGTCGGACTGCTTCGACATCGCGATCGAGGCGGTCAGGATCGCGGTCAAGTACCGCACTCCGGTGATCATCCTGTCCGACGGCTATCTCGCCAACGGGGCAGAGCCCTGGCGGGTACCGAGTGTCGACGGCCTGGCCAGGCTCCGTGACGTGTTCTCTTTTGCCTGCAAGAACGAGGCCGACGGCGCTGATGCCGCTGCCGACGAGTTCGAGCCGTTCCGGCGTGACCCGCAGACCCTCGCCAGGCCGTGGGCCATTCCCGGCACGCCGGGCATGGAGCACCGGATCGGCGGGATCGAGAAGGCGGACGGGACCGGCGCGATCTCCTACGATCCCGATAATCACGACAAGATGGTGCGGCTGCGCCAGGCCAGGATCGACGGTATCGCCGCCGACATCCCGCCGCTGTCGGTAGACGACCCGGATAGCGCGAAGGTGCTGGTGCTCGGCTGGGGATCGACCTACGGCTCGATCGGCGCCGCGGTCCGCCAGGTGCGGCTGGCCGGGGGCTCGGTCGCGCAGGCGCACCTGCGGCACCTGTCGCCGTTCCCGGCCAACCTCGGCGAGGTGCTCGCCCGTTACGACAAGGTTCTCGTCCCCGAGATCAACCTCGGCCAGCTGGCGCTGCTGCTGCGCGGCCGATACCTCACCGACGTGATCTCCTACAACCGGGTCCGCGGGCTGCCGTTCCGTGCAGCTGAGCTGGCCGGAGTCATCCAGGAAGTGATCGCAGATGTCTGAGGACGCGCGCCCGGAGCGGGCCGCGAGCAACGGCCATGCGAGCAATGGCCACGCGCGCCACGCGAACGACGGCGCCGAGGGTCCTGGCCGGCTGGCCTCGCTGACGCTGGTGCCCAAGGCCGACGCGAAGCTCAGCACCAGGGACTTCAAGTCGGACCAGGAGGTCCGCTGGTGTCCCGGTTGCGGCGACTACGCGATTCTCGCCGCCTTCCAGTCGTTCCTGCCTGAGCTGGAGATACCCAGGGAGAACCTGGTG
Organism: Streptosporangiaceae bacterium; assembly: GCA_036495525.1. GTDB lineage: Bacteria > Actinomycetota > Actinomycetes > Streptosporangiales > Streptosporangiaceae > DASXMR01. The sequence continues at coordinate 167,575 of DASXMR010000141.1, read as the reverse complement.
ATCATCTCCGGTATCGGCTGCTCTTCGCGGCTGCCGTACTACGTGAACAGCTACGGCATGCACTCGATCCACGGCCGCGCCCCGGCGATCGCGACCGGCCTTGCCTCGTCGCGCCCTGACCTGTCGGTGTGGGTGATCACCGGCGACGGCGACGCGCTGTCGATCGGCGGCAACCACCTGATCCACGCGCTGCGCCGTAACGTCAACATCAAGATCCTGCTGTTCAACAACCGGATCTACGGGCTGACCAAGGGCCAGTACTCGCCCACCTCAGAGCAGGGCAAGGTCACCAAGTCGACCCCGTACGGCTCGCTGGACACCCCGTTTAACCCGGTATCGCTGGCACTCGGGGCCGAGGCGAGCTTCGTCGCGCGCACCATCGACTCCGACCGAAAGCACCTGACCGGGGTGCTGCGGGCAGCGGCCGATCACAAGGGTGCGGCCTTCATCGAGATCTACCAGAACTGCCCGATCTACAACGACGACGCGTTCGCGCCGGTCACCGAGCCGGGCTCGCGAGACGAGCGGGTCATCCGGCTCGAGCACGGCGAGCAGGTCAGGTTCACCGCCGACGGCAGCATGGGCCTTCGCTTCAGCCGGTATGGCTCGCTGGAGCCGGTCGCGGTCGCGGACGCCGACCCCGAGTCGCTGATCGTGCACGACGCCCACGCGCCCGACCCGTCGTACGCGTTCGCGCTGTCCAGGCTCGATACCTCGGACTTCGCGCACTCGCCGATCGGCGTGTTCCGCCAGGCACCAAGGCCGAGCTATGACGAGCTAATGGCAGCCCAGATCGAGGACGCGCGCACGCAGCAGGGTGATGGCGACCTGGCCAGGCTGCTAGCCGGGTCCGATACCTGGCAGGTCGGCTAGCGCCGATGGCCGTCCGGGTTGACCGGGCGGGGCCGGTGACCACCGTTGTCCTCGACCGCCCTGAAGTGCGCAACGCAGTCGACCGGCCGACCGCGGCCGCGCTGGCTGAGGCGTTCGCGGATTTCGACGCCGACTCGGACGCCTCGGTCGCCGTGCTGACCGGGGCAGGCGGAATGTTCTGCGCTGGCGCCGACCTCAAGGCGATGGGCACGCCCGACGCCAACCGGGTCGCGCCGGATGGCCTCGGGCCGATGGGCCCCACCAGGATGCGGCTGTCCAAGCCGGTCATCGCCGCCGTCGCCGGGCACGCAGTGGCCGGCGGCCTTGAGCTCGCGCTGTGGTGCGATCTGCGGATCGCCGAGGAGGACGCCGTCTTCGGAGTGTTCTGCCGGCGCTGGGGCGTTCCGCTGATCGACGGCGGCACGGTGCGGCTGCCCGCCATCGTCGGCATCGGCCGTGCGCTCGACATGATCCTCACCGGACGGCCCGTGTCAGCCGGCGAGGCTCACGCGATGGGCCTGGTCACCCGCGTGGTGCCGCACGGCACCGCGCGGGCCGAGGCAGAGCTGCTGGCCCGCCAGCTGGCCGCGCTGCCGCAGGCGTGCCTGCGCGGCGACCGGCTGTCCGCACTGGAGAGCCTGTCGCTGAGCCACGACGAGGCGATGGCTGGCGAGCTCGCGCACGGCATGGCGAGCCTCGCCGACCCGGCGGTCACCGCCGGCGTCTCCAGGTTCCGCGGCGGCGCCGGCCGCGGCGGTGCGCCCGCCTGAATGAGTCGCGCGCACCGGCGCGGCCAGCCGGATTGCCCTGGGCAGGCCACAGCCTTCTCGCCTGCACGACGGACCCAAGGAGCCGGCCGGGTACGGACCGTGATTAGGTTTTAACCATGTGTTACTCAGCAGTCAGGGCCGGCGGGCCGCGGAGGCCATCGTGACCGGCCGCATGGGAAAGATCAGGAACATCTGGCTGGTGTGGCTGGTATGGCCGATCCTGACCATCGGCATCTACCACTGGGTTTGGTGGTACAAGATCAACCGGGAGGCGCGCGACCTGAACGCCGGGATCGACGTCGACCCAGCCGTGTCGGTGATCGCGATCACGCTCGGCGCGTTCATCATCGTTCCGCCGTTCGTCTCCATCTACAACACTGGAGAGCGCATCGGCCGCATGCAGGCCGCGGCAGGCATGGAAGTGAGCTGCAACGGGGTCATCGGCCTGATCGCGAGCTTCATCCTCGGCCTCCACGCCCTCTACTACCAGTGGGAGTTGAACAAGCTCTGGGAGCAGCTCGGCGGTGCTCCGGAAGGAACCGAGGTAACGCTGCGGGCAGCTAGCCCGGCTGACCGGCGGCAGCCGCCTGACGAGGCCAGCGCGGCCTGACTCCCAGCTCGTGCCAACCTGCCGGGCTTGCCAGCCGTCTGAAAGGCAACTGAGATGGCTGGGGTTCGACAGGAGGTACGCCGATGCTCCGCTGGCACCGCGCGCAGGTAACCGGCCAGACAGCGAGTGAACCCCGGCCGTCGGTAGCCGCCATCGGACTGGCGGCCGCCTTGCCGCTCGCCGCGACGGCCCTGATCGTCGGCGCGAGCGTCGCGCCCGTCAGCGCAAGCACAGCGCGGGCCGGCGCCCAGCAGGCAACCGCCACCGCCAGCGCCGTCAGCACCGCCAGCGCGGTGAACTGCGTTTCCGCCACCGCCGCACATCACGCCCTTGCTAAGCGGCTGGAGACCGGCATCGCCAGGGCGCTCAGCGGGCGCTCCAGCGTCGCCGCCGTGGCGCTGGCCGATAGCAAGACCACTGTCAGGTGCACGTTCCGGCCGTTCTGGCACTTTCACTCCGCCAGCATCGTCAAGGTCATCATCCTCGGCACCCTGCTGCACGACCTTGCGGTGAAGCACCAGTTCCTCACCTCGCAGGAGGTCACCCTCACCACCGAGATGATCACCGAGTCCAGCAATGACGCCGCGACGACGCTGTGGGATCAGCTCGGTATGCGCAAGCTCAGGCGTTTCCTGCGGCTGGCCAAGATGACCCACACCGAGCTGGGGCAGAACGGCTACTGGGGGCTCACCCAGGTCACCGCGAATGACGAGCTCATCCTGCTGCGCCTGCTCACGTTCCGGAACTCGGTGCTCGACAAGCCGTCCCGCGCCTACGCGCTCAAGCTGATGGCCCATGTCATCGCATCGCAGCGCTGGGGCGTCCCGGCTGGCGCGCCGGCCAGCGTCACGGTCCATGTCAAGAACGGCTGGCTGCCCGACCCGCAGCTATGGGTCATCAACAGCATCGGCGCCTTCACCAGCCGCAGCCGGGTCTACCGAATCGTGGTGCTGACCAGAGGGAATCCCTCGATGACCTACGGCGTCGACACGGTTCAGCGGGTCGCCGAGGTCATCCACTCCGATCTCAACCCTGGTCAGCAGCCAGCTGTCCTGCCCTCCCGGCCGTACCCGTCCTGGGGCACGCCGGACGAGCGCATCCCGCACTGACGGCCAGCGCGCGGCCAAGCCGGCAAGCGAGCGTCGCCCCGGACGGCACCTCGGGACCCATGCTGGGGTTACAGCCGCACCGTGGCTCCCGCGGTGTCGCGCCGAGCGGCTGCGGGAGCAGCAGAGCCCGCCCGGAAAGTCCTACAATCCACCCTGTGGCGAAGATGACCAGCCAGGCCGGGCGCGATGCCGCGCGAGCCGAGTTTCCCGACTGGCGGTTCGCGCCGAACATCGGCGGCAGCCCAGACGTCTACGAGCTGGAGAACCAGGCCGTCGACCGGGCCGGTCACGTACTGGCCGCGATGCGCGGCCTGGCGCCGTGGGCCGGCCGCACGATCGTCGACCTCGGCTGCGGCACCGGCTACTGGCTGCCCCGCTACGCGGCCGAGGCAGCCAGGGTGATCGGCATCGAGCCGGATCCTGACCTGCGCGCGCTGGCGATCAGCCGGGCGGCGCCGCTGCAGCAAGGTGCCGAGGTACTGGCCGGGTCGGCCGAGCGCACTGGCCTGCCTGGCACCTGCGCTGACGTGGTGCATGCTCGTTTTGCCTACTTCCTCGAGCCAGGACACGACGCGGGCCTGTCGGAAATGCTCCGCGTTCTTCGGCCAGGCGGCAGCCTGATCGTCGTCGACAACGACCATCACTGGGGTGAGTTCGCCGGGCTGCTCGCGGCCGCGGCGAAGGATCGGCCAGAGCGCACCGCGGCTGCCACCGACGCCTGGTGGCGCGAGCGCGGGGCCAGCAGGCACGAGGTCCGCTCCGAACTGCGCTTCGCCAGCCGGGAAGACCTGGCGGCCGTGCTGCAGATCGAGTTCCCCGGCCGGATCGCCGGCGACTGGCTGGCCAGGAATCCGGCGGCGACGGGGCTGAGTTACGGCTTCGTGCTGTTCCGCCTGACCGCCTGACCGTCTGCCGCCGGAGTCGGCGGGCGGCCTGGCACCGCGGCCTGGGCAGCCTCGCATCCTGCCTGGCAAGCCGGGTCGCGGAGCCTGTCTGAGCAGGGCGTGCTGAGCCTGCACGTGCCGGACGAGGACGGCGGCCAGGGCTATGGCCTGCCGGAGCTCGGGGTGGCGCTCGGTGGTGATGCCGGCGCCGGGTTGCAGGTCGGGTAGCTGGCCATCGCCGCCCCCGGTCCATGGCCTCGCGGTACTCCGCCGCACCCGCTAGCAGTCCGGCTGCAGCACCAGCGCCTTGACCATGGCGCCCCACTCGTAGGCGACGTCGTACGGCAGGTGCCAGGCCGGGACCGGGACGCCGGCCGCGTAGACGTGGCCGGGATAGCAGCGCTCCAGCCGCAGCCGGCCCCTGGAAACGTGCGGGATCGTGGTGACGATCGCGATGGACCGCCAGTGGTACCTCGCGGCGAGCCGGCCGGCGAATTCGGCTTCGCCCTGGGTGCTGGCCGGAGACGGGTTGAAGCAGATCAGCTGTACTCCCGGTACCGGCTGCGGACAAGGCCGGTGCGATGCCCTGGTCCCGAGGGAGATGAGCAGGAAGCGAGCCCGGTGCTCGCGGGCCAGCAGGAGCGCCTCCGGTAGCGGATCGCCGGGGCCGTCCATCATGAGGATGGCGTCTACCCTGGCGGGCATGCCGCGGCTGGGCAGCACGAACAGCCGAACTGTCGCGGCGGCAAAGGCGACGACGACAGCCAGCAGCACGGCAAGCAGCCGTCGCCAGGGCAGGTGCCTGGTCCAGCGCAGGCGCCGCCAGCCGGGCAGCCGGACGGCGCTGCCGCGGGAGCCAGCGGATTCGTCTGTCAGCACGAGCACTCTCAGGTGGACGGGCGTCGGGGCACCGAGCAGAGCATAGGCGCCGAGCGCGTGCATCCTGGCCCCCGGCCGGCCAGGCTTGCCCGGCCGGTGGCGAACTCTTGGGAGCCGCGTGCCTGTCGTCAGCGACCTGGCAGCCGCCTGGTCACGGACGTGCTTCGAGCACCTGCTTGAGCCGGGCGAGGTCCGCCGTCACCGCAGCCTCGTCCCGGTCCAGTTCCGCGTCAGTCATGCCCGGCTGCCGGCGCAGCGTGAAGACCACCTCGCACCCGTCACCATCGGCGATCACCCGCAGCGGCACGTAAACGGTTTCGCCGGAGGGCGGCGTGACGTACTGGTCGAGGACGCCGAGGTCATTGGGTGAGACGAAGTCGATCCTCGCCCGGCCGGCCGGGGTCTGCACGAGCCACTGCCCGTCGACCTGCTCGACGGAGCTGCCAAGTCCTGGCGCCCACTCGGGCAGGTGAGCCGGGTCGGCGGCGTACTCGTAGACCTGGCCGACGGGCCGGTCGATGCGCTCAGCGAGATACCTGGATTCCGAAGCCATGGGACCACTGTGCCGCCCCCGCCCCGGTGAGTATTGAACAAACCGGCCGCCAGCCCAGCTGATACCCGGCCCAGGCGAGAGCTGGCCGGGCTGGATCTAGCGCTGGCGCTTTTCCAGGCCGGCCCAGAAGGTAAACGTCTCTGGCCAGCTCGGGTCGTGCATGGCCCGCCGGTGTGGCGCATATTTTTCCAGCGCTGCGCCGAACCGGTCCGCACGCGGCAGCACTGGATTCGGCTCATGATGACTGGCAGAAACGGCGCGGCTCAGCGGCCCGTGCCCGGTCACCCCGGCACCAGCCCGCTGGGCGCCGGCTCGTGAAACGGCGGCGTGGCGGCGAATCTTGCGCAGCCCTCCGGCGAAAAAGCGCGCTGCCATAACACCAATGTCGGAGCGGCATTCGCGAAGCAAAGTGCCTCCAGGCCAGGTCTAGCGTGCGCGCCTCAGCCGTTCGCCAGGGATCCCGAATGACGAGCTGCCGTCATGCCAGGCTCTCCGCCAGGGAGCTAGCTCTTCGAGGGCGGCGCCGAACCGGTCTGCACGCGACAGCACCGGAGCCGACTCGTGATCGCTGGCGGAGATGATCCCGGTCATTCGCCCATGCTCAGTCACCCGAGTGGCGGCAGCACGCCGGGCACCGGACGCTGACACGCTGGCGCGACGGCGAAGCCTGCGCAGGCTCCCGACGAAGAAGCGCACCGCCATAAAGCCACTATGCCACTCAGCTGACTCAGCTTCATTACCGGACGGACACGGCTAGATGTCATCCGAGCGGACTCACGTCAGGCGGCACGGATCATGAATGACCGCCAGGGTTCATGCGAATCGGCCGCGACCTGTCTCAGCTCAAATGACGAGCCCGGCCCCGCGACCGCGTTGAGTACGCGGCCGCGGGGCCGGTGAGCGCGTTCAGCCGATGTGCGCGGTCCGCCCCGCTACGAAGGGACCGCGCAGCAGCGCTAGCTCTCCAGGCCGCGCAGGGCCTTGATGAACGTCTGCCCGCGCGGCGTGCCAATGCCGGTCATGTTGTCGTAACCCTTGACAGTCACCTGCCCGGTGTACCCGGCCATGTTGGGGTTCTGGTCGTCCATGGTGACCAGCTCCAGTCCACCGCAGGTCTTGACGTTGCACACCACGCCGCGGAACAGCGAGGGGGTGCTGCCATTCGACGGCAGCATGTCGCGCACCGCCGACGTCCCGTTCAGCTGGTAGAGCACCGGATCGGTGAAACCGAATACCGTGTGCTGGCCCTGCTGAGCATCGGCGATCATGCCGGCGACGAGCGGCGAGGCCATGCTGGTGCCGCCAATGAGGATCCGGTGGAACACCGGGGGCTTCTTCTTCGGGAACGACAGGACGCCGGTGGAGAACCCGGTGAAGAAGTCCGCGTCAGCGGCAATGTCGGGCTCGGAGCGGACCAGGCCAGGGCGGTCACCGGGCGCCGTGGCCTGTGCCGTCGGCACCACGCCCTGCTGGTAGGCCGGCTGTGCCCAGATCAGGCTCGGACCACCGCTGCTGGCGCCGTCCTCACCGAACAGCTGCCAGTTCTTGGCCTTGTTGATGAACGAGGCGCCGCTTGACCAGCCGGTCTCGAACAGGCGCTGGTTATGCTTGCCGATGCCCAGCGAAGTGCCGCCAACCAGAATGGTGAACGGGTCGTCGGGCGTCTCGACTCCGGACGAGTCACCGGACGCGAAATACATGCCGACGCCCTGGGCGGCCGCGCGCACCAGGTAGGCGTGCATGATGTTGGTGAAGATCGCCGGCTGCGAGTCGTCGCCGGGGCCCCAGGAGTTCGAGCTGATGTTGCTCAGCGGGTGGTGAACGCTGCCGGTGCCGTCGATGTTGACGATGTCGGCGTTGAACAGGCCCTGCAGGCCGAAGTCACCGTTGTTGCAGCTGTCGCCGCCGATGACCAGTTGGTTGGCGCCAGGAGCCATGTCATACGAGGTCTCGACGTCCAGCTGTTCCTCGATGTCGAACGGGTCGCCGCAAGTGTTCTTGCCCAGCGACAGTTCGGTGTAGCGCTGCGAGGACGGCGCCAGGAAGTGCTCTGACCGCGCGGTGTCCTGCAGGGTCAGGAACATGTCCTTGGTCAGGCCAAGCTCAACGAGCGAAACCGTCTGGCCGTGGCCGTTGTTGGTCATGTTCATCCCGTAGGCGGCCCGCATCTGGCTGGCCGTGTATCCGCAGACCTGGGTCGGGAACGATGAGCGGCCGAACTGCTTGGGCAGGCCGGGAATCTGATGTGCGCCGTAGAACCTCGAGCAGGGCGCGGTTGGCTGCGTTGCCGTCCCTGCGCGCTTCCTGGGCGACTTGATCAGCGGCATCCTGGGCGCGGCGTTGTCCAGGCCGGTTACCCCGATGACGTACTTGGACAGTGAAGCGGGGATGGATACCGCTGAATTGTTGGCGCGCAGCTGGTACGGCCCGGCATTGACGCTCGCGGTTGACCGGTAGTTCTCCAGCCTGGTCTGGAACGCCGCATTGATCGCCGACACCGCGCCGGTTGCCCGCACGTAGTTGCGCTGCGGGTCAGCCCTAATGCCGGTGAAACCCCGGCTGCGCAGCCACTTGCTCACCGCACTTGACGCGGCCGCGGTGGCGCCGAACCGGGCAGTGTAGGCGTCCGGGCTCAGGAAGTGGTGGTACAGCTTGCTGCCTGGCGTGCTCACCTGCATCGCGTACTGCTGCGCGGCGGCGAGATGGCCTGCCTGCAGCCAGACCTGGACGGTCAGCCTGGTCGTGCTGGCCACGGCGCCCGTCGCCCGCAGAGTGCCAGCGAACGGCGCGGCGCTGCCGGGCAGCCTCAGGTATTCCTGGCGGGGCGCGGCGGCGGCTGTGCCGGTGAGATTCATGATCGTCATGGCTGCGACCGTGGCTGTCGCCGCGCCGAGGCTGAAAAGTTTCCGTCTCCTGGACACTGGATCTCCTTGTCCTCATGCCCGCCCGGAGCTATGGGCCTTGTATCAGTCATACTCCCGCGAACCGGCAACAGGACGCATAATCCAGTCACGATTCAGGAACGGCGCGACCCGGTGCCACTCGGCACGTTTCCGCCGCAGAAATGGTGCCAGGAAAATGGCGTCAGCGACCCCGATCCGGGTGTCACAGCTGACCGCATGACCCATACTGCTTGCCGATGATGCCGTTGACTGAGATCGCCCGTTTGCAGCAGACCGTCACCGATTCACGGGAAAGCGCGGTAGCTGACCAGATGGCTGCCCGCTGGGGCCCCCCAACGGCAGCTGGTGATCAGCACCACCGCCGAGCTGGGCTAGGCCAGCCCAGGTCGCGACGTCAGGCAGGTGAGCTGGGGCCGGGGCTGGGACTCGGATCGGGGGACTGGACGGGAGTCGGGGCGGGGCTTGGGCTGGGGCTGGGGCTGGGGTCCGGCGAGGGCGTCGGCGCCGGTCCTGGCCTTGGGGCTGGCGGCGGGCTCGGCGCCTGCGATGGTGGCCGCTGGCCTGCCGGTGACGGGTTGCCCGGATGCCTGTGCTGACCGGAGCGCGAGGCCGGCCGATCGGTGCGGGGAGCGGTCCTGGCCGCCGGCTCGCGGGCCAGGGACCCGATGATCATGACGGTGCTTCCCGCTGGCACCAGGCCTACGGGCTTGACCGCCATCACCAGGCCTGGCCGGAGCCTGCTGGTAAGCCGCCACTGGATGCGGACTAGCAGGCCCAGCTGCCGCAGCTGGCTGCGCACGGCTTCGACAGGCTGACCGGTCAGCTGGCGGCCGTCGACGTGCACCGTGCGACGGACGGGTGAGGCGTCCGTCGGGCGGGGTGCTGTGGGCCCGATCGCCATCCAGGTCAGCATGGTGAGCGTGGTAACTGTGGCGACGGCGATCAGCACTTTGCGACCGTGCCGCGGCAGTGAGTTACCAGCCCGGGCCAGCGGCTTGCGGCCGGGTCTGGCCGGGCGCGGCAGCGGTGTCGCCGGAGCGACTCGCCGGGTGCCGTCCTGGCACTCCGGCATCGGTGCGAGCTGCCGGTGAAGCGCCAAGGCGCGGCCGGCGACCTCGCTGGCGCTGCCCGGCCCGCACTGAGGCGTTGCCGCAATGAGCTGACTGACGAAAGCTGCCAGGTCCCTGGCCAGATCGGGCCGGACAGCTCGCAGCGAGTTGCTGAGCGCTCGCGCGACCGTGGCGGTCGTGCCTGGCAGCTCGCCGGTCAGGCATTGATAGGCGACCAGCCCGAGCGCGCGGAGATCATCGTGATTCGCCCGGTCAGAGCTCCGGCTTCCCGGCGTCGCCTGCGGCGCCTCGCCGCCGGGCGCACCAGGTGCGGCGTCGGGCCAGTCGCCGTCCCCGGCAGGGCTGCCAGCCGCTGCCAGCCCGAGGCCGCTGAGCTTGACTGGCCCGTCGGGACTGAGCATGATCGTTTCCGGCCTGATGTCGTGATGGGAAAGGCCGGCCTGATGGGCTGCCTGCAAGGCGTCAGCTACCTGAGCGACGACATCCATGACCAGCGCAGGGTCGGCCGGCCCGCTGGCCAGCAGCTGGGCCAGCGATGGCCCGTCGACGAATTCCATCACCAGGTACGGCCGCTGCGGCGGGCCCGGCTCGTCATAGTCATAGACGCGGGTGATGCTGCCGTGTGACACGGCGCCGGCGCACCGGGCCGCGTCGCGGAAGCTGGCGAGCTTCTGGTCCTGGCCGGCCAGCCCGTCCCGCGGCATCCGGATCGCCACCGGCCGGGATAGAACGATGTCGGTACCCCGCCAGACTTCCGCCAGGCCAGCGGAATTCACCGGAGAATCAAGCTGGTAGCGCCCGGCCAGAAGTGCACTATCAGCTGCTGACATGCCTCGCCGCTACCCGCCAATCCCTGCCCTAACCACCTCGTCCTGGCACGACAGTTCAGGGAACTCGAACGGGCCTGGTCCGCTTATTGCGCGAGGCGGGCCGGTCTGTGGGATCGTGAACCTATCGTTCACTGCGCCTTGCGAGTGCTGACCCAGCAACCTGCTGTGCAGCTCGCGGCCCTCTTTCCCGGTTAGTCGCGAGGCGACTCGATGCCGTGGCCAGCATCTGCTGCTGCCTTGAGCAGCCGGTCGTCGTAGCTGACGATTGCGCTGAGGTCCTCGCCCAGGATGCGCGCCGTCGCCAGGTGAATCGCGTCCAGCGAACGCAGCCCGCGATCGGGCTCGTTCATGGCGCCCTCCACGACCTCATCGTCGATAGCGATGTAGGAAAACGCGGACAGCAGGTCACGGGCATCAGGAAGCAGCGCTGGCATGGCCCTGGTCACCGCCCTGGTTAGCTCGATCCGGAGCAAGGCGGAACTGACCCATTCGGCATCGGCATGCCCGTCGTAGAAAGCAGCGAATGCCCGCGAGTGAGACTCTTCCGTCAGCAGCTTGATTACCGCCGAGGTGTCGGCGTAGTAGAGGCTCACCAGCGTTCCTCGTCACGCAGCTCTTGCAGCGTTGCTGAGAGCCCGTCGGCTCCGGTCGAAGGACGCATCCGCGGCCGGTAACCGGGGCGTTGGGCGAGGGAAGCTCGCCCCGACGCCACCAGACGAGCGAGGACGGGCGTCGGCTCGCGGTCTTCGACCGGGACGATACGGGCAATAAGCCGCCCGTGCTCCGTCACGTCCACAGTCTCGCCGTGCCGCACCCTGGCTAGCACGTCACTCGTATGGTGCCGCAGGTCCCGCAGACCAATCGCATGAGCATCCGCTGCCATGGAGTAAATGTATCACAAAATTGTGGCTACATAGGCTGACCGCGATCACCGCGAGTTCCAGCGCAGACCACTCAAGGTGCTCGTGCAGTTGTCCGAAGCGCGGCCCTACCTCAGGCCAGACAGCATGCAGCGGGCCCCAGTCGCGATTTCGCGACGTTGAGACCCGCTGCGGAATAGCTACCCGAACTATGAGCCAGGCTCAGCCCTCGGCCTTGACCGGCCCTGCGGGACCGCTGGCCTTGACGACGCCGATCGGGCAGGACACGCCGGTGCCGTGGTCGGGACAGTAGCCGCCTGGCACCTTGTACAGGTACTGCTGGTGGTAGTCCTCGGCGAAGTAGAACTCACCAGCCGGGACGACTTCGGTGCTGATCGTGCCGTACCCCGCCTCGGTCAGTCGCTGCTGGTACGCGGCGAGCGACTGCTCGGCCTCAGCCTGCTGCTGCGGCGAGTGGAAGAAGATGGCCGACCGGTACTGGCTGCCGACGTCGTTGCCCTGCCGCATGCCCTGGGTCGGGTCGTGCGACTCCCAGAAGATCCGCAGCAGCTGGGCGTAGCTGACCCTGGCGGGGTCGAAGACCACGCGGACCGTCTCGGCGTGCCCGGTGCGGCCGCTGCATACTTCCTCGTAAGTCGGGTTCGGGGTGAATCCGCCCTCGTAGCCGACCGACGTCGATACCACGCCTGGCGTCTGCCAGAACGTCTTCTCGGCGCCCCAGAAGCAGCCGAGCGCGAACTCGGCGACCTGCGTGCCCGCCGGGTACGGCGGCCGAAGCCCGGCGTCGAGCACCTCGTGCCTGGCCGGCACCGGCAGCTGCCCGGCACGGCCGGGCAGAGCCTGCTCGGCAGTGACCATTCGCGTCTTATGGGAACTGAAGATGCTCACGCATGCCTCCTGCGGAAACTCCCGGTGAGCGCCGGGTCGCTGGCAGGCTCGCCGCATCGCCGCGGCAGCAGCCCACTGCACCCATCAAGGAACAGCGGCAGGTCCTAGGGTATTTCCGGTACCCGGTCCGGCCCGGCGGCCCCGGCCGCGCTGCCTGAGGCCGGCCCGGCGGCGCCTTCGGCGGCAGGCATGCCCTTGGCAGCCGAGGCCGACCGGCCGCTGAAACCGAGCAGGCCCGGCCCGGTGCCCGGCGGCCAGACCCAGTAACCGGTCGGGAACAGCCGGATCCTAACCAGGCCCCACAGCCCGCGCGGCGCCCAGATCGCGACCGTGATGGCGACCAGGCCGAGGATGATCCAGTACCAGGTGCCGTCCTGCGACAGCCACTGCTGCAGCGCGAAGAATACGACGGTGCCCACGATCGGCCCCTCGATCGTGCCGATCCCGCCGATGACCGTGATGAAGATCATCTCGGCGGACAGCTGCACGCTGAACGCAGCGCTCGGCTGCACCCCGAGCTGGTTGATGACGTAGAAGGCGCCGGCCGCGCCACAGCCAGCCGCCGCGACGATGAACACCAGCCGCTGCGTCCTGCCGACCCGGCCGCCGACGCTGCGCGCGCCGGTCTCGTCGTCCCTGATCGCGGTCAGCACCAGGCCGAGCCTGCTGCGCAGCAGCAGGTAGATCCCGCCGAGCGCGACCACAGTGACGCCCAGCGCGACCCAGTAGATGTCGGCGTTCAGTAGCGTGTCGCTGATCGACGGCAGGTTGGGCAGGGTCGCGCCGGTACCGCCGCCGAGTGACGGGTAGCGGATGATGATCAGGTTGCAGACCGACGCGACGACCCAGGTGGCGATCGCGAAGTACCCGCTGCGCAGCCGGGAGACCAGCCACCAGACCGGCACCCCGACCACCGCGGTGCCGAGGGTAGCGATCGGGATCGCGACGAACGGGTCGATGTTGTGCTGCGCCGCGATCAGCACGAAGTACATGCCGAGCCCGACGAAGGCCTGCTGCCCAACCGAGACCAGCCCGGCGTATCCGGCCAGCAGGTTCCACATGCTGGCCATCGTCAGCAGCCAGAAGAACTGGACCATCAGGTTGGTGGTGCTCTCCAGGACCAGGTAGGGCAGGTAGCCGAGCACGGCGACGGCCGCGATGACCACCAGGGCGGGCCACAGTCCCGAGCGGCGGGACCTGGTGACCCGGACCGCGGCCGGCTCGGCCGCCGCGGCGACCTGCGGCACCCGGTGCCCGACGGCGCTCATGCCGTGCTCCGCCGGGTGGTGATGCCCTGCGGCCTGATGACGAGGACCAGCAGGAAGAACAGCTGCCCGGCGAGGACCTGGTCGGTGGTGCTGACCTGTGCGCCGAGCAGCTGCACGACGCCGAGCAGCACGCCGCCGGCCAGCGTGCCCCACAGCGACCCGAGCCCGCCGATGACCACCGCCTCGAACGCGTAGAGCAGCAGCGTGTCGGTGCCCGTGGTCGGCACGAACGAGGAATACATGCCGAACGCCAAGCCAGCAAGCGCGACCGTCGCGAAGGCGATCGCCGCGGCGATGCCGAACACGTGCCGGTAGTCCACCCCGGATAGCTGGGCTGCCTCCCGGTCGTCGGCCACCGCCCGGATCAGCCGGCCCTGCCGGGACGAGGACAGGTAGTACTGCAGCCCGAGCAGCACCACGACGGCGACCGCGAAGATCACCAGGTTCAGGTAGGCGAGGCTGATCTGCGAGCCGATGCGCAGCGAATCGGAAACCAGCGAGCCGATGTCCAGCGAGTGGCTGTTGGCCGACAGGAACTGCTGCAGGGCGTTCTCGATCACCACCGAGATGCCGAACGTGACCAGCAGGGTAGTCAGCACGCCGCGGTTCAGGCTGGCCTGGATCAGGGTCCGCTGCACGAGGTAGCCGATGACCGCGAAGATGGGCACGACCAGCACGAATGACCAGACCACCGGGATGTGCACCACGGCGACGACGCCGAGCGCCAGGTAGCCGGCCAGCACGGCGAAGTCGCCGTGCGCGAGGTTGATCACCTTCATGACGCCGAACATCAGCGACAGCCCGCAGGCGAACAGCGCGTAGAGCCCGCCGAGCAGGATGCCCTGCAAGATCGCGTTAAGCCAGCTCATGCCGTCGCTCCCGGGGCCTGCCGCGTGCTTGAGCCCTGCCGGGCGGCCGAGCGTGCCTGGCCGCCGTCCCCGTCCGGGCCAGGGCCGTCCGGGCCTGGGCCGTTCGCGCCGCGCTGACCGCGCTGGCCGAAGTAGGCGCTCTCAATGCCCTCGGCTGTCAGGTCGCCGGGCGGGCCCTGCAGCGTGGTCCTGCCTTCGAGCAGGCAGTGGATCTGGCTGGCGACCCGCAGTGCCTGGCTGACGTCCTGCTCGACCAGCAGCACGGTCACCCCCGAGGCGAGCAGGTCGGGCAGCATGGCGTAGATGCGCCGGACCACGACCGGGGCCAGGCCGAGGGAAATCTCGTCCAGCAGCAGCACGCGTGGATTGGCGACCAGCGCGCGGCCGATCGCGACGGCCTGCTGCTCGCCGCCGGACAGCTGGGCGGCGTTCTGCCGGCGCCGGTCGGCCATCCAGCCGAACAGCTCGTAGACCCGGGTCACGCTCCACGGTCCCGGCCTGGCGTGGGCGGTGCCGACCAGCAGGTTCTCCTCCACCGTCAGCGACTCGAACAGCCGCCTGCCCTCGGGCACCAGCACGATCCCGGCGGCGACCCGCCGCTCGGGCCGCATCGCGGTGATGTCGGCCCCCTCGAGCAGCACCGAGCCGCTGGCCGGCCGGTCGAGCCCGGCGATCGCGCGCAGCAGCGTCGACTTGCCAGCGCCGTTGGCGCCGATCATCGCGTAGACCTCGCCGTCGGCTACCTGGAGGCAGACCTGGTGCAGCGCCTGCAGCTGGCCGTGGTGCACCGAAAGGTCACGCACCTCGAGCAGCGGCGCGCCCTGGCTGGCCATCAGCGTGGCCCCGCCTGCGCCTGGCCGGCCACGCCAGGACGGGTTCCGGCCGGGCCGGCCGCGCCTGGCCCGCCGAGCCCGGCCAGCGACGTGCTGACCTCGCTGCCGAGGAAGACCTCGCGGACGGCCGGGTCGGACAGCACGGCCGCCGGGGTGCCGTCGCTGACGAACTTCCCGCCGGCCAGGCAGAGCAGCCGCTCTACCGCCGAGGTGAGCGCGCGGACCACGTGCTCGATCCAGATGACCGCGATGCCGTCCGCCCGGATCGAGGCGACGATGCCGACCAGCTGCTCGACCTCCGGGTCGGTCAGGCCGCCCGCCACCTCGTCGAGCAGCAGCAGCCGGGGGGCAGTCGCCAGCGCCCTAGCCAGCTCGAGCCGCTTGCGGCCGAGCAGGCCGAGCCGCTCGGCCGGGCTGTTGGCGTCGCTGTCAAGCCCGGCCCGGTGCAGCGCGGCGGTCGCCGCGGCGTAGCTGGCGCGCTGCCGCAGCCCGGCGCCCTGCTGGACGGCGACCAGCACGTTCTCGAAGACGGTCATCGCGCCGAACGGCCGGGGTACCTGGTAGGTTCGGCCAACCCCGAGCCGGCACCGGCTAGCCGGGTCCAGCCTGGTCACGTCCGCGCCGTCGAAGGTGATGGTGCCCGCCTGCGGCGAAAGGTCGCCGGCGATGAGACTGAACAGGCTGGTCTTGCCCGCACCGTTCGGGCCCACGATGCCGACGATGTCCCCGGCGCCGATGCGCAGTGACAGGTTGTCCGCGACGACGACCCGGCCGAAGCTCCTGGTGACGCCCGTGAGCTCCAGCAGGGCCGTCGCCGCGGCGTCAGGCATTCGTTGGCGCCAGGTCAGCCTGGACCTTCACGGTCGGGTTCAGCGAGTTGTCGACCACGGTCATCACGAACGGGTACTTGCTGGTGGAAGCCTTCCACTGCACGCCGACCGGCGGGATGATGCCGACGCCGGGCGCCGGGCCGGTGCCGAAGTTGATCGGCCCGCACATGCCGCTGTAGCTCACCCGGTGGAAAGCGGCGGCCACCTCGGTCTTGTCGTGCGGGTCGCTGACCGTGGTGAACGCCTGGTGGGCGACCTCGAACAGCGAGTAGGTAGAGCCGATCGACTGGACCCACTGGTTGCCGGTCTTGGCCTGGTAGGCGTCGGCCAGCGCCTGCGCCGACATCCCGTCGAGCGACGAGGTGTACGGCATGTAGGGGCCCCACCAGGAGTCGGTGGCGATGTTGTTCACCAGCGGGCCGAGCGCGACAGTGTCGGCGGGGAAGAGCAGCACCTTGGCGACGGTGGCGAGCTTTGGCTTGAAGCCCTGCTGCGAAGCCTGCTTCCAGAAGGTGTTGAAGTCGGGTGGCAGCGGGGCGTTGCTGAACAGCTCGGCGCCCTTGGACTTGAAGTTCGAGATCATCGACGTGAAGCTGGTCAGCCCGTCGTTGTACGGACCTGGGTCGTCGACCTTATAGCCGGCCGCCTTGATCAGCGGCTCGAAGCCCTCGCGGAATGCCGTGCCGTCGGCGTCGTTCGGGTACTGGCAGGCGACGACCTTATTGGAGTGGACTTGTTTCCACATCGGCGCGAAGCAGCCCTGGAACTCCTTCAGGCCGAAGAAGAACATGCTCACGTACGCGAAGTCCTTGGTCGGCTGCAGCGGGTTGCCGCCCAGGCCGACGTACCACGATTCCCATGGAACAACCGTCGACAGGCACGGCGTGGACATCTTCTGGCAGGCCACCGCCACCGGGTTGGTCGTCTCCGGGGTCGAGGTGGTCAGCACGACGTCGACGTGCTTGCTCAGGATGAGCTGCTGGGCCACCTGGGCGGCCCTGGTGGGGCTTGACTGGCTGTCGGCCACGACGATGTTGACCTTGTAGGTCTTGCCGCCGACCTTGAACCCGTTCTTGTACGTCGCTGTCTGCTTGATCTGGCTGAGCACGAAGTTGTCGCCAGAGGCGAACCCGGCAAGCTCACCGGTCAGCGGCGTGATGAAGCCGATCGTGATGGTTCCGGTGCTGCTGGCGGTGCCCGCGCCCTTGACCGACCCGCAGGCTTCGAGCAGCCCGCCGCCGGCTACGGCGAGGCTGCCGGCGCCCGCGCTCTTGAGCAGGGCACGCCGTCCGACCGGCTGACCCCGCCGCATTCCGCGATCCGATCCCTGACGGTCCATTCCGTCTCCTCCGAAGTCAGCGCCCGCGTTGCCGAAAGATGCGGCCAGCGCTCCGCGCCGAAATTGCTGTGGCCGGCTCTCAGACGGGAACCGCGGAAATGTTCGCTTAGCGTACGACTATACGCAATGTAGAACTTTGCCACGCTGTCTGAGCCACTGTCAACAGCCTCAGGAAACGGTCAGCAGCGGGAAATAAGACCGATTTTGTGAACGAGGAGCGCTCAGCTGATCGCGACAGACGGGGCCGGTCCCGGCGGCGCGGTGACGGCACGACGCCCGGTGTGCCGTCGCCCGGCGGTCATCGCCGCGGCTGGCGCTGCCCGGCGCCGCCCGAGCCGGCCTGAGCCGGGCCTTGCGCCTGCAGATCGGCCTCGATCTGCGCCGCGGTCTCCAGCAGCGCGGGCAGTATCTGCGACCGCAGCGCGCTGATGCTGACCCGGCTGGCGTGCGCGGAGACGTTGATCGCCGCGGTGCCGACATCGGCGGCGCCGCGGATCGGGGCTGCCACCGCGCGCAGGCCTTCCTCCAGCTCCTGGTCCACGATCGAGTAGCCCTGCTCGGCCACCTCGCCGATGATCTCCCTGAGCTGGCCGGGGTCGGTGATGGTGCCCTCGGTGAGCTTCTCGGGACTGACCTCGGCGAGATACTGCTCCAGCTCCTCGGCGCTCATCGCGGCGAGCAGCACCCGGCCCATCGAGGTGGCGTAGGCGGGGAACCTGGTACCGACCGAGATCGCGACGGTCATGATCCGCTTGGTCGGCACCCTGGCCACGTAGACGATCTGGTCGCCGTCGAGCACCGAGATGGACGAGGACTCGTGCAGCCGGGAGACCAGCTCCTCCATGTGCGGCGCTGCCACCTCGGGCAGGGTCAGCCCGGACAGGTAGGCGTAGCCGAGCTCGAGCACCCTTGGCCGGAGCGAGAACTCGCGGCCGTCACTGCGCACGTAGCCGAGCCTGACCAGGGTGAGCAGGAAGCGGCGGGCGGCCGCCCTGGTCAGGCCGGTGGCCCTGGCCACCTCGCTCAGGCTCAGCCGCTCGCGATCAGGCCCGAACGCGCGGATGACAGCAAGCCCGCGGTCCAGCGACTGGACGAAGTCGCTGTTCCTGCCGCCGCCAGCACTTTCTTCGGCGTCGAGCTCCCCGGCCGCCTCACCAGCCGGATCTGCCACGTTGCCGCCGTTCGCTGTGCGCCCGGAAGTTCTCATTGCCCGTCATGCTAGCGCGCGACCTGCGCATCGGACTCTGGCACGGCTGCCCGGGCGGTCAGCAGCCGCCCGCTGGCCCTTAGCGCTCAAGCTGGCGCAGGTCGATCACCTTCGCCGCCGGCGGGGCGGCGGGCAGCGGAACGCTGTTCCACTGGCTGAACTCCAGGCTGCCCTCACGCCCGCGCGCGGGCGCCGCGGTTACCCGCAGCGGGTACGGCGCCCCGCGCGCAGCAACGGCCAGCGTTGACCCGTCAGCCCCGCGCAGCACCCTGGCCGCCGCGCCGTTCACCGTGGTCGTGCCCGCGCTGGTGATGGCCGGCGACTGCCGCCTGGTCAGCGCTCCGAGCAGGCTTCGCATGCCGAGGCTGCTGGTCAGCTGCTCTTCCTTCGCGCCGGTCGTCAGCACGTACTTACCGCAGATCAGCTTGCAGACCGCTGGCGACTGCCTGAGCAGCGCCAGGAAGGCCGGAGTCGCCTTGACGTAGCCCTTGCCGCCGGTGTCGATGATCGTCAGCGGCACGCCCTGGGTAGTGATCGTGCCGGCGAGCTGCCCGGAGGAGTGCATGCCGAGATCGAGCGCGAGCGGCCTGCCGTCGGCGACCAGCTGACCAGTGACGTGCACGCTGGTCGCGCTCTGCACCGCGGCGCGCATCTGCCTCAGCAGCGCGGCGGGCCCGGGCGCCGGCGATCCCTGGCCGGCCCCGGACGGGGCCGGCGAGCCGGCGCCGCGAGTGGTGCCGCCGTTTGCTCCGCTGCTGGCACCGCATCCGGCCGCCGCCAGGGCCGCCGCCAGCAGGCAGCCGAGCAGGCGCGGGCGAAACTGCATCGTCGTCTCCCCCCGCCGGGCAGCCCCGCGGCGCGCACTCGGCCGGGCCGCAGCCGGGTCGCCCGGTCACGACGTTTCGTTCAGCCAGGCCCTACCCAGTACGACGGGTGACGAACTCGCAGAGTGCCTCGAACGCGGCCCTGGCCGGCACGTCGGGCAGCGCCATGATCTGCCGCCTGGCCACCTCGCACCAGCGCTGCAGGTCATCGCGGGCTGTCTGCATCGCGGGATGCGCCCGCAGCAGCTTGAGGGCCTCCGCGTGCTGCGCGGGATCGGTCAGCTCGCCGCCGGTGAGCAGCTCGACGAGGCGGGCGTCGCCCGGCCCGGCGGCGCGCAGCGCATAGAGCATGGGCAGGGTGCCGACTCCCTCACGCAGGTCGGTGCCCGGCGTCTTGCCCGACTGGGCCGACTCGCTCGCCACGTCCAGGATGTCGTCCGATAGCTGCCAGGCCACGCCGATGGCACCGCAGGCCTCGGTGATCCGGGCGGTGACCTCGGCTGGCGCGCCGGCGAACATGGCCCCGAATCGGCCAGAGGTCGCGATGAGCGAGGCTGTCTTCTCCGTCACCACGCCCATGTAGTGGTCGAGGGGGTCTTCGCCGGGCCGGGCTCCGACGGTCTCGGCTATCTGGCCGGCGACCAGCCGGGCGAACGTCTCCGCCTGGATCCTGATCGCATCGGGGCCGAGCTCAGCGAGGATCTGCGAGGCACGGGCGAAAAGGAAGTCCCCGGTCAGGATCGCAATCGTGTTGTCCCACCGGGCGTTGGCGCTAGGAGCCGCGTGCCTGATCTGCGCTTCGTCCTGCACGTCGTCGTGATACAGCGTCGCCAGGTGGGTGAGCTCGATGGCCACCGCCGCCGGCACGATCCGCGGGTCCTGCCGGTCACCGAACTGGGCTGCCAGCAGCACCAGGGTGGCCCGGAACCTCTTGCCGCCCGGAATGAGGTGGGCCGAGGTCTCGCCGAGCAGCTCGTGCCTGGCCCTCGCCGCTTCCCGCAGCCCTGCCTCGACCAGCGCGAGACCCTCGGCGACCTCCGACTCAAGCCCCGCGTCGGCCAGTTCCACCGGCACCACGGTCGTCACGTTCGCTCCCTCGTCCGTCAGCGCTACGCCTGCCCCCGCAGGCATTCCCGCCAGCCGTACCCAAGATATGTGCACGCAAGAGTCAGCGGGAGGTGTGCCCGCCGGTTACCCGCCAGACACCACTGGCGGGCGGCGCACGGCGGCCGCACCGTGCGCATGCCGGTCACCGGACGAATAGCTGGCTCGCGGCGTGCTGCGCGACGTTGAGCAGCGGCTGCGGCACGATGCCCAGCACGAGCGTCACCACCGCGCCGATGCCGACCGCGACCCCGGTGAACGCGCTCGGCCGCACCACCACGGGGCCGTCGGGGGCCGGCTCGCTGAAGAACATGAGCACGATCACCCGCACGTACGGGAAGGCGAGGATGGCGCTGCTGAGCACGCCGACGATGACCAGCGGCAGCGCCCCGCCGCTGATCGCCGCCTGGAACACCGCGAACTTGCCGGTGAAGCCGCTGGTCAGCGGGATGCCGGCGAACGCGATGAGGAAGAAGGCGAAAACCCCGGCCAGCACGGGCGAGCGCCGGCCGAGGCCGGCCCACCGGGACAGGTCAGCCGCCTCGCCGGTGCTGTCGCGGACCAGCGGTACCACGGCGAACGCGCCGATCACCGCGAAGCCGTAGGCAGCCAGGTAGAACAGGCTGCTGGACAGGCCGAGCGCGGTGGCCGCCACCACGCCGGTGAGCACGTAGCCCGCCTGCGCGATCGAGGAGTAGGCGAGCAGCCGCTTCACGTCCCGCTGGGTGATCGCGACGACTGAGCCGACGACCATGGTAAGGATCGCGACCGCCCACAAGGCCGGCCGCCAGCTCCAGGTCAGCTGGCCGAACGACACGTAGAAAACGCGCAGCAGCGCGCCGAACGCGGACACCAGCGTGCACGAGGCCATCAGCGCGGTGACAGGCGTCGGCGCGCCCTGGTAGACGTCGGGCTTCCAGTTGTTGAACGGGGCTGCGCCGATCTTGAACAGCAGCCCGATGCCGAGCAGCGCGATGCCCGCGTACAGCAGCGTGCTGCCGCTGGTGTTGGCCGACGCGGCGGCGGCGATCGCCGACAGCCGCACCGAGCCGGCGAAGCCGTACAGCATCGCGACGCCGAACAGGAAGAACGCCGAGGAGAACGCGCCGAGCAGGAAGTACTTCATGGCCGCTTCCTGGGACAGCAGCCTGCGCCGCCTGGCCAGCCCGCAGAGCAGGTACAGCGGCAGCGACAGCACCTCAAGCGCGACGAACATGGTCAGCAGGTCGTTCGACGCCGGGAACAGCAGCATGCCGCCGACCGCGAACAGCGTCAGCGGGTAGACCTCCGTGTGGCTGATGCCGGCCAGCAGGCCCTCGCGCTCCTCCGGGCTGCCGGGCACAGCGGCCGCCTGCGCGGCGAACGCGCTGACCTCGTGTGAGGACTCGGCGATCAGCAGCACGCTGACGAAGGCGAGCACGAGCACCGTGCCCTGGATGAACAGGGTGGGCCTGTCGACGGCCACCGCGCCCATCGCCGCGATCTTGCCCGGGCTGCCGCCGCCGAACAGGCTGCTGCTGGCGGCTACGACGATGGTCAGCGCGAACGCGACGGCCAGCGACCCGAGCGCGACCACGATGTGCACGGCGCGGCGGGCCGGACGCGGCACGAACGCCTCCACCAGCACGCCGGCGATGGCCGCGCCGAACACGACCAGCATCGGCGAGAGCTGGCCGTACTCGATGTTCGGCGCGCCGATCACCGGGGTGACGGCGGCGAGGGACCCGGTCACGGGAGGCTCCTTCGTTCCGGCGCGGCGGCACTGCCGCTCTGCTGCCTGCTGCCGGTCGTCCGGCTTGACGTGCTCACCGGCGCCGCCGGTGCCGGGTGCGGCGGCACCGGGTCGGTCGAGTGGACCTGGACCAGGGTCTGCCGCACGGCCGGGTTGATGATGTTCAGCACCGGCTTGGGGTAAACGCCGAGCGCGATGATGAGCGCGACCAGCGGCCCGACCGCCCACAGCTCGCGGGCGCGCAGGTCGGCCATCCCGGAGACCTCGGGCCGGACCGGGCCAGTCATCGTCCGCTGGTACATCCACAGGATGTAGATAGCGGCGAGGATGATGCCAGCGGTAGCCAGTACCGCGGCCGCCTCGTACTTGGTGAACGTGCCGACCAGCACGAGGAACTCGCTGACGAAGGTGGACAGGCCGGGCAGCGCGAGCCCGGCGAGGCCGGTGATCAGGAACAGCCCGGCGAGCACCGGCGCGACCTTCTGCACCCCGCCGTAGTCGGCGATCAGCTGCGACCGGCGTCGCGCAACCATGAACCCGGCGATCAGGAACAGCGCCCCGGTGGCGAAGCCATGGTTGACCATGTACAGCGTGGCGCCTGCCTGGCCCTGGCTGGTCATCGCGAAGATGCCGAGGGTGATCAGGCCCATGTGGGAGACGGACGAGTAGGCGATCAGCCGCTTGATGTCGGCCTGGCCGATCGCCACGATCGCGCCGTACAGCACGCCGATCACCGACAGCACGATGACCAGCGGGGTGAAGAAGTGCGCCGCCGACGGGAACAGCTCCAGGCAATAGCGGATCATGCCGAACGTGCCGACCTTGTCGAGCACGCCGACGAGCAGCACGGCCGCGCCGGGCTGCGCCGCGGTAGCCGCGTCCGGCAGCCAGGTGTGGAACGGCCACAGCGGCGCCTTGATCGCAAACGCGACGAAGAAGCCGAGGAACAGCCATTTGCTCTGGGTCGGGCTCAGCGCCAGGGTGCTGAGCTGGCTGAACAGGAACGTGCCGTGGTGCCCGCCGGCCGTCGAGTAGACGTAAAGGGCGATGACCGCGACGAGCATGATCAGCCCGCCCAGCAGGCTGTAGAGCAGGAACTTCACCGCCGCGTACTGCCGCTGGCCGACGCCGTAGCTCCCGATCATGAAGTACATCGGGACGAGCATCGCCTCGAAGAAGACGTAGAACAGGAACACGTCGGTGGCCGCGAAGACGCCGATCATCATCGTCTCGAGCACCAGCATCAGCGCGAAGTAGGTCTTGACGCTGTGCCGCCGCGGCGTGCTGCTCGCCTTGCCGCCGGCCACCGCCTGGGCCGAGGGATCTGCCTCGCCCTCAGCGTCGCGCCATGAGGCGAGGATCACGACCGGCATCAGGATCGCCGACATCACGATCAGCACCAGCGCGATGCCGTCGGCGCCGACCGCGTAGTGCACGCCGAACTGCGGTATCCACTGGTATTGCTGGGTGAACTGGAAGCGCGGCCCGCCGGTCTTGAATTGCACCGCCATTGCCACCGTGACGCCGAGCGTGACCAGCGAGGTGACCAGCGCGATGATCTTGACGAGCTCGTCGCTGCTCTTGCGCGCTGACCCGCCATCGGGCGCTGGCCGGCTGGGCAGCAGCCCGATCGCCAGCGCGCCGGCCAGCGGTATCGCTCCGGCGACGGTCAGCCAGGGAAAGTTGCTCATCGGTTCCGCAGCCTCATCAGCTCTAGATCCTCACCAGCAGCAGGGCGCCCACCAGCAGCACAGCGCCGAGGAACATGGACAGCGCGTAGGCGCGGACGAAGCCGGACTGCACCCGGCGCAGCCGTCCCGACGACCCGCCCATGGTGGCGGCGATCGTGTTCACCAGCCCGTCTACACCGCGATTGTCGAAGAACACCGACAGCCTGGTCAGCCACTGGCCGGGGCGCATCAGCACGGACTCATTGAACGCGTCACCGTACAGGTCCTTGCGCGCCGCGACGGTGGCGATGCTGCCGGCCGGCGCGACCGCCGGCACCTCCCGCCGCCCGTACATGAGCCAGGCCAGCGCAACCCCGAGCACGACGACGACCAGCGCGATGGTGCCGTACCTGGTGAACCAGCCGGTCGACGCCGGGATCGGCCCGACGCCTGGCACCGAAGCCAGGAAGTCACCGAGCCGGCTGCCGAGGATCAGGAACCCGCCGGCCCCCAGCGACCCGACCGCCAGCAGGATCATCGGCACGGTCATGACCGGCGGCGCCTCGTGCGGGTGCGCGTCCTCTTCCCAGCGGCGCTCGCCGATGAACGTCATGCACATGACCCTGGTCATGTAGAAGGCGGTGATCGCCGCGCCGAGCACAGCCGCGGTGCCCAGGATGGCGCCGGACGTGCCGCCCTTGCCGAACGCGGCGTCGATGATGCTGTCCTTGGTGAAGAAGCCGGAGAACGGCGGGATGCCGATGATCGCGAGATATCCGAACAAGAAGGTGATCCCGGTGATGGGCATCACCACGCCGAGGCCGCCGAAGCGGCGCATGTCGACCTCGTCGTTCATCTCGTGCTTCACCGACCCGGCGCCGAGGAACAGGCCGGCCTTGAAGAAGCCGTGCGCCAGCAGGTGCGCGATCGCGAAGACGTAGCCGGCCGGGCCTAGCCCGGCGGCGAGCATCATGTAGCCGATCTGGCTCATGGTGGAACCGGCCAGCGCCTTCTTGATGTCGTCCTTGGCGCAGCCGATGATGGCGCCGAACAGCAGCGTCGCCGCGCCGACGACGGTGACCGCCAGCTGCGCGGTCGGCGTCAGGTTGAAGATCGGGCTCGACCGCACGATCAGGTACACCCCGGCGGTGACCATCGTGGCGGCGTGAATCAGCGCGGACACCGGCGTCGGGCCTTCCATGGCGTCCAGCAGCCAGGACTGGAGCGGCAGCTGGGCCGACTTGCCGCAGGCGCCGAGCAGGAGCAGCAGGCCTAGCGCGGTCGTCACCCCGCTGCTCGCCGACCCGGCCGCGCCGAACACCCCGGTGAAGCTGACGGAGCCGAACTGCGCGAACATCAGCATGATCGCCAGGGACAGGCCGGCGTCGCCGACCCGGTTGGCGATGAAGGCCTTCTTCGCCGCGGCCGCCGCGACCGGCTTGTACTGCCAGAACCCGATGAGCAGGTAGGAGGCGAGGCCCACGCCCTCCCAGCCCGCGTACAGCCCGAGGTAGTTGTCCGCGATGACCAGCAGCAGCATCGCGGCCAGGAACAGGTTCATGTAGCCGAAGAACCGGCGCCGCTCCGGGTCGTCCGACATGTAGCCGACGGCGAAGATGTGGATCAGCGAGCCGACGCCGGTGATCAGCAGCACGAAGCAGATCGACAGCGGGTCGAGCAGGATGCCGATGTTCACCTGGAAGTGCGCCACCGGGATCCACGAGTACAGGGTCTCGAACCGGCTGCGCTGGGCGGCCGGCTCGCCGAGCATCGTGGCGAACAGGGCCAGGCCGTAGCCGAAGGCCGCGACGGGCATGGCCACCCCTACCAGGTGACCCCACCGGTTGGTGCGCCGCCCGCCGAGCAGCAGCACGGCGGCGCCCGCCAGCGGCAGGGCGAGCAGCAGCCAGGCCGCCTGCTGCACGCCGGTGGCCGGGATGCTGGCCGCGACCGCCCTGGACGGCGCGAGCGCGACCGCAAGAGAGCCTGTCACTGGCTACCCTTCTGCAGTGCCGGGCCGCGGAGCCGGCGCTCCGCTGCCCGCCGGATCAGTATTTGAGCAAGTTCGCGTCGTCGACCGACGCGGACCTGCGCGCGCGGAATATCGAGGTCAGGATCGCCAGCCCGACGACCACCTCGGCCGCGGCGACGACCATCACGAAGAACGCGATGACCTGGCCGTTCAGGTTGCCGTGCAGCCGGGCGAACGCGACGAACGCGAGGTTGACAGCGTTCAGCATCAGCTCCACGCACATGAAGATGACGATCGCGTTGCGGCGGACGAGCACGCCGACCCCGCCGATCACGAACAGGATGACCGACAGGGCAACGAAGTCAGCCGGGGCTACCATCGTGCCTCCTCGTTGGCTGCCCGGCGTCCGGGCCAGCGGGCACCGTGGCCGGGGCTGGCTGCTGGCCGTCGTGCTCGCCGCTCTCGCCATCCTCGCCGCCCGTCAGGGCCGCCGGGACCGTACCGGCCGGACCGCCAGTGAGCACCCTGCGCTGGGTGATCACCGGGCTGACCGACAGCGGGCTGGCCGTGCCGTCCGGCAGCAGGGCAGGCATGTCGACGGCGTTGTGCTGGGCGTACGTACCGGGACCGGGCAGCGGCTGCGGCCTGCCGCTGGCCACCCGCTGGCGGGCCAGTGACCGCTGGGTCGGCTTGGGGCTGGTGCGCTCGCGGTGCGCGAGCACCATCGCGCCGAGCGCGGCCGTGATCAGCAGCGCGCTGGTGACCTCGAACGGGAACACGTACGTGGTGAAGATGAGGGTGGCCAGGCCTTGCAGGTTGGCCGAGCCGAAGGCCGCGGTCGGCGGCGCGGCAGGGCCGATCGCCGCGTGCCCGATGATGAGGCTGAGCAGCACGAGCAGGCCGATCCCGGCCAGGCCAGCCCACAGCCGCTGCCCCCGGATAGTCTCCACGACCGAGTCGGCCGAGGAAATGCCGACGATCATCAGCACGAACAGGAACAGCATGAGCACCGCGCCGGTGTAGACGATCACCTGCACGAAGGCCAGGAACGGCGCGCCGAGCATGGCGTACAGCACCGACAGCGACAGCATTACCACCGCCAGCAGCACGGCGCAGTGCACCGCGCGCCTGGCCAGCACCATGCCGAGGCCAGCCGCCACCGCGATGATGGCAAGCACCCAGAACGTGATGATCCTGGTGGTCTGCGCGGCCGGGTCGGCGAGCACCAGCTGATGGCTCACGGCGCGTCCTCGACCGGCTCGTCGCCGCTGGCCGGCATCGGCGAGTCAGCCAGCCGGTAGTAGTCGACTTCCGTCTCGCCGAGCCGCATCGGGTGCGGCGGCGCCTCCATGCCGCTCTGCAGCGGCGCGACGAGCTGCTCCTTTGTCCAGATCAGGCTCTCCCTGCTGTCATCGGCGAGCTCGTAGTCGTTGGTCATGGTCAGCGCCCTGGTCGGGCACGCCTCGACGCACAGCCCGCACAGGATGCAGCGCAGGTAGTTGATCTGGTAGACCGCGCCATAGCGCTCGCCAGGCGAGTACCGCTCTTCCTCGGTGTTTTCCCGGCCCTCGACGTAGATGGCGTCGGCCGGGCAGGCCCACGCGCACAGCTCGCAGCCGATGCACTTCTCCAGACCGTCCGGCCAGCGGTTGAGCTGGTGCCGGCCGTGGAAGCGCGGCGCGGTGGGCTTCTTCTCCTCCGGGTACTGGACGGTGTCGACCTTCCGGAACATCTGCCGGAAGGTAACTGCGAATCCCTTGACCGGGTTGTCAGGCACCGGTCACCTCCGTAGTCGTGCTGCGGGCAGGGACGACGTCGGCTGGCAGGACCGCCTGCTGCTCGCCGGGGCCTACCCCGACGCCGTGGTAATGCGGCAGGTCCATCGGCGGCACAGGGAACGAGCCGGCCGCGCGGGCAGCCGCCTCGTCGGCCTGCTGCTCGGCTTCCTGCGCCTGAGCCCTGGCCGTGGCGCGGCTGTCGATGCCCCACAGCAGCGCCGCGACTGCGACGAGGATCAGCCCGGCCACGATGTAGACGCCTGGGCTGCCGCCCTGCCGGCGGTAGACCCGCACGGTGGCCGCGATCAGCGCCCACGCCAGCGCGGTCGGGATGAGCACCTTCCAGCCGAGCTTCATCAGCTGGTCGTAGCGGATCCTGGGCAGCGAGCCGCGCAGCCAGATGAAGATGAACACGCCGATGCTCACCTTGGCCAGGAACCACAGCACCGGCCACCAGCCGGAGTTCGCGCCGGACCAGACGCTGATCGGCCAGACCGCGTGCCAGCCGCCGAGGAACATGGTGGTGGCCACCGCGGACACCGTGATCATGTTGACGTACTCGGCCAGCTGGGTCAGCGCGAACTTCAGCGACGAGTACTCCGTGTGGTAGCCGCCGACCAGCTCGCCCTCGCCTTCCGGCAGGTCGAACGGCAGCCGGTTGGTCTCGCCGACCATGGTGACCAGGTAGATCAGGAACGAGGGCAGCAGCAGGATCGCGTACCAGGACGGCACGTGCCAGGTGTAGCTGCCGACCGAAAAGCCGGAGCCGTGCGCCTGTGCGGCGACGATCTGGCTGGTGGACAGCGACCCCGCGTACAGGAAGACCGGCACGAAGGACAGCCCCATGGCGATCTCGTAGCTGATCACCTGGGCGGACGAGCGCAGCCCGCCGAGCAGCGAGTACGGCGAGTTCGACGCCCAGCCGGCCAGCACGATCCCGTAGACGCCGAGCGAGCTCATCGCGAGCACCAGCAGCACGGCTACCGGCAGGTCGCTCAGCTGCAGCGGGGTCATGTGGTGGAAGATCGAGACCTCGGGCCCCACCGGGATGATCGCGAAGGTGATGAACGCGGGGATCACCGAGATCGCCGGCGCGATCACGAACAGCAGCCTGTCCACGCCGCGCGGGATGATGTCTTCCTTGAGCGGCAGCTTGATGCCGTCCATCAGGGACTGCAGCAGGCCGAACTTGCCGGCCCGGTTTGGTCCTGACCGCTGCTGCATCCGCCCGATGACCCGCCGCTCGGCCCAGATCGTGAACAGCGTGGCGAGCATCAGGAACAGGAAGATGACCACGACCTTGAGCAGCACCAGCCACCAGGTGTCGTGGCCGAAGCTGGCCAGCGTCGGCCCGGCTGCGGCAGTGGCGCGCGCCGACGCCGCCGCGCCCAGGGCAGTCATTGCGCGCTCCTCACCGTGACTAGAGTGCCGTGGCCCGCGCCGAGGTCGCCGCGGACCGCGCAGCCCGCCGAGTTGGCGGGCAGCCAGACCACCTGGTCGGGCATGTCGGCGATCTCGACCGGCACGGTCACGGACCCGCGGCTGGTGGCCACCGTCACCTTGCCGCCTTCGGCGACGCCGGCCTGCGCCGCCGTCTGCGCGGACATCCGCGCCACAGCGGCGCGGGCGGTGCCAGCCAGATTCGGCTCGCCGTCCTGCATCCGGCCGCCGTCGAGCAGATTATGCCAGGTGGCCAGCAGCGCCTGACCCGGCCCCGGGTGCTGGCGGCCGAGGCTGCCCACCCGGCCAGGCTTGGCGGCCGGCCCTGGCCGGCTGCCCTGCTCAGCTCGCCGGACTTCGGCCTCGCTGCCCCGCCTGGCCGGGCCGGCCAGCTCGGCCAGCTCGGACAGCACCGCCGCCTGGTCGGGCAGGCCGAGGTGCACGTCCATCTCGTCCGCGAGCCAGGTGAGCACCTCCAGGTCGGAGCGCACCGACGGCACCTGCAGCGCCGGGCCGAACGAGCCCGGCCTGCCCTCCCAGTTCACGAACGTGCCCGCCTTCTCGGCGACCGCGGCCACCGGCAGCACCACGTCGGCGCGGTCGGTGACCTGGCTGACCCGCAGCTCGAGGCTGACCACGAAGCCGGTGGCCTCGATCGCGGCGAGCGCCGCTGGAGGGTCGGGCAGGTCGGCCACCTCAACGCCGCCGACCAGCAGCGCGTCGATCTCGCCGTCAGCAGCGGCGGCCAGTATCTGGCCGGTGTCCCGGCCGGGCTCGGCTGGCAGTGAGCTGACCCCCCAGGCCCGGGCCACGTCGGCCCGCGCCGCGGCGTCGGTGACCAGGCGGCCGGACGGCAGCAGCGTCGGCAGCGCGCCCGCCTCGATCGCGCCGCGCTCCCCGGCCCGGCGCGGGATCCAGGCGAGCGCGGCGCCGGTCTGCGCGGCCAGCCGCACGGTGGCGGACAGCGCGCCCGGCACCTCGGCGAGCCGCTCGCCGGCCAGGATCACCGCACCGTCGCGCCGCAGCGCGGCGACCGCGGCGCTCGCGTCGGCGTCCAGGCCGGTCCCGGCAGCCATCGCGTCGAGCACGTCGGCCTCGGCGCCTGGCTCGGCCGCCAGCAGCGTGCCTGACAGCCGGTCAAGCCCCGCGCTGGCCAGCGCGGCGAGCGAGTAAACGGCCTGGCCGGCCGTGCGCACCGCCTTGCGCAGCCGCAGGAAGACGATCGGTGACTCGTCCTCGGGCTCGAAGCCGGCCAGCAGCACGGCCGGCGCGCGCTGCAGGCTGGCGTAGGTGACACCGCGGCCGCGGCCGGCCACGGCGGTCGTCAGGAACTGCGTCTCCTCGGCCGAGTGCGGCCGGGAGCGCATGTCGACGTCGTTGGTCGCCAGCGCCATCCGGGCGAACTTGGCGTACGCGTAGGCATCCTCCAGCGTCAGCCGGCCGCCGGTGAGCACGCCAGCCCGGCCGCTGGCAGCCGCCAGTCCGCGCGCCGCGGCGCCGATCGCCTCCGGCCATGAGGCAGGCCGGAGCACCCCGTCTGAGTCCCTGACCAGCGGGCTGGCCAGCCGGTCCGGCTGGGTGGCGTAGCTGAAGGCGAACCTGCCCTTGTCGCAGTTCCACTCCTCGTTGACGGCTGGCTCCTGGCCGGCCAGCCGTCTGCTCACCACGCCCCGCCGGTGGTCGGTGCGCTGGCGGCAGCCGGCCGCGCAGTGCTCGCACACCGACGGGGTGGAGACCAGGTCGTACGGCCGCGCGCGGAACCGGTAGGCGGCGCTGGTGAGCGCGCCGACCGGGCAGATCTGCACCGTGTTGCCGGAGAAGTAGGAGTCGAACGGCACGTCGCCCGCTGTGCCGACCTGCTCTTGCGGCCCGCGCTCGATCAGCTCGATCAGCGGGTCGCCGGCGATCTGCTCGGCGAACCTGGTGCACCGCGCGCACTGCACGCAGCGCTCCCGGTCGAGCAGGATCTGCGCGGACAGCGCGATCGGCTTGGGGAAGTCCCGCTTGACCCCGGTGAACCTGGTCTCGCCCTGGCCACTCGACATGGCCTGGTTCTGCAGCGGGCACTCGCCGCCCTTGTCGCACATCGGGCAGTCGAGCGGGTGGTTGACCAGCAGCAGCTCCATCATGCCGCGCTGCGCCTTCTCCGCCACCGGGGAGGTGAGCTGGGTACGCACCACCATCCCGTCGGTGCACGCCGTGGTGCAGGAAGCTGGCGGCTTGGGCTGCCCCTCGACCTGCACCAGGCACTGGCGGCACGCGCCGATGGGGTCGAGCAGCGGGTGATCGCAGAACCGCGGGATCTGGATGCCGAGCTGCTCGGCGGCGCGGATGATCAGCGTGCCCTTGGGCACGGTGATCTCGAATCCGTCGATGGTGACGGTGACCGCGCCGGCTGGCTTGGCCGGCGCGGCCTGGCCTGTCTGGACTGTCATCGGGCTGGCTCCCTGCCGCCGGCACTGGCGGCGAACAGCGTGGCGGCGGCGGGGTCGAAGGGGCAGCCGCCGTTCTTCTGGTGCTCGATGTACTCATCGCGGAAGTACTTGATCGACGACTTGATGGGCGCCTCGATCGAGTCGCCAAGCGCGCAGAACGCCCGGCCAGTGATGTTGCTGCAGATGTCGAGCAGCTTGTCCAGGTCAGCGTCGCTGCCCTCGCCGCGTTCCAGGGACTGCATCAGCTGCTCCACCCAGTAGCTGCCCTCCCGGCAGGGCGTGCACTTGCCGCACGACTCGTGCCGGTAGAACTCGATCCACCGCAGCACGACCCGGACCACGCAGGTGGTCTCGTCGAACAGCTGAATCGAGCGGGTGCCGAGCATGGACCCGGCGGCGGCGACCGACTCGAAGTCCAGCGGCACGTCCAGGTGCTGGTCGGTGAACAGCGGGCTTGACGAGCCGCCGGGGGTCCAGAACTTGAGCCGGTGCCCGGCCCTGATGCCGCCGGCCAGCTCGAGCAGTTCGCGCAGGGTGGTTCCGAGCGGCGCCTCGTACTGGCCGGGCGTGGTCACGTGCCCGGACAGCGAGTAGATGCCGAAGCCCTTGGACTTCTCGGTGCCGAACGAGGCGAAGTCGGCCGCGCCCCGGCTGATGATGTAGGGGATGCTGGCCATCGACTCGACGTTGTTGACCACCGTCGGGGACGCGTACAGGCCGGCGATGGCCGGGAAAGGCGGCTTCAGCCGCGGCTGCCCGCGGTACCCCTCCAGGGAGTCGAGCAGCGCGGTCTCCTCGCCGCAGATGTACGCGCCGGCGCCGGCGTGCACGATGACGTCGAGGCTGAACCCCGAGCCGAGCACGCTGCTGCCGAGCAGCCCGGCGTCGTACGCCTCAGCGACCGCGTGGTGCAGCCGCCTGATCACGTGCAGCACTTCGCCGCGCACATAGATGAAGGCCTGCTGCGCCCGGATCGCGTAGCAGGCGATGATGATGCCCTCGATCAGCGCGTGCGGGTTGGCCAGCAGCGTCGGCATGTCCTTGCACGCGCCCGGCTCGGACTCGTCGGCGTTGACCACCAGGTAGTGCGGCTTGTCGTCGCCCTGCGGGATGAAGCCCCACTTCAGCCCCGTCGGGAACCCTGCCCCGCCGCGGCCGCGCAGGCCGGATTCCTTGGTCATCTGAACCAGCTGATCGGGTTCCATGGCCAGCGCGCGGCGCAGCGCCCGGTACCCGCCGGCCCGGCGGTAGGCGGCGAGCGTGAACGAGTCCGGCTCGTCCCAGCGCGCAGACAGCTCCGGCGTCAGCAGCGTGCTCATTCGTGATCCTCCGCTGGTGCGTCGGGCTGCCAGCCTTGCTCGCGGGCGACCTTCAGTCCGGCCAGGGTGGCCGGGCCCGCGGTGTGGCCGCCGGTGGCCTGGTCATCGGGGAATCCGGCGAGGATCCTGGCCGCCTGCTTCCAGCTGCACAGCCGCGGCGCTCCCCTGGTGGGCACGGCGCCGCCGCCAGAGCGAAGCTTGTCGACCAGTTCGCGGGCCGACTGCGGGGTCATGTTGTCGAAGAATTCCCAGTTCACCATCATCACCGGCGCGTAGTCGCAGGCCGCGTTGCACTCCAGGTGCTCGAGCGTGACCTTGCCGTCAGCGGTGGTCTCGTCGTTGCCGACGCCGAGGTACTCGCGCAGGTCGGCGAAGATGGCGTCACCGCCCATCACCGCGCACAGCGCGTTCGTGCACACTCCGACGTGGTACTGGCCGACCGGCCGGCGCTTGTACATGGTGTAGAAGGAGGCCACCGCGGTGACCTCGGCCTCCGACAGCGACAGCCGCTCAGCGCAGTACGCGATCCCGTCCTCGGAGACGTAGCCCTCCGCCGACTGCACCAGGTGCAGCAGCGGCAGCAGCGCCGATCGCGCCTTCGGGTAGCGCGCGATGATCAGCGCCGCGTCCGGGTCGAGCGCCGCGCGCACCTGCTGGCTCAGCGCCATTACCTGTCCACCCCTCCCATCAGCGGATCGATGCTGGCCACCGCCGCGATGACGTCGGCGACCATGCCGCCCTCGCACATCGCCGAGACCGACTGCAGGTTGGTAAACGACGGATCACGAAGGTGCACCCGGTACGGACGGGTGCCGCCGTCGCTGACGACGTGGGCGCCCAGCTCGCCGCGCGGCGACTCGACCGCGGCGTAGACCTGCCCGGCCGGTACCCGGAAGCCTTCGGTGACGAGCTTGAAGTGATGGATGAGGGCCTCCATCGACTGGCCCATGATGTGCTTGATGTGGTCAGGGGAATTGCCGAGGCCGTCCGGGCCGAGCGCCAGCTTGGCGGGCCAGCCGATCTTGGCGTCCCTGATCATGACCGGGTCGTCGTCCGGCCGCCGGCCGGACAGCCGCTCGGCGCACTGGGCGATGATCCGCAGCGACTGGTCCATCTCGTCCATCCCGACGATGTACCGTCCGTACACGTCGCCGCTTTGCTGGACCGGCACGTCGAACTCGTAGCTCTCGTATCCGCAGTAAGGCTGGCTCTTGCGCAAGTCCCAGGGCAGCCCGGCGGCCCGCAAAACCGGCCCGGTGACGCCGAGCGCCATGCACCCGGTCAGGTCGAGGTACGCGATGTTCCTGCTCCGGGCGATGTAGACGGGGCTGGCGTCAAGCAGTGCCCGGATCTCGGCCAGCTGCTGCGGCATCACAGACAGGAATTCGCGCAGCCGCTCCAGCGCTCCGGCCGGCAGGTCCTGCGAGACCCCGCCGGGCCGGATGTAGGAGTTGTTCATCCGCAGGCCGGTGATCAGCTCGAACAGGTCGAGCACCTTCTCCCTGGCGCGCATCCCGTAGATGAAGACCGTGCTGGCGCCCAGCTCGAGGCCGAACGTGCCGATCCCCACCAGGTGCGAGGAGATCCGGTTGAGCTCCATCATCAGCACCCGGATGACGCTGGCGCGGGCCGGGATGGCCTCGGTGATACCGAGCAGCCGTTCCGTCGCAAGGCAGAAGGCGGCCTCGTTGAACAGCGGCGCCAGGTAGTCCGCCCGGGTGGCGAATGTCACGCCCTGGGTCCAGGTGCGGAACTCCATGTTCTTCTCGATGCCGGTGTGCAGGTAGCCGATGACCGGGCGCAGCTCGGTCACGGTTTCGCCGTCGAGGGTCAGCACCAGCCGCAGCACGCCGTGCGTGGAGGGGTGCTGCGGCCCCATGTTGACGATCAGCCGCTCCTGGCTGCCCTGCTCCGCCGCCTCGCTGGCGGCAGCGACGACCTCGTCCCAGTCCTGGCCGCCGACGGTGAAGACCCGGCCCTCCTCGGCGTCGTCCGGCCCGGCGCCCGAGGCCTGCGTGCCGGTGGTCATTCGTACGACCTCCGCTCGTCCGGTGCCGGGACGGTCGCGCCCCGGTACTCCACCGGGATGCCGCCCAGCGGGTAGTCCTTGCGCTGCGGATGGCCCTTCCAGTCGTCCGGCATCTCGATCCTGGTCAGCGCGGGGTGACCGTCGAAGACGATCCCGAAGAAGTCCCAGGTCTCGCGCTCGTGCCAGTCACAGGTCGGGTAGATGCCGGCCACCGACGGGATGTGCGGGTCAGCGTCAGGCGCGGCGACCTCGAGCCGCAGCCGCCGGTTGTGGGTCAGCGACACCAGGTGGTAGACGGCGTGCAGCTCGGCGCCGGCATCGGCGGGATAGTGCACCCCGGACACCCCGGTGCACAGCTCGAAGGCCAGGGCCGGCTCGTCTCGTAGCCGGCTGGCTACCGCGGTCAGCGCGGCCCGGCGGACGTGGAAGGTCAGCTCGCCGTGCTGGCTGACAACCCGCTCGATCGCGTCGCCGAAGCTGAGCCCGGCGCGGTCAAGCGCGTCGCCGAGGTCGTCGGCGAGCTGGTCGAAGTAGCCGCCGTAGGGCGGCGAGCTGGCCAGCGGCGGCGGCCTGCGGACCTTGAGGTCGCCGTACCCCGAGGTGTCGGGGGTGCCGCTGACGCCGAACATGCCGGTCCTGGCGACGGGCTCGGCCAGCCGCTGCTGCCCGGCCACCGCCGCCGCGTCCTCGCCCTGCTGCTCCTCGCCCTTGGCGGGCAGGTTGTCACTGGTCACGAGTGCACCCCTGGGTCAGGCAGCGACTGCTGGCCGGGCACCGGGCCGGACAGCGACGGCACCAGCGGCAGCCGGCGCAGCCTCGCCTCTTCCAGCTCGGTGATCTGCCGCTCCCGGTTCACCCCGAGCTTCATGTTCTGGATCTTGTCGTGCAGCTTGACGATGGAGTCGAGCAGCATCTCCGGCCGTGGCGGGCAGCCAGGCAGGTAGATGTCGACGGGCACGATGTGGTCGACGCCCTGGACGATCGCGTAGTTGTTGAACATGCCGCCGCTTGACGCGCACACGCCCATCGAGATGACCCACTTGGGCTCGGACATCTGGTCGTAGATCTGCCGCAGCACCGGCGCCATCTTCTGGCTGACCCGGCCGGCCACGATCATCAGGTCAGCCTGGCGCGGGGTGTTCGAGGCCCGCTCCATGCCGAACCTGGCGAGGTCGTGCCGCGGCCCGCCGGTCGACATCAGCTCGATCGCGCAGCAGGCCAGCCCGAAGGTGGCCGGCCAGACCGAGCTCTTGCGCGCGTAGCCGGCCAGCTTCTCGACGGTGGTCAGCAGGATCCCGCTCGGCAGCTTTTCCTCAAGGCCCATGGCTAGTCCCACTCCAGACCGCCGCGGCGCCACACGTAGGCGTACGCGACCAGCACGGTAGCGATGAAGGTGACCATCTCGACCAGGCCGAACAGGCCGAGCCGGTCGAACGCGACGGCCCACGGGTAGAGGAAGACGATCTCGATGTCGAAGACGATGAACAGCATCGCGGTCAGGTAGTACTTCACCGGGAACCGGATCCCGCTCGGCTGCCTGGTCGGCTCGATGCCGCACTCGTAGGCTTCGAGCTTGGCCCGGTTCCACCGTCGCGGGCCGGCCAGCGTGCCTGCCACCAGCGAGAAGATCGCGAAGACCAAGGCCAGTCCGGCCAGCACCGCGATCGGCACATAGTGAGCCATCGTGCCTTCTCCTCTCTTATCCCGGCCGGACCGTGCCTGGCGCCAGGTCGTCACCTGGCTGTCCGGCCGCGTTGCGCTCTTGGGGCAGCGCCCGTGCGCGGTGGCTAGGCCGCCGGCGTCATCTTAGACACTGCGTTCACCAGGCGGTCGACTGCGTCGCCGCCACGGGTCTCTGTCAGGTTGCCGAGCAGCTTCATGGTGAACTTCATCACCCACGGGCGCTTCACTCCGTGCCTGGTCGCGAACTGCATGAAGGACGGCTTGCCGATCAGCTTCACGAACGTGCGGCCCAGCGTGTAGTAGCCGCCCCAGGCGCGCCGCAGCTCGTCGGGGTAGGTCTGCAGCACCGTCTCGGCGGCCGCCGCACTTGGCCTGTCCAGCGCCTCGGCGATGGTGCGCGCGGCGATCTCGCCAGCCTCAAGCGCGTAAGCGATGCCCTCGCCGTTGAACGGGTTGACCATGCCGCCTGAGTCCCCGGCCAGCAGCAGCCCGCTTGTGTAGTGCGGGGTCCGGCTGAAACCCATGGGCAGCGCCGCGCCGCGCACCGGCTGGGTGCGGTTCTCCTCGCACATGCCCCACTCCGGCGGCATCCCGGCCAGCCAGCGGCGCAGCAGCGCCCGGTAGTCGATGTTCTGGAACGACGCTGAGGTGTTCAGCAGCCCGATGCCCACGTTGCTTGTGCCGTCGCCCATGCCGAAGATCCAGCCGTAGCCGGGCAGCAGCGAGTTGCCGTCCCACAGGTCGAGCCACGCTTCGAGATAGTCGTCGTCGTGACGTGGCGTGGTGTAGTAACTGCGCACCGCGACGCCGATCGGCCGGTCGTCGCGCCGTCGCAGGCCCATGGCGACCGACAGCCGCGAAGAGTTGCCGTCCGCGGCCACGACGAGCCGGCCGCGGAATTCTCGTTCTCCCTGGTCCTTGTCAGGGCCTGCCTGCCGCGCGGTCACCCCGGTGATCCGGCCGGTGCGCTCGTCGAGCACCGGCCCGGTCACGTTCACGCCCTCCAGCAGCCGGGCGCCAGCCTTCTGCGCGTGCCGGGCGAGAGTCTCGTCGAAGTCCAGGCGGCTGCGCACCATGCCGTAGCCGGGATAACTGGACAGGTCGGGCCAGTCGAGCTCGATCCGGCCGCCGCCGCCGATGATCCGCAGGCCCTTGTTGCGCAGCCAGCCGTCCTGCTCGCTGATCGGCACGCCCATGCCGGTCAGCGCCTTGACCGCCCGCGGGGTGAGCCCGTCGCCGCAGACCTTTTCCCTCGGAAAGGCGGTCTTCTCGAGCATCAGCACGTCAAGGCCCGCCGTGGCCAGGTAATAGGCCACCGACGAGCCCGCCGGGCCGGCTCCCACGACGATGACGTCGGCCGCGTCAGGGGCTAGGTCCGGGGTGCCTGCTGGGGGTGCGTGCTCGGTCACAACCCGTCCTGATCTCTTGTGAACGGCTTCACAAGTGCCTCAGCGAAAGTCTAGTCCTTCCCCCGCACCGGGCCGGCCGCGCCCCGCGCGCCCGGTCGGGGCGGGGTTTTCGCAGGCCGGCGGGCGGTGTGCAGCGCCACGACGCCGAGCGTGAGGCTGCGCCAGCGCACCGCAGTCCAGCCGGCCGCGCCGATCATGGCGGCCAGCTGCCGCTGGCCGGGCCAGGCGCCGATCGACTCGGCCAGGTAGTTGTAGGCCGGTGCGTTACCTGACAGCCGCCGGGCGATCAGCGGCAGCGCGATACTCAGGTACCGCTGGTACCAGCGGTCAAGCAGGGCCGGCCGCAGGTGGCTGAACTCGCAGACAACCAGGCTGCCGCCGGGCCTGGTGACCCGCAGCAGCTCGGTCAGCGCGGCGCCGGCGTCGGCGACGTTGCGCAGCCCGAAGGAGATGGTCACCGCGTCAAAGACGGTGTCGGCGAACGGCAGCGCCAGCGCGTCGCCGGCCGCGAAGGCAACCCCAGCCGACGGCCTGCGCGCGCCGACCCGGAGCATGCCGAGCGAGAAGTCGCACGCCACGCACCGCGCGCCGGCCGCGGCCAGCGCCCGCGACGAGGTGCCCGTGCCAGCCGCCAGGTCGAGCACCAGCTCGCCGGGGCCTGCGCCGACCGCGCTGGCCACGACCGCGCGCCAGCGCCGGTCCTGGCCAGCCGACAGCACGTCGTTGACCAGGTCGTATCGTTCCGCCACGCCGTCGAACATCGCCGCGACGTCGGCCGGCCGCTTGTCCAGCTTGGCGCGTCTCATGCCGGCAGCCTGGCATACCGGCGGCCTGGCCAGGTGACCGCGCTCAGAGCAGCTCGGGCTGCTGCCACTTCTCGCCGAGCACCTGCTCGGCCAGGAAGGCGAACACGGTCTCGTACCAGACCCTGGCGTCGCCCGGCTTGAGGATCCAGTGGTTCTCGTCGGGGAAGTACAGGAACTTGGCCTCTTTGCCGTGGCCGCGCAGGTCCCAGTACAGCCGCAGCGCCTCGCCGACCGGTACCCGGTAGTCCTTGTCGCCGTGGATGATCAGCATCGGCGTGACGATCTTGTCGAGGTGCAGGTGCGGCGAGCAGGCCTCGTAGCGTTCCGGCATGGTGGCCGGGTCACCGAACTCGTGACGCCAGAATGGCGGCCCGTCGGTGGTGCCGAACATCTGGTCGAGCGCCCACAGCCCGGCGTGGCTGACGATCGCCGCGAACCGGTCGGTGTGCCCGGCGATCCAGTTGGCCATGTAGCCGCCAAAGGAGCCGCCCATCATCGCCGTCCGGCCGCTGTCGATGTCCGGCCTGGCGGCGACCGCGTCGGTGATGTCCATGACGTCGGTATACGGCTTGTCGCCCCAGGTGCCGTAGCCACGGACCAGGAAATCGTGCCCGTAGCCGGTGGACAGCGCCGGATCAGGCAGCAGCACCGCGTAGCCGCGGGCAGCGGCCAGCAGCGGATTCCACCGCCAGGACCACGCGTTCCAGCTGGACACCGGGCCGCCGTGCACCCACAGCAGCAGCGGCGCCGGCGCGGCCCGGCTGGCCCCCTCGGGCAGCACAAGCCAGCCGCGCAGGCCGGTCCCGTCCGACGCGGTGGCGGCTACTTCCTCCACCCGGCTGCTGGTCTCGACCGTCCCGGCCGGGCTCTGCAGGAAAACCGGGCCGGCTGGCCCGCTCAGGCTGATCCGCACTGGGGCCGGCGGCTGGTCGATCGCCGACCGCAGCGCGTACAGCGCCGTGCCGTCCGGCGCTGGGCACGGCGAGGAGTAGGCGGCGTCGTCGGAAGTGACCGGGGTGATCTCGCCCCCGGCCAGCGCGGCGCGGAAGACCGGGCAGCGCCCGCGGTCGTCGGCGCAGACGAAGACCGACGCCGAGTCGGGCGCCCAGGCGGCGTCACCAGGCCGCCGATCCCAGCCGGGCAGCAGGTCACGCGGCTGATCGCCGTCACTGCCATCCAGCGCGGCCACGACAAGCGTCACCTCACCTGGCCGCTGATAGGTGTCGTGCTCGTCGCGCACGGCGAGCACCAGCCGCCCGTCCGGCGAGACCTGCGGCGAGTGGAAGTTGGCGTCCGGGTCTGACAGCAGCACCCGGCGCTCGCCCGTGGCCACGTCGATGACAGCCACCTCAGCGCGCATCTCACCGTCCGCCCCGTAGATCCACCAGCCGGTCACCGCCAGCGTTCCGTCCGGTGACAGCCAGGACGACTGCTCGTCCAGCGCGCGGCCGGCGTCCGGTGTGAGGTCGCGGGGCTCGGCTGGGCCGGCTTCGTGCTGGCCTGGCGGCTCCGCTGTCAGCAGCCGCTGGCAGTCCGGGCCGAGGTCGTGATCCCAGTACCTGACCAGGCCGCCCTCGTGCAGGATCGCGTTCACCCCGGCGTCCTTGCGCGCCTTGCGCCGCTGCGCGTCCTGCGCAGCCGACTCCGCGCCGGGGAAGACCGGAGCGGACAGCAGGAACCGGCCAGCCGCGCGGGCGGCGGCGACACCACCGACCCCGCCGGGCGGCGAAGCGACCAGCCGGGCGTCACCGCCGGCCGCCGGCAGCAGCCACAGGGCCGGCCTGCGGTCGGCTTCCGCTGTCCCGTTCTTGTCCGCGGCCGGCGGCCCCGGCCGCTTGGAGATGAACAGCAGCGATCCGTCCGGCAGGAACTCGGGCGCTGACTCACCCTCTGCCGACCAGGTAAGCCTGACCGGGGCGGCGCCTGCCGGGTCGATCCGCCAGATGCTGGTGACGTACTTGCTACCGTCGGGGTGCATGGTCTGCACTGGCGCCGCCAGCCAGCTGCCGTCCGGCGACAGCCGCAGCCCGTTCACCCTGGGAATAGCGAGGAATTCGGCAACGTCGCCGGTACGCGGCATCTGGGTCTCCCTGGTGTCTCGGGGTCAGCTCATGCCGCGCGCCAGGGGATAATCCCCGCCACCCGGGCAAGATGACCTTAGCAACCTGGCCAGCCGCGTCATCCGGATCGCCTCGCTGCGCGTCCACGTCGCGGAAGGAATTGCACCAGGTCAGGAAAGCTGGTCAGCCCAGGCGGTCGGGCCGGGCAGAACGAGGGGGGCGCCCTCTCGTCACATGCCAGCCATGATTAGTTAACGGAAAAGCTTCCTCTGGCTAGCCAGGCCGCCCGATCTGGCCGGATTTATGGCCCGGGCGCCTATGCTGCTAGCCGGGGAAGCTGGTCAGGACACGGGGGCGGCGCGTGGCAGGAGGGTACCGAGGATGAGCTACTCATCCGGGCCAGATTCCTTCGAGATCGGCGACTACCTTGGAGTGCTGCGCCGGCGCGGCTGGCTGATCCTGATCCTGACCGCGGTCGGCTTGCTGGCTGCCGCCGGGTACCTGAAGGTGGCGCACAAGACCTATACCGCCAGCACGCTGGTCTACGTCCAGGTCAATGCCGCCAACGCGAACCAGCTGGCCGGCGGCCGGACCACCGGCGCGGCGGTCAACATGGACAACGAGGCGCAGATCGTCCAGTCCAACTC
Organism: Streptosporangiaceae bacterium; assembly: GCA_036495525.1. Classification (GTDB taxonomy): domain Bacteria; phylum Actinomycetota; class Actinomycetes; order Streptosporangiales; family Streptosporangiaceae; genus DASXMR01. Next base: position 126,071 of record DASXMR010000141.1, on the reverse strand, counting down.
GGTGGCCGCGATCGCGGCGAAGACCCTGCACAGCCCGCTGTCGCTGCGCAACCTGCTCAAGCAGGTCAGCGTCTCGGTGCCGGCCAACAGCACCGTGCTGTCGGTCAGCTGCTCGGATCCGCAGCCAGCGCAGGCTGCGGCGTGCGCCCAGGCGTTCGCTAACGGCTACCTGAGCGCCCGGCAGGCGACTGCAGAGGGCAAGATCGCCTCGGAGCAGCAGGAGCTGCAGGGCCGGATCACCAACCTGCTCAGGCAGGAGAACGCGGTGCACCGCAAGATGCTGACGGAGCGGCAGGGCTCGCCGATCCGCGGCGAGAACGCGGCAACCATGAAGACGATCAAGACCACGATCATCGCGCTGCGCAATGACATCTCCACGATCAGCACAGCGGTCAACACCAGGCCCGGCTACATCATCACCGCAGGCGCCGTGCCGACGCGGCCGAGCAGCCCCAACCCGCTGCTGTACCTGCCGAGCGGCCTGGTAGCCGGCCTGATCCTCGGCCTGGCCGGGGCGTTCATCCTGGACAGCCGCGACGACCGGCTGCACGCGACCAGGGATGTCGAGCGCTTCCTCGACCTGCCCGTGCTGGTCAGCCTGGCGCAGAAGAAGCTTGGCCATCAGACGGGCGTGTTCCCGATGCGGACTAAGGCGGGCCGTGCCTTCTCCGCGGCCGCGCAGGCGATCACGGCTGGCCTCGGTGACGGCCCGCACGTCATCGTGGCGGCTGCCGCCTCGCAGGGCGAGGGCGGCAGCGTGGCCGCCGTGAACCTGGCGGCCGCGATCGCGCGCAGCCACGGTGACGTGATCCTGGTCTGCGCGGACGCCGAGGACGCGATCATCCCGCAGCTGCTGTCGGTCGGGGACGGCCGGGGTGCGGCCGAGGTGCTGGCGGGCAAGGCCACCGTCGCCGAGGTGGTCAAGCGCCCGGCTGACACGCCCGGCCTGCGGGTGCTCACGCCTGGCCTTGACGCGGCCGGCGCCATCGCCAGTCATCAGTACGACACGAGCAGGCGGCTGGTCGCACAGCTGCAGCAGGATGCGCGGTACGTGGTCATCGAGGCGCCGCCCAACGCCGACGGCCCGGACAACCTGAGCCTGGCCGAGTTCGCGGACGCGGCGGTCGTCACGCTCGTGCTGCGCGACTCGAAGAAGGCTGAGGCGTCGGACCTCATCCTGCGGCTAGACCGGATGCGCACCCAGGTGCTCGGCGCCCTGGTGCTGCCCCCGCCGCCGCACCGCGCCCGCACGTCCAGGCGCAGCCAGCCGGCCGCCGAGGTGCCATCGCTGACGCCGCCTTCCCGGCGGCACCGCGAGCCGCAGTCCGGGCCGGCCGCGCCGGTGAGCATTCCGCCCCGGGCAGCGCCGGCCTCCTCGCCGCGGACGCCGGCCGGCGACGAGCCGCGCCGTAGCAGCAGGCCGCGGCCAGCGCCAGCCGCCCCGGCAGGACCGGCCGCCCGGCCGGGCCGCAACCCGAGCGAGACGCTGCCGCTGCCGCGGATCAGCGCCGCCGGACTCGGCCAGTCAGGCCACCGTCAGGGCCCGGCCGGCGGGACCGAGGACAAGAAGGCAGCGGGAGGTAGCTGACCGGTGTCGGCCAGGCAGGCGGCAGGCGAGCGGACGCCGGCGGTGCGCCGGTGAGCGCGCCGCCGGGCTACCGGCATGGCGGGCCGAGCGCTCGGCTGGCAGTGCACGGCACTGAGGCTGACCGCGACGGCGCGGCCAGCCAGAGCGACGTGCTGACCAGCAGGGCCGACGCTGACCGCAGCATCCCGGCGGCCGCCGCAGCCGCGGCCGGCCAGCGCAGGCGGCACCGCGCCGCGCTGCTCGGACGGCGGGCCGCCGCCAGGAGCTGGCTCGCCGCCCACCCGGCCTGGCCGGTCACCGCGCTGCTCGGCGGCTACCCGCTGTGGTGGGCGCTCGGCTTCGGTGACTACAGCTTCATCGTGTTCGCCATTCCGATGGCGGCGCGCATGTATGCCTGGCATACGCACAAGGCGCGCCGGCTGCGCACTCCGTCCGGCTTCGTGCTGTGGGCGCTGTTCCTGGTCTGCGTGATCGCGGGCGCCACGGTGCTGACGCTGACCGCGCCAGGCACCATCCCTACGCCGGTGTCGAACCGGGTGATCTCCTACAGCGTCAGGACCGCAAGCTACCTGGCCGTCACCGTGCTGTTGCTGTATGTGGGCAATCTGACCGAGCAGGAGCTGCCGCGCCGCCGGATCGCCTGGCTGCTCGGGCTGGTCGGGCTGTACACCGTCGGCGGCGGCGTGGCCGGGATGGTCGACCCGCACTTTCGCTTCAGCTCGCCGGTGCTGCTGATGCTGCCGCACAGCGCGCAGAGCAACCTGTTCGTGCAGGCCGAGGCGCGGCCGAGCCTGGCCCAGGTGCAGGATGTGCTCGGCGTGCCGCAGGGCCGCCCGGACGCACCGTTCGCTTACACCAACACCTGGGGTAACTGCCTGGCCTTGCTGCTGCCCTGGCTGGTCGCGGCGTGGTTCGTCCGTGGTAGCCACCGGCAGCGCGTGATCAGCGGCGTCGCCCTGGTGCTCGTGCTGGTGCCGATCGTCTACACCCTCGACCGGGGGCTGTGGATCGCGCTCATTTTCTCGGTGCTTTACCTGGGCGTGCGGCTGGCCGCCAGGGGCCGGGTGGCGCTGCTCGGCACGATCTGCGTGCTCCTGGTGGTCATCGGCGCGGTGGTGCTCTCGAGCCCGCTGCAGAACGTCATCAGCCAGCGGCTGTCGCACGGCAAGAGCAACGCCCACCGCGCGTCCCTGGCCATCACAGCGACCAAGGACGCGGAGGCCTCGCCGGTCATCGGCTACGGCGACACCCGGCATCAGCAGGGCAGCGTGACCTCGATCGCCGTGGGCAAGACCGCCAGCTGCCCGCAGTGCGGCCAGGTCACCGTCGGCAACAACGGCCAGCTGTGGCTGCTGTTCATCACCACCGGGTTCGTCGGCGCGGCGCTGTACCTGGCCTTCTTCGGCTACGGGGTCTGGCGGTACCGCCGTGATACCACGCCGTACGGCCTGGCCGGCCTGCTCACCCTGCTGCTCGGCTTCATCTTCATGATCGCCTACGACGCTGTCGTGGCGCCGCTCGGCTTCACCATGCTCGCGTACGCACTGCTCTGGCGCAACGACGCGGCCGGCCGGACCGACGCCGTGACGGCAAAGGGGAAGGGCAAGCGGTGGCCGGCGCGCACGCCAAGCCTGCAGGCCTGAGGCGGGCAACTGCGCGGGCGGGGCGCCGCAGGGACGCTGACGGCCAGCTGCGAGCGGACACCGGGCAGCAGAACGGCACGGCCGATGGGGCCGGCGCAGCTGGCGCGGGCGCTGTGTCGCTCGCCGGGCCGAAGCCGGGGCTGGTCGCCGACCAGGGTACTGCCGGGCGATCAGCAGACCAGGAGGAACGCGGTCGTCGCCAGCTAGCCGGGGTCGCCAGGGGCGGCACGCTGAACCTGGCGGGAGCCGCGTTCGCCGCCGTCAGCACGCTGGCTATCACGGTGCTGATCACCCGCCACTTCAGCAAGGCGGCCGCCGGTGCCTTCTTCACCGCCACCTCGGTGTTCCTGATCGCCGAGGCGGTCGCCAGCCTGGGTGCCTTCGTCGGGCTGGTCAATTTCGTCGCCGGGCTGCGCTCGCTGGGCCGCGACCGGGAGATCCCGGCGATCCTGCGGGCCGCGATCGTGCCGGTGATCGCCGTCGCCGTCGTCGTCGCCGCAGTGCTGCTGTTTGCCGCCCGGCCGCTGGCCACCCTGGTGCTCAGCGGCTTCCCCGGTCATGCCGGCTCGAGCCAGGCGACGGTGACCGCCGCGCTGCGCGCCCTCGCCATCGCGCTGCCGTTCGCCGCCGTACTCGACACCCTCCTCGGGGCGAGCCGCGGCTACCGCGACATGCGCGCGACCGTGCTTGTCGACCGGATCGGCCGGCCGGCGCTGCAGCTCGCCGGGGTGGGGGTCGCGGTCGCGGCCGGCACGGCCGGCCTGCTCGCCCCGCTGTGGGCGCTGCCCTACCTGCCGGCCGCCGGCGTCGCCTGGCTGTGGCTGCGCCGCACCAGGCGCCGCCCGCCGCTGGCGCAGAGCGACCAGGCGGGCCGCCGGCCTGCGGCCCGCCGCGCGACCGGGCTGGCCACCCATCAGCTGGCCACGGCTGACGGGCGCAGCTTCTGGCGGTTCACCGCGCCGCGCGCGCTGGCCGCGCTGGCCCAGATCACCATCCAGCGGCTGGATATCGTGCTGGTGGCGGTGCTGCGCGGACCTGGCCAGGCCGCGGTGTACACGGCGGCCACCAGGTTCCTGGTAGCCGGCCAGTTCGCCAACACGGCGATCAGCATGGCGGCGCAGCCGCGCCTTGCCGAGCTGTTCGCGGGCGGTAACCGGCGCGGCGCCCGGCAGGTCTACCAGGTGACGACGGGCTGGCTGGTACTGCTCACCTGGCCGCTGTACCTGCTGGCGGTGCTGTACGGCCCGGCGGTGCTGACCATCTTCGGCCATTCCTACCGGGCCGGGTCGACGGTGATGGTAATCCTGGGCTGCACGATGCTGCTGGCGACGGCTTGCGGCCAGGTCGACGTCGTGCTGATCAGCACCGGGCGCAGCGGCTGGAGCCTGGCCAACGGCCTGGCCGCCGTCGGGCTGAACGTCGGCGCCGACCTGCTGCTGATCCCCAGGTACGGGATCGCCGGCGCCGCTGTCGGCTGGGCCGTGGCAATCGCCGTGACCAACCTGGCGCCGCTTGCGCAGCTCGCGGTCGGCGAGGGCCTGCATCCGTTCGGCCGGGGTACGCTCACCGCTGGCGCGCTGTGCTTTTTGAGCTTCGGGGCTGTGCCGCTGCTGATCCGCGCGACGGCTGGCACCGGTGCTGGCGCCACGGCCGCGGCCCTGGCTGCTGGCTGCGTGCTGCTGGCCGCCGGCCTGTGGAGGTTCAGCGGCAGGCTGCAGCTGTCGGTGATGCCCGGGGCAGCGTGGCTGGCCCGGCAGGCAGCCAGGCTGCGGCACAGAGCCGGGCCGCCGGCAATGACCACCAGCGCCCGCCGGAAGCCAGCCCCCGGCGGGTCGCCTCCGGCCGGCCAGGCTGACCCGGCGTCGGACAAGTCCAGATAGGCAAGGCACACCACCGGCACGGCGGTGCGGAAGAGGCGGAGCGAAAATGGTGACTAAGGCCCTGGCGATACTGCTCTGGTTCGCCGGAATCGGGCTTATCGCCCTCATTGCCTGGCTGCTGGCTGAGCGTCCGGGCGTCCGGTCCGCGCTGGGCAGAGGCGGGCGCCAGCAGCCGGACGGCGGCGAGCAGCCGCTTGGCCACCGGCATGCCGCACCGGGCGCGGGCGTCGTCGGCGGCCGGTACCCGGTGCTCGCGCAGATCGTCAGGATGGTCGCCATCGTGGTGGCCGGCTCAGTTGTGATCTTCGGCGTGATGCTGCTGATCGGACTCGCCGTCAAGGACGGCGGGCCCTCGATCGACAAGCCCATCTTCAGCTGGATGTCCACCCACCGCGAGCACGTGTGGAAGGCCTTCATGGTCCGGGCCACCGAGATCGGCGACAAGTTCCCGGTCTGGGCGGCGGCCGGCACCGCCGCCGTCTGCCTGGCGGTGACGTGGCGCGACAAGAAGTGGCTGCCGCCGGTGGCGCTCGGCCTGCTGATCGTCGCCAACGACCTGACCACGCGGACGATCAGGCACATCATCCACCGCCCGCTGCCGCCCGGCATCGGCGGCGGACCGTTCCCGTCCGGCGGCTCGGACCGCGCGGTGGCCTTCTACGGCCTCATTGCCTACCTGCTGTGGCGTGAGTTCAGCGGCAGCCGGCGCGGGGCGGTCTGGGCCGGTGCGGCGGTGGCGGCGATCGGGTTCAACGAGGGCTACAGCCGGTGGTACCTGGGCCTGCACTGGTTCACCGACGTGCTGAGCGGGCTGTTCTACGGCGGGTTGCTGCTCGCCTTGTTCATCATCGCCGTCCGGGCCGTGGCCGGTCCGGCCAGGCGCCGCCCGCCCGTCCCCGCCGATAGCCCAAGCGCCGGGCTCGACCCGGCGACGGTCGGGTCAGCCGGACCGCACGGCCGGACCGAACAGGTCAGGGCCGGCAGCCGGGACTGGCCAGGCCGGCCTCGCCACGACGCGCGCCCGCCGGCGTGAGCGATACGCCCGTTGTCGTCTACCTGGCCGGCTCCGGCCGGTCAGGCAGCACGCTGCTCGAGCGAGCGCTCGGCGAGCAGCCGGGCTTCGTGAACGTCGGCGAGCTGATCGACCTGTTCCGCCGGGTGGCGCCGCGGGACGAGCTCTGCGGCTGCGGCGAGCCGTTCAGCGACTGCAAGTTCTGGAGCGCGGTCGGCGAGCGCACGCACGGCGGCTGGACGCCTGGCCAGCTGGCAGCGACCAGGCGGCTGCAGAGCCAGGTCGCGCGGCAGCGGCAGCTGCCGCGGCTGCTGGCGCCCCGGCTGGCCGGCCCCGAATTCACCGCGGCCCTTGACCGCTACGGCGGCACGTATCGCGGCCTGTACCAGGCGATCGCGGCGCAGGCCGGCGCTGACTGCGTGGTGGACGCGAGTAAGTGGCCGGCCCAGGCGCTCGCGCTGTTCAGGGCCGGGCTCGACGTGCGGGTGATTCACCTGGTCCGGGATTCCCGCGGGGTCGCGTACTCGCTGAGCAGGCAGCATGTCACCCGGCCGCACGCGGTGCACGAGACGGACGAGATGTGGCACGTGCCGCCGGCCAGCGCCGCTGCCCGCTGGCTCGCCTGCCAGAGCGAGGCGGACCTGCTGCGCGGCTGCGGCATGCGGGTCACCAGGCTGCGGTACGAGGATTTCGTCGCGCGGCCAGCCGCCAGCGTGACATCGGCGCTGCGCGCTCTCGGCCTGCCGCCGGCGCCCGGCGGCCTGGCGCACATCGCGGACGGGCAGCTCAGCCTCGGCCGCACGCACGGCCTGTCCGGCAACCCGTCCAGGTTCTCCGACGGGGACGTGCGGCTGCGGCCGGACGAGGCATGGCGGACCGGGATGTCCAGGCGAGACCGCGCCGTGGTGACCGCGATCACCCTGCCGCAGCTGCTGCGGCACCGGGCCGGCTGGCCGGCTGTCCGGTCGCTGCCCGGCGTCTCTGGCGGGCCGCCCCCCGAGGGCGGTGACTGGCCGCTGGTCTCGGTGATCGTGCCGACCAGGGGCCGGCCAGAGCTGGTCCGCGCGTCGATCGCCGGCGTCAACGCGCAGGATTACCAGGGCGAGATCGAAATCATCGTGGTGCACGACCAGGAACCGCCTGACCAGCGGCTGACCTCGCTGGCCGCGGCGCGGCGCAGCGTCAGCGTGCTGGCTAACAGCCGGGCGGCCGGCCTGGCCGGGGCGCGCAACACCGGGGTCGCCGCCGCGGCTGGCGAGCTGATCGCCGGCTGCGACGACGACGACGTCTGGCACCCGGACAAGCTGCGGCTGCAGGTGGCGATGCTGCGCGCCGACCCCGGCCTGCTGGCGGTGGGCTCCGGGCTGCGGCTGTGCCTGCCGGGCGGCCGCAGCGTCGACTGGCCGGCCAGAGCCGAGACCGTCAGCTACCGCACGCTGCTGCGCAGCCGGGTCAAGGAGCTGCACTCGTCCACGCTGGTGATGCGGCGCGAGGCGTTCGCCCTGGCTGGCAGCTACGACGAGGACCTGCCCGGCGGATTCGGCGAGGACTATGACTGGGTGCTGCGGCTGGCCAGGGCAGGCCGGGTCGGCGCGGTGACCGCGCCGCTCGCCGACGTACGCAAGGACGACGGGTCGTGGTACGCGGACCGGACCCTGGGCACGGTCGCCGGGCTCGAGTACCTGCTCGCCAAGCACCAGGACATCGCCGCTTCGCGGCGCGGCCACGCCAGGGTCCTCGGCCAGATCGCGCTGGCCCACTCGATGCACGGCGACCGGCGGGCGGCGCTGAGCCAGGCCGGCCAGGTGCTGCGCCGGTGGCCAGCCTCGCCGCACGGCTGGCTCGCGCTCGGCCACGTGGCCACCGGTATGGACCCCGCCCGGCTGCGGCGGCTTGTCCGGCGTCTCGGCCGCGGCCGCGGCGTCGGCTAGCTGGCGCCAGCCGGCGAGGATCAGCAGATGAGGGAGGCAGCATGACGCCGGTGCGCAAGGCCGCACCCGAGTTCGTCCGGCGGGCCGGCCGCCGCGGCTACGTCGCGGCGGGCTCGGTGACGGCGCAGCTGCGGCTGCTGCCGGACTTCATCGTGATCGGCGCGCAGCGCTGCGGCACGACGTCGCTGTTCCGCGCGCTGCTGGCGCATCCGCAGGTACTCCGCCCGGCCTTTCACAAGGGCGTCAACTACTTCGACCTCAATTACTACCGGGGCCCGTCCTGGTACCGGGGCCATTTCCCGCTGGCCGGGCCGGCCCGGCGGAAGCTAGACCAGCGCGGCGGCCCCCTCGTTTTCGAATCGAGCGGCTATTACCTGTATCACCCGTTCGCGCTGGAGCGCATCGCCGCCGACCTGCCGGCGGTGAAGCTGGTCGTGATGCTTCGCGACCCGGTCGAGCGGGCCTACTCTGCGTACAAGCACGAGCTGGCCCGCGGCTACGAGCAGGAGAGCTTCGAGCGGGCGCTGGAGCTGGAGGACTCCCGGCTGGATGGCGAGATCGAGCTGATGCGGCGCGACCCGCGGTACGAGAGCTTCGCGCACCGGCATCACTCCTACCGCCACCGCGGCCACTACGCCGAGCAGCTCAGCCGTGCGTTCAGCTACTTCCCGCGCGACCAGGTGCACGTCATCGACAGCGACTCCTTCTTCGCCGAGCCGGCCACCGAGTACGGCCGGCTGACCGCGTTTCTCGGGCTGCGGCCGTTCCTGCCGGACAGCTTCGGCCGGCACAACGCCAGGCCGGGCACCGCGATGGCCGAGCCGACCGCCGCCTGGCTGCGCGACTACTTCAAGCCGCACTCCGAGCGCCTGGCCGCCCTGCTGGCCGAGCAGCCGCGCGCTGCCCGGTGAGCCCGGCGTGACCGCCTCGCGGGCCGGTTACGTGCCCGAGCTGCTCGCCGTGCTGTGGCCGCCGCCGGCCAGGGTCAGCCGCCCGGCCAGGCTGGCCGGGCCCGTGCCCGGTGCCATCGAGCTGGTCGCATTCCCCTCGCCTGGCCGGCCGGTGCTGCTGCTGCCCCGGCGGCCGCGGCGGGCAGCGGCGGCCGCGCTGCGGCACTACAAGGCCTCGGCGGGCTCGTGGGACCGGCTGGGCCTGCGCTGCCTGGCTGCGGCCGCCGCAGCCGGGCTTGCCGACGCGCTGCCGGGGCGTATCAGGATCGAGCCGCCAGGCCCGGCGGAGGCCGGCTCGGCCGTGGACATCGGCGGCTACCTGCGCGCCCGGCTGCGTCCTGACGCGGTGCTCAGCGTCTACGTCCCGCCGCCGCGGGCCAACCGCAAGCCCGTGCTGCTGGCGCTCGCGCCCGACGGAACTCCGCTCGGCTTCGTCAAGGTCGGCGCCGGCGAGCTCACCGGCGAGCTGGTGCGCGCAGAGGCGGCTGCGCTGACCACGCTGGCCACTGCCCAGCTGACCGCGCTGCGGGCGCCGCGGCTGCTGCACCACGGCCAGTGGCGCGGCCGTGAGGTGCTGGTGCAGGAGCCGCTGCCGGCCGGGCGGGCAGCGGCGGCCGGTAGCGCCCTGCTGACCCGGGCGATGACCGAGCTGGCAGGCGTGGCCGGCACCGAGCGCCGCGCGGCCGCTGGCAGCCCGTACTGGCAGCGGCTGCGCGGCCGGCTTGAGCAGCTGGCGCTGGCCGGCCAGCCAGCCGCTGACGGCTACCGGCAGGCGGCGGCCAGGCAGGTGCTGCAGGCACTGGACGGCCTCTGGCCGGCCGCGGCCAGCCAGCTGAGCTTCGGCGCCTGGCACGGCGACTGGACGCCGTGGAACATGACGACGGCGGCCGGCCGGGTGCTGGCGTGGGACTGGGAACGCTTCCAGTGCGGCGTGCCGGTCGGCTTCGACGCGGTGCACTACCAGCTGCAGGGTGCCGTGGTGCGCGGTCGGGCCGAGCCGGCCGCGGCGGCAGACCAGGCGGTCGCCGGCTCGGCCGCGGTGCTGGCGCCGCTGGGCGTCGGTCCCGGCGAGGCTGAGCTGGTCGCCGCGCTGTACCTGGCCGAGATCTGCACCAGGTACCTGGCCGACGGCCAGGCCGAAACGGGTCCGCCACTGGGCCGGGTAGAGCACTGGCTGCTTCCCGCGCTCGTACGTCATACAAGCCTGATCGGCCAGCGCCCTTAACGCTGACCAGGCTGCAGCGGGCCAGCCCTGCCATGATCTCGAAGGATTTCTGCGGCTCCAGCCCACATTTTCTTACCGGATCATGGTTGAGGCACCTGCGGGCGGCGCAGGCGGGCGACGGCGGCGGTGGTCAGCAGGGCCAGCGCGAACGGCGCGTCCTCGATCAGGTACCGCCGGAACAGCCGCCGCGGCTCGTTGCGCAACCGGAACAGCCACGCCAGGCCCGCCTTGCGCATCCACAGCGGCGGTCGCGGCAGCGTACCGGCGGCGTAGCCGATCGCCGCGCCGCAGCCGAGGAACCAGGTAGCCGGGAAGGACGGCGCCAGGCTGGCGATCAGGCGCTCCTGCTTGGGGAAGCCCATGCCGACGTAGACGATCGCTGGCCGGGCTGCGGCGATGCGGTCCCTGATCGCCGCCAGCTGCGCCGGATCGGCGTCGAAGCCCGGCAGCGGGGCGTCGGCACCGGCGACCAGCAGGCCCGGATAGCGTTCCCGCAGTCGCGCGCCTGCCTGCTGCGGCACGCCGGGTGCGCCGCCGAGCAGGTAGACCGGGTGACCGCGGGCGGCGGCCGCCTCAGTGAGCGAGAAGATCAGCGATCCGCCGGCCACCCGCTCGGGCAGCGGGCTGCGCCGCAGCCTGGATGCCCAGACCAGCGGCATGCCGTCGGCCACGACCAGGGAAGCGCCGCTGACCAGCCGGCGCAGCCCGCCGTCGCGGCTGGCCAGCCGGCAGATGTCGACGTTCGGCGTGACCACCCAGCCGCCGGCGCCCCGGTCGCACGCGCCGATGACGTGGCGGACCACCGCCGCCTCGGTCAGCGGGCTGAAAGCCAGCCCGGCGAGGTGCACCGGGCCGCTCTGGCCGCCCGCCGGTGCGGCCGGCGGATTTCCGGCGCCTGCCCGGCCGCCGGGCTTGCTCACCCCGATGGCTTGCCCTTATTGGGCAGCACCGGGTTGAAGTACGGCTCCCTGGCCAGGGTGCGGAACGCGTGCAGCGGCGGCGAGCCCGCGTCGAGCGCGTACTGGCGGCCCCGCGGCGCGCCGGCCGGGTCACCATCGAAGTACACCAGCGCCTTTACCTGCCGGTCACCGCGGATGACCTGCGACGCGCCCTGCAGCCAGATCGCCCGCTGCCTGGCCCCGTAGCTGCGCGGCACGCCTGTCTCGCCGATCATGACCGGCTTGTGGATGTGCGAGGCCCAGGCCAGGAACGGGTGCAGCAGCTGGGCGAACGAGGTACGCGGCCCGCTGTCGACCGGGTAGGCGTCCACGCACAGCCAGTCGACTTCCTTGTTGCCCGGATAGAAGCTGGCGCCGTCGCCGTACCTGCCGACTTCGCCGAAGCCCTTGGACGACGGGCACCACACCCACGCGACGTTGTGCACATGCTCCTGGGCGAAGACCGCCCGGATGTGATCCCACGCGGCGATGTACTCATGCGGTGAGTGCAGCTGGGCGCGGAAATCGGGCCGGTTCATCTCCCAGCGCCACTCAAGGAAGATCGGCTTACCGGTGGCCTTGATCGCGAGTGCCTTCTGCTTGATGACGCTGTCCTGCCGGCCGGAGACGATGCTGCGGGTGTCGGTACCCGCCCAGGAGAGCAGCAGCACGCTGACCGAGTTCAGGAACGCCTGCTGGCTGGCGGTGGGGAAGGTCGCTGCCCACTTCGAGTAGGTGTGCACGATCGCCAGCTTGCGGCCGAGCCGGCTCTGCATCCTGTTCACCGCGGCCACGTCCTGGTCCTGGGTGAAGAGCCTGGGCTCCACGTAGGCGCCGACGTAAGCGCCGTGCCCCGGCATGGACGGCCCGGTCGGCGGGACCGTGGTCCTCGGCACCGGCGCGACGATCCGGCTGGTGACGTCCGGCCCGGCCGGCCGGGCATTGATCTTGGACGGCTGCCGTGCGAGCGCGAGCCCCACCAGGATCGCGGCCGCCACCAGCGCCAGTCCGCCCAGCCAGAGCGCTACGCGCAGCCAGAGTCTGGACAAGCCGCCCCCTCAGCTGTTCTGTCCGGCTCCGGTCAGCCGGTCGTGTACGGCAGCAGGCAGATGCCAGCGTGGCTGGCGACCCCGCCGCAAGTCTGCGAGTTGTCCAGGTTGTCGCTGGCGATCCACAGCCCGGCGCTGGTGATGAGCATGTCATCGGCGCCCAGGCCGCGCGCCCGGCCGGGGTTGAAGGTCAGCGCCCCCGTGGCGGGCGACAGTCCTTCCATCCCCGGTGCGCTGATCGCGCCGGGACCGGCGTTGTCGCAGCCGTTCGGGTTGCTCGACCACCGCTCATGCCCGCCGATGTAGGCGGTGCTCGCGTCGGCGGCGGTCGCGAACAGCGAGTCGCAGCCGGTGTAGTTCACCCAGTCGTGCAGCACGTAGCCCGGCTGTCCGTCGCTCTGCGGCGGCGGGTTCACGGTGGCGGGGAACGCCGCGGCCGCGTCGCACAGGCCATTCCTGACCTGCTCGTTCGGGTCGGTGGACCAGCCATAGGGGTGGTAGCCGGTGTTCGCGATGTAGATCGTCGAGTCGTCGGGCGACCAGGAGGCGGCCTGGATGTAGAACGGCTCGTTCCACGCGCAGTGGTACGGGTAGCCGGCCGTCGGGTCCTGCGGCGTGGCCTCGCCGAGGCTGCCGTCCCATTCCGGCGAGGTCCAGCCGGTGACCGACGGCGGGGTCGTGCTGAGGTTGAGCATGAAGATCTGCTGCCGCGGCAGCCCGCCAGCGGCGGTGAAGTCACCCATCAGCAGGTCGTACTGCCCGCTGTGGCTGAGCGACTGGTTGTACACCCTGGTGGGGTTGGTGGCCACCGGCGGGTCGCCGTTAAAGGGCGTCCAGTTGTAATTGCCCGAGATGCTGAGGTGGAACCAGTTGTCGTCTTTGCCGGTGGCGGGGCTCAGGCTAGCGAAGTACGGGTCGGCCGTGCTGTTGTTGACGGAGGTGAAGTTGCCGCCGGCCAGCAGGTGGCCCTTCACCGCCAGCAGGGTCTGGACCTGTGCCTCGGCGTTGTGCCCGAACGAGGTCACTACCTGGCCAGTACTGGTGCTGACTTCCGCGATGTTCTTCACCGCGGTGCCGCCTACCGAGGTGAACTTTCCGCCAATGTAGGCGTCCGCGCAGTTCGAGCCGTTGAAGGCGATCGAGTTGACGACGCCGTTCACATTCGGATTCCAGGTGGTCATCTTGTACGGCTTGACCGCGCTGAAGCTGAAGATGTTGCCGCGGCTCACGACGTTGTTGTAGCGCTTGACCGAGCTGAACGAGCCCACCGCGTACATCGTGCTGCCGCACTGCACCAGCTGGCGCACCTGCTCAGTGCTGCCCGTCGTCGCCAGCTGCGGCGTGCCGGCCGCCGGCGTGCCGCTGACCGGGCCGGTAGGCACGGCCGCCGTGCGGGCTGACGCCGCCGTGCCGGCCGCGCCGAGGGCGAGCGCACCCGCTGCCGCGGTCAGGATGATCCAGGTCTGCCTGCGCCTGCGCAACGTCTCACACCTTCCGATGACAGGGATTGTGCTACTGGTGACACCGGCGATTCGAGCAGGCCGGCGAGCAGGGATTCAGCGATTAAATCACACCGCCAGGGCAGGGTCAGCCATTTGCCGCCTACATTCACTAACCGGGCGATTCGTCCGCCAGGCCCGTTATCAGCGGGGTGAGCGAGGGCCAGTCCGGGCGGCCTCCTGCTAGCCGGGAGCGCGCGCTACCCACACGCAGTCGCGCGGAATCGTCTCGGTATCACGGCTCAGCACGGTGTAACCGAGGTGGTCAAGGAACCGCTCCATCAGCTCATTGGTCATCACCGAGAAAGAGCCGCCCGACCTGCCCATCAGGTTGCGGTCCCACTCGCTCAGGAACCGCTGCCAGCCGAGATCGCTGAGGGTGTTGTTGTGGTGGAAGATGCACAGCCGCTTGCCGCGCAGCAGGGCGGGAACCTGGGTCAGGTAGTTGAAGATGTCGCGCGGCTCCATGTGCACCATGGTGTCGAAGCAGAAGCAGATGTCGGCCGAGGCTGGCTGGATGCCGCTGAGCTTGACCCCGTCTACCTTCACGTAGCCGACGCGCTCGTCGCCCAGTCGCTGCCGGGTGGCCTTCAGCATCTCGGCTGAGATGTCAGCGCAGGTCAGTTCCGCGCAGCGGGCAAGCAGCAGCGCCGCTGTCTTGCCGCCGCCGACGCCGATCTCCAGCACTGAGTCTGCCTGGCCGATGTACGGCGCGATGAAGGTCGCGTCGATGAGCTGGCTGTACTCCTGCACGGTCGCGGCGGCCCCGGCGTGCTGCCCGGTCCACTCGTCGCCGATGTGGCCGAGCTTCGGGTTGCGCAGCCGCCAGGTCTTGGCGTACTCGTCCCACGCCGACTCGTAGTCAACGGCGCTCAGGCTGCGGGACTGCCCGCCGCGGGCCGCCCTGGCGGCCCGCTTGATGGCGACCAGTCCGGTTCGGGTGATACTCATCGCGTTCTGCACCGTTGTCTCAGGCACTGTCGTTTCAGGCACGGGCGTTTCAGGCACGGGCGTTTCAGGCGCGGGCGTTTCAGGCGCGGGCGGCCGGGCCGTGCCGTCATCCGGTCTCGGTGATCATCGCGGCGCCGACGGTCGAGTTGGTCGCCTCGTCGATCAGGATCAGGCCCCCGGTCATCCGGTTGCGCGTGTACGGATCGCAGAAGATCGGCTGGGTCAGCCGCAGCGTCACCCGGCCGATCTCGTTAAGCGTCAGCTGCTGCGCTGTCTCGTCCCGGTGCAGCGTGTTCACGTCGAGCCGGTAGTGCAGGTCCCTGACGATCGACTTGACCGTCCTGGTGGTGTGCTTGACGATCAGCCTGCTCTGCGGCGTGAGCGCGCGGGCGTCGCTCATCCAGCACACCATCGCTTCGACGTCCTGGGTGGCCTGCGGCTGGTTGTGCAGGCGGCAGAACATGTCGCCGCGGGAGACGTCCAGGTCGTCGGCCAGCAGCAGGGTGACCGACATTGGCGGGAAGGCCTCAGGCACCGGGCCGGCCGCGGTGTCGATCCGCTCGATCCTGGTGGTCAGCCCGGACGGCAGGTGCATCAGCTCGTCACCTGGCTTGAGCACGCCGCCGGCTACCTGCCCGGCGTAGCCGCGGTAGTCGTGCAAGTCAGGGTCGGTCGCCTGGTGCGGCCGGATTACGTACTGCACCGGGTACCGCACGTCGATCAGGTTGCGGTCCGACGCGATGTGCACGTGCTCCAGGTGGTGCAGCAGCGAGGGGCCGTCGTACCACGGCATGTTGGCCGAGCGGTCGACCACGTTGTCGCCGTGCAGCGCGGACATCGGGATGAACGCGAGGTCGCCGATTTCCAGCTTGGTCGCGAAGGCGGTGAACTCCTCCATGATCTGCTCGAAGACCGCCTGGTCGTAGCCCACCAGGTCCATCTTGTTCACGGCGAGGACGAGGTGCGGCACCCGCAGCAGGGTGGTGAGGAAAGCGTGCCGGCGGCTCTGCTCGGTGAGCCCGTTCCTGGCGTCGACCAGGACGATCGCGAGGTCGGCCGTGGACGCGCCGGTGACCATGTTCCTGGTGTACTGAATGTGGCCAGGAGTGTCGGCGATGATGAACTTGCGCCGCGGCGTCGCGAAGTAGCGGTAGGCCACGTCGATGGTGATGCCCTGCTCCCGCTCGGCCCGCAGGCCGTCGGTCAGCAGCGCGAGGTTGGTGTAGTCCTCCCCGCGCTCCTTGCTGGTCCGCTCCACCGCGGTGAGCTGGTCCTCGAAGATCGCCTTGGAGTCGTAGAGCAGCCTGCCGATCAGCGTGCTCTTGCCGTCATCCACCGAGCCCGCGGTCGCGAACCGCAGGATGTCCATGTACCTGTCCCCTTCCGCCCGGCCTGGCTGCGGCCGGTACTGCGTCGCCATCAGAAGTACCCTTCCCGCTTGCGGTCCTCCATCGCGGCCTCGCTGGCCCGGTCATCGGCGCGGGTCTGGCCGCGCTCGGTGATCCTGGTGGCGCCGACCTCGGTGATGACCTCGTCGATGGTCGCTGCGGTCGACTCGACCGCACCGGTGCAGGTCATGTCGCCGACGGTGCGGTAGCGGACCGTCGCCTCGTAGACCGGCTCGTCGTCGGCGTTCGTCACGTACTCGCTGTCGGCCAGCAGGATCCCGTCACGCTCGAAGACATCACGGCGGTGAGCGAAGTAGATCGGCGGCAGCTCAAGGCCCTCGCGGCCGATGTAATGCCAGATGTCGAGCTCGGTCCAGTTGGACAGCGGGAAGACCCTGATCTGCTCGCCGCGGTGGATCCGGGTGTTGTAGAGGTTCCACAGCTCGGGCCGCTGGTTCTTCGGGTCCCACTGGCCGAACTCGTCCCGGAACGAGAACGCCCGTTCCTTGGCCCTGGCCTTCTCCTCGTCCCGGCGGCCGCCGCCGAACACCGCGTCGAACCGGTTCTCCGAGATGGCGTCGAGCAGCGTGACGGTCTGCAGCTTGTTGCGGCTCGCCCAGCGGCCGGTCTCCTCGGCGACCTTGCCCGCGTCGATGGACTCCTGTACCGAGGCGACGACGAGCCGGACCCCGAGCTCGGCGACCCGGCGGTCACGGAAGTCAAGCACCTCGGGGAAGTTGTGCCCGGTGTCGACGTGCATGACCGGGAACGGGATCTTGGCCGGCCAGAACGCCCGCTCAGCCAGCGCGAGCATGACGACCGAGTCCTTGCCGCCGGAGAACAGCAGCACCGGGCGCTCGAACTCGGCTGCTACCTCGCGCATCATGTGGACGGATTCGGCCTGCAGGACGTCGAGCTGGGAGAGCAGGTAGTCAGAGCGTGCGACTGCCATCAGGAAAACTCCGGTTGTCTTTGCTCAGCGGGTCGTGGCGAAGCTGACCGGGCTCACTGCTCGCGCTGCCTGACGGCGCTGATCGCGCCGAGCAGCTCGCCGGCGAGCGAGACCGGACAGATTAGGATATCCGGCAGCGACGGGTGCGGCTGGTTATAGCTCAGCTTCGAGCCGTCGATCCGGGAGGCATGCAAGCCGGCGGCCGAGGCCACCGCTACCGGCGCGGCCGAATCCCACTCGTACTGGCCGCCGCTGTGCACGTACGCGTCGGCCTCGCCGCAGATTACCGCCGCCGCCTTGGCTCCGGCTGAGCCGAGCGGCACCAGCTCGGCGCCGGTCAGCTCGGCGAGCTGCCGGACGAACTCAGGCGGCCTGGTCCGGCTCACCAGGATCCGCAGCGGCCCTGCCCGGTGCCCGTTGCCGCCGGGCGGCGTCGCTGGCTGCCGCGGCGGCTGCGCCGTCGACAGCACCTTCCCCTGGGCGGGCAGCGCCACGGCCCCGGCGGTCAGCTCACCCTTTTCCCACAACGCCACGTGCACGGCCCAGTCGCTGCGGCCAGCCTCGCCGAACTCCCTGGTGCCATCCAGCGGGTCAACGATCCACACCCGGCTAGCGCTGAGCCTGGCCTGGTCGTCGGCGCCCTCCTCGGACAGCACCGCGTCGGCAGGCCGCTGGCTGGCGAGCTCTGCGGTCAGGAATTGGTGCGACTGCGCGTCACCGCGCCGCTTCAGCTCACCGGCGTCCCCGCCGGCCTCGCGCAGCGCGAGCAGCCGCTCGCCGGCCTGCAGCGCCAGCTGCGCGGCCAGGTCATGGTCGTCAGGCATCATCAGCTTTCCGGTCCCCTCGGCAGTCGAGGTCTGCAGGCTAGTACGCCCCCGCGTGCCGGATGACCGCTCTGATGGTTTTCCACAGGATCTGCAGGTCGAGGGCGAACGACCAGTTTTCGACGTAACGCAGGTCAAGCCGGACAGACTCGTCCCAGGATAGGTCGGCCCGCCCGCTGACCTGCCACAGCCCCGTGATTCCCGGCTTCACCGCTAGCCGCCGGGCAACGAACTGGTCGTAGCTCGCGCTCTGGTACGGCCCCGACGTCCACGGCCGAGGGCCCACCAGGGACATGTCGCCCTTCACGACGTTGAGCAGCTGCGGCAGTTCATCCACCGACCAGCGGCGCAGCCACCCGCCGATCGGGGTCAGCCGCGGGTCCTTGCGGATCTTGAACAGCGCGCTGGCCGGGTCCATCTCGTTCTGCGCCGTCAGCTTTGCCTTGCCGGTGTCCGCGCCGACCACCATGGTGCGGAATTTGTAGAGCGTGAACGGCCGGCCGTCGCCGCCAAGCCGGGTCTGCCTGAACAGCGCGGGCCCGCGGTCGGTCATCCGGACGATGATGCTGACGCCGATCAGCAAGGGCAGGGCAAGCGCCAGCGCGCCGCAGGCAAGCGCCCGGTCGAAGCCGTTCTTGACCACCCTGCGGGCGCCGGTGAACTCGGGGTGGTCCAGGTGCAGCAGCGGCAGTCCGGCGACCGGCCTGATCGTCGTGCGCGGCCCGGCGACGTCCAGCAGGGCCGGCGCCACGCACAGGTCGGTTCCTGTTTTCTCCAGGTCCCAGGCGAGCTCGCGGAGCCGGGCCCCGCTCATCTGCGGACAGGCAAGCACCGCCACGGTGTCGGCGCCGTGCCTGGCCACCTGCTCGGCCACGTCGTCGAGCCCGGCGGTCGCCGGGATGCCGGCGATATCCGCCGGGCCGTCCAGGTCGGCGAGGCAGGCCGCCACGACCGACAGGCCGTGGTAGCTCTCCCGGCGGAGCATCCGGGCCAGGTCGGTGGCCACCTCGGCGTGGCCGACGACCAGCACCTTGCGCATGTAGCCGCCGAGCTGCCGGTGCCGGTGCAGCCGCTTGCGCAGCAGCAGACGGCCGATCAGCGTGAAGAGCGTCACGCAGGGCAGCGCTATCACCACGTATCCGCGGGCGAGCTCGGCCTTGGTCGCATACGACACGATCGCGACGGCGGCGGTCAGCGTCACCCCGCCGTTCAGCACCCGGCGGAATTCATCCGAGCCGACCCCGATGAACCGGCAGTCGTACCCGCCGGCGACGGCCATGGCGATCACCCAGAGCAGTGGCAGGCTGACGCTGATCGCCAGGTAGACGTCCGGGATATGCAGGCGGTGATCGAAGCGCAGCTCGTAGGCGAGAGCGGCGGCGGCGATGGCGCAGACGCAGTCGACCACGGCCACCTGGCGCAGGTAGGTCGCCTGCCATACGGCTGGCGGCTGCGAGGCGCGGCGCGCGGCCGGGTGGCTCATCCGGCTAGGAGCGGTGACCAATTGACCCGACACGCTCAGAAAGCTCCTTCCGTACCACACGCACTGCGAGCACAGGAGCAGCCCTCCGGCCGTTCGCCGGGCGTTCACCTGTGAGTACTAAGAAGACGCCTTGCCAAATGCGATGGTTGACACCGAATTGGTCATGAGGATCAGCATCTTAGGCCAGACCATCTTTAGTTATCCCGCTAAGCCGCGAGCTAACCACCTGCAGCTGGTGTCCCGGTTAGCAGGGCAGCGGGAGTATGCCCACGCCTCAGTAAACCGAACGTAATCATACGACAACGTTCAGTAAGCACCTGAGCCGCCCGTCACGGCCGCTGCGGTCTTCCACAGGATCTGCAGGTCGAGCACGAACGACCAGTTCTCCACGTAGCGCAGGTCGAG
This sequence comes from Streptosporangiaceae bacterium, assembly GCA_036495525.1. Lineage (GTDB taxonomy): Bacteria > Actinomycetota > Actinomycetes > Streptosporangiales > Streptosporangiaceae > DASXMR01. The sequence continues at coordinate 106,353 of DASXMR010000141.1, read as the reverse complement.
CCGCACCGACTCGTCCCAGGACAGGTCCGAGCGTCCGCTGACCTGCCACAAGCCGGTGAGTCCCGGCTTGACCACCAGCCGGCGCCGGACGTGATCGGCGTAGACGGCGGCCTCCTCCGGCAGCGCCGGCCGGGGGCCGACCAGCGACATGTCGCCGCGCAGCACGTTCAGCAGCTGCGGCAGCTCGTCGATCGACCAGCGGCGCAGCAGGCGGCCCACCCTGGTGACCCGCGGGTCATCGTGGATCTTGAACAGCACGCCGTTCTGGTCGCTGACCCCGGTCAGCTCGGCCTTGCGCACCTCGGCGTCGGTGACCATCGTGCGGAACTTGTACATGATGAAGCCGCGGCTGTCCTTGCCGACCCGGACCTGACGGAACAGGGCAGGCCCGCCGTCAGTGAGCCGGATCGCCACGGCGATGGCCAGCAGCAGCGGTGCCAGCAGCGCCAGCGCGGCCAGCGCGCAGCTGCGGTCGAAGCCGTCCTTGATGAGCCGCCGGATGCCGGTGAACTCGGGGTGATCCAGGTGCAGCAGCGGCAGCCCGGCCACCGGCCTGATCGTCGTGCGCGGCCCGGCGACGTCCAGCAGCGCCGGCGCCACGCACAGGTCGGTGTCGGTCTTCTCCAGCTCCCAGGCAAGGTCACGCAGCCGGGCCCCGCTCATCTCCGGGCAGGCAAGCACGGCAACGGTGTCGGCCGAGAACTTGGAGACGACCTCGGCCACGCCGTCGAGCCCGGAGAAGGCAGGCACGCCGTCGACACTCGCTGGCACCCGCTCGCCGGCCAGGCAGGCCGCTACCACGGACAGCCCGTGGTAGCTCTCCCGGCGCAGCACGGCGGTCAGGTCAGCGGCTACCGCGGCGTGGCCGACCAGCACGACCCTGCGCATGAAGCCGCCGAACCTGCGCAGCCGGTGCAGCCGCTTGCGCAGCGCGAACCTGCCGATGAGGTCGAACATGGTCAGGCAGGGCAGCGCGATGATCACATAGCCGCGGGCGACATCGGTCTTGGAGGCGTACGAGACGATGGCGACCGCCGCGGTCAGCGACACGCCAGCGGTCAGCACCCGGCGGAATTCCTCGGTGCCGACCCCGATGAAGCGCGAGTCGTACCCGCCAGCCAGCGCGATGGCGCCCACCCACAGCACCGGCAGGATGAGACTCAGCAGGAGGTAGGCGCCATTCTGCCCGGATCTTTCGCCGTCGAACCTGAGCTGGAAGGCCAGCAGGCCGCCGGCCAGCGCGCAGACGGCGTCGACCGCCGACGCCTGACGCAGGTAGCTGGTCGTCCACGAGGACGGGTGCTGTGCGGCGAGCCGCGCGAGGACTCTGTCCAGCCGATTAGGAGTTGCGGTCAGCGTCTGACCAGACACGTCCCCCACCCGCCCCTTCTGCACCTTCACGCGCTATGAGCTAGCTTCCCCCGGGAGTACTAGCAAGACGCGCAGCTGAAAAGGCCGGTTGACATTCGAGCGCACCGTACTGCGGCCGATGCCGGGAGTGCACCGCAAGTGGCGGGAAAGTTGCCCGGATTAGCCCCGGCTGGGACTGAAATGGCGGCCGCGGTCAGCCGCCAGCCTGTGGCGCGGCCGGATGGAACTCGTTCTGGGCGGCGGCCAGGCCGCCCGCCAGCAGCGCCTCGACGGCAGCCGAGGCACGGTCAAGCACGTCGGGCAGCGCCTTGCGCTCGGCAGCGGAAAAGTCATGCAGCACGAAGTCAGCCGCATCCATCCGGCCAAGCGGTCGGCCGATCCCGATCCGGACCCGGAAATAGTCCCGGCTGCCGAGCGCAGCGGTCACCGAGCGCAGCCCGTTGTGCCCGTTATCCCCGCCACCCAGCTTGAGCCGGATAACGCCGAATGGCAGGTCGAGCTCGTCGTGCACCACGACGAGCCGGCCGGCCGGGATCTTGTAGAACGAGCGCAGCGCGGCGACCGGGCCGCCGGAAGCGTTCATGTAGGTCTTCGGCTTGCCGAGAGTGACCGGCAGCCCGGCCAGCCGCCCGGTGGCCACGTCGGCACGCGAGCGATCGCGCTTGAACCGGGTACCCATCTGGTCAGCGAGCAGGTCAGCGACCATGAACCCGGCGTTGTGCCGGTTGCCCGCGTACTGCGGCCCCGGGTTGCCAAGGCCAGCGACCAGCCATCGGGACTCGGCCATGCTGTGCTCACCTCTGGCCTGCTGATCCGGTGGCCGCCGCCACCGCGACGGCAGCAGCGAGCCTGGCATCCGGCGGGCCGGCCGGGCCGTGGCTGGCTACTCCGGCGCCGGGGCAGCCGGCTCGGCCTCGCCGGCCGGCGCTGGCGCCGCTGGCGCGGCGCCCTCGGCTTCCGGCTCGGGTGCCTCGGGCACGCCAAGCTCGGCCTCGATCTGCTCGGCCGTCGGCGCGGCGATGACGTGCAGCACCAGTACGTCGGGCTCGACCGCCAGGGTAGAGCCGGCCGGCAGGCGCAGGTCGCCCGCGTGTACCGCGTCGCCCACCTGCATGCCCTCGATGCTGACCTCGACGCCGGTGGGGATGTGGGTGGCCTCGGCCTCGACCGGGATCTGCACGAGCTGCTGGTCGAGCATCCCGTCCGGAGCCAGGTCGCCGGTGATGGTCACCGGGATCTCGACGGTCACCTTCTCGCCGCTGCGCACCAGGATCAGGTCGACATGCTCGACCGAGCCCTTGATCGCGTCCCGCTGTACCGCCTTGGGCAGCGCGAGCTGGCTGCCACCTGGCAGCCCGTCCAGCCGGATCAGCACGTTGGCCGTGCGCAGCGCCAGCAGGATGTCGTGGCCGGGCAGGCTCAGGTGCCGCGGGTCGGTGCCGTGGCCGTAAAGCACGGCGGGCACGCGGCCGGCCCGCCGATCGCGGCGGGCGGCGCCCTTGCCGAACTCGCTGCGCTGCGCAGCGGCGATGTGGACCTCGGGCACGGCGGCACTCCTTGCGGGAATGGACGTTGTCACGGCCTGGGCGGTCAGCGTGGCCGGCATCCAGGACAGTGCCGCTAGTGTAGCCCAGCCGCGACCGTGCTCAGCTCTGGCCGTCGAACAGGCTGGTCACCGAGCCGTCGCTGAAGACCTCGCGGATAGCCCTGGCGATCAGCGGGGCGATGGACAGCACGGTGAGCTTGTCGAAGCGCTTCTCGTCCGGCACGGGCAGCGTGTTGGTGATGATCACCTCGGCGACCATGGAGTTCTTGAGCAGGTCGACCGCCGGGCCGGACAGCACGCCGTGGGTGGCCGTCACGATCACCTGGGCTGCGCCCTCGTCGAACAGCGCCTCGGCGGCGTTGGCGATCGTCGCGCCGGTGTCGATCATGTCATCGACGATGATGCAGGTCCTGCCCCTGACCTGGCCGACCACCTCGAGGACACGGACTTTGTTGGCCACGTCCGGATCGCGGCGCTTGTGGATGATCGCCAGCGGGCAGCCGAGCCGGTCGGTCCAGCGCTCGCAGACCCGCACCCGGCCGGCGTCCGGCGCGACCACCGTGACCCGCGAGACGTCCAGCCTGGTCTGCACGTAGTCAGCGAGGATCGGCAGCGCGAACAGGTGGTCGACCGGGCCGTCGAAGAAGCCCTGGATCTGCGCCGTGTGCAGGTCAACGGCCATCAGCCGGTCGGCGCCTGCGGTGCGGAACAGGTCGGCCATCAGCCGGGCCGAGATCGGCTCGCGGCCCCGGCTCTTCTTGTCCTGCCGCGCGTAGCCGAAGAAGGGCGCGACCACGGTGATCCGCTTGGCTGACGCTCGCTTGAGCGCGTCGACCATGATCAGCTGCTCCATGATCCACTGATTGATCGGCGAGGTATGACACTGCAGCACGAACGCGTCGCAGCCGCGTACCGACTCGTGGAACCGGACGAAGATCTCGCCGTTGGCGAAGTCGTAGAGGGTCGTGGGCACCGGCTCAACGTCGAGGCAGCTCGCGATCTCGGCGCTCAGCTCGGGGTAGGCGCGGCCGGAGAAGAGCATCAGCTTCTTCTCGCTCTTCGCGGTGATGCCGGTCATCAGGCCCTCTCCGTCCTTGACGTCGTAATCTTCACTGGCTGCCCGGCCGGCCTGGCGCGCCAGCGCCGGATGCCCGCTCGCCTGGACCGAGCCTGCTGCCGGGGGTCAGATGGGCGAACGGCCCGACCACCGCCCGCTCGCCGACGAAGGCTCCCTCGCACACCGACTGAATCACCCTCGCGTCCTGGCCGACCCTGGTGTCCCGCAGCAGGCAGCCGGGCCCGACCTGCGCGCCGGCCGCCACGGTGGTGCCGCCCTCCAGCTGGGTGCCCGGCCCGATCTGCACCCCTGCCTCTAGCGTGACGCCGACATCGACCCAGGTCGTGGCCGGATCGAGGACGCTGACCCCGGCGTCCATCCAGGCGGAGAGCAGCCGCTCGTTCATGACCCGGCGCGCCCAGGCCAGCTGCGCCTGATCGTTGACGCCGAGCACCTCATCGAAGTCCTGGCAGGCCACGACGCCGACCGAGTGCCCGTCGCCGCGCAGGATGGTGACCGCGTCAGTCAGGTACTCCTCGCCCTTCGCGTTGTCGGTAGGCACCCGCTTGACCGCGTCGGCGAGCAGGTCGCCGTCGAACGCGTAGATGCCGGAGTTGATCTCCGTGATCTCCCGCTGCCGCGCGGTCGCGTCCGCGTCTTCGACGATCCTGGTGAAGCCGCCCGAGTCGTCGCGCACCACCCGGCCGTAACCGGCCGGGTCGGCCGCGGTCGCGGACAGGATGGTCACCGCGTCGGACCCGGCGACGTGGGCACTGACCAGGTCGGCCAGGGTCTGCCCGCGCAGCAGCGGGGTGTCGGAGTAGGTAACCACCACCGTGCCGTGAATGAGCCCGAGGGCCTCGGTCACGATCCGGACCGCGTGGCCAGTGCCGCCGCGCCGCTCCTGCACGACTAGCTCGGCGTCCGGCAGGTGCTCGCGCAGGTAGCCGGCGACGCCGCCGTTCAGGTCGCTGACCACGACGATCAGCCGGCCGGGCCGCACCTCGCGCCCGGCCGCGAGCACATGCCCAAGCATCGGTACGCCGCAGACCTCGTTCAGCATCTTCGGGGTGCGGGTCTTCATCCGCGTCCCCTCGCCCGCCGCAAGGATGATGACGGCGGCCGGACCGCTAACCCTCACTCCGCTCGGCTCCTCGGGATCGCTGCAGGCCAACGCGGGACCGTCGTGCTTCGGTTCACTCACCCGTCCCCTGCAGGATACCGTCGCGTTTCCCGGCTGGCGGCCGGGCCCGCGGCGGCCGGCTCGTGCCTGGTCCCCCCAGGCGGACCGGAACGAAGCGGGGCAGCCAGCTCTCGCAGGGCAGTCTGTCAGCCGCGCCCTGGCCGCGCGACCGCGATGGCGGCAATGCGCCCGGGGCGCTACGCGGCGTTGCTGATCACTGGGAGCGGCGGGCTCCGGTCGGTATCGTTAGAGGTGGCATGCGCGTCGCCGACGGTTACCGTCGGCCGCCGCGGCATTCTGTCCGGCGTAGGGTAATTGGCAGCCCGCGAGTCCTTGGAACTCGTTTGTCCTGGTTCGAGTCCAGGCGCCGGAACCTACCTCTCCGCTCGCCCGCTTGCCTGGCAGGGCGGCGATTCGCCGGACATGCAGCCCAGCCTCGCTGCGAACTGAGCGGTGCAGACGGCTGGCCGGTGATGTGTGAGCCCCTGACAGCCGGGCACCTGTGCGGGGTGCGAACGCGCCTGGCGACCAGCAGGTGGCCTTCACGCTGCGTTCGCGAGATGTTCTCCGTCGGGCGCTTGCGCAACCTACGGTTGCGTAAGCTACGGTTACGTAAGCGTATTTGCATTGGCCCTTGCCCATGGTGTATGCGGAGCGCTCCTCAGTCCGGCATGGCTACACGGCAAGCGAGGAAACCATGGCAGCAACCGCGCAAACCGGCTCGCTCCAACGCGGCGGGCCGGCGGAGCCGGCCAGGCAACCGCAGGCCGGGCCGCGGCCCGACATCTCAGCCAGGCAGAACACCGTGCAGCGGATCATGGTCGGCGTGTTCGTCGCCGTACCGCTGCTCGCCCTGGTCGCGGCTGTCCCGCTGGCCTGGGGATGGGGGCTCGGCTGGCACGACGTCGTGATCGCGATCGCGTTCTACTACGTCTCCGGGCTCGGCATCAGCATGGGCCTGCACCGCTATTTCACCCACGGCTCATTCAAGGCGGTGCGCGGCTTCAAGATCGCGCTGGGGATCGCCGGCAGCATGGCCATCGAGGGCCCGGTGCTGACCTGGGTGGCCGACCACCGCAGGCATCACAAGTACAGCGACCGCGAAGGCGACCCGCACTCGCCGTGGCGGTTCGGCGATGACTGGAAGGCGCTGATCAAGGGCCTGGGCTACGCACACGTCGGCTGGCTGTTCGACCCCGACGTCACCTCACGGGAGAAGTACTGCCCGGACTGGCTGGCCGACCGGGACATTGTCTGGATCTCCCGGTGGTTCGGCGCGCTGGTGGCCTTCTCGCTGGCCGGGCCGGCCCTGATCGGCGGCCTGTGGTCGATGTCGTGGCAGGGAGCGGTCACCGCGTTCTTCTGGGCGAGCCTGGTGCGGGTTGCCTTCCTGCACCACATCACCTGGTCGATCAACTCGATCTGCCACACCTTCGGCAAAGAGGACTTCGAGGTGCGAGACAAGTCGCGCAACGTGTCCTGGCTGGCGATCTTGTCCTTCGGCGAGTCGTGGCACAACCTGCACCACGCCGATCCCACCTGCGCTCGGCACGGGGTGCTCAAGGGCCAGATCGACATCGCCGCGCGGGCGATCTGGTTCGCCGAGAAGCTCGGCCTGGTCTACGAGGTGCGCTGGCCGGATGAGACCCGGCTGGCCGCCAAGCAGACCGGCCGGGCGCGCAAGCTGGGCAGAATGGCGCGGCGGGCGGTCGTGCGTAGCGGGCCGGCCAGCACAGCGGCTGGCGGCAGCCCGATGGCCAGAAACGCCACGGCCAGCGGCGGGACAGGCAGGAACCCCAGCACCGGCAGGACTGTCGTGACCGGGCAGCCGCAGGCCGGCCAGCAGGGCAGCTGACCCGCGCGACCAGCCGGGCAGAACCCGGCCTGGCGCAGCGTAGGCCAGCCTTGCGCACCGCTGGCCAGCCGCGAGCAGGCGGCGCGTCAGCTGTGGCGATTGGCTCACTGTGCGTGTGGCCGACATGATGGAGAAGTGACTAGCCAGCCCGCCGGCAACGGCCGAAGGAGAATGACCGGCAAGGAGCGCCGCGAGCAGCTGCTGGACATCGGCCGCCGCCTGTTCGCCGAGCGCGGTCTGGATGGCACCTCGATCGAGGAGATCGCCGCCCAGGCTGGCGTGTCCAAGCCGGTCGTGTACGAGCACTTCGGCGGCAAGGAGGGGCTGTACGCGGTCGTCGTGGACCGCGAGGTGGACCGGTTCGTCGCCCTGGCGACCCAGTTGCTGCGGGGCGAGGACACGATGGAGAAGTTCGAGGCCGCAGCCGTGGCGCTGCTGCGCTACATCGAGGACAACGCCGACGGCTTCCGCATCCTGGTCAGGGACTCGCCTCCCGGCTCGGGTTCCGGCACGTTCAGCAGCCTGATCGGTGACATCGCGGGCCAGGTCGAGTACATCCTCGGCGACGTGCTGCAGGCACGCGGCTACGACCCGGCTTATGCCCCGATGTACGCGCAGATGCTCGTCGGCATGGTCGCCTTCACCGGGCAGTGGTGGCTGGACGCCCGCGCGCCGCGGATCGAGGAGATGGCCGCGCACCTGGTCAACCTCGCATGGAACGGGCTGTCCCGGCTGGACCCGAAGCCGCACATCTCGCCCGACGCGCTCGACCGGCTGAACACCGGCCGGGACGATACCAGTGACGGCGGCGCCGCTCCGGCGGCCGGACCACCAGGCACTCAGGCAGCCGACGGCGAGGCGGGCCGGGGACGCGGCAGCCGCCGGCGTCCCTCCTAGCCTTCCCGCTGCGCGACGACGAAGACGCGGCGGAACGGCAGCACCGTGCCGTGCGGCTGCGCCGGGTACGCCGCGCGCAGCCTCGCGCCGTACTCAGCGAGGAACTCGCTGGCCTGGTCGGCCGGCAGCGCCGTCAGCACCGGCCGCAAGCCGGTGCCCTTGTACCAGTCGAGTACCGGGTCGGTGCCGTGCAGCACGTGCAGGTAAGTGGTCTCCCACGCGTCGACCAGGCAGCCAGCCGCGGCTAGCACCTGCAGGTACTGCGCCGGATCGGCTGACTGCCGGTTGAGCTGCACGCCGCCGAGCAGCGGGCGCCAGCGGTCCGACCCTGCCAGCTCGCGCAGGATCACGTGGCTTGGCTGGTCGAAGTTGGCCGGCACCTGAAATGCCAGCCAGCCGGACGGCGGCAGCAGCGCGGCCCAGCGGCGCAGCAGCGGCAGGTGGTCCGGAATCCACTGCAGCAGCGCGTTGGAAATGATGACGTCCGGCTGCTCGGCGGGGTGCCAGTCCCATGCGTCAGCGCGCTCGAATCTCAGCTGCCCTGGGTCCGCGCCGGCCGGCACCGGCTCGGACCTGGCCGTCTCGATCATCTCGGCCGAGCTGTCGATGCCGGTGACCTCGGCGCCTGGCCAGCGCGCGGCCAGCGTGGCGGTGAGCTGGCCGGGACCGCAGCCCAGGTCGGCGACCCGGCGCGGGCGCTGGGCGCGCACCCGGCCGGCCAGCTCGAAGAAGGGCCGCGACCGCTCGCCGGCAAAGTGCAGGTACTGCTGCGGATCCCACATGACGAGCCCAATCTCTTGACGTCAAGACAGTAGCTACGATGCTGGCCGGAAGTCTCGATGTCAAGAGATATGCTGCGGCTATGCCTGAGCCGGTCGGTATGCGCGATGAGGTGGACGAGCTGGTCGCAGCCTGGCAGGCCGAGCGGCCTGACCTCGATGTCGAGCCGCTCCAGGTGCTCAGCCGGGTGTCCCGGCTGGCCAGGCACCTGGACCGGGCGCGCCGGGACGCCTTCGAGTCGCACGGGCTGCAGCAGTTTCAGTTCGACGTGCTGTCCGCGCTGCGCAGGCAGGGCCCGCCTTATCAGCTCAGCCCAGGCGCGCTGCTGCGGGCCACGCTGGTGACATCGGGCACGATGACCAACCGGATCGACGGGCTCGTCGCTGCCGGGCTGGTCAGCCGCAGGAACGACCCGCAGGACAAGCGCGGCGTGCTGGTCACGCTGACCAGCGCGGGCCGGGCAGCGGCCGATGCGGCGCTGGCTGACCTGCTCGAGCGCGAGCGCTCCTTGCTTACCGGGCTTGACCAGCAGCAGCGGCGCCAGCTAGCGGCCCTGCTGCGGATCCTGCTCGCGCCGTTCGACGCGGGTGACACAGGTCAGGACAGAGCGGGCGCCGAGCGAACGTAGGCTGACGTTCGGGGCAGGCTGGCCTGGGTGCCTGCCGCGGAGCCCGGCAGGCGATCCGGGCGACGCGGGGCCGCGCGCCAGCCCGCCAGCCGCAACTCGATGCAGCCAGGCCCGGGGGTGAGCAGATGCGCAACGCGGCGATCTTCGCCGTGATCGCGCTGTGCCTGGCCATCGCCGGTGCGGTCACCGCCGTGGTGCTGACCTCGGGACAGGGCCGCCGGGCGGCGCGCGGCTCGCACGTCACCGCCCGGCACCACCCCGCTGGCGGCGATCCGGCCGGACTTGAGGCGCCGGCCGGCCAGCCGGCCAGCCCCCGGTACTACCTCTCCCTGGGAGATTCGCTCGCGCTCGGCATCCAGCCCAGGCGGCGCGGCGCCGAGACCGCGACCAGCGAGGGCTACCCGGACCAGCTGCTGGGCGTGCTCCGCCGCACCGCCCCCGGCCTGCGGCTGGCGAAGCTCGGGTGCTCCGGCGAGACCACCAGCACCATGATCCGTGGCGGGATCTGCGCCTACCCGGCAGGCTCGCAGCTCGGCCAGGCCGAGGCATTCCTGCGGGCGCACCCCGGCCAGGTGCCGCTGATCACGCTCGACATCGGCGCCAACGACCCGAACACGTGCATCCTCGGCACTACTGCGGGCGGGCTCGGCTCGTGCCTGACCGCGCACTTCCGGTCCACCCTGGTCAACCTCGCCGCGATCCTGCGCCAGCTGCGCGCCGCGGCCGGCCGGCAGACCACGATCGTCGGGATGAACTATTACGTGCCCGAGCTGGCCGGCTGGTTCGACGGCCAGAACGGCAAGTTGATCGCCGTCATCAGCGAGCGGCTCGTCGCTTCCTACAACCGCATGCTCGGCCGGGTCTACAGCAAGTACGGCGTGCGGGTCGCTAACGTCTTCCGCGCGTTCCACTCGGCCGACTTCACCGACAAGGTGACGCTGCCCAGGCTCGGCTCGGTGCCGCGCAACGTGGCCACGGTCTGCGAGTGGACCTGGACCTGCAGCCCGGCCCCGCTGGGCCCGAACGAGCACGCTAACTCCACCGGCTACGGCATCATCGCGCTGGAATTCCTGCTCGCCTATCAGCGCTGAGCGCGGCCGCGGCGCTGCCGCCAGGCCTGCAGGCCCGGTCGGCGGCATGTCCTGGCAGCTTTACCTGGCCTACTCGTCTAGCTCCTCGGCCAGCTCGAGCCAGCGATCCTCAAGGCTGGCCTTCTCCCGCTGCACGGCCCGCAGCCGGGCGCCGAGGTCAATCAGCGCCTCGTAGTCACTGGCGCTGCCGGCCAGCGACTCGGTCACCTCGGCTTCCTGCGTGCTGAGACGGCTGAGCTGGCGCTCCAGCCGGGTCAGCTCCTTGCGCCCGAGCCGGCGTCGGGCAGCGGACACCGGTAGCTCCTGGTCCTCGCTCTCCCCGTCGCCTTCCTGCTCAGCCGGGCCTGACCGGCCATGGCGAAGGCCGGCTCTCGTGGCTCCTGGCGCGCCGCCTGCCGAAGCGCTGGCCGCGGAGCCGGCAGCTGCAGGGCGAGCCCGGCCGGGCGGCGTCCCGTCGGCCTGTTCCCGCTGCCGCAGCTCCAGGTACTCGGCCACCCCGCCCGGCAGGTAGGCGAGCTGCCCCGCCGACAACGCCAGCACGTGGTCGGTCACCCGCTCGACGAAGTACCGGTCGTGGCTGACCACGATCAGCGAGCCCGGCCAGCCGTCCAGCAGGTCCTCGAGCTCCGCGAGCGTGTCGGTGTCCAGGTCATTGGTCGGCTCGTCGAGCAGCAGCACGTTCGGCTCACCGAGCAGCACGGTCAGCAGCTGCAGTCGCCGGCGCTCGCCCCCTGACAGCTCGCCGACCAGCGTCCACTGCCGCTCGCCGCGCAAGCCGAGCCGGTCAAGCAGCTGACTCACCGAGATCTCGCCCTTGCCGAGTCGGACCGAACGGCGCACCCGCTCAGCCGCTTCCAGCGCACGCACGCCCGGATCGGCTGGCGCGGGCTCCTGGGTGAGGTAGCCGAGCCGCACGGTGCTGCCGCGGCGCACGGTGCCGGCCGCCGCCAGCGGTCCGGCCGGCCCGGCGGCGCTGTCCGGCGGCGCGCCGCTGCCGGGAACGAGCTGGCCGGCCAGCAGCCGCAGCAGCGTGCTCTTGCCGGTGCCGTTCGCGCCGAGCACGCCGACCCGCTCGCCGGGGCCGAGCTGCCAGGTGACGTTGTCGAGCAGCAGCCGCTGGCCGGCCGTGGCGGTGACGTCGGTCAGCTCGAGCACGGTTCGTCCCAGCCGCGCGGTCGCCAGCCGCGTCAGCTCGACCCCGTCCCGCGGCGGCGGCTCGCCGTCGATCAGCGCGGCGGCGGCATCCAGCCGGAACTTCGGCTTGCTCGTCCTGGCCGGGGGCCCGCGACGCAGCCAGGCGAGTTCCTTGCGCAGCAGCGCGCGGCGGCGCTGGTCGGCCGCCTCAGCCAGCCGCGACCGCTCCGCCCTGGCCAGCACGTAAGAGGAGTAGCCGCCGTCGTAAGAGCGCAGCTGACCGTCAGCCAGCTCCCAGGTCCGGTCGCAGACCGCGTCGAGGAACCAGCGGTCGTGCGTGACCACCACGTAAGCGTCGGCGTGCTCGCGCAGGTGACCGGCCAGCCAGCCGATGGCCTCGATGTCGAGATGGTTGGTGGGCTCGTCAAGCAGCAGCAGGTCATGCGGGCTGCGCAGCAGCGCGGCCAGCGCGACCCGGCGCCGCTCACCGCCGGACAGCCGGGCGGCGTCAGCGGCCAGATCGATGCCGGACAGCAGCGCGCCGATCACGCCGCGGCTGCGCGGCTGCGCTGCCCACTCGTGCTCAGGCATCGAGCCGAACACGATCTGCCCGGCCGTGCCCGACAGTTCCTCGGCCTGGGGCAGGTAGCCGACATCAGCGCTGCGGGCGAGCGTGACCCGTCCGGAGTCCAGCTCGCCGCGGCCGGCCAGCGCGGCGAGCAGCGTGCTCTTTCCGGCCCCGTTGCGGCCCACGACGCCGATCGCCTCGCCAGCAGCGACGCCGGCTGACACGCCGCCCAGCAGCTCGCGCTCCCCGTACGCCTTGACGGCTGACTCAAGATTGACGAGGTTCACGCCTGCGCCCACGCGACCGCCGCCGCCAACCCGGTGACCAGGTTCACGCCCGCGCCCCGGCGGCCGCCAGCGTCGCGCCGGGCACCGGCCCGGTGACCTGCGCGACGGCGCGGCAGACGCCGGCCCCGGTCAGCGACACCGCCAGGTCCCGCGCGCGGCGGGCGTCGGCGGCCAGGAACGCGCAGGTCGGGCCCGACCCGGAGACCACGGCGCCGAGCGCGCCGTACTCGCGGCCGGCCGCGAGCGCGCGGCGCAGGCCCGGCTGCAGCGAGATGGCCGCTGGCTGCAGGTCGTTGGCGAGCAGCGGGCCGACGGCCGCCGGGTCGCCGGTCCGGAGCGCCGCCATCAGCCTGGTGCTGAGCCGCGGCGCCGGCACGGCGGCCGACACGCCGTCGGCGGCGGCTCTGGCCGCTCGCAGCCGGTCGCAAGCCGCGTACACCTGGGGGGTCGACAGCGTGGCGGCGGAAAACGCCAGCACCCAGTGATAGCTCCCGGCGGCGAGCGCAGGGGTGAGCTGGTCGCCCCGGCCTAGCCCGACTGCGGTGCCGCCAACCAGGGCGAACGGCACGTCGCTGCCGACCTGGGCGCCGATCTCGCACAGCCGCTGCTGGCTCTGCCCGGTGTTCCACAGCTCGTTGCAGGCGACCAGCGCCCCGGCGGCATCGGCGCTGCCGCCGGCCAGCCCGGCGGCGACCGGGATCCGCTTGCTTATCTCGATCCGCACCGCGGACGATCCGGCTCGCTTGCCGCGGGTTGCCCTGGCCAGCGCTGCGGCCGCGCGGACCGCGAGGTTGGTATTGCCGCGCGGCACAGAGCCGGCGCCCTCGCCGCTGATCACCACCTGGGTCCGCTCAGCCGGGCTGACCGTGACCTCGTCGAACAGGGACACCGCGTGGAACACGGTGACCAGGTCGTGGTAGCCGTCCTCGCGCGCTGGCCCGACCGCGAGCTGCAGGTTCACCTTCGCCGGCACCCGCACGGTCACGGCCTGCCCGGCTGAACTGGCTGCTGAGGTCACGATCTGAAGATGCTACGCGGGCCGGATGGTCAGATCGACCAGTGGTCAGATCGACTGCGGTCAGGCGCGATCGGCCGCGCAGCCGGCGATCCTGGCGAACTCGCCGATGCTCAGTGCCTCGCCGCGCAGCGCGGGGTCGAGGCCGGCCCCGCGCACGATCTGCTCGGCCCTTGCCGCCGATCCGGCCCAGGAGGCCAGTGCCCCGCGCAGTGTTTTGCGCCGCTGCGCGAACGCCGCGTCGACCACCGCGAACACCGCGTGGCGGCCGGCCGCGCCAGCTGGCAGCCGCGCTTGCTCCGGCGGCTTGTCGTGCCTTTTGAAAGCCACCAGCGCCGAGTCCACCCGCGGCACCGGCCAGAACACGCTGCGCGGCACCGACCCGGCTCGCCGGGCGGCGGCGTACCAGGCGAGCTTCGCCGATGGCACGCCGTAAGTGCGGCTGCCGGGCGGTGCGACCAGCCGGTCGGCGACCTCGGCCTGCACCATGATCAGGCCACGGCGCAGCTGCGGCATCGTGGCGAGCAGGTGCAGCACGACCGGCACGGCTGCGTTATAGGGCAGGTTGGCGACCAGCGCCGTCGGCGGCTCGCCAGGCAGCGCGGAGAGCCGGGCAGCGTCCTCGTTCGCTACCTCAAGCCGCCCGGCCAGGCCCGGCGCCCTGGCCGCGACGGTAGCGGGCAGCGCAGCGGCGAGCACCGGATCGATCTCGACGGCGATCACACGGCCGGCGGCGGCCAGCAGCGGCAGGGTCAGCGAGCCGAGGCCGGGCCCGACCTCCAGCACGACGTCGGCGGGACTCAGGGCCGCCATGGCGGTGATCCTGGTGACCGTGCCGGCGTCAACGACGAAGTTCTGGCCGAGCTGGCGGGACGGCCGGATGCCGAGCGCGGCCGCCAGCTCCCTGATCTCAGTGGGTCCGAGCAGCCGGGGCGCCGCGGTGTCCGGCACGGCCTACGCCCGCCACGGACCGAAGACCCGCTCGCCGTTGGCCGCGATGATCTCGCACAGCTCGGCGACGTCCTGGCCGCGCGCCGCGGCGAGCGCCCTGATGGTGTGCGCGACCTGGGCTGGCGCGTTCAGCTTGCCGCGGTTCGGCACCGGTGTGAGGAACGGGGCGTCGGTCTCGGCGAGGATCAGCTCGGCTGGCGCGACCCTCGCCGCCTCGCGCAGCTGCGGCGCGTTGCTGAAAGTGACCGTCCCGGCGAAGCTCATCAGGTAGCCGGCGTCGGCGCAGCGCTTCGCCAGCTCGGCGTCACCGGAGAAGCAGTGGAAGATGACCTGCTCCGGCGCGCCCTCCTCGGCCAGGATGCGCAGCACATCGGCGTGCGCGTCCCGGTCGTGGATCATCAAGGGCTTGCCCGCCTGCCTGGCCAGGGCGATGTGCGCGCGGAACCAGTCCGCCTGCACGCCGGGCGGGGCGCTGTCGCGGTAGTAGTCGAGCCCTGTCTCGCCGACAGCCCGCACGTCGCTCAGGCTGGCCAGCGCGGCAAGCTCGGCCAGCACCGCGTCGCGCCCGGCGGCGCAGTCCGCCGCCGCTCTGGTCTCGTTCGGGTGGATCGCGACGGCCGCGTACACGTCCCGGTGCTGCCCGGCGCAGGCGGCTGACCACCGTGACGAGGCCAGGTCGGTGCCGACGGTGATGACCCTGGTGATGCCGGCTGCCCTGGCCGCCGCCAGCACCTCAGGCACCGCCGCATCGAACATGTCGAGGTGGCAGTGGCCGTCAAAGGACGCGACGGGCAGCGGCTCGGGGGCCGGCGCGGCCGGGCGGGACAGACTCACCGGCCGGCCAGCCGGGCGAGCTCCTCGTCGGCGAGCGCCGGGTCGAGCTTGGCGAACAGCGGCACCGGTGCTGCCAGCGGCGTGCCGGGCTTGACCGGCGACGACTGCCATCGCGCCGCGCCCGCGTAGTCGCCGGTGAGCACCGGGTACGGCTGGCCGCCTTCCTCGTCGACCTCCTCGATCCGCGGCATCCCCGACCAGCTGCCCTGGCCGCCGAGCATCTGAAAGACCTTCTGCGAGGAGCGCGGCAGGAACGGGGTGAGCAGGGTCTTGCCGTCGTCGACCAGCTGCAGCGCGACGTGGCAGATGGTGCGCATCCGCTCCGGGTCGGACTCGCGCAGCTTCCATGGTGCCTGCTCGGAGAGGTACTTGTTGGCGTCGGCGAGGGTGCGCATTACCTCGGTGGCCGCCTGCTTGAATCGTGACCGTCCGAGCGCGTCGCCGACCTGGGAGAACGAGGCCGCCGACCGCCGCAGTATGTCCGCATCCGCATCGGTCAGGGAGCCGGCCCGCGGGATCGAGCCGATGTTGCGGGCCGCGAACGAGATGCTGCGGTTGACCAGGTTGCCCCAGTTGGCCAGCAGCTCGTCGTTGTTCCGGCGGATGAACTCCGACCAGGTGAAGTCCGTGTCCTGGCTCTCCGGGCCGGCCACCGCCACGTAGTAGCGCAGCGCGTCGACGTCGTAGCGCTCAAGGAAGTCCCTGACGTAGATCACCACAGCCCTGGAGGAGGAGAACTTCCTGCCCTCCATCGTCAGGTACTCGCTGGAGACCACCTCGGTCGGCAGGTTCAGCGCGCCAAGCGAGCCGGGCTGGCCGCCCCTGGCCCCCTGGCCGCCGTAGCCGAGCAGCATGGCCGGCCAGATCTCGGCGTGGAAGACGATGTTGTCCTTGCCCATGAAGTAGTACGACTCGGCGTCCGGGGACTGCCACCAGGCCCGCCACGCGTCGGGGTCGCCGGATCGGGCGGCCCACTCGATCGAGGCCGACAGGTAGCCGATGACCGCGTCGAACCAGACGTAGATCCGCTTGTCTGGCCGGTCCCGCCAGCCTTCAAGCGGGATCGGCACGCCCCAGTCCAGGTCCCTGGTGATCGCCCTCGGCTGCAGGTCACCGAGCAGGTTGAGGGAGAACTTCAGCACGTTCGGCCGCCACTGGCCGCTTTTGCTCTGCAGCCAGCTGCCGAGCACGCTGGCGAAAGCGGGCAGGTCGAGGAAGAAGTGCTCGGTCTCCACGAAGGCCGGCGTCTCGCCGTTGATCCTCGACCGGGGGTTGATCAGGTCGGCCGGGTCGAGCTGGTTGCCGCAGTTGTCGCACTGGTCGCCGCGCGCGCTGTCGTAGCCGCAGATCGGGCACGTTCCCTCGACGTAACGGTCAGGCAGCGTCCGGCCGGTCGACGGTGAGATAGCGCCGAGCGCGGTCCTGGTGAAGATATAGCCGTTCTGGTACAGGCCGGTGAAGATCTCCTGGGCGACCGCGTAGTGGTTCAGCGTCGTGGTGCGGGTGAACAGGTCGTAGGACATGTCCAGGCCGAGCAGGTCGGTCGCGATGACCCGGTTATACCGGTCAGCCAGCTGCCTGGCCGTGACGCCTTCCGCGTCCGCCTGCACCTGGATCGGCGTGCCGTGCTCGTCGGTGCCGCTGACCATCAGCACCTGATTGCCCGCCATCCGCTGATAGCGGCTGAACATGTCGCAGGGCAGCCCGAACCCGGATACGTGCCCGATGTGCCGCGGGCCGTTGGCGTAGGGCCAGGCGGGGGCGGCGAGGATGTGACGGCTGGTCGCGGACATGGCCCAAGCCTAGGGGGAGGGTGGCCTGGCGGCAGCGACGCCTGGCGGGCTCCGGCTGGCCGGCCGCGGCCCTACCATGTAGCGCGTGGCGAGACACACCGTAGCTGGCAGAGCGGTGGCGGCCGGTGACCAGGCTCCGGCCGGTGACCAGGCTGCCGCTGGCCGGCTCCGCGAGCGGATGGTGCCGCCGATCCCCGGCAGCAGGTGGCTGGGCTGGGCCGGGCCGGCGCTGATCACGATCTTCGGCGCGTTCCTGCGGTTCTACCGGCTCGGCGTGCCGCACGGGGTTGTCTTCGACGAGACCTATTACGTCGGCGACGCCTACGGCATCCTGCGGCACGGCGTGGAGATCAACCACGTCAAGAACGCCGACTCGCTGCTCGCCCACGGCAGCACGAACATCCTCGGCACCGGCGGGGAGCTGGTGGTGCACCCGCCGCTCGGCAAGATCTTCATCGCCGTCGGTGAGTGGCTGTTCGGGCTGACTCCGTTTGGCTGGCGGTTCGCCGCCGCGGTGATCGGCTCGGTGTCGATCCTGATGCTGGCCAGGATCACCCGCCGGATGACCCGCTCCACGCTGCTGGGCTGCGTGGCCGGGCTGCTGATGGCCCTGGACGGGCTCGAGCTGGTGATGAGCCGGACCGCGCTGCTGGACATCTTCCTCGAGTTCTGGGTGCTGGCTGCCTTCGGCCTGCTGGTGCTCGATCGCGACCGGGCCAGGGCCGCGCTGGCCGACGCCGCCACGGCGCTGGGCGCGGGCCGGCTGCGCGGCCGGGACGGACCGCCGGGCGCTGACAGCCAGCCAGCCGGGGCGAGCACGCCGGGCGGCGCGAGCCCGCCTGACCTGAGCGAACAGGACAGCCGGGCGGCCGAGGGACCGCGGCTCGGCATCCGGTGGCTGCGGGTCGCGGCCGGGGCGTGCCTCGGGGCGGCGTGCGCGACCAAGTGGAACGGCATCTACTTCCTGGTCGCGTTCGCCGGGCTGGCGATCGCCTGGGACCTGGGCGCCCGCCGCGCGGCTGGATTTGCCAGGCGGCTGCCAGGCATGCTGCGCAGCGACGCGGCCTGGCTGCCGGTCTCCTTCGCTGCGGTGCCGCTGGCGGTCTACGTGGCGTCGTGGAGTGGCTGGCTCGCCTCCAGCCAGGGCTACGACCGGAACTGGGCGGCGCAGCACGGCAATCACGTGCCGGTCTGGTCCGCGCTCGACTCGCTGTACCAGTACAACAGGTACATGCTCCAGTTCGGGCTGGGGCTGACCACCAAGCAGACTTACGCCTCCCAGCCGTGGACCTGGCTGGTGATGAGCAAGCCGGTCGCGTTCTTCTACCAGACGCCGCCGACCTGCGGCGCGTCCAACTGCTCGCAGGAAGTCCTCGCCATCGGCACGCCGATTCTGTGGTGGGCCACCATCCCGGCGCTGCTGTTCTGCCTGTACTTGTGGATCGCCAGGCGGGACTGGCGGGCAGGCGCGGTGCTGCTGGCGGTGGCGGCCGGCTGGCTGCCGTGGTTCTGGTTCGCCCTGCACGACCACCGCACGATGTTCTTCTTCTACGCGGTCGCGTTCGAGCCCTACCTGATCATCGCCGTGACGCTGTGCCTGGGGCTGATCGTCGGACCGGCCACGGCGGCGCCTGGCCGCCGGGCGATCGGGGCCGTGCTGGCCGGAGTGTTCCTGATCGCCGTGCTGACCGACTTCGCTTACCTCTACCCGGCGCTGGCGGCCAAGTCCATCCCGTACTCCGCCTGGCGGTCCCGGATGTGGTTCTTCAGCTGGATCAGGTGACGGGCTGCCCGGCGATCGAAGGTGATTTTTGCCCGGCTCTGTCCTTATTTGGCGGCCCGTTCGTTCGCATGGCGGCACTCTGTAACCAGGGTGTAACCCAGATCACGCATCGCAATCGGTTGCTGCTGCGTCTATAGGGTGACAGTCGCCGAGGGAGTTGACCGAAATGACGAGCACGACCCAGCAGCTACCGGACCGCGACGCGCGCTTTGAGCAGGACGTTGTTCCGTACATGGGGCAGCTCTACCCAGCGGCGCTGCGGATGACCAGGAACCCGTCGGACGCGGAGGACCTTGTCCAGGAGACCTTCGCTAAGGCTTACGCCGGGTTCCATCAGTTCACGCCGGGCACCAACCTGCGGGCATGGCTGCACCGCATCCTGTCGAACACATTCATCAACAACTACCGCCGCAAGCGCCGCGAGCCGGTCCAGGCGATCGGCACCGAGCTGGCCGAGGACTGGCAGGTCAGCAGTGACCCGCTGAAGCCGCCAGCCAGGTCGGCCGAGGCCGAGGCGCTCGACCAGCTCGGCGACTCGGAGATCCTGCAGGCGCTGCGCGAGCTGCCCGAGGACTTCCGGGTGACGATCTACCTCGCCGATGTCGAGGGGTACCCGTACCGGGAGATCGCCGAGATGATGCAGACGCCGATCGGCACCGTGATGTCTCGCCTGCATCGCGGCCGCGGCAAGCTGCGCGAGAAGCTCGCCGCCTACGCTCCCCGGGAGCAGCTGGCCACCGCCAGCTAGCCCAGGCGGTTCCTCGCCCGGCAATCCCCAAGCCGGGTGCGCGCGGCAGCCCTGGCCCGGCACCCCCGGCCAGGCCGGGCTCCGCGGCGGTCAGCGCCGGTTTCCCCGAGCGGCACTGGCCGCCAACCCCCCAGGCAGGCCGGCCCCGGTCGTCAGCGCCGCTTCCCCCGAGCGGCACTGACCGCCACCCCAGGCGGGCCACTCAGGTCGTCTGCACCGCTTCGCCCGATCGGCACTGGCTGCGAGCCCCGCCAGGCAGGCACCGGGCCCGGCATCCCCCGGCCGGGCACAGGTGGCTCCCGGCTTGCCGGGACATCCAGGCCGGCAGCCATCGCCCTCCGGCGGCGGCACCGCCAGGGAAGGCCGCCCAGATCTGCCCGAGCCGGTCGGCCCGCTCGCCAGCACCGCCCGCCACGCACCCACTGGCCGCGCAGCGGAGCATGGCGATCGTCCCGAGAATCTCGCGATATCCGGCTCTGAAGGGCCGGCCGGGCCGGCCAGCGGCGAACAACTAGCGCAACAACCCGGTGCGGTGGGTCCAACGCCGCCTTGAGCTGCGGCCGCAATTGCAATCGATCGCCGGCCAGTCCGACAGCCGGCCGGGCCGGCGACGGCCGGCTGACTAGGGCGCGGCGTGGCGCTCTGCTACTCGCCCCGCCAGGCCGGCGGGCGCTTCTCAGCGAACGCGGCCGCGCCCTCCATGGCATCTGCTGACCGGAAGACCGGCGCGATGAGCTCTGCCTGGCGGGCGAACGCCTCAGTGGCCGGCCAGTCGGCCGACTCGGTGATGACCCGCTTGCTCACGGTGAGCGCCAGCGGCGCGCCGAGCGCGACCCTGGCGGCGAGATCACGCGCGGCTGCCAGCGCCTCGCCTGCTGGCACCAGGCTGCTCACCAGGCCTGCCTGGTGCAGCCGGGCCGCTGGAAAGTGCTCGCCGGTCAGCGCGATCTCCATGGCGAGGTGGTAGGGCACCCGCCGCGGCAGCCGGAGCAGGCCGCCCGCGCCCGCCACCAGGCCACGCCGGACCTCAGGCAGTCCGAACCTGGCCTGCTCGCTGGCCACGATCAGGTCGCAGGCCAGCGCGAGCTCGAACCCGCCGGCCAGCGCGTAACCCTCCACCGCCGCGATGACCGGCTTGGCCGGCGGCTGCTCGACGATCCCGCCGAACCCGCGGCCGGCGACAATCGGGGCGTCACCGGCCAGGAAGCCCTTGAGGTCCATGCCGGCCGAGAAGGTGCCGCCGGCCCCGGTAAGAACCAGGACCCGGACATCCGGCCGGGAGTCGTACTCCTCGACGGCAGCGGCGATGCCACGAGCTACCGCGCCGTTGACCGCATTGCGCGCCTCCGGCCGGTTGATCGTGATGACAGCTACCCCGTCACCGTCCTCGGTCAGGACCGGATCAGCCATTCAGCACCTCACTTCGGCTGGAAACGGATGCCGCCGTCAAACCGCAGCACCTCGGCGTTCATGTAATCGTTCCCGATCAGCGAGAGCACCAGGTGGGCGAACTCCGCCGCGGTCCCCATCCGCTTGGGAAATACCACCGGGGCGGCGAGCTTCGCCTTGAACTCATCGCTGGCCGGACCCTGGCCGTAGATCGGCGTGTCGATGATGCCGGGGCAGATCGTGTTGACCCGTACTCCGATCGCGGCCAGGTCGCGGGCCGCCGGGACGGTCATGCCGATGATCCCGCCCTTGGATGCCGAGTAGGCGATCTGCCCGGTCTGGCCCTCGATACCGGCGATGGACGCGGTGTTGACCACGGCGCCACGCTGTCCGTCAGCGTCAGCTGGGTCGGTCCTGGCGATGGCCGCGGCGCCGACCCGCATCAGGTTGAAAGTGCCGATCAGGTTGACGTCGATCACCTTGCGGTAGCTGGCCAGGTCGTGCGGTGACCCGTCCCTGGCCACCGTCCTGGACGCCCAGCCGATCCCGGCGCAGCTAACCACCACCCGCAGCGGCACGCCGAGGCTGGCCGCCGCGTCGACGGCAGCCTGCACGGACTGCTCGTCGGACACGTCAGTCCTGGCGAATACGCCGCCGACCGCCTCCGCGATTTCCTTGCCGCGCTCGGCGTTCAGGTCAGCGACAGCCACCCGGCAGCCGGCGTCGGCGAGCGAGCGGACCGTGGCCTCGCCAAGCCCGCTGGCGCCGCCGGAGACAATTGCAGCGGTTCCGTTCAATTCCATGGCCGGAGCATACTGGCACGCCTGGCCGCATGCCCGGCCGGCCGCCCGCCAGGTCAGGCCAGCGAATCGCGCTGGTGTCGCCGGCCGTCCTTACCATGTAATGGTTGCCAGAGCGCAAGCCGGCCAGCCAGGGACGCGGCATCGCGCATGGGAGGAACGGATGCGCAAGTACCAGCAGAACCCCTGGGCAGTGCTGCTCGTGGTCTCGCTCGGCTTCTTCATGACGCTGCTCGACCTGACGATCGTCAACATCGCCATCCCGAACATGATCAGGAGCCTGCACGCCTCGCTCGACGACGTGCTCTGGGTGATCAACGCGTACGCGCTGGTGCTGTCCGTGCTCGTCATCACCGCCGGCCGGCTTGGCGATGTGATCGGCCCGCGGAAGATGTTCATGTTCGGCATCGGGGTGTTCACGCTGGCCTCGGCCGCCTGCGGCGTGTCGCCGAGCCCTGGCTGGCTGATCGCCTTCCGTGCGGTGCAGGGCCTGGGTGCGGCCATGCTCATGCCGCAGACGCTGACGATCATCACCAACGTCTTCCCGGCCGAGCGGCGCGGCGCGGCATTCGGCATCTGGGGTGCCGTGGCCGGCGTGGCCACCATCGCGGGCCCGACGCTGGGCGGGCTGCTGGTCACTGCGTACGACTGGCGCTACATCTTCTACGTGAATTTGCCGATCGGCATAGCCGTGCTGGTGCTGGCGCCGATGATCATCCCGGATCTGCGGCTCGGTCGCCGGCATCGGCTGGACGTGCCCGGCGTGCTGCTGGCCAGCGGCGCGCTGCTGGCGATCTGCTACGGGCTGGTCGAGGGCCAGCGCTACGACTGGGGGACAATCACGTCCTTCATCAGCATCCCGCTCGTGCTGGGCGCCGGCGTGCTGATGCTGATCGCGTTCCTGGTAGTCCAGTGGATGGGCCAGGACCGGGAGCCGCTGGTGCCATTCGCGCTGTTCCGCGACCGGAACTACTCAGTGATCAACTGGGTGTCTGGCGTGCTCGCAGTTGGCATGACCGGGATCTTCCTGCCGTTCACCATCTACCTGCAGTCGGTGCTCGGCTTTTCCGCGCTCAAGGCAGGGCTGACGATGGCGCCGGCCTCGGTGATCTCGATCTTCATCGCGCCGGTGGCCGGCCGGCTGACCGACCGGGTCGGCGGCAAGTACCTGCTGATGCTCGGCCTGTTCCTGTTCGCCGTCGGGATGGGCTCGATGGCGCTGGTCGCCTCCGCTTCCTCGTCCTGGCAGCACTTCCTGCCGTCGCTGCTGATCGCGGGCGTCGGCATGGGCTTCACCTTCGCGCCGCTGACGACGATCGCCATGCGGAACGTCGAGCCCACGATGGCCGGCGCCGCCTCGGGGGTGCTCAACACAGTGCGCCAGGTGGGGACCGTCGTGGGCACGGCCGGCGTCGGCGCCCTGCTGCAGAATCGGCTCGCTTCCTCGCTGGCGAGCCAGGCAGCGCAGCGCACGGCCGTGCTGCCAGAGCCGCTACGCGGCCAGGTCGTCGGCCGGTTCGCCGATTCAGCCAAAAGCGGCCTGCAGGTCGGGGCCGGGCAGACCGGCACCAGCCTGAAAGGCCTGCCCGGCCTTTCCACCCAGCTGATCGCTGAGCTCAAGTCGATCTTCGCGCAGGTCTTCACCCACGGTTACGTGACGGCCATGCGCGAGACCATGGTGCCGACGGTGGTACTGCTGCTAGTGGGCTCGGCCAGTTGCTTCGCGATCAGGCGGCGCAGCCGCGCGGCCGCACCGGCCGCCGAGGCGCCGACGGCCGCGGCGGTCGACGCATCGGCCTGAGCATACGCACATCACCGCTGCGGCCCGCCAGTACCGGCGTCAGCGGGCCGCAGACGTAGCTGCGCGGCGCCGTCAGGACGGGATCATGTCGCCGACCCGCGCCTGCGGCGCCCACAGGCTGGACAGATCCGGCTCCGGCTCAGCCTCGAACGGGAACCGCGAGCTGAAGGCCGGCTCGAGGTCAGACAGCCAGATGGCAGTCGGGTCGAAGCGGGCAAAGAACGGCTTGCCCACCAGCGCGGGGTCGCGCGCCTGGATCATGTGCAGCACGAAGACCTGCTGCCCGGCGACCTCGGCCACGCCGTCAACGCAGACCTTGCCCGGCGTCGCGGACATCGAGGGCCCGCGCACCGTCCGGCTGAGACCGGAAACCGAGCGGTACGCCTCCCGGAAAATCGCGTGCCCGCGGGCGAGCGGAACCGCGAAGTAGCCCTGCGGCCCTGTGTCGCGCTCCACGAACATGTAGTAGGGCACCATGCCCTGCCTGGTCTGCTCCCGCCACATCATGGCCCAGGTCGCCGGATCGTCGTTGATGGACCGGATCAGCGGTGCCTGGGTCCGGATCACGGCGCCGGCGGCCCGGATCCGCCGGACAGCCTGGGCGGCCAGCTCCGGCTCCAGTTCGCGCGGATGGGAGTAGTGCGCCATCAGCGCCACCGTCTTGCCAGCCGCGGCGACCTCCTCGAACAGCCGCAGTGTGTCGTCGGCGTCCGGATCGGTGACGTATCGCTGCGGCCAGTAGGCCAGCGACTTGGTGCCGATGCGGATGGACTCGATGTGACTGAGCCGCGGATCGAGCAGCGGCTCGACGTAGCGCCGCAGCACCGACGAGCCCATGATCATCGGATCGCCGCCGGTGATCAGCACGCTGGTGACCTCGGGATGCCCGGCCAAGTAGGCCGTCACCCTGGTCATCTCGTCAGTCGCCATCTTTAGGTCGGGCTCGTCAACAAACTGTGCCCAGCGGAAGCAGTACGTGCAGTAAGCGTGACAAGTCTGGCCCTGCTTCGGGAACACGAGCACCGTCTCGGGGTACTTGTGCTGGACGCCGGGCAGCGGCTCGTCGGCGACCGCAGGGATATTCAGCGCAAGCTGCCCGGCCGGGTGCGGGTTCAGCCGCATCCGCACCTCGTGGGCAGCCAACTTGATCGCGGACTCTGGCGCGCCGCCGCTGATCAGGTCGCTGATCGTGCGCACGTCAGATTCGGGCAGCATGTCCGCCTGCGGGAACACCAGGCGGTACATGGGGTCGTCGGGCGCCGCGTCCCAGTCGATCAGGCGCTCGACCACGTACTCGTTGACCCGGAACGGCAGCACTGTGGCAACCGCCCGGACCGCCAGCCGCTCGGCGGCGCTCAGGCCAGCCCGCTCCGTCAGCCCTTCCAGGTGCTTGGCCGTATAAGCCCGGAAGCGGCGGCCCTGCGCGGGCACCGCGGGCACGATCTGCTGGACTTCAGTCATTCGGCTCCCTCCGGCTGGCCGCGTCGCTGGCGGCTCATCGCCGCCGCGCTCGCGGTTACCTGGCCCGGGTGGCAGTGGTCCCGCCGAACCGGTCTAACCCTGAGACGCAGCAGGCGCTCGCTGCGTCGCCCTTCAGATAATGCAAAGAGGTCACGATCACAGAACGCTCAAGGCCGGCTCAGGGTTGCCTGCAGCCGCGCACGGGCGAGGCTGACTGCTACCACCGTGCCGTCTTGAGCCGGTTCCGGCTCGCTCAGAGTCCCCCGCGGACTGGAAAACCTATTGTGCCCCAGCATGGTGCTCCACGGATGCCATCGGCAATGATCTGCGGTCGCTGGCCCGACTTGCGCTCCGCAGTCGGCCCGCGACCAGAGGCTTTTACCCTCTCTTTAGTCTTCCCTTGGCAACGGCAGTCATGCCTGCCGCTGAGCCCCGGCGAGCGGGCAACCCCGCTGCTCAGCGGCACCGGCGGGACAGGAAACCAGCAGCAGTGAGAAGCTTTGCGCATGCGCAAGGCTTTCCGGCGGCCGGGAACCGGCCCGGCTGACACCCGGCCCGCCAGCCGGGCGGCTCGCCGCTGAACTCGCAGCCTGAGACCACTCCGCCGGAGAGCGCGCCGCCGCGTGCCGGCGAAGTCACCCGCGAGCCGCCGAGGCTGGCCAGTGCCCAGCTGCCCGCCGGCCAGCCGGTCACCGCTCCGCCCGCCCCGGCGCAGGCCGCGCCGGCGCAGGCCGCGCCGGCGCAGGCCGCCGCTCAGCAAGCCACTTCACGCCTGCTGCCGCTGATCGCAGTCGACGCGATGGGCGGCGACCACGCGCCGGACGAGATCGTCAGCGGCGCCGTGCTGGCCGTGCGAGGCCAGCAGGCCAGGGTGATCCTGACCGGGAGGCCAGGCCAGCTTCGCCCGCTGCTGTCCAGTCACCACGCGACCGGCGAGCTGCGGGTGGCCAGCGCCGAGGACTTCCTCGCCATGGATGAGGGGGCGCTCGCCAGCTGGCGCAGGCCGCGCTCCAGCATCGCGGTCGCATGCCAGCTGGTGCGGCGGGGCCAGGCTGCCGCTGTCGTGTCGGCTGGCTCGACGGCCGGCATCGTGGCCACCGCCAGGATGCGGCTGCGGCCGCTACCCGGCGTCAGCAGGCCGGCGCTGGCGGTCGTGCTGCCCACCGCGCCGAGGCCGACGATCATGCTGGACGCGGGCGCGATCGCCGACCCGAAGCCGGAGATGCTGGTTCAGTTCGCCCAGCTGGGCGTCGCGTACGCGCAGACAGCCTTCGGCATCGCCGAGCCCAGGGTGGGCCTGCTGTCGATCGGCGCGGAGCCGGGCAAGGGCAACAAACTCGCCCGGCGGGCGCACGAGCTGCTCAACGC
Source organism: Streptosporangiaceae bacterium (assembly GCA_036495525.1). GTDB lineage: Bacteria > Actinomycetota > Actinomycetes > Streptosporangiales > Streptosporangiaceae > DASXMR01. The sequence goes on along the minus strand of DASXMR010000141.1, from coordinate 80,013 downwards.
CGAGCCGCCGCACGGCGGCCAGCCGATCAGCTTCACCGGCAACATCGAGGGCGGTGAGCTGCTGGCCGGCAAGGTCGACGTGGTCGTCACCGACGGCTTCACCGGGAACGTGGCGCTGAAGACGCTCGAGGGCGTGGCCGGCTTCGCAGCCGGGCAGCTGCGTGCCGCGCTTGGCGGTTCGCGGTCGGCCAGATTCGGCACGCTGTTCCAGCGGCGCGGGCTCGCCGAGCTGCGGGAGCGGCTCGACTCGGAGAGCTACGGCGGCGCTGCCCTGCTCGGCCTGGAGGGCACCGTGGTCATCGCGCACGGCGCAGTCTCTGCCCGCGGCGCGGCCGCTGCCTGCGCGCTGGCCGCCGACCTGGTCAGCAGTCAGATCACCGAGAAGATCAGGGAACGGTTCGGGCCGCAGCGCGGCACCCACTTCCTGCGCCGCAGCTAGCCGGCTCGCCGCCGCGGCCATCAGCACGGTCGCGCCGTGCCCGATAAACTAGGCAGATGGCAGATCCCGAGGTTGTGCTCGGCCGGCTGGTGCAGCAGGCACTCGCCACTGAGCTCGGCGCTGACTACGCCGGCGCCGACCCGGTGATCAGGCCGTCCCAGTTCGCCGACTTCCAGTCGAATGCCGCGCTGGCGCTCGGCAAGCGCCTGGGCAGGCAGCCGCGTGAGATAGCCGCGCAGCTCGCTGCCCGGCTGACGGACACCGACGTCGTAGAGCGGGCCGAGGTCAGCGGACCCGGCTTCATCAATCTGACCCTGCGCGGCAGCTGGATCGCCGGACAGGCCAGCGCGCAGCTCGGTGACCAGCGGCTCGGCGTGCCTGCGGCGGATCAGCCGGTGACCGTGGTCGTCGACTACTCAGGGCCCAACGTGGCGAAGGAACTGCACGTCGGGCATCTGCGTCCCACGGTGGTCGGCGATGCGGTCGCCAGGGTCTTCGGCCATCTCGGCCATCACGTCATCCGCGCCGCTCACCTCGGTGACTGGGGCACCCAGTTCGGCATGCTCATCGAGCATGCGCTGGACGTCGGCGAGCAAGTCACCTACGAGCAGCTGGCGGCCGGTGAGTTCACCGGCTTCTACCAGGCCGCGCGCGCCAAGTTCGACGCCGACCAGGACTTCGCCCGCCGCTCAAGGGAGCGCGTCGTCGAGCTGCAGGCCGGCGACAGCCAGGCCCTGCGGCTGTGGCAGCTGCTGGTGGACGACTCGATGGAGTACCTGCGGGGGATCTACGCGCGGCTCGGCATCCTGCTCACCGACGCCGATATGGACCCGGAGAGCTTCTACAACCCGATGCTCGGCGACGTCTGCGCCGAGCTCGAGGACAAGGGCGTCGCGGTGATCAGCGACGGCGCGCTGTGCGCATTCCCGCCGGGCTTCACCGGCCGGGACGGCCGGCCCTTGCCGGTGATCCTGCGCAAGAGCGACGGCGGCTACGGGTACAGCACCACCGACGTCGCCGCGATCCGGTACCGGCTGACGAAGCTTGGCGCCGCCCGGATCATCTACGTGGTCGGGTCGGAGCAGCACCTGCACCTGCAGATGGTCTTCGCCGTGGCCAGGCAGGCAGGCTGGCTGACCGACGCGGCGAGCGCCGAGCACGCGGTCATCGGGCTGATGACCGGGCCGGGCGGCCAGCGGCTGCAGACGCGCAGCGGCGAGCAGTCCAAGCTGTCCGGGCTGATCGACGAGGCGGTGGACCGGGCCGGGCAGGTGATCGCCGACCGATATGACGACCCGCAGCAGCGGGCCAGCATCGCCGAAGCCGTCGGCGTGGGCGCGCTCAAGTACGGCGACCTGTCGGTTGCCCGTGACTCAAGCTACGCGCTCGACTTCGACCGGCTGCTCGCGCTGACCGGGAACACCGGCCCCTACCTGCAGTACGCGACGGCACGGATCAGGTCCATTTTCGAGCGGGGCGGGCTCGACCCGACCGCCGTCACCGGCCAGGTCCTGCCGGGTGAGGACGCCGAGCGGGCGCTCGCGCTGCAGCTGCTCGGCTTCGGCGCCGCGGTCGTCGCGGTCACCGAGAAGTCCGAGCCGCACAAGCTCGCCGGGTACCTCTTCGACACCGCGAGCGCGTTCACCACCTTCTACGAGCAGTGCCCCGTGCTGCCTGCCAGCGGCCAGGTGCGCGAGAGCAGGCTGGCGCTGTGCGCGCTGACGCTCCGCGTGCTGACCACCGGCCTCGGGCTGCTCGGGATCCCGGTGCCCGACCGGATGTGACGCCGGCTGCGCCGGTTAGCGACAGCTAACGCCCGGCGCTTTCCCGGGCTGTTCCCGGGAATGGCGGGCCAAAGTCCCGGGCGGGCGGCTCATGCTCGCTGGCATGGACAACATGTACTCGCCCTCGGGCAGCACCCCACCCGATCCCTGGTCCACGCAGCCGCTCAGGCCAGGCGCGCCGGCGGCCGGCCAGAGCGACGCTGCCGCGGCCGGGCGCCATCCGACGGGCCGGGCGATGCGCTTGGGCATCGGCATCGCTGCCGCCGCGCTGCTGCTGGGCGGTGGCACGGCGGCCGGGGTGGCGCTCACAGGCAGCAGCTCGCCGTCACCGGCCGCGGCCGGCCAGCCGGGCCAGGCGCAGGGCGGCGGGCCGGCGCCGGCCGGGCCGACCGGCCAGGCCGCGGTCCTGAACACGCTGCTGAGCTCCGCTGACTCCGGATCAGTCACTATGCGCAACGTGGCGCTCGGCGCGCCGCGGGTACCGCAGGCAGCCAGCACGCTCACCGCAAGGTGCCGCCGCGGGGTCGCGCGGCTGCGGGCGGCCGGCCGGCCGCTAGCGGCGGACGCGGTCCGCCGGGCCTGCCGCCGCGGCCTGCGGCGGCTGCGCCACCTGGGCCGCCGCCTCGCGCTGACCGGGATCCACGGCCAGTTCACCTTCGAGACCAGCACCGGCGCCCGTACCATCGCGTTCGAGCGCGGCACGGTCCAGTCAGCGTCGCCGACCAGCCTGGTAGTCAAAGCCAAGGACGGAACCACGCAGACCTGGGCGCTGGGCAAGGACACCGTGCTGCGCCAGGACGGCCACCGGGTCCAGGCGAGCGACCTGGCGGCCGGGCAGCTGGTGTTCGCCGGCGGCCAGGTGACGGGCGGGACCGACAACGCGCGCCTGATCGTGATCGCGCCGGCCGGCGCAGGCGGCGACTCGTAGCCACCCATGGCCGGCCTGGCATGAGCCTGCCCGTCACCCGGAGCCGGCCAGCGAGCGAGCCGGCCGCGCACCGGAACGGCCGCTGCGGCAGCGGACCAGGCGGGCCGGAGCCGGGCTGCGGCGCAGCGGGGTTCAGCTGACCGGGAGGCCGTGCGCTCGCCGGCACGGGTAACCTCATCAGCCCCGGCTAGCTCGCCCCGCTGCGCCACCTGGCCCCGGCATTCGGAAGATATGAGCCCCACCGATGACCGACAGCGACCGCATCCCGCAGGTACTCGTCGTCGATGACGAGCCGAACATCCGTGAGCTGGTCGAGGTCGCGCTGAAGTTCCATGGCTGCGCCGTGCTCACGGCGGCTGACGGCCAGGAGGCGCTGCGCCGGGCAGCGGCCGCCGGCCCGGACCTGATCGTGCTGGACGTGATGCTGCCAGGCATGGATGGCTTCGAGGTCTGCCGGCGGCTCAGGGCAGCCGGCAACAACGTGCCGGTGATCTTCCTGACCGCCAGGGACACCTCCTGCGACACCGTCACCGGGCTGACCATCGGCGGCGACGACTACGTCACCAAGCCGTTCTCGGTGGAGGCGCTGGTGGCCAGGGTCCGCGCCGTGCTGCGGCGGGCAGCCGCTGCTGGTGGCCAGAGCGACGGCACCGGGCATGGCCTGCTGCAGGCCGGCGATCTGGAGCTCGACGAGTCTCGCTGGGCGGTGCGCCGGGCTGGCACTCCAGTCGAGCTCTCCCCGACCGAGTTCCGGCTGCTCGCCTTCCTCATGCGGCACCAGGGCCTGGTGCTCACCAGGGCGCAGCTGCTGGAGAACGTATGGGGCTGGGACTACGCCGGCGAATCCCAGGTGGTCGAGACCTACGTCAGTTACCTGCGCCGCAAGCTTGACCCGCTGGGACCGCCGGTGATCCACACTCAGCGCGGGGTGGGCTACAGCCTGCGGCCGCGGCCTGACGGCCAGCCACCGTGATGGCCGGGAACCTCAGGCCGCCGGCCAGGCCGCGCAAGCTGCCGCTGCGGGCCAGGATGCTCGTCCTGCTGATCGGCGTCACCACGGTCTTCCTGCTGGTCATGGGCGTGGTCAGCACGGTGATCCTGAGCCGGAGCCTGCACGCGCAGCGGGACAGCAGCCTGCTGGTTGCGGCGCGGAACGCCAGCATTCAGTCCGGCGTGTCCGGCGGCTACGTCGCGGTGGACGTGACTTTCGTGCCGCTGCAGGTCCGCGCAGTCAGCGGCCGGTCAGCGGCGACCACGGCGCTGGTCGACGCCGTGCAGCAGATGGGCAGGCCGGCCCTGCTCGGCCGCGCGCTGCACCCGCTGGCCGCTTTCACCGTGCCGGCCGCGGCGGGACTGCCCGAGCTGCGCGCGGTGACCAGGCTGGTCCCGGCCGCTGAGAGCGCCGCCGGGCAGCGCAGCCTGCTGGTGCTGGCACAGCCCGCCAGCGCGGTATCGGGCCAGGTACGCAGGTTCGTGCTCGCCCTGCTGATCACCGGCGGCGCGCTGATCGGGCTGCTGGCGGCCGGCGGCCGCTGGCTCATCGTCCGGGGCCTGGCACCACTGCAGGCCATGGCGCGGAGGGCGAACGACATCACCACCCGCGGCGATCTGACCGCGCGGATGCCCGACGCGGGCGACGGCACCGAGGTCGGCGCGCTCGGCTCGGCGATCGACTCCATGCTCGACCAGATCCAGTACGCCTTCGGCGCCCGGCAGCAATCCGAGCAGCGGGTCAGGGAGTTCGCCGCCGACGCCTCGCACGAGCTGCGGACCCCGCTGACGACCATCCGCGGTTACGCCGAGCTCTACCGGCAGGGCGCGCTCGGGCCCGATCAGCTGCCGAACGCCATGCGCCGGATCGAGCAGGAAGCGCGCCGGATGAGCACGCTGGTCGCCGAGCTGCTCGAACTGGCCCGGCTGGATCGCATGTCCTCGCTTGACCTGGCCGAGACCGACCTGTCCGGGTTGGTGCGCGACGCGGCCGCCGACGCGATGGCGGCCGAGCCGGGCCGGGTGGTGCACACCGGGGCGCCAGAGCAGCTGGTCGCGGCCGTGGACGAGCGCCGCATCCGTCAGGTGCTCGCCAACCTGCTCGGCAACGTCCGCGCGCACACGCCGGTCACCACGCAGGCATCGGTCAGGCTCGCCGAGGTCAGCGGCGGCGTGCTGGTGGAGGTCACCGACGCGGGACCAGGAATGTCAGCGCAGGATGCGGCGCTGGCCTTCGAGCGATTCCACCGGTCCGGCGACCGGGCGGCCGGCCTGGACGCCGATCCGGCCGGGCTGACACCCGCGGGAAGCGGTCTCGGCCTGTCCATCGTGCAGGCGATCGCCCGTGCGCACGGCGGCCACGCCACGCTGGAGTCATCGCCGGACCGCGGCACGAGAGTGCGGATCTGGCTGCCGGCTGGGGCCGGCTGAGTGACGGATCAGGCCTGGTTTCCTGACGGCTGAGCTGGTCCGCCAGGTGTCTGCTCGAAGACGTAGTAGACGGCGACCAGTCCGCTGATCACCAGCGACGAGACCGGGCTGACGAACGCGATGCCGATGGCCGCGAAGTAGGCGAGGTTGCCGATGCCGAAGCGGGCAGTTGCCCGCTTGGCAGCACCTGAGGTGAGCGGCGCCTTCATGTGCCCGCCGCGGACGGCCCAGAAGAACAGCAGGGCGAAGCTCAGGCCCATCCCGGTGAAGACACCCTCGTAGATAGCGGCGGCCAGCGAGGCATCAGGGCCGCCAACCCGCAGGTAGTCAGCGAACGTCGAGGTGGCAAACGGGATCGCGACCACGAAGAACAGCAGCAGCAGGTTCAGGAACAGCAGCGTCCGGTTCACGTCGGCCAGGTTCCCGAACACCGCGTGATGGTTGACCCAGATGATCCCCGATCGTCAGGAAGCTCACCGCATACCCGGCCAGGGCAGGCCACCGGTCAGTCAGCTGGGTCCCCAGCGGCCCGTGACCAGGACCGGGAACAGCCAGGTCCAGCGCCAGCAGCGTGATAGCGACGGCAAAGACGCCGTCAGAGAACGCTTCGAGCCTGCCGTGGTCCATCAGGCCAGTCCACCGGCGATCACGTCGGCCAGCCTAACCGCACGCAGGCCACCGGCCGCCGCCAGCGCGGCTGAGCTGCCCGGCCAGCTGACCAGGCGCGGTAGGCTCCCGGCCGGTCAGCCAGTCCTCAATGCGGCGCCGCGGCCCCCTGCCCGTCCTGGCCGGCCGGCCCGGCTGGCGCTACCGACCGCGCCAGCAGCTGAGCGACGTCCACCACCTCGAGGGACTCCTTGGCCTCTCCTGAGCCCTTCTTCGCGCTGACCGCGTCGCCGAGCATGACCAGGCAGTACGGGCAGCCGGTGGAGATCGTGTCCGGGCTGGTGCCGAGCGCCTCCTCGATCCGCTCGGTATTGATCCGCTTGCCGATCCGCTCTTCCATCCACATCCGCGCGCCGCCCGCGCCGCAGCAGAAACCGCGGCTCTTGCACCGGTGCATCTCCTGCGCCCGGACGCCGGGAACCTGCTCCATGATCTCCCTGGGCGCGGTGTAGACGCGGTTATGCCGGCCGAGGAAGCACGGATCGTGGTAGGTCACCTTCTCCTCGACGGGCGTGACCGGCTTGAGCCGCCCCTCAGCCAGCAGCCGGGACAGCAGCTGGGTGTGGTGGATCACCTCATAGTTGCCGCCGAGCTGCGGATACTCGTTGGCGATCGTATTGAAGCAGTGCGGGCAGCTGGCCACGATCGTGCGTGGCCTGGCCTCGTTCAGCGTCTCAATGTTCTGCTGCGCCAGCATCGTGTAGACGAACTCGTTGCCCATCCGCCTGGCCGGGTCGCCGGTGCAGGTCTCGGCCGGGCCGAGCACCGCGAAGCTCACCCCGGCGGTGTGCAGCAGCTCGGCGATCGCCCTGGTGGTCTTGCGCGCCCGGTCCTCGAGCGCGCCAGCGCAGCCGACCCAGAACAGGTACTCGACGTCGTCGCCGAGCTGGCCGGCGGCGACCGGCACCTCGAAGCCGAGGCCCTCGGCCCAGTCCAGCCGGCGCGACTCCCCCATGCCCCACGGGTCGCCCTTGTTCTCCAGGTTCTTCAGCATCGTCGACGCCTCGGCCGGAAACGCCGACTCGATCAGCACCTGGTGCCTGCGCATGCCGGAGATGTGGTCGATGTGCTCGATATCGACGGGGCACTCCTCGACGCACGCGCCGCAGTTGGTGCAGGACCAGATCACGTCGGGATCGATGACGCCACCTGATGCTGAGTCGCCCACCAGCGGTCGTTCTGCCTCCGCTTTGACCGAGTCAGGGAGCTTCTGGATCGCCTCGTCGGATTCGGCCAGCAGGTACGGCGCCTTGGCGAAAGCATGGTCACGCAAGTCAAGGATGATCATCTTGGGCGACAGCGGCTTGCCGGTGGCCCACGCCGGGCACTGCGACTGGCATCGCCCGCACTCGGTACAGGTAGCCAGGTCGAGCATGCCCTTCCAGCTCAGGTCCTCGACCTTGCCGATGCCGAAGACATCGGTGTCGGGATCCGCCTGCTCGAAGTCGAGCACCTTGCCGCCCGACCGCATCGGCGGCAGCTCGCGCAGCGCGTTCGGGCGGCGGGAAAACAGCACGTTCAGCGGCGCGATCGCGATGTGCAGGTGCTTGGAGTAGGTGACGAACACGCCGAAGCCCAGGATCACCGCAAGCTGCAGCAGCACGAAGGCGGTCTCCAGGTCCGCGTTGGTGCCGCGGCCAAGCGGTGCGAGCCAGCGCCCGACCAGCTGCGACGCGAACGCGCCGTGCGGGTAAGGAAAGTCACCAGTATTGACCTGAGCACCCCGGTACATCAGCAGGGTGGCGACGACCAGGAAGATGCCGGCCAGGACGAGCCAGGCGGCCCCGGTGTGCGAGCCGGAGAAGCGCGACGCCCTGCCCTCGCGGTGCGGGTCTTCGCGCAGCCTGATCGCGGCGAAGGCGATGATCCCGGCCAGCACGGCGAGCGCGAAGAGGTCCTCGATGAAGCCGACCCAGGCCCAGGTGCCAATGCCGGGAATGGCGAAGGTCTTGCTGAACAGGTCGCCGTAGGCCTCGATGATCGTCAGGATCAGGATGATGAATCCCCAGAACACCAGGAAGTGCGCGACCCCTGGCACCGACCACTTGAGCAGCTTGCGCTGCCCGAACACTTCGCTGACCTGAGTCTCGGCGCCCCGTGCCGGGTGCCCGCGCAGGGCCGCGACGCGCTCGGGAGCCGGCTGGCCGGTCCTGCCGAGCCGGTAAAGCCACCACAGGCGGCGCCCAGCGACCGCGGCGGCGACCGCCGTCAGGGCCAGTCCGATGATGATGCGCAGCGCCAAGGTGACCTCCAGGGACAGGCATTGGAGGTCAGCGTAACGCCCTCGTCAGCAGCCACCGCCTCACAGGCGCCAGGCGAGGATCTGCCCTTGCTGGTAGTCGGGCTGGCGGAAGAGCCTGATCAGGTACCGGGCCAGCGGCGAGCCGGGCGTGGTGACCGCGACGACGGCGGCTGGCCGCCAGTAACCCAGATCAGCGCGCAGCTGCGCCGCATCCGGCGGGCTCACCAGCGAGCTCTGGCCAGGCGGCGGCCCGCCGTACCAGAGCTGGTTCAGGTACTGGGCAGTTGCTGTCACCCCGGTGCCCTCCATGTACGCCTGCCCGCCAGGGCCAGGCCCGACGAAGTAGCCGCCGATCAGGTGCGCCGGCTGGCCGGTGTCCCCCTGCCAGCGCATCGTCACGGTCAGCAGCGACGTGGGCACCGGGACCACCAGCACCCGCGCGTCCGGCGCCAGGTGCAGGGAGCTGAAAGCGCGAGGCCAGCCGGCCGGCAGCCGCGCGGCCTGCGCAGGCGGCAGCGGCAGCGGCAGCAGCGGCAGCGCCGCGGCGACCGCGGCAGCCAGCACCAGGCCAGGCCGCAGCAGCCGGCGCTGGCCGGACGCGGCCGCGTGCTGGCCGTTGCCTGCCGGGATCGGGCGCGGCCCGGCAGGCCCGGCCATCAGCGTGGCGGCAGGCCCGGTCGCCGGCTGAGTCCCGGCCGACCGAGCTGGCCAGGCACGGCCGAGCGACAGCGTGCCTGACGGAACCCGCCAGCTGGCCAGCCGGGAACGGGCCAGGTCAGCCGACAGGGCCAGCAGGGCAGCAGCGGCCCCGTCGGCGATGATCGAGAGCCGGTCAGGCAGCGCGTCGCCAATCAGCGGCTTGCCCTCGAACCAGTGCCACGGCAGCGTCACTCCGGCATGCAGGGTGCCGCCGATCAGCGGATGAGCCCCGAGCGAGAGCAGCTCATAGAGGCCGACCACGACGGCCAGGGCACGGATCACCGGGTGCCGCCAGAAGGTGACCGCCGCAGCGGCCAGCAGGATGATCAGCGGCCAGCCGAGGTAGCCAAGGTACTCGGGTGCGAGGCCCTGGAACCTGGTCGCCTCCGCCGCGCTGGCCGGCGTATGGAAGAGCAGGTACTGCGACGGCACGACGAATCCGGTCAGGTCGCTCTTGTAGTAATCGAGCGTGAACGGGCTGCCGTGCTGGGCCAGCGGGCCGGTGAACTGCACCCACAGCGCGGCGCCGGCCAGCGCCAGGATCACCCCGGCGGCCACGGTCAGGCCGGCCGCGGCGCCGCGCAAGCGCTGCAGCGCGAGCCGCGGCTGCCCCGCGGTCAGCATGGCCGCGATCAGCAGCCCGGCGAGCGCGGTGCTGAACAGGAGTTCCTCGGCGATGAATAGCTGCGCAGCGGCCAGCAGGCCCAGCCGGATGCCATCGCGCACCGGAGCGTCAGATCCTGCGCACAGCCGCAGGCCGGCGTCGACGAGCAGCGGGGGCAGCACGGCGAACTGAACGCTGTAGTGACCGATGGCCGACTGCAGCAGGGCCGGCGAGAAGCCGTACACCGCGCCGGCCAGCGCAGCCGCGCTGGTGCTGATGCCCCAGCGGCGCAGCACCCAGAACATGGCCGCTGCCGACCCGGCGAAGCCGGCCGTCATCATGACCGTGAGACTCACCTGCGGACCGAACAGCAGCGTCACCGGCGTGAGCAGCATGGCGGGCAGCAGCACCGGCGTGTTCCACATCAGGTTCACGCCGCGCGGCGCGTTCATCGCCGTCGTCAGCAGGTCAGGGACCCGGCCGTGCGAGACCGCTGTCGCCGCGTAGCGCATGAACCAGGCGAACAGGTCAGCGTCCGGGGAATTGCCAGCGACGAACCGCGACGCTGGATCGGCCCACAGCCGCGCGGTCACCGCGACGGCACCGACCAGGTAGCAGGCAAGGACGATCGCGGTCAGCGGGCGGCCGCTGGCCGGGTGGATGCGGCCGGCCGCTGGCTCGGGCGGCGCCGGGGCCGGGCTTGTCCGCGCCAACGGCCCTCCTCACGCTGGCTCGCCGGGTCCGCGCGGCCGGGCATCAGCAGCCTGGCCGTCCTGACCGGAAGCTTACGAGCCGATCAGCACCCGGTCATCCCAGACCGGCCACCCCGAACGGCACGCATGGCTTCACGGGGGGCTCAGGGGGGTCCTCGCCTGCGAGTGCCGGTCGCGACGGCCGGCCGCAGGCTAGCCCGAATAGACTCAGGTACCGGATGGCAGGGAGCCTGGCGGCACGGAAAGCGGTAGTTCATGGCAGTGGCGGAGCGAGCCGCTCAGCGACACGCAGGCGAAGGTGCGCGGCTGCGGCTGCCCGGCTGGCTGACGCCCGCCGACATCTGTCTGCTCCGGGTCTGGCTGATCTCGCGCTGCGCGGTGCTGGCCCTCAGCTGGCCGGCCATGTGGGTGCTGCAGGGCAACTCGCCTGCCGCCCGGCCGTGGCTCGGGCTGTGGGTTCAGTGGGACGCAGCCCGGTTCCAGGGCATCGCGCAGTACGGCTACTTCCCTGGCCCGGCGCACGCACTGCCGAATCAGATCGCGTTCCTGCCCGGCTACCCCGCCGTGCTGGCGCTGGCGCACCTGCTCGCCAGGCAGTGGACCATCACCGGGCTGCTGGTGTCCTTCGTGGCCGGCGGCGTCGCGATGGTCGCGCTCGGCCGGATCGCCGAGCGGGACTGGGCGCCGGGCACCGGCAGCCGGGCCGCGCTCTACCTGGTCGCCTCGCCGGCCGCGGTCTTCCTGGCGGTTGGCTACGCCGAATCGCTGTTCCTGGCCTGCGCCCTCTGCGCCTGGCTGGCCGCCCGCAGCGGCCGGTGGCCTCTCGCGCTGCTGCTGGCCAGCGCCACGATGGTGATCAGGATCAACGGCTTCTTCCTGTTCGCCGCCCTGCTCGTCGAGCTGCTCAGGCAGCGCGGGCCCGGCCGGGCGAAGGCGCTCGCGCTGGCGCCGCTCGCGCTGCTGCCCGCGGCAGGTTACGAGCTGTACCTGCACGCCACGACCGGTGACTGGCTGGCCTGGCAGCACGCCGAAGTGGCCGGCTGGGACCGGCGCTTCACCAACCCCCTGACCTCGTTCCATACCACCTGGCGGGCGGGCTTCGGGCACGAGTTCGCCGCGCACATATCGTTCGTCTTCCAGCTGGAAATACTCGCCGTGCTGGCCGGCTTGATACTCACCGTCGTGCTGCTGGTGCTGCGGCGCTGGCCCGAGGCCGTGTACTGCGGGCTGACCATCGCCGCGCTGGCGACGTCGATCTGGTACGAGTCGGTGCCCAGGGCGCTGCTGCTGCTGTGGCCCGCGTGGTGCGGCCTGGCGGTGCTGGCACGCAAGCGGCCCTGGACCGGCCAGGTCTACCTGGCCCTGTCGGTGCCGATCAGCGTGGCGATCGGACTGCTGTACCTCACCGGCAACTGGGCCGGCTGACGCAGCAGCCCTGCTGCCGCCGGAAGGCCGCTCCCCGCCGGAATATCTCCGGCCTCACCATTGCTGATCCATAAAGTTGAGTCATCCCGGCTCAACTCACTTGACCTGATGTCGGCAGGATGGCAAACTTGCGTCGTCAGGACTCAATCTTAGGCAACCGAGCACACGCAAGGACTAACTCATGGCACGTGCGGTAGGCATCGACCTCGGAACCACCAACTCCGTGGTCGCCGTCCTCGAAGGCGGCGAGCCCTCGGTCATCGCGAACGCGGAAGGCTCACGGACGACGCCTTCGGTGGTGGCGTTCGCCAAGAACGGCGAGGTGCTCGTCGGCGAGGTCGCCAAGCGGCAGGCGGTGACCAACGTCGACCGGACGATCCGCTCGGTCAAGCGGCAGATGGGCACCAACTGGTCCGTCTCCATCGACAGCAAGAAGTTCTCGGCCCAGCAGATCAGCGCCTTCATCCTGCAGAAGCTGAAGCGGGATGCTGAGGCATACCTGGGCGAGACCATCGCCGACGCGGTGGTCACCGTGCCGGCCTACTTCAATGACGCTCAGCGTCAGGCCACCAAGGAAGCCGGGCAGATCGCCGGGCTGAACGTGCTCCGCATCATCAACGAGCCCACCTCGGCTGCCCTGGCCTACCACCTCGACAAGGACAACGAGGCCACCATCCTGGTCTTCGACCTGGGCGGCGGCACCTTCGACGTCTCGCTGCTCGAGGTCGGCGAGGGCGTGGTCGAGGTGAAGGCGACCAGCGGCGACAACCACCTCGGCGGCGACGACTGGGACCAGCGGATCGTCGACTGGCTGGTCAAGGACTTCAAGAACAGCTACGGCACCGACCTGTCCAAGGACAAGATGGCGCTGCAGCGACTGCGCGAGACCGCGGAGAAGACCAAGATCGAGCTGTCCAGCTCGACCGAGTCGCAGATCAACCTGCCCTACATCACCCACTCCGAGCAGGGCCCGCTGCACCTGGACACGAAACTGACCAGGGCAGAGTTCCAGCGCATGACCTCCGACCTGCTCGACCGGTGCAAGCAGCCGTTCCAGCAGGTGATCAAGGACGCCGGCGTCAAGCTGAGCGACATCCAGCACGTCGTCCTGGTCGGCGGCTCCACCCGGATGCCAGCCGTGGTCGACCTGGTCAAGGACCTGACCGGCGGCAAGGAGCCCAACAAGGGCGTCAACCCGGACGAGGTCGTCGCAGTCGGCGCCTGCCTGCAGGCTGGCGTGCTCAGGGGCGAGGTCAAGGACGTCCTGCTGCTCGACGTGACGCCGCTGTCGCTGGGCATCGAGACCAAGGGCGGCATCTTCACCAAGCTGATCGAGCGCAACACCACGATCCCGACCAAGCGCTCGGAGATCTTCACCACCGCTGACGACAACCAGCCGTCGGTGCAGATCCAGGTCTTCCAGGGCGAGCGCGAGATCGCCGCGTATAACAAGAAGCTCGGCATGTTCGAGCTGACCGGGATCGCCCCGGCGCCGCGCGGCATCCCGCAGATCGAGGTCACCTTCGACATCGACGCGAACGGCATCGTGAACGTCTCGGCGAAGGACCTTGGCACCGGCAAGCAGCAGTCCGTGACCATCTCCGGCGGCTCAGCGCTGAGCAAGGACGACATCGAGCGGATGATGGCGGACGCGGAGAAGTACGCCGAGGAGGACCGCCAGCGCCGCGAGGAAGCCGAGGTGCGCAACCGGGCCGAGACACTCGCTTACAGCACCGAGAAGTTCCTGGCTGAGAACGCGGACAAGGTTCCCGACGACATCAAGTCCGAGGTGGAGGCGTCCGTCAGCGAGCTCAGGAAGGCGCTGGAGGGCACCGACACCGAGGCGATCAGGACGGCCAGCGAGCAGACCGCGCAGGTGAGCCAGAAGATTGGCACCGCGATTTACGCGCAGTCCCAGCAGGCCGCCGGCGACCAGGGCGGCGAGCCCGAGGCAGCTCCGCAGGACGAGCAGGCCGAGGACGACGTCGTCGACGCCGAGATCGTCGACGAGGACAAGCCGGACCGCGAAGGTGGCGCCGCCTGATGAGGTCTTCCGACGATGAGAGCCCGGGCCCGGTTATCCGCGACCGCAGGCGCATCGACCCGGTGACCGGCCGGGTACGCGGCGCCAGTCAGCCCGCTGACCAGCGGCAGGCAGCTCAGCAGGGCCGGCCGGGGTCGGGGCGCCACTCGGCGTCCCGGCCCGGCGGCCAGGCCGCCGGCGGGGCCGGCCGCGAGGAACCGGACGGCGGCACCGCCGCGCCGGACCAGGGCGAGGCCCAGGACGGCGGCGGCCAGGCTGGCAGCGGCCAGCCGGGTAGCGGGCAGGCCAACGGCCAGGCGGACGGCGGCCAGCCAGCCGACGCAGCTGCGGTCGCCGCTGCCCGGCTTGCCGAGCGCACCGCTGACCTGCAGCGGCTGCAGGCCGAGTACGCCAACTACCGCAAGCGGGTGGAGCGGGACCGGATGGCGGTGCGCGAGCAGGCCCTGGCCAACGTGCTGAGCGAGCTGCTGCCGGTACTGGACGACATCGGCCGGGCCAGGGAGCACGGCGAGCTGACCGGCGGCTTCAAGTCAGTCGCCGACTCACTCGAGGCCGCGGTGGCCAAGCTCGGGCTGACCACGTACGGGGAGAGCGGCGAGCCGTTCGACCCGAACGTGCACGAGGCCCTGATGCACTCGTACTCGGCGGACGTCAGCGAGCCATCCTGCGTGCAGATCCTGCAGCCCGGCTACCGGGTTGGCGACCGGATCCTGCGGCCGGCCAGGGTGGCCGTCGCGGAGCCTGGCTCGCCGGACGGCGAGAGCGCGACGGCAGAGGGTGAGGCGGCCGAGCAGGCAGGCCAGGACCGCGATGGCGAGGCTGGCCAGAGCGAGGCCAAGGACTAGACAGGCCAGCCGGGGTGGCCGGCTGACACGAGCGGAACTCAGATGAGGATCTGGCGGGAAGAGGCCAGTTGAGCACCAAGGACTTCCTCGAGAAGGACTACTACAAGGTCCTCGGTGTCGCCAAAGGGGCGACTGCCGACGAGATCAAGAAGTCGTACCGCAAGCTCGCGCGCAAGTACCACCCTGACGCCAACAAGGGTGACGCGTCGGCCGAGGAGCGCTTCAAGGAGATCTCCGAGGCGTACAACGTGCTGTCCGACGAGAAGCGGCGCAAGGAGTACGACGAGGCACGGTCCCTGTTCGGCAGCGGCGTGCGGATGCCGGGCTCCGGCGGCGGCGCCGGCGGTGGCTACAACTTTGACCTGGGTGACCTGTTCGGCGGCTCGGACGGCAGCTCCGGCAGCCGGCTTGGCGACATACTCGGCGGCGTTTTCGGCAGCGGCCGCGGGACCCAGACCAGGACCAGGCCGCGCCGCGGCGCGGATGTCGAGACTGAGACCTCGCTGCAGTTCAGCGACGCGATCGACGGCGCCACGGTGTCACTGCGGCTGGCCGAGGAGGGTCCGTGCAAGACATGCCGCGGCACCGGGGCCAAGTCGGGCACGGTGCCGCGAGTGTGCCCGTCCTGCGAGGGGACCGGCCAGGAGAGCCGTAATCTCGGCAGCTTCGCGTTCTCCGAGCCATGCCGCGAGTGCCGCGGCCGCGGCCTGGTGGTCGACGACCCGTGCCCGACGTGCTCGGGCAGCGGCCGCGCCATGGGCTCGCGCACCATCCAGGCGCGCATTCCGGCCGGCGTCGCCGACGGGCAGCGGATCAAGCTGAAGGGCAAGGGCGTGCCGGGCGAGCGCGGCGGGCACCCTGGTGACCTGTACGTGCGCGTGCACGTCGCGCCGCACCCGGTGTTCGGCAGGTCAGGGCCCAACCTCACCCTGTCGGTGCCGCTCAGCTTCACCGAGGCAGTGCTCGGCGCCGAGATCAAGGTGCCGTCGCACCGCGGCATGCCGGTCAGCCTGCGCATCCCGGCCGGCACGCCGAACGGCCGAACCTTCCGGGTGCGCGGCAAGGGCGTCCGCCGATCCGACGGTACCTATGGCGACCTGCTGGTCACGGTGGACGTGCAGGTGCCGCAGGAGCTCAGCGGCCAGGCCAGGGAGGCACTGGAGAAGTTCCGGGACGCCACGGCCGGCCCTGACCTGCGCGAGGGACTGCTGCGCAAGGGGAGGGCGCAGTGAGCGGGCGGTCGCGAGGTTCGCCATGAGCAGCCAATTCGAGCTGACTGACGACACGCCTGTGTACGTGATCTCAGTCGCGGCGCAGCTGTCCGGCCTGCATCCGCAGACACTGCGCACCTATGACCGGCTCGGCCTGGTGTCGCCTGGCCGGGCAGCCGGGCGTGGCCGGCGTTACTCGCTGCGCGACATCCTGATCCTGCGCGAGGTGCAGCGGCTGTCGCAGGAAGAGGGCGTCAACCTGTCCGGGATCAAGCGGATCCTCGAGCTCGAGCTGGCCGAGCAGGCCAGCCACGCACTGATCGCCGAGCTGCAGGCGCAGCTCAGCCAGCTGCGGACCGAGCTGGAGTCGACCAGGGCGGTCGCGGCCCGGCTGGCGGGCCTGCTGCGCAGCCGCAGCGGCGGGAGCGCGCTGGTGCCGGTGCGGGATACCGCTGGCGCTCCCGGCGGCCAGCGGACCGGACAGGCCGGCAGTGAGACCGCACCGGGCCAGGCAGCCGCCGCCAGGGCCAGGGTGGCCACGCCGGCCGGCGGCCAGGCAGAGCCGGACGCAGCGACGCCAGCCCGCCAGCACGGCGCAACGGACCAGGACTACAAGAGGAACTAGCAGATGAGCGACAAGCTGACGCGCAAGAGCACCGAGGCGCTGTCAGAAGCAGTGAAGCGCGCCGCGGCAGCCGGAAACCCGCAGGTAGACGGCCTGCACCTGCTCGCCGCACTGATCGAGCAAGAAGGTGGCACAGCGGCACCGCTGCTGCGCGCGGTCGGCGCCGACCCTGCCACCGTGCTCAAGACCGTGGACACGATGCTGTCCAGGCTGCCGCAGGCGGCCGGTGCCACCGTCAGCGCCCCGGAGACAGCACGTCCGCTGCTCGCCGCGCTCGCCACGGCCGGCAAGCGGGCCAGCGAGATGTCCGACGAGTACGTCTCGACCGAGCACCTGCTGGTTGGCCTCGCGGCCGACGGCGGCCAGGCGGCAACGGTGCTGCGCGAAGCGGGAGCCGGGCCAGATCAGCTGCTCGGGGCCTTCCAGCAGGTGCGCGGGCACGCGAGGGTCACCTCGGAGGATCCGGAGGGCACCTATCAGGCGCTTGAGAAGTACGGCATTGACCTGACCGCCAGCGCCCGCGAGGGCAGGCTTGACCCGGTGATCGGCCGGGACGCCGAGATCCGCCGGGTCATCCAGGTGCTTTCCCGGCGGACCAAGAACAATCCGGTGCTCATCGGCGAGCCGGGCGTCGGCAAGACGGCGGTTGTCGAAGGGCTCGCGCAGCGGATCGTGGCCGGTGACGTGCCCGAGTCACTGCGCGGCAAGCGGGTTGTCGGGCTCGACCTCGGTGCCATGGTTGCCGGGGCGAAGTACCGCGGTGAGTTCGAGGAGCGGCTGAAGGCCGTGCTCAGCGAGATCAAGCAGAGCGACGGCCAGATCATCACGTTCATCGACGAGCTGCACACGGTGGTCGGCGCGGGCGCCGCTGAGGGCGCGATGGACGCGGGCAACATGCTGAAGCCGATGCTGGCCAGGGGCGAGCTGCGGATGGTCGGTGCCACGACACTTGACGAGTACCGGCAGCGGATCGAGAAGGACCCGGCGCTGGAGCGCAGGTTCCAGCAGATCCTGGTCGGCGAGCCATCCGTCGAGGACACGATCGCGATCCTGCGCGGCCTGAAGGGCCGGTACGAGGCGCACCACCAGGTGCAGATTTCCGATGCGGCGCTGGTGGCCGCGGCGACGCTGTCCGACCGCTACATCACCGCGCGGTTCCTGCCCGACAAGGCGATCGACCTGGTCGATGAGGCGGCTTCCCGGCTGCGGATGGAGATTGACTCGCGCCCGGTGGAGATTGACGAGCTGCAGCGCGCCGTCGACCGGATGAAGATGGAGGAGATGGCGCTGGCCAGGGAGGCTGACCCGGCGAGCCGGGAGCGGCTCGAGCGGCTGCGCGCCGACCTGGCCGACCGGCAGGAGCAGCTGACTGCGCTGGTCGCGCGCTGGGACCGGGAGAAGGCCGGCCTGAATAAGGTCGGCGAGCTGAAGAAGCAGCTCGACGACCTGCGCGGGCAGGCCGAGCGGGCGCAGCGCGACGCCGATTTCGAGGCCGCCTCACGGCTGATGTACGGGGAGATTCCCGCCCTGGAGCGGGAACTCGCCTCGGCGACCGCAGCGGCCGCCGGTGAAAGCGCGGCCGCCAGCGGGACAGACTCTGGCGATGGCCAGGCCGGCGGCTCCGGCGTTCCTGCTGAGCCGCCGATGGTCAAGGAGGAGGTCGGCCCGGACGACGTGGCTGACGTAGTCTCTTCCTGGACCGGGATCCCGGCCGGGCGGCTGCTGGAAGGCGAGACGGGCAAGCTGCTGCGGATGGAGTCGGAACTTGGCCGCAGGCTGATCGGCCAGCACCGCGCGGTGCAGGCAGTCGCGGACGCGGTCCGCAGGTCCCGGGCAGGCATCGCGGATCCGGACCGGCCGTCAGGCTCATTCCTGTTCCTCGGCCCGACCGGTGTCGGCAAGACCGAGCTCGCCAAGGCTCTCGCGGAGTTCCTTTTCGACGACGAGCGGGCCATTATCCGGATCGACATGAGCGAGTACTCCGAGCGGCACTCGGTCGCCCGGCTGGTCGGCGCGCCGCCTGGCTACGTCGGCTATGAGGAGGGCGGCCAGCTGACCGAGGCGGTCAGGCGCCGGCCTTACTGCGTGGTACTGCTCGACGAGGTGGAAAAGGCACACCAGGAGGTCTTCGACATCCTGCTGCAGGTGCTCGACGACGGGCGCCTCACCGACGGCCAGGGCCGCACGGTCGACTTCCGCAACACGATCCTGATCCTGACCTCCAACCTCGGCTCCCAGTTCATTGCCGACCCGGCGCTCGGCGAGAAGGAGAAGCACGACCAGGTCATGACCGTCGTGCGGGCTACCTTCAAGCCCGAGTTCCTGAACCGCCTGGACGACGTGATCGTCTTCGAAGCGCTGACCACCGACGAGCTCACCCAGATCGTGGAGCTTCAGGTGGCGCGGCTGGCCAGGCGGCTCGCCGACCGGCGGCTCACGCTGACGGTCACTCCGGCGGCCAGCGAGTGGCTGGCGGTCACCGGCTTCGACCCGGTCTACGGCGCCAGGCCGCTGCGCCGGCTGATTCAGTCGGCGATCGGCGATGAGCTGGCGCGCAGGCTGCTCTCCGGCGAGATCAGCGACGGCAGCGCGGTGACGGTCGACCTGGACGAGGCGGCCGACAAGCTCACCGTACGGGCGGGCGAGCGGGCAACCGCGCCATAGCGGTACCGCGGTCAGCCTGGCAGTGGCTGGTCAGCCAGGTGCGGGCGCCCCGCGCCTGGCTGGCCAGGCATAACTCGTCGAGCAGCTTGTCGTAGCCGTCCTCGGGCAGCCCGAGATCGATGCGTATCCGGTAGCGCAGCCGCAGCAGCAGGCGCAGTTCGTTCTCGTCCACCCCGGCAAGGCCGGCCAGCTCCGGCTGCCCGGCCTGCCCCGGCAGTCCGGCGCTGGTCTCCTGCTGCCCGGTGGCCGACCTGGCCGCTGGCACCGGCACCGGGCCGGCTGCCTCCCCGTCAGCGTGCGGCTGGGCCAGGCACAGCTCGACGCCGACCGTCGCCCAGTCGAGGGCCTCCCGCAGCCTGCCGCAGTCGACGAGCAGCTCGGCGATCAGGTCGCAGGCCCGCGGGTCGCTGCGTCCTTCGTGCCTGAGATGGCTGATCAGGGCGAATGCTTCCGAGGAACGGCCGAGCTGGACCAGCGCCCTGGCCAGCGGCACCCGCGGATCGACGAAGACCGGTCCGCCCTCGGCGATGGCACGGCGAAAGCCGCTCGCCGCCGCTGCCGGGTCGTCGGCCAGCAGCCACTGCTCGCCAGCGCGCAGGTACGCCTCGGCTCGGGGCATGGAGTCAGACTGGATCCCGGTCGCCGCCAGGATGCTCATCCTGGTCGCTGCCGCACGGTGATCTCCAGACGCGGCAGCGTCGAACTCGATCGCGTCGAACTCCTCGCGGCTGAGCACGGCCACGTTAGCTACGGTACCCAGCCGGGCGGCTGATCCAACGGCTGATTGGCTCGCAGCAATGGCTTCGTGACATCGGGTGCTACCGGCGCTCAAGGGCGTCCCAGAAGCCCCGGCGCAGCGCGTGCCTGACCTCGTCGTGCAGCAGCGCGTCGATGGGCAGCGCCGAACCCTGCAGCAGCCGGGTCTCAAGGTCCGACGGCATCCGCGGCTTGCGCGCCAGCACGGCTTCCAGCCAGAGCGCCGGCGCATCACGCGCCACCGCCTCGCCGAAGCCGAGTCCCTCTATGTGCGCGGCCTGCACGGCCTCAGCGAGCGAGAACTGCGGCGCGGCCAGTCCTGGCTGGCCAGGCACCGGCAGCTGGCCTGATGGCCGCGGGCCTGCCACCGGAGCAGGCGCACCATAGTGCCCTTCGATCGCGGGCCGGTAACCACCAGGCTGGCCGCCGCCGTGCTGGGCCGGGGGGCCGAGCGAGCCGCCGGTCAGCCCGCCAGCGCCGAAGCCGGGCGCGGCCGGCTGCTGGTAGGGCTGCGCAGATCCCAGCGGCCCGGGAGCCAGCGGGTCAGCCTGGCGGTGTCCGCCTGGCCTGCTTGCCGCGCCGCCGGGAGGCGTGCCGTTCTGCCGGTAGGCGCCCGGCTGGTACCGGGCATCAGGGGGGTATCCGCCCGGCAGCAGGCCATCGTCAGGCTGTCCAGACAGCGGCTGGCTCGCCGGTGGCGGCTGGCTGGGCGGCAGCGGGCCGCGGGAAAGGCCGTTCTGCTGGTAGCCGTTCGACTGGTAGCCGTTCTGCGTGTGGCTGTTCTGTGACTGCGGGAGCTGGCCCATCGCGTGCTGAGGCGGATTGCCCATGCCGCGGGCATCGGACGGCAGGCCTTGTGGCAGCGACCCTGGCTGACTGGCTCCGCGCTCGCCTGCCCCGTGCAGTCCGTTGTTGTGCTGTCCGTTGCCGTGCTGGCCATTGCGATGCTGACTTGCGTCCAGCTGAGCCGGACCATGCTGACTTGCGCCGTGCTGACCTGCACCGTGCTGACCTGCACCGTACTGGTCAGCACCGTACTGACCCGCGCCGTACTGAGCCACACCCCGCTGAGCCGCACCGGGCTGCAGCGGATCCTGCTGACCAGGACCGCGCTGCGGCTGCGCATGCGGCCCGACCCCGCCGGGCGCCAGGCCGCCTGACAGGTCGGCGGATCGCGGCCCGGCTCCATGGCCGTTCTGACCGGCGCCAGAGTCCGGCAGGCCGCCACCGGGCAGGCCGCGCTGCTGCGACGTGCCGTGACCGTTCTGCCCGGCCGCATATTCCGGCTGCCCGCCACTCTGGTAACCGCCAGGCACGAAGCCGGACTGGGCGAAGCCGGACTGACCCGGCGCAGCCTGGCCGCTGCCGTTGCCCGCCATGCCGGGCGAGGCCTGACTGTGCTGCCCGGCGGCCTGGCCCGGCGCCAGCTGGTCAGCCGGATAGGCGGCGAAGCCATTCAGCACTGGTACATCGGCTGACCGCTGGCCAGCCTGGGCGGACAGCTGCTGGCCTGCCGAGCGCGCGGCTGCCTGCAGGCTGCTGGCGGCCGCGCTATCTCCTGGTTGCGAGCCGGGCGGGCCACCCGCCGGTCCGGCGCCGCCGGGCAGCGGGGCTGCTGAGCTGGCTCGTCCTGGCTGCAGGTAGTCCGGGCTCGCGGCCCGGTAGTCGGCGCTCAGCGGCCTGGCCTGAACCGCGTCCGGCGGCATGGCAGCCGCCGGCTGCGCCGCGGCAGCCTGGGCCATCGGCTGCAGCGCCGGCTGCTGATCGGCCGGATGCTGGGCGACGGGGTGCTGGGGCACCGGCTGAGGAGCCGGCGACGACGGGGCGTGCGGCTGCTGAACCACCTGCTGTGCCGTCGCGGCCTGCGAGCCGGCCGGCTGCGGCGCGGCGAGGCCAGCTGCCGGACTCAGCAGGGCCCCGGCCGGCCCAGCCGCGGCGTGGCCTGACGCGACCGGAAGGGCGGGAGCAGTCAGCGCTGGCCTGGCGGCCTGTGCCGCCGCCACCAGGCGCTGATAGTCCGGCTGCACGTCGGACCTGGCTGGCTCGGCTCCCGAGATGAGCTCGACGTGCGGGCCGAGCTGATCACGGGTGATCTCGATGATGTCGTCTGACTCCTGGCGCAGCAGCCTTGCGGCGCCCCAGCTGCCTTCTGACGTCACCTGCAGCAAGATCACCCGGACACCCAGATCCTGTGCCTCAGCGACGACCTGGACCAGGTCCTCTTCCGCGCTGACGATCACAGCGTCGCTGACGGCGCCGTTCCTTGCCAGCGTGGTGAGGTCGCGGTGGATCTCGGTCTCGACTCCGTCCCGGCGGCCGGGCCGCACTCGGCCCATCCGCAGTTTGAGCCCCGGCAGCTCGGCGAGCGTCTCGTGCTCAGCCGTGCGGCGGCTGTCCGGCGTCGTCTCATACCAGTAGCAGCGCAGCACCGGCAGGCCGGTACGATCGCGCGACAGGCCGGCCACGAGCTTGAGCAGGCCCGCATAGTCCCAGCTGACCGAGTCCCGATGACGAGTTCCGTGAACGGCCATGGCACCATCGGAGAGCACATAGGCCGCGTCCACGAACAGTGCGCAGCGATCCACGCCATACCGTCCTTCCCTCGACGCGAGACGTTACCAGCGCCTGGCTGCCGTTGTGGACAGATAGCACGGATCATCGATTACCAGACGTATCGGTGATTGTGCGCTGCGTCGCCTGCTGACGGACCGCCGCTCGGGGCGGCCGGACGGTACGCTCAGCTACCGTGACGGACCGCGAAGAGCTGCTCGCCGTGATCAAGGCGACGGCTGTCGTGCACGGCGATGTCACGCTCTCCTCCGGGCAGCGCGCCAGCTGGTACATAGACCTGCGCCGGGTGCTGCTGTCCGGGCAGGCAGCCCCGCTGGCTGGCAGGGTGATGCTCGACCTCACCGCCGGGCTCGCCTTCGACGCGGTCGGCGGCCTCACTCTCGGCGCCGATCCGGTCGCGGCCGCCATGATGCACGCCGCCGCCGCGCAAGGCCGCACGCTGGACGCATTCGTCGTGCGCAAGGAGCAGAAGGCGCACGGCCTGCAGCGCCGGATCGAGGGACCCGACGTGACCGGCCGCCGGGTAGTGGCCGTCGAGGACACCTCGACAACGGGCAGCTCTCCGCTCACCGCCGTCGACGCGCTGACCGATGCCGGAGCTGAGGTGGTCGCGGTCGCCGTGGTGGTCGACCGCGGCGCGCGAGAGCGAGTAACCGAGCGCGGGCTCGCCTACCTGGCCGCGTTCGAGCTGGCCGACCTCGGCCTGGCCTGACCTGCCGCCGGCAGGAACGGGCCGGGCTCGGCCGAGCTACCCGGCGCCCGGCCGCCCCCGCCGGCCGGCGGGAGAATGATCATGAGCCAGCAGGGTACGGCCCGCACCGTCCTCAGTCCTGCCGCGTCGTCAATACTGGGATCGCACACCCCACGAGAGGAGGCCTGCCGCCGATGCCTACCGCGACTCCCGAGATCTACGCGCAGATGCTCGACCGCGCCAAGCAGAACGGCTTCGCCTACCCGTCCATCAACGTGACCTCGAGCCAGACCCTGAACGCCGCGCTGCGCGGTTTCGCCGAGGCGGAGAGCGACGGGATCATCCAGGTCTCCACCGGCGGCGCCGAATACCTGTCTGGCCAGGCGGTCAAGGACATGGTGACCGGGGCGGTCGCACTCGCCCACTTTGCCAGGGCGGTCGCCGGCAAGTACCCGGTGCACGTCGCGCTGCACACCGACCACTGTCCCAAGGACAAGCTGGACGGCTACATGCGCCCGCTGCTGCAGATCTCAGCCGAGCGGGTCGCGCGGGGCGAGGACCCGCTGTTCGGCTCGCACATGTGGGACGGCTCGGCCGTTCCGCTGGAGGAAAACCTGCAGATCGCCGCCGAGCTGCTCAAGCAGTGCGCGGCCGCCCGGGTGATCATGGAGATGGAGATCGGGGTGGTCGGCGGCGAGGAGGACGGCGTCGTCGGCGAGATGAACGAGAAGCTCTACAGCACGCCGGCCGACGCGCTGGCGACCGCCAGCGCGCTCGGCCTCGGCGAGCATGGCCGGTACATCCTGGCTGCCACGTTCGGCAACGTGCATGGCGTGTACAAGCCGGGGCACGTGCGGCTGCGGCCTGCCGTGCTCCAGGAGATCCAGCAGGCGGTCGGCGCGAAGTACGGCAAGCAGGAGCCGTTCGACCTCGTCTTCCACGGCGGATCAGGCTCCGCGCTCGAGGAGATCCGCGAGGCCATTTCCTACGGCGTGGTCAAGATGAACGTCGACACCGACACGCAGTACGCGTTCACCCGGCCGGTGGCCGGCCACATGTTCACCAACTATGACGGCGTGCTCAAGGTCGACGGTGATGTCGGCAGCAAGAAGGCCTACGACCCGCGGTCGTGGGGCAAGGCCGCAGAGGAGTCCATGACCGAGCGGGTCGTGCGCGCCTGCGAGGACCTGATGTCGGCCGGGCACCGGCTGACCTGACCCGGCCAGCGGAGACTGGGATGACGATGAGACGCGAGAACCTGCTGGGCGAGACGCCGGCCACCTACCTGCCTGAAGATCAGCAGGCGAGTTCCGCGCTGCGATCGGCAGACCCGGCCGAGGTCGCCGCGCGATTCCCGTACTACTCCGCCGCGTGGGCAGCGCTCGCCGAGCGCGCCATGGCAGCGGGTGACCCGGTCACCGCCTATGCCTACGCCAGGACCGGCTACCACCGGGGACTTGATCAGCTGCGCCGCGCGGGCTGGCGCGGCCACGGGCCGGTGCCGTGGGAGCATGCGCCCAACCAGGGCTTCCTGCGCTCGCTGCACCTGCTCGGCGCTGCCGCTGCCGCGATCGGCGAGCAGGAGGAAGCGGGACGATGCCGCGACTTCCTGGCCGACAGCAGCCCGGCGGCGGTGGCCGAGCTGGAAGGCTGATCACGTGCCGGCCATCGTGATCGTCGGCGCGCAGTGGGGGGACGAGGGCAAGGGCAAGGCCACCGACCTGCTCGGCGAGAGCGTCGACTACGTCGTCAGGTACCAGGGCGGCAACAATGCCGGGCACACCGTCGTCATCGGCGAGGAGCAGTACGCCCTGCACCTGCTGCCAACGGGGGTGCTCTCGCCGCGGGTGATCCCGGTGATCGGCAACGGCGTCGTGATCGACCCGAAGGTACTGATCAGCGAGATCGACGGGCTGAGGCAGCGCGGCATCTCCTGCGACCGCCTGCTCATCTCAGCCAGCGCGCACCTGATCATGCCCCACCACGTTGCCCTCGACAAGGTGACTGACCGGTACCTCGGCAGTGCCAGGATCGGCACCACCGGCCGTGGCATCGGGCCCGCCTATGCCGACAAGGTCGGCCGGGTCGGCATCCGCATGCAGGACCTGCTCGACCCCGGCATCCTGGCCCAGAAGCTCGAGCTGGCGCTGCGCGAGAAGAACCAGGTACTGACCAAGGTGTACAACCGGCGCGGCATCGAGGTGGCCGCGGCCGCCGAGGAGTACCTGGGCTACGGCGAGCGGCTGCGCGGCTACCTGGCGGACACCAGCCTGCTGCTGAACCAGGCGCTCGACCAGGATAAGACGGTGCTGCTCGAAGGCGCGCAGGCCACGCTGCTCGACGTCGACCACGGCACGTACCCGTTCGTCACGTCGTCGTCGCCGACAGCGGGCGGCGCCAGCGCGGGGTCAGGCCTCGGCCCCACCAGGATCAGCCGCGTCATCGGCGTGCTGAAGGCCTACACGACCAGGGTCGGGTCCGGGCCGTTCCCGACCGAGCTGACCGACGAGCAGGGCGACTGGCTGCGCGAGGCCGGCGCGGAGTACGGCACCACTACCGGGCGGCCCCGCCGGACCGGCTGGTTCGACGCGGTCATCGCCAGGTACGCCAGCCGGGTCAACGGGATCACCGAGTACTTCGTCACCAAGCTCGACGTGCTGTCCGGACTCCAGAAGATCCCGGTGTGCGTGGCGTACGACGTTGACGGGACGCGGCTGGACGAGATGCCGATGACCCAGACCGAGTTCCACCACGCAAGGCCGGTCTACGAATATCTCGATGGCTGGCAGGAGGACATCGGCACGGCGCGGAGCCCTGCCGACCTGCCGGCCGCCGCGCGAGCGTACCTGATGGCGCTGCAGGAC
Source organism: Streptosporangiaceae bacterium (assembly GCA_036495525.1). Classification (GTDB taxonomy): domain Bacteria; phylum Actinomycetota; class Actinomycetes; order Streptosporangiales; family Streptosporangiaceae; genus DASXMR01. The sequence continues at coordinate 53,821 of DASXMR010000141.1, read as the reverse complement.
ATGATCGGCGCGCCAGTCTGGGCGGCGGGCGTCGGGCCGCGGCGGGACCAGACGCTCGAGCTGCGTCCGCTGCGCTGACCGGGGCCAGGCGGTTGCTGTTAGGCTCGCCGCGTGCGCGTCCTCGTCCTGGGCTCTGGTGGCCGGGAGCACGCCCTCGCCAGGGCGCTGGCCAGGGACGACACCGTCACCGACCTGCACGCGGCACCGGGAAATCCTGGCATCGGCGAGCTGGCCGAGTTGCACGCCGTCCGGCCAGCCGACCCGGCCAAGGTCACCGCGCTCGCCCAGCGCACGGCCGCCGACCTGGTCGTCGTCGGACCGGAGGCGCCGCTGGTGGCGGGCGTCGCTGACGCCCTAGCCGAAGCCGGGATCAGCTGCTTCGGGCCCAGCCGGGCAGCAGCCATGCTTGAGGGCTCTAAGTCCTTCGCCAAGCAGGTGATGGCCGCCGCCGGGGTGCCGACCGCAGCCGCCAGGACCTGCGCGGGCGAAGCGGACGTGAGCGACGCGCTTGATGCGTTCGGGCCGCCGTATGTGGTGAAGGCGGACGGGCTGGCCGCTGGCAAGGGCGTGGTGGTCACCACCGACCGGCGCGAGGCCGTGGCGCACGCCGCCCGCTGCGGCCGGGTGGTGATCGAGGAGTTCCTCGACGGGCCAGAGATCTCGGTGTTCGCGCTGGCGGACGGGACGACCGCGATCCCGATGATGCCTGCCACGGACTACAAGCGCGCGCACGACGGCGACGCCGGCCCGAATACCGGCGGCATGGGCGCTTACGCGCCGCTGCCGTGGGCGCCGGCCGGCCTGGCCGCCGAAGTGATCAAGACCGTCGTGGAGCCGACGCTGGCCGAGCTGCGGCGGCGCGGCACCCCCTACCGCGGGCTGCTGTACGCGGGGCTGAGCCTTACTAGCGCCGGCCTGCGGGTGGTGGAGTTCAACGCGAGGTTCGGCGACCCGGAGACGCAGGTTGTGCTCGACCGGCTCGGCACTCCGCTGGCCGGGCTGCTCGCGGCCGCGGCGGCCGGGGGGCTGGCCGAGGCCGGGCCGCTCGACTGGCTGGCCGGCGCGGCCGTGGTCGTGGTCATCGCCGCGGAGGGCTATCCAGCGACGCCGGCCACCGGGGACGTGATCAGCGGGCTGGCCGAGGTGTCGGACCCGGCTGACGCTTACCTGCTGCACGCCGGAACCGCCGCTGGCGCGGGCGGCACCCTGGTCTCGGCTGGCGGGCGGGTACTCAACGCGGTCGGGGCAGGAGCTGACCTCGCGGCCGCACGGGCCGCTGCTTACCGTGCCGCCGCCACGATCAGGATGCGGGGCAGCTGGTACCGCACGGACATCGCCAGCCCGCGGCCGGCCGGGGGCAGATGACCGGCCCGCCGGGCGAGCAGGACCCGGACCAGGCTGAGCACCGGGATCCGGCCGCAGGCGACCCGCCGCAGCCCGTCTCACCCGGTCAGCAGGACTCAGCGCCAGGTGATCAGCAGCATGGCCGCGATGATGAACTGCCGTCCAGGGTGACCAGCCTGGAGCTGTTCTTCGACCTGGTCTTCGCGTTCACCCTGACGCAGCTCACCGCCCTGCTCGCTGACCGGCTGACGGCGGCAGGCATCGTCCAGGTGCTGCTGGTCTTCGGCCTGCTGTGGTGGATGTACGAGGGCTACGCGTGGCTGACCAACACCCGCCCCCCGGCCGGCACCGTCGAGCGGCTCCTGCTGCTGCTGGCCATGGGCGGGTTCCTGACGGTCGGGCTGGCGATCCCCCGCGGCTTCAGCACTGATGGCGTGACCCTGGGCATCGGCTACCTCGCCGTCGTGCTCGTGCACTCGCTGCTCTACTTCAAGTCCAATCGCAGCATCGTCCTGATCATGCCGTTCAACATCGCCTCGGCGCTGCTCGTGATCGCCGCCGGCCTGGTCGCCAGGGCGCAGGGCGAGCCGGGCCCGGCTGGCTATGCCCTGTGGGCGACGGCGCTGGTGGTCCAGCTCGGCTCGCCGCTGATCGTCCATCCGGCCCCGCTGTTCGGGCTCCGCGCGGCGCACCTGGTCGAACGGCACACGGCGCTGATCATCGTCGCGCTCGGCGAGTCGGTCGCCGCGATCGGGATCGGCGCAGCCCAGGCCGCCGGCGAGCGGACCGGCCAGGCGGACAGCCACCTGGTCGCCGCCGCCGTACTAGGCCTCGCGCTGGCCGCCGCGTTGTGGTGGGTCGTGTTCGGCGGCACCGACGAAGAGGCCGCGGAGCGAGTGCTGGCCGCCGAGAGTAGCCAGCGACGCACAGCGCTGGCACTCTCCGCGTTCTTCTACGGGAACATCCCGCTGCTGCTCGGGGTCGTCGGCGTGGCCGTCGGCCTGCAGCAGGCGGTCGAGCGTGCGCTCGGCCCGGCCGCCGGCCCGCTAAATGGGCAGGCCGTGGTGCTCGCAGCGGGGACCGCGCTGTTCCTGGTCGGCGAGGCGGTCATCAGGCTGCGGCTGCGGACCGGACCGGCCAACTACCGCGCCGCCGGTGCCGTGCTGGCGCTGGCGACCATTCCGGCGGGCTCACTCATCTCACTGACCGCGCAGGTCGCGATCCTGGTGGCAGTCCTGGCCATGATGCTGGCGGCGGAGCGCATGGCCGACGAGGGCTGGCGCTGGAAGTTGCCTGCTGCCTCATGATCCAGGGCGGCGCGGCTGGCGTCAGGGCGGACGCTGGCGGCCGGCCGCAGCGCGCCAGCCAGCCCGGCCGATCGGTGCGGCAGGATAGGAGCGTGATTGACCGGTACACGCTGCCTGACATGGGACGGGTCTGGAGCGACGAGCACAAGTACGAGCTGTGGTGTCGGGTAGAGATGCTCGTGCTTGAAGCGCACGCCAGGGCCGGCACGGTGCCGGCAGAGGCTGTCGCGCCGGTTCGCGCCGCACCGCCGCCAACGCCGGCCGCGGTCGCCGCGATCGAGGAGGTCACCGGGCATGACGTGATCGCCTTCCTGACGGCGTGGGCTGACAACACCAAGCCGCGCGAGGCGGCCGCCTACGTGCACTTCGGGCTGACATCCTCGGACCTGCTGGACACCGCGCTCGCGCTGCAGCTCACCGAGGCAACCGACCTGCTCGCCGGGCGGCTGGCCGAACTCGGCCGGGTGCTGCGCGAGCACGCCCTGACGCACCGGCACACCCTGCGGCCCGGCCGTACCCACGGCATCCACGCCGAGCCTGACGTGTGGGGACACCGCGTCGCGGACTTCGCCTTCGCCGTCCACCGGTGCGCCGGTCGCCTCAGCAGGGCCAGGGAGGCGGTGGCGGTCGGCAAGCTATCAGGGCCGGTGGGCACCTACTCCAACATCGACCCGGCGATCGAGGCGCAGGTGCTGGCCGAGCTTGGGCTGCGCCCGGCCGACGTGGCGACGCAGGTGGTGCTCCGCGACGGGATCAGCGAGTGGGTCAGCGTGCTCGCCTTGATCGCCACCGTCTGCGATGCCATCGCGCTGGAGATCAGGCACGGACAGCGCACGGAGGTCAGCGAGCTGGCTGAGCCCTTCGGCACCGGCCAGAAGGGCTCATCGGCCATGCCGCACAAGCGCAACCCGGTGCGCTCGGAGCGGATCAGCGGACTGGCCAGGGTGGTGCGCGCGCAGGTGGTGCCCGTGCTGGAGGGCATACCGCTGTGGCACGAGCGGGATATCTCGCACTCAAGCACCGAGCGGGTAGCGCTGCCTGACGCGGCCATCGCGACCGACTACCTGCTGGACGAGATGGCCTGGGTGATCCGCGGCCTGGTCGTGGACGCCGAGCGGATGCGGGCCAACCTCGACGCCACGCACGGCCTGATCTACAGCTCCGCTGTGCTGCTCGAGCTGGTCGCCGGCGGCATGTCCAGGGAAGACGCGTACGCGCTTGTGCAGCGGGCCGCGATGGACACCTGGCAGACCGGGACGCCGCTGCGCGAGACCCTACGTCGGCACGCGGCCAGCCAGGCCCAGCCGCTGGACGAGGGCCGCCTGGACGAGGCCTGCCGGCCGGAGCGCTTCGTCGAGCGCCTCGGGCCCGTGTTCGACCGGCTGGAGCAGCTCGGCGACCTGGCACCTGACCGGAGCTGGCCAGCGCCGAACGGGAGCAGCAAGGCCGCGAGCGGCAACAGCGCGAGGGCCAGCGGCCCTCAGCCTGGCGCCGCAGCGCCCGGCAGCGGCCAGCCGGCTGACACGCAGGCTGGCGGAACGGCGTCATGAGGCACCTGTACTCGGGCAAGGTCCGCGACCTGTACGAGCTGCCGGACGGGGGCCTGCTGCTGGTGGCCAGCGACCGGATCTCGGCCTTCGACTACGTGCTGCCGACCCCGATCCCCGACAAGGGCAAGATCCTCACCGCCCTGTCGCTGTGGTGGTTCGGCCGGCTTTCCGACCTTGCGCCGAGCCAGCTGACCGGCGCGCCGGTGCCGGCCGAGTTCGCCGGGCGGGCAATGGCCTGCATGCAGCTGCGGATGCTGCCGGTCGAGTGCGTCGCGCGCGGCTACCTGACCGGATCAGCCCTCGCCGAGTACCGCGAGCACGGCTCGGTCTGCGGCATCCAGCTGCCGCCCGGCCTCACCGACGGGTCGCGGTTGCCAGAGCCAGTGTTCACCCCGGCGACGAAGGCGCAGCGCGGCGAGCACGATGAGAACATCACGGCTGCCACGCTGACCGGCATGGTAGGCGCAGCGACGGCGGCTGAGCTTGAGCGGATCACGCTTGCCGTGTACCGGCGGGGCGCGCAGATCGCTGCTGGCCGGGGGATCATCCTCGCCGACACCAAGATCGAGCTTGGTTTTGACGACGAGGGCGCGCTGCGGCTCGCCGACGAGGTGCTGACCCCCGACTCGTCCCGGTTCTGGCCGGCCGAGAGCTGGCGGCCGGGAGTCAGCCAGCCGTCGATGGACAAGCAGTATGTGCGCGACTGGCTCACCTCGCCCGAGGCCGGCTGGAACCGGTCGGGCGGCCAGCCGCCCCCGCCACTGCCGGCTGAGGTGGTCCAGCGGACCCGGCAGCGCTATGTCGCCGCATACGAGCAGCTGACGGGCTTGCGCTGGGACTCGCAGCCGGTGCCAGGGAGCGCCTGAGCGGCGTCTGCTTCGGCGAGGTGAGAGCGCCCCGATCCTCGGCAAACTAACTGCCCGAACCAGGATTGTCACGATGTGAAGCGGGTCAGATACGCTACGTAACTGCTGCGTCGTGGCATGGGAGGGTCGGGAGCGGTGGAATACTTGGCTGCGCGCGAGACGGGCCGCCTGGAGCGGGGCGGCCTTCCGGATGGATTGCAGCAGGCCATTCGGCCGGGCGGTCAGCCCGCGCGTCCCTGCCCCCAGCAACGTGACGGGAGTCCTCCTTACATGACCAGCGGCAGCTCCACCCGCTATCGCGTCCGCGGCGGTAATCCGTTGCAGGGAACGGTCTTCGTGCAGGGCGCCAAGAATGCCGCCCTCAAGATGATCGCTGCCTCGCTGCTCGCCGATAAGGGCCGCACGGTGCTGCGCAACGTGCCGGTCATCGAGGACGTCCGCCGCGCCGTGGAGCTCGCCCAGGCCGTGGGCGCCATCGTGAAGTTCCACGAGCCGGAGCGGACGCTGGTGGTAGATGCCTCGAACCTCACCAGCCCCGTGCTGCCGGCCGAGATTACCCGCAGGTTCCGGGCCTCCGTGCTGTTCGTGCCTGCGCTGCTGCACCGGCTCGGCGAGGCCGTCCTCGAGGGCGTCGGCGGCTGCAACCTCGGCAGCCGCAACCTCGACTTCCACTACCGGGGCTTCGCCCGTCTCGGCGCCGTCGTGGACGAGGGCGAGAGCGAGATTCACCTGAAGGCTGACGGCCTGCAGGGCGCGCACCTGTACCTGGACACGCCCTCGCACACCGGCACCGAGAACCTGATCATGGCCGCGTCGATGGCCCCTGGCGTCACTGTCATCGACAACACCGCGCTGGAACCCGAGGTTCAGGACGTTATCGCGTTCCTCAGCAAGATGGGTGCCAGGATCAGCGGCGGCGGCACCGGCTGCGTCACGGTGGAGGGCGTCGAGCGGCTGACCGCGGTCGAGCACTCGGTCATGCCCGACCGGGTGGACGCCGGCGTGTTCGCCATGGCAGCGGCCATCAGCGGTGGCGAGCTCAGCCTGGTCGGCGCGTCCCTCGATCACTTCGGCGTCGTCCGGTGGAAGCTGGAGCAGATGGGCGTCGAGTTCTCGACGCACGGCGCGGTGCTGCAGGTGCGCCGCGAGCGTCAGCTGCGCCCGATCAACGTGATCACCTGCCCGTTCCCCGGTTTCGCGACCGACTTGCAGTCGCCGATCATGGCGCTGAGCTGCCTCGCCGACGGCACCAGCTACATCCGGGAGACGATCTTCGACGGCAGGTACATGCTGGCCGGCGAGCTGAACAAGATGGGCGCGAAGGTAGAGGTCGCCGGGAATGCCGTCCTGGTGCACGGGCCCGTAGCGCTGAAAGGCGCCGACGTGATCGCCCACGACTTGCGCACCGGGATCGCGCTGATCCTGGCCGGGCTGGCCGCCGAGGGCGAGACTGTCGTGTCGCCCGGCTACCTGATCGACCGCGGGCACGCATCGATCGCCACCAGGCTCACCACTCTGGGCGCCGACATTACCGAGGACAGGTCATAGGCAGGGCGCGGCCAAGGCGCAATGCCGCCCTGCGCTGAATATCCGTCCCAGGCCAGCAGCCCAATCGCTGTGACCTGTCCTTTTGCGGCCCGTCCGGCATCGCTTCAATCCTTTTATCCGCCCGGCCCTTTGTCCGGCGCGGTCAGCACATGGCTGCCATCGCTGGCATGCGCGGCGAGCAGATGCCGGTGAATAGCGGCGGCGGACCATCCATGGGGCAAGCCGGCCCTTGCCAGGACAGCCGTGCATGCTGCACCGCCTTGACGGCTGGCAATCGACCAGCCCTTGCGACCGTCTGCCATGGCAGATAGCCGGCAGTCGACCGCCGGGGGCTGCCCTGGAACGGCAGGCTGCCGGCCCGCAGGCCACTGCCGCCACCACCGGCTGCCGGCCGCCGTACCTGCCGCCTGGCCTGGCATTGGGTGGCACAACGAGGAGGCAGACGGCAAGCGTTGCTGGCCATTTCTGTGTCATTTAAGCCTCGGTCTGCATGGCCGCACGCGAGCACGGCAGCGATCGCAGGATAATTGCCTCTTCCATACATCTTCTTCGTGAGCTACGACATGTAGTGACGCAAAATCCTCACACGCGGGCGGTGCGCTGGATGGGACGTGAAATGGCGCGGATTCCCGGCTTCCGCACAGCGGCAGGCCAGCTAGCCGCGCGATCGGGCCTGGCCGGCCGGCCATGAGCCCGGCCCGTGCATCCCACGCCGAGCTGACGGTCGGCGTCATCGCGCCGCACGACCTGGTAGAGCTGATCATGCTGTCCGGCGTTCCGGCCGGCTACCAGGCTGCGGCTGGCAGCTCGGCGGTGGCCGGGCCATCCCGGCGGCTGCTCGCGGCGTCCTACCGCGAGGAGCAGGAGGCTGCCGACAAGGTGGCGTCCCTGGGCGCGTCGATCGACTCGTGCCTGTTCGCCAGCCGCCTGCCGCAGGAGTACGCGCGCCGGGCCGGCGTCCTCAACGTCCCCTCGGCCTGCATCCAGCTCGCCGGCAGCCCGCTCTACGGCGCGCTGCTGCGGGCTAGCCGGGACCACGGCAGCGACCTGGCCAGGACGAGCATCGACACGATCAGCCGGGCCGACGTCGACGATGCGTTCGCCGAGCTCGGCATCGCCTCGGCCGACGTGCACGTGCGCGAGGAGCCGGCCGGCCCGGCAGCTCTCGCCGCATTCCACGAGAAGCTGTGGCGCAAGGGCCAGTCGACGATGGCGTTTACCAGCGTCCCGGCGGTGGCCGCCAGGCTGACCGCGGTCGGGGCGCCCGCGCTGATACTGCGGCCGACGGCGAGCGCCATCCGCTCGGCCCTGCGCACCGCGACCCTGCTGGCCGGCAACCGCAGGCTGGAGGAAGCGCAGCTGGCCGTCATCCTGGTCGAGGTGCCCGCGCTGCGGGACTCAGCGCGCCGCGCCACCCCCCGGCAGGCCCGGCTGGAGATGCAGCTCAGCGTGCACCGGCTGCTCCTGCAGGAGGCGCAGCGGATGCACGCCTCAGTCAGCCCGGCCAGCGACCATGGCTTCCTGGTGACCGCCACCAGGGGCTCGCTCGCCACGGCCACCTCCGGCCTGCGGGTCCCGCCGTTCGCCGAGCGGGTACGCAGCGAGCTCGGGATCATGATCGAGGTCGGGATCGGGACCGGCCGGACCGCGCACGACGCCGAGGCCAGAGCGCGCTCGGTCCTCGGCCGCAGCCAGGCGGGCACCGGCCTGGGCGAGATTGCCCCGCAGCTGACAGTGCCAGTCCAACCGGGAGGCGCAGCAGCGCGCCGATCGCCACGCGGGCTCACGACGCTGGCCAGGCTCGCCGACAAGCTGCCTGCCTCAGAGTCCGGGCTCGCCGTCGACGCCGAAACGGCGGGAAATCTGCTCGGGGTCACCCCGCGGACGGCCCGCCGGCTGCTGCACGCTCTGGTAGAAGACGGCCTCGCCTGGCCGCTGCCGCCGAGCCGGACACCGCAGCCCGGCCGCCCGCGGCAGGTCTACCGGCTGGTGACCGAGCAGCTCGATCGCGGCGCGGCCAGGAGGCAGGCGGCGGCGGGCGTCCAGCGGGTGACCGGGCCGGGGCAGGACGGGCGACCGCCAGCCGGCCCCGCGAGCCAGGTCACGGTCCGCCGGCCGAGCGACGCCAGCCACGCCCCCCGGCCGGCCAGCAGCGGCCTGCCGGCCGCGCCTGCGAGCCGGATCCCCCCGCGCCTTCCCGGCACCGCCCAGCGCGTGCCGGGGGTGGCACCGCTAGCTGGCGGAACGGCTCCGCTGACGCCGGCTGCTCCGGCTGGCGGCCCGGTCAGCGCACTGCGGGCCGGGAACGCGACCAGGGTCGTGAGCCCCGGCCGGGTTACCAGCGCAAGCGCTGCGCAGGGTACGGCTGAGGATCGGGACCAGCCGGTCAGCCCGCCTGGTACGGGGTGATCACCGAGCGGCCGAACCGGGCCATCTCCTCGCGCTGCGGGGAGAACTGCAGCAGCATCAGGCCGACGCCGGCCTGCTCGTAAGCGCGGATACGGTCGATGATCTGCTCAGGCGTGCCGATCAGCCCGCTGCGCAGACCCCGGTTGGACACGCTGTACTCCTCAAGCGAAACCCGCGACTCCAGCTGTGATCCCTCCACGAAGTCCTGGTAGGACGCGTAGGCCTCGGGCGAGGAGCGGACATCGAGGATCCGGTCCAGCTCGGCCCTGGCCTCCGCCTCGGTATCACGGCAGATGACGTAGCCGGATACGCCGAAGACCAGCGGCTTGCCGCCGGCCTGCTCGCGCCGCTGGCTCAGGTCGGCGACCTTGGCGGCGATGACATCCGGCGCGTCGCCATGCATCACGTAGGCGTCGGCCTGGCTGGCGATGACTTCCTTGGCCTTCGGCGACTCACCGCCCATGTACACGGGCGGCACGACAGCAGGCTTAGGCTCAAGCACCGCCGAGTCCAGCTGGTAGAGCGGGCCGTGATGGCTCACGGTTTCGTCGCGCAGCAGCCTGCCGACCACCTCAAGCCACTCCTGCGTCCTGGCATACCGGGCGTCGTGCACGTCGAACGGCGCCCCGTACTGGGCCGCCTCGTCCTTCCACCAGGAAGAGACGACGTTCAGCGAGATCCTGCCAGGCGCGATCGTGTCGAGCGTGGACAGCGCCTTGGCGGTCAGGGACGGCGAGTGGTAGTTGGGCCGCACCGCCAGCATCAGCTCAAGGCGGCTGGTGACCGCAGCGACGGCGGGCGCGAGCGTCCAGCAGTCAAGCGACGGGGCGCGATGACCCTTGATGTCGTTGAGGTTGAGCTCGGCGATCAGCGAGAGCTCGAAGCCGTCCTGCTCGCTCGCCTTGGCCAGGTCGCGGATATACGGCCAGGCGATCGACATCTGCTCGTCCCTGACGTTGCGCAGCCAGCCGCCGAAGATCGGCATCCAGTACCCGAACCGCATCGCAGCTCCTCATCGTCGTCTCGCCGTCGGCCCGTGCCCGTGCACAGGCTCGCCGTGCCAGCGGAACCGGCCAGCGCCAGGCCGGCCACGAAGGCCAGGTGTCATGCTGCCGTGGCACGCTCGCGGGCGAGCTGCCGGCCCAGGAAGCCGGCGACCGCGCTCAGCGCCGGCCGCGGCGCTACCGCCTCGATCCCGGCGTTGTAGTTCGTCGTCGTGTTGATGTCATAGGTGACGAGCCGCCCGTCCTCGGTCTCGATGAACTCAAAGCCGGCGATCTCGATTCCGTGCCCGCGGGCGAAGTCGAGGTACCGTCCGATCACCGGGTGGTCGAAGCCAGCCCGCAGCGCGAACAGGCTGGGAGCTTGCTGCAGCGCCGGTTCCGCACCGGCCTCGCCGCTGGCCGCCTCAACGGCACAGGCGTCAGCCGGGCAGAGCTGGAAGCCGCCAAGCGCCGTGTCGGCGGTGATCGCGTAGATGAACTCCCCGCCGACTATCTCGGCCCTGGTGATCCTCGGCTCGGCCGCGCGCAGGTACTCCTGCAGCAGCGTGATTCCGTCGACAGGAGCCTCGAACTCGGCTGACGCCACGTACTCCGCGAACTCGTCGTGGCTGCCGAACAGCCGCACGCCGAGGCCCTTGCCGCCCTGGTTGTGCTTGCTGATGAACGGCACGGGCAGTGCGCGCGACGCGGCGGCGAGGTCGGCCGTACCGGTGATCGCGATCGTCCGCGGCACGTCGAACCCGGCCGCTTGCAGCGCAGTGAGCTGGTCGACTTTGCTCACCTCGAGCTCGAGCACCCGCCGGCCATTCACGACCCGGCGGCCGTGCGCCTCAAGCCAGGCCAGCACGCCCCTGCCCTGTTCCTTGGCCAGCGGGTGTCCCCTGGTGTGCGCGGAGGCGCTGACCCTCGACCAGTACACGCCGGCCGGCGGCGGCTTTGCCAGGTCAAGCACTCCCGCGCCGAGCAGCCATTGCTCGTGCGGCACGCCGGCCGCGTCGAACGCCGCCGCCAGCGGCGCGTACCAGTCCGGATTCTCGTGGATCACGTGAACCTTCACGCCGCCATGACCTCCAGGTGAGCGCTGCCCGCTGTCAGGGTAAGCGACGATCTGCGCCGGTAAGCAGCCCGCATGCCGATGCCGAAGCCGCGAGCCGCTGAGGCTCCTGCGACCAGCACGGCAGCAGCCGTTGCGCCGCGATCAGGACCGGTGCTGATGGGCGGCGGCAACGGCCAGGAAGGCGTCGTTCGCCGCCTCGTCGGCGATGGTGACCCGGACGCCGTCGGGGGCGAACGGTCGCACGCTGACTCCGGCCTGATCGCAGGCTGCGGCGAAGTCTGCTGACTGCTCGCCGAGCGGCAGCCAGACGAAGTTCGCGTCGGCTGGCGGCACCGTCCAGCCCTGGCGCAGCAGCTCATCGCGCACCCGGCTGCGCTCCCTGACCACCCCCTCGACCCGGTCGAGCAGTTCCGCCTCGGCGGCCAGCGATGCCACGGCGGCCGCCTGGGCGAGCGCGTTCACCGAGAAGGTCAGCATCGTCTTGCGTGCCGCGGCAGCCACGGGCTCGTGCCCGATCAGGAAGCCCACCCGGAGCCCGGCCAGCCCGTAGGCCTTCGAGAAGGTGCGCAGCAGCGCGACGTTGGGCCGGTCCCGGTAGACCTGCAGTCCGTCGGGCGCGGCCGGATCGCGCACGTACTCGCAGTACGCCTCGTCGAGCACGACCAGGCAGTCAGCCGGTACCTGGCCGAGGAACCAGTCCAGCTCGTCGCCGCGCACGACCGTGCCGGTCGGATTGTTCGGCGTGCAGACGAAGATCAGCCGGGTCCGTGGCGTAACCGCCGCGGCCATCGCCGTCAGGTCCAGCGTCTGGCCGCGCAGCGGCACCCGGACCGACTCGGCTCCCGCCAGGTCGCTCAAGTACGGGTAGGCCTCGAACGAGCGCCAGCCGTACAGCACCTGCGCGCCGGGATCGGTGACTGCCTCAAGCAGCTGCTGGGTCACCCCCACCGAGCCGCAGCCGACCGCAACGTGCGCGGCAGGCACGAGGTACCGAGCGGCGATCGCCTCAGTCAGCTCGGCCGCGCCGTTGTCTGGGTACCGGTTAATGCCAGCCGCGGCCTCGGCGATGACCTTGAGCACTGATGGCAGCGGTCCGTGCGGCGATTCGTTGGATGACAGCTTGTAAGACCTGCCACCGGGCGCCGCCGGGGGCTTGCCTGGCTGATAGCCGGCGAACCGGTCGAGCACCGGCCGGAACCGGACGGATGTCGCGGACACCATTGTCCTCCTGGAGCGGGAGCAGTTATGTCCAGTCTCGCACCTGAACGGCTCCGCCGGGAGGATGGGCAGACCGCGACCCTGGCCGCAGCATCGGCGGGTGCAGCAGGTCAGCCGGCCCGCGTCGGTAAAGCTGAGCTGGCCGCCCGCCGCCCGAGCGGGTGGCCCGGCCGGTGTCCACCAGGAACCGCTCCGCGCCGGTCACCTTGCGGTGGAAGTTGCGCGGGTCGAGCCTGGTGCCCCAGACGATCTCGTAGACGCGGCGCAGTTCGGCCACGGTGAACTCATCTCCGCAGAACGCCGCGCCGAGCGGCGTGTACTCCAGCTTGGCCCTGGCCCGCTCGATGCCGTCCTGCAGGATACGGGTGTGGTCGAAGGCCATCCGGGTCAGCTCGGCCACCGGCTGCCAGCTCATCCGCGGCTGGACGGGGGCCGGCAGGCGAGGCGCCAGCGCGAGGTAGGCGACCGAGACAGCCCGCTGCCGGGGATCGCGGTCCGGGTAGCCATAGGTCTGCAGCTGCTCCAGGTGCACTGGCGCGTCGGGCAGGCCGGCCCGCTCGGCCAGCACCCTGCCCGCGGCAGCTGGCAGGTCCTCGTCCATCCGGATGAAGCCGCCGGCCAGTGACTGCCGCCCGGCGAACGGCTCGGCGTCACGGCACCACACCAGCGCTGCCAGCTGGCCCTCGCGCACGGTCAGCACTACCAGGTCCACGCTCACCCTGATCCGGGGAACCCTGGGCACGCTGACCATGTGGGCACGTTAGCGCGGCTCAGCCGCTCGCGCCGCGCGCCCGGCACAGAGCGCGGCGCCCCCGCGCCGAACAACAGCGCGGGAACCCAGCGGCGAGACCAGCACCAAAGGTCCCGAGGTATCGCTGAGCCGCCCGGTCGGGCCCGGCTAACCTGACGCGCTACCGTCCGACGGACGGTAGCGCGGCGCGCCGAAAATCAGCGCTGGAACTCAGTTGCGGTCAGACCAGCAGCGCGTGCCCGAGGTGTCGCCCAGGCTGGCCGGGGCTGGCTAGCCCTGACCGGCCAGCCGCTCGGCGGCGCGGGCGGCCTGGCAAGGGGCGCACATCGGCACTTCGAGTCCGCCGACCGTGACCGTGCTGGCGGCCTCGCCGTCGCAGCTGCCAGGGTCAGCGGCGTGCACCGCCCGGCACAGGCAGTGGCAGGGACGGCTAACCGGCCGCTCGGCCGCCAGCGCGCCGCGCACACGCGGATCCTGGGCCAGCCGGGTGACGGCGTCCAGCAACTGGCCGAAGCCCTCGGTGAAGCCGGCCACGGCACGGTCAACCGCGGCCCGGATCTGCTCCAGGCTGAGCCCCTGCGGATCAGGTTCGGCCATGCCGTCCATCATCCGCTCTGACCGGCCGCAGGTCGAGGGTCCGGTGGCGCAAGCCGGGCGGATCGGATTCAGCGCCGAGGTCGTCGCGGTGGCCGGCGAGGCAGCCGTCGGCACCCGGCCGGGCTCGCCAGCCTGAGCCGACGGCCGGCCAGCGCGCCCAGTCAGCGCGCCAAGCGCGGCCGGCCCAGCGGCGAGCCTGGCGGCCGGGCTGGCCCCAGGTAAAGTTGACCATGTGAACCGTCTCGGCGAGCTTGAGCGTGCCATCATGGACGTGCTCTGGGAAGCCTCGGAGCCCCTCACAGTACGGCAGGTCAGCGGTCTGCTGACCGAGCGCGACCTGGCCCACACCACGGTCATGACCGTGCTCGACCGGCTGGCGAAGAAGGGCTTCGCCAGGCGCGGCCGGGAGGGCCGTGCCTGGCGCTATCGCGCCGCCGAAAGCCGGGAAGCATACGTGACTGAGCTCATGCTCAACGCGCTCGACCAGACGGGTGACCGCCAGGCGGCACTCGCCAGGTTCGCGCGCAGCGTTTCTGGCGCCGAAGCCAGGGCTCTGCGCCGGGCGCTGGAGGCGCTGGGCGAGGGCACCGGGGACTGACCGCTCGTGCTCGGCCCAGCCGTACTCCTGGCCACCGTCGCGGCGGGCTGTGTCCCGGCTGCGGCGGCGCTTGCCGCTGCCCGCTGGCCCCGGCGGTCTCCGGCCGCGGCCATCGTGCTCTGGCAGGCCCTGGGCCTTGGCTGGGGCCTGGCCGCCGTCGGCGCGCTCATCAGCATTGGTGTCACCAGCCATGGCTCGGGGGTGGCAGCCGGAGCGCTGACCCAGGCCGCCCGGCTACTTGGCGTCCGGCCGGGGCCCGGCCCGCAGATCGGCAGCCTCCCCGCCGCCGGGCGGCTGGCTGCGCTGACCGCCGGCGCGATCCTGCTGCTCCTGCTGTGCTGGGTGCTCATCGCGGCGCTCGCGGTCGTGATGCGTGCCAGGAAGCGGCAGCGCGCGCTGCTGTGCCTGCTCGCCCACGGTGACCCGAAGGTACCTGGTGCCCTGGTCGTCGACCATCCGGCGGCGGCGGCCTACTGCGTGCCAGGGCTCAGGTCGCAGATCGTGATCAGCGCCGGCGCGCTCGACTTGCTCGACTCCGCCGAGCTGGCGGCCGTGCTCGCGCACGAGCGGGCGCACTTGCGGGAACGGCACGACCTGGTGCTGCTGCCGTTCACGGCGCTGCTGCGGGCGTTCCGCTGGGCCAGGATCGCGCGCGAGGCTTACCAGGCAGTGGCGCTGCTGGTCGAGATGCACGCCGACGACCGGGCGCTGCGGCAGCGGCCGGCCAGGGAGCTGGCGACTGCGCTGCTGCGGGTCGGCGCCGCGGGCGGCGGGCTAGCACCGTCTGGCACGCTGGCGGCGACCGCGGGCGAGTGCGAGGTCGCGGCGCGAGTCACCAGGCTGCTGCGGCCAGCGCCTGGGCTGAGCGCTGGCGCCATCACGCTCATCTGCGCGGCCGCTGCGATCGTGGCTTTCGTGCCGGCGGCCGTGCTGCTCGTGCCCATGTAGCAGCCGCTGGCGCAGCCGGCCCCTGACGGTGCGTGCCCGGCAGTCGGGCAGGACCTGCGCTAACAGCCCTGCTTGCGAGCGATGGCGGGTGGCTAGGCAGTGCCGCGCTGGCCGCGATCGCCAGCGCTAGGCTGCCCTGATGAGCGAGACACAGTGGCGCACGCACCGGCTGGAGATGGCCGACCAGACCCTCCGCGAATGGGACGCGACCGTGCTGGACTGCGGGCCGGACGGCATCGTGCTCGACACCTCGGCGTTCTACCCTGGCGGCGGCGGCCAGCCGCCGGACCAGGGCGTGCTGCTCTGGGGCGGCGTGCAGACCCGCATCGCCGGCGCGCGCAAGGGCGACGACCTCTACCTGATCCCGGCTGAAGGCGATCCGCTGCCGCCGGCCGGCACGACGGTGCGCGGCGCCGTCGAGGACGGGCGGCGTACCGCGCTCATGCGCACCCACTCCGGCCTGCACGTGCTGTGCGGCGTGGTCTTCAGGGACTTCGGCGCGCTGGTCACCGGCGGCAACATGGAGCCGCTGACCGCCCGGATGGACTTCGACCTGCCACAGGTGCCCGACGGCTTCCGCGACGCCGTCGAGGCGGCATGCAACGCCGAGGTGCGCGAAGGCCGGCGAATCGACGTACGGGTGCTGCCCAGGGACGAGGCATTCGCGCTGCCGGACATCATCCGCACCGCGACGAACCTGGTCCCGCCAGAAGTCAAGGAGGTCCGGATCATCGACATCGTCGGTCTTGACCAGCAGGCCGACGGCGGCACGCACGTGGCGTCGACTAGCCAGATCGGCCGGATCGAGATCGTGAAAATGGAGAACAAGGGCAAGGGCTTCCGTCGGCTGCGCATCCGGATCGCCGACTAAGCTTCCGGATCGCCGAGCCCTGACACGTCGCTGCGCCGGCCAGGCAGGACCGAGCGGCGCCCGCCCGGGTGGCGCGCCGATGCCGCAGGCCTAGCTGGCTACCAGGGGCCGTACGGCCCCTGGCGGGTCCCAGAGCCGCCGCGGAACTGACTGACCTTCGGCCGCACATCGGTCAGGTAGATCGCGGCTGCGACGAAGGCGATGATCGGCAGGATGCTGAAAATCTGCAGCTCGCCGAGTGCTCCGCCGATGCCGATGACCAGCGCGACGCCGAGGATGATCAGCCAGAGCGGCTTGGTCTGCTTGCTGGCGGCGACGTAGGCGGGGGTTGGATGACGCAGCGCGTCGATAAATGCCCAGGCCTCGACCACGAACGCCGCGACCAGCAGGAGCCAGAAGAAAATGCGCAGCGGAGCCAGCGCTCCGAAACTCAGGAAACTCACCACGGGGTCACGCTACCGGTTGGCCTGATCGGATGGGAATTCACTGCCGTCCGCGCCGCCGCCGTCGCCTTCGCCAGCCTGCGCCCTGGTAGCGTCCGGGTCGGCCCAGGGCCCGGCATCTGAGTCCGCGAATGGCCCGGCGTCCGGGTCGGCCCAGGGATCGCCAGGCCCGGCCTCCGCGGTGAGCGCCCTCGGCCCGAGCGCGGCGCTCAGCGCCGGGTCGCTGTCGTCGGCGTGCCCTGTCGCCGCGGCCACTGTCTGCTTGCGGAACGAATCGTAGATCTCAAGCAGCATCTGCTTCTGCCGCTCGGTCAGCTCGGTGTCGGTCAGCACCGCGTCCCTGACCTGCGACCCTGGCCCGCGGTCCTCAAGGAACCCGGCCTGCACGTAGAGTGCCTCGGCCGAGATCCGCAGTCCCTTGGCGATCTGCTGCAGTATGTCCGCACTCGGCCGGCGCAGCCCGCGCTCGATCTGGCTGAGGTACGGATTGGATACTCCAGCCGCCTGGGCCAGCTGGCGCAGCGAGATCTTGGCCTGCTCACGCTGCTCGCGGATGTAGGACCCGATAGTGCCGACGTTCACCGGACTCACCCCTTCAGTGTGCGTCGACCCCGCTTGCAAATGCAAACTGCCAGCAAGCACCGCTGGCCCCCCAGGGACGAAACCGTGCCGTCCAGAACCCGCACCGGCCGGGTTGCCGACCCGCCAGGAACCCGCATCACGCGGTTACCGGCCCGGCTGGCGCTAGAAGGGGAGAGTGACTCGCACTTCTCCGACAGGCTGGCCGCCGCCCAGGATCTGCGGCCGTGCCTGCGCATCGAGCGCGGCGAGGTCCGCGCCCGGCAGGTCGGCGACGCCGAGCGCGCGCAGCACCGCCACGGTGATCGCAGGCCGCGCGCGCTGCGCGCCGTCATCGATCTTGAACGCAGCCGCCTTGCCGTCGGCCAGTGCCAGACCCTCAACGCCTTCGGCGCCGGACTTGATCAGCAGCCCCGGCACTGCCTCCATCAGCGCGCGCTCCGGCCTGGTGGTGCCTGAGGTCCAGTCCGGGTGGGCGCGCATCGCGTCGGCGACCCTCCGCTCGGGAGTCGCCGGCCCGGCCAGCACGATGGCACGGAACGCGCGGGCCAGCCCGATGACAGACAGCGCGAACAGCGGCGCGCCGCAGCCGTCCACGCCCGTGGCGGCGACTGGCTCGCCGGCCAGCTCTTCGACCGTGCGCCGGATCTGCTGCTGCAGCGGGTGGGCCGGGTCCCGGTAACTACTGGTCGGCCAGCCAGCGATCACGCAGGTGGCAAGCATCGCGGCGTGCTTGCCTGAGCAGTTCATGTGCACTCGGTCCGGCCCGGCGCCTGCCCGGATCATGGCCAGCTGAGCATCCTCGGCTAGCGGCATGTCCGGCGGGCACTGCAGGTCATGCTCGGTCAGGCCGACCCTGGCCAGGATTTCGCGCACCCCGGCCACGTGGAAGTCCTCGCCGGAGTGGCTCGCCGCGGCCAGCGCGAGCAGCTTGCCCTCGAGGTCCAGGCCAGCCCTGACCATCGCGGCGGCTTGCATCGGCTTGTTCGACGACCGGGGGAACATGGGCTCGGCGGCGTCGCCGGCGCTCAGCGCCACGGTCCCGTCGCCGTGCAGGGCCGCGACGGCGCCGCGGTGCCGCGACTCAGCGAAGCCCGACCTGATGACCTCGGCCAGTACCGGATTAGTGCTGATCGCGCACCCCCAGGAACTCCCTGGCCTGCGATGTCGTCATCGCGGGCCGCTGCGCCAGGCCGGCCAGCGTGGCTGCCCGCTCGACCAGCTCGGTGTTGCCGGTCACCGGGCGACCGCGGGCGAAGGTGATCGTATCTTCCATGCCGACCCGCAGGTGCCCGCCGGCCGACAGCGCGGCGAGCATGACCGGCAGCGAGGTCCGCCCGATGCCGGTCGCTGACCACGTCGCGCCCTCGGGCAGCGCCTCGACAGCGCGGACCAGGGTGGCGGCGTCGCCTGGCATCCCGCCGGGCACGCCCATCACCAGGTCACAGTGCACGTGCCCGCCATGCGGCTGACCCAGCTCGGTGAGCAGCCGGTGCAGCGTCGCTACCTGCCCGAGGTCGAACAGCTCGAACTCGGGCACCACGCCAAGCTCTTTCGTTCTGGCGTACAGGTCGCGGATGAACGGCCACGGGTTCAGGAACACGTCGTCACCGAAGTTGACCGTGCCGCAGGTCAGCGAGCAGGCGTCCGGGCCGGCATCGAGCACCGCCAGGCGGCTGTCGAAGCTGTCGGTGACCGCGCCGCCGGTGGACAGCTGCACGATCAGGTCGGTCTCGGCGCGCAGCGCCTGCACCGTGTCAGCCAGCCTCGTGCCGTCCAGCGTGGGACGGCCCTCGTTGTCCCTGATGTGCACGTGGATCACCGCGGCACCGGCGGCCGCGCAGCCCTTGGCCGTGGCGAGCAGCTCGGCGAGCGTCACCGGAAGCGCCGGGACCTCGGCCTTGTCCAGCTCGGCACCGGTCGCGGCGACGGTGATGAGGGTGGCCGGCCCGGCCGGGCGGGGCCGGCGTGCGCCGTCAGAAGTCATGACCGCAGAATTCCTTCTCGTGCGAGCTGTAGTTCAGCGTGCCGTGCAGGCGAGCGTATCGGTAGCCGGGACAGCGGTCGGCCGGCTGACGGCTCCTGGCCTGGTCGTTCTCCTCGGGGTCACGCATTCCGACACGAGCCGGCAGGCCGCTGCCCTGGCAAGCAAGATCTATCATCTCCGGATTCTGCCTGATGAGAAGTCCTGCGCCGACACGGGTGCGCCGCTGCTGGTGGTCAGCCAGTTCACCCTGTACGCGGACACCGCCAAGGGGCGCCGGCCTTCCTGGCAGGCAGCGGCGCCGGGGCCAGTCGCCGAGCCGCTTGTCGAGACGTTCTGCGCCGCGCTGCTGGCGCTCGGCGCCAGCGTGCAGACTGGCGCCTTCGGCGCTCACATGCAGCTGAGCCTGGTCAACGACGGCCCGGTGACGCTCATCCTCGAGACGTAGCCCGCGGCGGCCCGGTGACCGTGCCGCCGCCGTCGGCGCCCGCGCTGCGCTCCGCGGCAGCGACGCTGGCCGCCCGCGCGCCGGCGGCCAGGTGCCGGCGGGCGAATTCCAGCGACTCAGCCAGGTCAGCCTCCCGCTCTTGGAGGTCAGCCGCGCGGAACGTCTTGACCTCGAGCACCACGGTGCCGGTGAAGGACGTCGCGCCGAGCCGCTGCAGCAGCGCTGCGCACGGCTGCGTGCCCCGGCCGGGTACCAGGTGCTCATCGGGCAGCCCTGGCTTGGTCCCGTCTGCCAGGTGCACATGGGTCAGCCTGCTGCCCAGCTCGTCGGCCAGCTTCATCGCGTCCGAGCCCGATACGGCGGTGTGCGACAGGTCGAGGGTGGCGTGGCGGCAGTCAAGCTCGACCGGGTTCCAGTGCGGGGCGTAGGCCGCGACCTCGGTGCCCCTGGCGCGCAGCGGGTAGAGGTTCTCCACCGCGAAGGCGATGTCTGTCCGGTCTTCGATGCTGGCCAGGCCGGCCTCGAAGTCCCGCACGTAATCGCGCTGCCAGCGAAACGGCGGGTGCACCACGACGACACCGGCGCCGAGCTGCTCGGCGGCCTGCGCGGCCCTGGCCAGCTTCTCCCACGGATCGCGGCCCCATACCCACTGGGTGATGAGCAGGCAGGGCGCGTGCACGGCCAGCACGGGGATGCGGTGGTAGTCCGAGAGCCGCCGCAGCACATCCGCATCCTGGCTGACCGGGTCGCCGGTAACCATTACCTCGACCCCGTCATAGCCAAGCCTGGCGGCCATCTCGAAGGCATCGGGAGTCCGCTCGGGAAACACTGAGGTGGTGGACAGCGCCACCCGGACGCTGCCTGCCGGGGCTGCGTGGCCCAAGGTACCTCCCGCCGCCGTGATCGGACCCGCAGTCAGCTTATGCGCGCCGCTGCGCCGCAGCGCCAGTGCCGCCGGCCGGATCAGCGCCCGTGTCGCCAGCTAGATCAGCGCCGGTGTCGGTGCCCGCCACTAGCTTTGCCTGCATGGCAAAGTCGGCCGCGGCTGCGGTCTACGAGTGCGCTGAGTGCGGCTGGCGGACTACGAAGTGGGCTGGCCGGTGCGGCGGGTGCCAGGCGTGGGGGACGGTAACCGAGCCGCCTCGTTCAGCGGTGCCTGGCGGCCGGCTAGCCGGGCGGTCAGCTGGCGCCAGCCGTGCGCTGACCGCCGCCCTGCCGATCAGCCAGGTCGACGCCAACGCAGCGCGGGCCAGGCCGACTGGCCTGGACGAGCTGGACCGCGTACTGGGGGGCGGGCTGGTGCCCGGCGCCGTGGTGCTGCTGGCCGGCGAGCCGGGCGTCGGCAAGTCGACGCTGCTGCTCGAAGCCGGCGCGCTGGCTGCCGAGTCAGGCCGGGTGCTGTACGTGACCGGCGAGGAGTCGGCCGCTCAGGTGCGGCTGCGTGCTGACCGGGTCGGGGCGGTCAGTGACGGGCTGTTCCTCGCGGCCGAGACGGACTTCGCCGCGCTGCTCGACCACGTCGAGGCGGTCAGCCCGGACTTGCTGATCGTGGACTCGGTGCAGACCATCAGCGCCGCCGGGTCGGACGGCGCGCCCGGCGGGGTGACCCAGGTACGCGAGATCACCTCGGCGCTGATGGCGCTGGCCAAGCAGCGCACCCTGACCACCGTCCTGGTCGGGCACGTGACCAAGGACGGGTCGATCGCCGGGCCGCGCACCCTGGAGCACCTGGTGGACGTCGTGCTGCACTTCGACGGCGACCGGCACGGCCAGCTCAGGATGGTGCGCGCGCTGAAGAACCGGTTCGGCCCGACCGACGAGATCGGCTGCTTCGAGCTGGGCGAGCTGGGCCTGACCGGGCTGCCTGACCCGAGCGGCCTGTTCCTGTCCCGGCGGTCGGAGCCGGTGCCCGGCACTTGCGTGACGGTCACCCTTGAGGGCCGCCGGCCGCTGCCGGTGGAAGTGCAGACGCTGATCTGCGACTCAGCAGCCGATCTGGCCCGCCGGGTGGTGTCCGGCCTGGATTCGGCCAGGGTGGGCATGGTCGTCGCCGTGCTGCAGCGCCGGGCCCGGGTGACCATCGGGAAGCAGGACGTGTACGCCGCCACCGTAGGCGGGGTACGGCTGACCGAGCCGGCCGCCGACCTGGCGCTGGCGCTGGCGCTGGCGAGCGCGCGGTCCGACCTCAGCCTGCCGCCGCAGCTCGTCGCCGTCGGCGAGGTGGGGCTGGCCGGTGAGATCCGCGGGGTGAGCGGGATCCAGCGCCGGCTGGCGGAGGCTGAGCGGATGGGGTTCCGCCGCGCGATCGTGCCCCGAGGGGCGGGGTACGTGCCTCCAAGCAGCACTCTTGGGGGTGCCGGGCTGACCGAGGTTAGCGAGGTCGCAGACGTGCGCGAGGCGATCGCCGCGGCCCTCGGCCGGTGACCGCCGGCCGTTCCCGCCCGTCGTGGCGGCCGCGAGGCAGCAGCGAAACGACGGCCCGGAGCTGCCGCGCGTCGCTAGAGTGACGCAGGGAGCAATCCTCCGGGGGTCGGATGTCTGCAGTGGGCCAGGGCAAGGAAAGGCGCAAGCGGGCCGCGCTCGCCTCGCTAGCGCCGGGTACGGCGCTCAGGGACGGGCTGGAGCGGATCCTGCGCGGCAGCACCGGAGCGCTCATCGTGCTCGGGTACAGCCAGGCCGTACGGGAACTGTGCTCGGGCGGCTTCGAGCTTGACGCCGCCTTCTCGGCGACCAGGCTGCGCGAGCTGGCCAAGATGGACGGCGCGATTGTCGTCGACCCCGCCGGGCAGCGGATCGTGCGGGCGGCCGTTCAGCTCCTTCCCGACCCGGCGCTTCCTGCCGACGAGTCTGGTACCAGGCACCGCACCGCTGAGCGGGTCGCCAGGCAGACCGGCTTCCCCGTCATCACTGTCAGCAAGTCAATGCGGGTGATCGCGCTGTACCTCGACGGCGACCGGTACCCGCTTGAGGACCCGGCAGCGGTGCTGTCGAGGGCGCACCAGGCGCTGGCGACGCTGGAGCGGTACCGCCGGCGGCTCAGCGAGGCGACCGGAGCGCTGTCCGCACTGGAGATCGAGGACCTGGCCACCGGCCGGGATGTGAGCACCGTCACGCAGCGGCTGGAGATGATCAGGCGGATCTCCTGCGAGATCGAGGGCTACCTGCTGGAGCTGGGCACCGATGGCAGGCTGCTGGCGCTGCAGCTCGACGAGCTGACCGCGGGCACCGGCCGCGAGCGCGCGCTGCTGGTCCGCGACTACGTGACCGCCGACGCGGCCGGCCTGGCCACGGCTGCTGAGGCCGCGCTGGCCCGCCTGGAACGGCTGTCTCCCGACGAGCTGACCGAAGCCGCCGTGGTATCCGGCATTCTCGGACTGGGCGGCGCTGATGGCCTGGACGATCCGGTGAGCCCGCGAGGCTACCGGCTGGTCGCCAAGGTCCCGCGGGTGCCGCAGGCGGCGGCCGACGCGCTGGTGCAGCACTTCGGCGGGCTGCAGAAGCTGCTGGGAGCGAGTGCCGAGGATCTGCAGCAAGTTGGCGGGGTGGACGGCGCGCACGCGCGCAGCGTGCGCGAGGGCCTGTCCAGGCTGGCCGAGTCCTCACTGGTCGAGCGGTACGCCTAGCGGGCGATGGGCCGCAATGCGCTGCGCTGGCCCGCGGCCGGCCGGGCAGGCTGCGGTCGGCCGGTCACCGTCGGCCAGCGCCCCGGCCTGGCCAGGCACTGACCCGGCGGGCGCATGCGGCGCCCGCCAGCGGCGCCTCGCTGGTCATGATCCGTGCGACGATCGGCTAGTCATGACCAGCGAGCTAGCGGCGCCGATCCTCGGCTGGTACGGCCGCCATGCCAGGGACCTGCCGTGGCGGCGGCCTGATGCCTCGGCCTGGGCCGTGCTGGTGAGCGAGATCATGCTGCAGCAGACCTCGGTCAGCAGGGTGCTGCCCGCCTACCGGGCATTCCTGCAGCGGTGGCCGGCTCCGGCTGACCTGGCCGCGGCCACGGCCGCCGACGTGCTCAGGCAGTGGGGCCGGCTCGGCTACCCGCGCCGTGCGCTGCGGCTGCACGCGGCCGCCGGGCTGATCGTGTCCCGGCACGGCGGGGTCGTGCCCGACCAGCTCACTGAGCTGCTGGCACTGCCTGGCGTGGGCGGCTATACCGCTGCCGCCGTTGCCTGCTTCGCCTACGGGCAGTCCCACCCGGTGCTGGATACCAACGTGCGGCGAGTGCTGGCCCGCCTGGTCGGCGGGCGGCAGTGGCCGCCGCGCAGCACTTCGGCCGCTGAGGTCGCGCTTGCCCGCCAGCTGCTCCCGGCCGCCGAGCTGGCGCCGCGGTGGTCGGTCGCGGTCATGGAGCTGGGGGCGCTGGTGTGCACGGCAGCGCGGCCCGGCTGTGATGCCTGCCCGGTCGCCGGGCAGTGCGCCTGGCGGTGCCTGGGCAGCCCGGCTGCCGCCGCCCAGCCACGGCAGCAGCGGTATGAGGGCAGCGACCGGCAGTGCCGCGGCGCACTGCTAGCCGCCCTGCGCGATTCGGCTGGCCCGGTGCGGGCCGGCCAGCTCAGCCAGGCCTGGCCGGAGCAGGAGCAGCTGGCACGGGCGCTGACGGCGCTGGTGGCCGACGGGCTTGCCGTCCGGCTTCCGCGCGGCAGTTACGGCCTGCCTGGCGGCCAGCCCATCAGCGCAGACGACGGCAGGCCGCCAGTTTCCTGACGGCCCGCCGTCCGGGCTTGGCTGGCTGTCGCCAGTCGCCGGGCTCAGCCCTCGGCTGCCGTGCTTCCGCCGGCCGCGGCCTTGCTGCCGACCTCCTCCACCGGGGGCGCGTCGGGCACCGCGCTTGGCTTCGGCAGGCCCTTGAAGACGAACTTGCGCTCCGAGCCCGTTCCCTCGGTGTCGACCATCACGATCTGGCCAGCCTTGAGCTCGCTGAACAGGATCTTCTCCGACAGGTGATCCTCGATCTCGCGCTGGATCGTGCGGCGAAGCGGCCGGGCGCCGAGGACCGGGTCGTAGCCACGCTGCGCCAGCAGTTCCTTGGCCGCCGGGCGCAGCTCGATGCCCATGTCCCGGTCCTTGAGCCGCTCGTCCACCTTGGTGATCATCAGGTCGACGATGTTGAGGATCTCGTCCTCGCTCAGCTGGTGGAACACGATGATGTCATCGACGCGGTTCAGGAATTCGGGCCGGAACTGCGACTTCAGCTCCTCCTGGACCTTGCTGACCATCCGGTCGTAGGAGCCCTTGGACTGGCCGGCCGTGCCGAACCCGACCGAGACGCCCTTCGAGATGTCCTTGGTGCCGAGGTTGGTGGTCATGATGATCACCGTGTTCTTGAAGTCCACCACCCGGCCCTGGGCGTCGGTCAGCCGCCCGTCCTCCAGGATCTGCAGCAGCGAGTTGAAGATGTCCGGGTGCGCCTTCTCGATCTCGTCGAACAGCACCACGGAGAATGGCCGGCGCCTGACCTTCTCGGTCAGCTGCCCGCCTTCCTCGTAGCCGACGTAACCGGGCGGCGAGCCGAACAGCCGGGACACGGTGTGCTTCTCCATGTACTCGCTCATGTCGAGCTGGATCAGCGTGTCCTCATCGCCGAACAGGAACTCGGCGAGCGTCCTGGACAGCTCGGTCTTTCCCACGCCTGACGGGCCAGCGAAGATGAACGAGCCGCCGGGTCGCTTCGGGTCCTTCAGCCCGGCCCTGGTCCGCCTGATCGCCTGCGACAGCGCCTTGATGGCGTCGTTCTGGCCGATCACGCGGCGGTGCAGCTCGTCCTCCATCCGCAGCAGCCGCTGGGACTCTTCCTCGGTCAGCTTGAACACCGGGATGCCGGTGGCGGTCGCGAGCACCTCGGCTATGAGCTCCTCGTTGACCTCGGCCGGGGTGTCCATGTCCCCCGCCTTCCACTCCTTCTCCCGCCGGTCCTTGCTGTCGATCAGCCGCTTCTCGTTGTCGCGCAGCGCAGCGGCCTTCTCGAAGTCCTGGGAGTCGATGGCCGACTCCTTCTCGCGCCGCACCTCGGCGATCTTCTCGTCGAACTCGCGCAGGTCGGGCGGCGCGGTCATGCGGCGGATCCGCATCCGCGAGCCGGCCTCGTCGATCAGGTCGATCGCCTTGTCCGGCAGGAACCTGTCGCTGATGTAGCGGTCGGCGAGCTGCGCTGCGGCGACTAGCGCGTCGTCAGTGATCGTCACCCGGTGGTGCGCTTCGTAGCGGTCCCGCAGGCCCTTGAGGATCTCGATGGTGTGCGAGATCGTCGGCTCGGCAACCTGGATCGGCTGGAACCTGCGCTCCAGGGCCGCGTCCTTCTCCAGGTGCTTGCGGTACTCATCCAGCGTGCTCGCGCCGATGGTCTGCAGCTCACCGCGGGCGAGCATCGGCTTGAGGATCGATGCCGCGTCGATCGCGCCCTCGGCGGCGCCGGCCCCGACCAGCGTGTGGATCTCGTCGATGAACAGGATGATGTCGCCCCGGGTGCGGATCTCCTTGAGCACCTTCTTGAGCCGCTCCTCGAAGTCACCGCGGTACCGGGAACCGGCCACCAGCGCGCCGAGGTCCAGCGTGTAGAGCTGCTTCTCCTTGAGCGTCTCGGGCACCTCGCCCTTGACGATCTTCTGCGCCAGGCCCTCCACCACGGCCGTCTTGCCCACGCCAGGCTCGCCCACGAGCACCGGGTTGTTCTTGGTGCGGCGGGAGAGCACCTGCATGACCCGCTCGATTTCCTTCTCCCGGCCGATCACCGGGTCGAGCTTGCCCTCACGGGCAGCGGCGGTGAGATTCCGCCCGAACTGGTCAAGTACGAGCGAAGTGGACGGCGCGGTCTCGGAGGGGGCGCCCGACGCTGCTGGGTCCTTGCCCTGGTAGCCGTGCAGCAGCTGGATCACCTGCTGGCGCACCCGGTTCAGGTCGGCGCCAAGCCGCACGAGCACCTGGGCGGCGACGCCCTCGCCCTCGCGGATCAGGCCGAGCAGGATGTGCTCGGTCCCGATGTAGTTGTGGCCAAGCTGCAGCGCCTCGCGCAGCGAGAGCTCAAGAACCTTCTTCGCGCGCGGGGTGAACGGGATGTGCCCGGACGGCGCCTGCTGACCCTGGCCGATGATCTCCTCGACCTGCTGGCGCACCGCCTCCAGGCTGATCCCGAGCGACTCAAGCGCCTTGGCGGCTACACCCTCACCTTCGTGAATGAGCCCGAGCAGGATGTGCTCGGTCCCGATGTAGTTGTGGTTGAGCATCCTGGCCTCTTCCTGAGCCAGGACAACAACCCGCCGCGCCCGGTCGGTAAACCTCTCGAACATCTCGTCGCTCCCTCACAGAGCGGTAGGGGAGGCACTCGGAGCTTGCCCCGTCCCTTCCGCATGTTAGCCCGCGCGCCGGGCGACGCCGCCGCATGCGACTGCGGCACTCTTAACACGTTCCCCGCGACCTGGCCGTTCACCCCATCAAACCTAGGCCAGCCAGGCACTGTTCCCTGCTACGCCGGGAGCGAACGCGCTGCTCGGGCGTGCCGGGCCGCGCAGGCTGCACTGTAACGCCAGGCAGGGAGGGTGACGATCGCCCGGCAAGTACCTGAGGGCTGAGGATCCCGGCCGGGCGATGAAGGCAGCGGGCCTGGCGGGCGGCGCCCGCGAACTGCCCGGCTGCTGCCCGCTGAATCACGCGGGGGTGACCGCGGCGTCGCATCCTGACCGGACCACGGCCGGGAGAGGCGAGAGCGGCAGCCGATGGCTGCCGCTCGGGGTGATCGGGGGGCCGGTCTGCTGCGCGCCCGGCGCGGGCACCGGCTCCCCTGCCGGTAACGCCGCGCCCTGCCTGGCGGGCGCGGGGCGCGCTAGCGGCCCAGGAGGCCATCCGGCTGCCCCGAGGCACCGAGGCAGCCGAGCCCGCTGCACGGCGATCCTGGCCGGCGCCAGCGGGTCAAGCTGTGCTGGTGAGCTGGCGCCCTGGCTAGTGGGAGGCCTCGTACTCCTGGATGATCGACGCCGGGATGCGGCCGCGCTCACTCACCTTGTGGCCGCGCTGCCGTGCCCAGGCCCGCATTTCCGAACTCCGCTCACGGCCAGGGCCAGTGCGCGGCTTGCGGCGCCGTGCGGCTGCCCCGCTCACCTTTCGAGCGCTGTCGGTGTAAGCACTGAACTTGTCGTGCAGTTCCTTCGCGTGGGCGGTGCACACGTCGATCTCGTAGGCAGCCCCGTCAAAGGAGAACGAAACCGTCTCGGTACCCTCGACTTCGGTGTCGTGAGGCAGATCACAGACGACCGTCACCACCGTCTTCTGAACCATGCGGGTGCCAGCCTTTCCTTCGCGCTAAGTCTTTTTAGGTTGCCAAACCTATACCAGGAGACCGGGGTTTGACAATTCAAGATAGCGCGATTCCGCAGTGCGGGTTTCGGTATCAAGCGGGTAACGGAACAAACCGCAGGTTACCAGTAACTCTGCGTAATCAGCCACGGTCATTCACCATCAATCGTGCTCCGGGGTATCAGCGTGGTCGCGCTGCTGAGACGTATCCGCCTCGGTCTCTCCGGAAATCTCGTTGTCAATATAAGGGCCGGATTCGTCATCCTCGGCCCGCCGCCGCGGTGCCATCTCGTGCCTGAGGAACGCTCGGACCCCGATGAGGATGGCGACGCAGACAACCAGCGGCGGGGTCAGCACGGCGAGGTCTTTGAGCACGGCGCCCCCTTCCGAATTGCAGCGCCATCCGGGCAGCCAGCGCCGCTGCCCCGGCCGGGCAGCCAGGCCGCCGATCGTCACGGTCCTGGCCAACGTCCTTATTGTCTAGCACCCGGCCAGCCCAGAGCCGGTGGGGCGGCGCCCGTGCAGGCTGGCCGGTGCTCGCGGAGCGTCAGCCAGGCGCCGGGCCAGCACGGCTACTAGCGCCCCGTCCAGCCCGGCCGATAGCTCAGGGCGCCGGTCAAGATAGCGGGACAGGCAGATAGCAAGGTCGACTTCATCACGCTGGAAGGCGCATACAGAGAGTTTGTTAGCCGGGCTAGCTGACAGCTGTGATGTGCCCTAGTCATGGTCATGTTCAGGCGGCAGCCGCCTGCCGCGGATCAGCCAGGCCAGTTCGGTCCCAGCCTGTTCCCGGCTCAAATTCGAGTTGCCAGATGGCTCCAGCCCGGGATGTGCCTAACCCGTCAGCAATTCCGCGTCGGCGGCCGCCGGACGCCTAGAGCCGCAGCAGCATCCGCGTGTTGCCCAGGGTGTTCGGCTTGACCTGGTCCAGGTCAAGGAACTCGGCGACGCCCTCGTCGTAAGAGCGCAGCAACTCGGCATAGACGCCAGGGGAGGCAGCCTGCCCGGTGATCTTCTCAAAGCCATGCCGGCCGAACTCGACCGCGAAGGTAAGCACGAACACCCTGCTGACGCCCAGCCCCCTGGCTACCGTGAGCAGTGCCACGACGATCTGGTGACCGGCACCGTGACCCTGATGCTCCGCCGCCACCGCGATCGTGCGGATCTCAGCGAGGTCTTCCCACATGACGTGCAGCGCCCCGCAGCCGACCACCGGCCCGTCAGGTCCGCCGTTGCAGGCCACCCAGAATTCCTGGATGTCCTCATAGAGCGTGACGGTCGGCTTGTCGAGCAGCCGACCGGAAGAGACGTTCGCATCGACGAGCGAGCGGATGCCGCGCACGTCCGCGGTCCGTGCCCGCCTGACCGTGTACTCCATCGCCCGCCCCTGCCTTGCGCCGCATGCCAGGCTCACGCCCTAGTTATGCGCACCTGGCCGGCCGCGGACAGCATGCCAAAGGCAGCCTGACGATGGCAATTCTGCACGGCACAGAGCGTTACAGCACAAGTACGTCTTGCTGTGCTGTCTTGTCCGCGCTTATTCCGCGCACATCACGGCTATATCACACCCGGCATGCTCGCGAAGACACGCCCTGTGACCTGCGGTTTCACCACGCTGGCAGCATTCGCGGCAAGGCCGGGGGCACTATGGCGGCAGAGCAGCCCCGCCGTGAACAGCCCTGAGCGAAGGGCGGCATGGAAGAACGGAGTCTAAAAACTTTCCCATTCTCTGGGCGGCGGCTCACCGCTTCCAATAAAGTCCAACGCTGTTACCCCCCGCCTGGCCGGAACAGCTAGCGCTGCCGCCGGCCGAGCAACCCGCCGAGTTCCTGTGCGCGCCACACAGCGCGGACGGGGAGCCGGGGACCCACCGCAATCCCCGGGGTGAATCGGGGCGCAGCGGCCGCGCAATTCGCGACTCTGCGTCCGGTAGGGCTCCTCCAGCCCGAACCCGTCAGCTAACCCGGTAGGCGGCCTAGGAGAGGAGATCGCACGTGGAGCGCTTGCCTCGTGGCAGGCATGTGACGGGAGTTTCACGGGGGGCTCGTGGCAGATCGCTGCTGCGCAGGCACTGGTCTCGGGTAGCCATACTGGCCGCTGGCGCCACCGTCGTCAGTGTCACCGTGCCTGGCGCCATTGGCAGCGCTGCTACCGCCGGGAAGCCCCCGACGCTGTCTGCCATCGTGGCCAAGGCCAACAAGCTGTCGAACGAAGTCGACGCGCTTGGCCAGCAGTACGACGGGCTCAAGATCCAGCTCGCGCAGGCCAGGAGCGAGGTCAAGGCGGCCAGGGCCACCTATCTGCGTGACGAGAAGCTGCTCCGGTCGGGCCAGGTCGCGCTCGCCAGGATCGCCGTGCAGGGGTACATGAACGGCAGCCTCGACCCCTCGCTGCAGCTGCTGCAGACCGAAGACGCCCAGCGAATGCTCGACAAGGCGTCGATCATGGCGCAGTTGCAGCAGGAGAACGGCAGCAAGCTGACAGCGGTGACGGAGGCGCAGCTCGCCGCTGCCAGGGCCAAGGCGACCGCCGACCAGCAGGAGAGCCTGGCTACCAAGCTCGCTGCGCAGATCAAGGGCAAGGTCGCGGTCATCAACGCCAAGGTCCGGGTGCTCAATGGCGCCGCGTACAAGAAGGCGCTGCTGCAGTTCGACCAGACCGGCACCTATCCCACGCAGGTACTCGGCAACGATCTCGGCGCGAGGGCGCTGAAGTGGGCGATGGGCCAGATCGGCAAGCCGTACCAGTGGGGCGCCGCCGGCCCCGGCGCGTTCGACTGTTCCGGCCTGGTGATGGCCGCCTACAACACCGTCGGGATCAACCTGGCGCACCTTACCTTCGACCAGTGGAACGAAGGGGTGCACGTCCCCTACAGCGAGCTGAAGCCTGGTGACCTGGTCTTCTTCTTCAACCTGAACCACGTCGGCCTGTTCGTCCGGCCTGGCCTGTTCCTCGACGCGCCCACTCAGGGGCAGGACGTCCAGATCCAGCCCATGCTGATGGACTCCTTCAACGGCGGGGTGCACATCCCGGGCTGACCTGCTCGGCACGCCACACGCGAAACGTGCCCCGGCCGGACACCGGCCGGGGCTCGTTCTTGCCTGGCGGGCGCGCCAGGCGGCGGCTCAGGCGGGACGGACGAGCGGGAACAGGATCGTCTCCCTGATCCCGGCCCCGGTCAGCATGATCAGCAGCCGGTCGGTGCCCATGCCCATGCCGCCGGTCGGCGGCATGCCGTACTCGAGCGCGCGCAGGAAGTCCTCGTCGAGCTGCATGGCCTCCGGGTCACCGCCAGCAGCCAGCAGGGACTGAGCGGTCAGCCGCGCCCGCTCCTCCACCGGGTCGGTCAGCTCCGAGTACGCGGTGGCTATCTCGGTGCCGAAAGCCACCAGGTCCCACTTCTCGGCCAGCCGCGGATCGGCACGGTGCGCGCGGGTCAGCGGCGCCGTCTCGACCGGAAAGTCCCGGTAGAACGTGGGCCGCACGGTCCGCCGCTCGACCAGGTGCTCGTGCATCTGCAGCAGCACCTGGCCGGCGTCCCAGCCCGGCTGCAGCTCCACGCCGGCCCGTCCCGCCAGCTTGCGCAGGCTCTCCTCGCTGGTGTCCGGCGTGACCTGCTCGCCGAGCGCCGCGGAGACCCCTTCGTGCACGGTCACCGACGGCCATGCGCCGCCGATGTCGTGCTCCGACCCGTCCGGCCGGCGCACCACGGTCCCGCCAAGCCCGGCTACGGCGGCCGCCTGGATCAGCTCCCTGGTGAGCGTCGCCATCTCGTTGTAGTCGGCATAGGCCTGGTACAGCTCCAGCATCGTGAATTCGGGATTGTGCGTCGCATCGGCGCCCTCGTTGCGGAAGATCCGGCCGATCTCGTACACCTTCTCGAACCCGCCGACGATCAGCCGCTTCAAGTAGAGCTCAAGCGCGATGCGCAGGTACAGCTTCAGGTCGTAGGCGTTGATGTGGGTGACGAACGGGCGGGCGTTAGCCCCGCCGTGCAGCGTTTGCAGCACTGGCGTCTCGGCTTCGAGGAACCCGCGATCGTGCAGCTCCTCGCGCAGCGAGCGGGTCACCGTGGCGCGCAGCTCAGCCAGCCACCTGGCCTCCGGGTTCATGATCAGGTCCAGGTAGCGCATCCGCACTCTGGCCTCAGGGTCGGCGAGGCCGCGGTGCTTGTCAGGCAGCGGGCGCAGTGCCTTCGCGATGACTGCGAAGGAGTCAGCCAGGACCGACAGCTCGCCGCGGCGCGAGGAGATCACCTCGCCGGTGACGCCGACCCAGTCGCCCAGGTCCACATCCGCCTTCCAGGCAGCAAGCCCCTGCTCGCCGACCCGGTCCAGCGAGATCATCACCTGGATCTCGCCGGTGCCATCCCGGATCGTGGCGAAGCACAGCTTGCCGCCGATCCGCGACAGCATGACCCGGCCGGCCACCCCGGCCGCCTCGCCGGTGGCCTGGTCCTGGCGCAGATCAGGGTAGTTGCCGCGGACCTGGGCGATCGTGGCCGTACGCGGGTAGCTGGCCGGGTACGGCTCGATCCCCGCGGCCCTAAGCCGCCTGGCCTTTGCCAGGCGGACCTGCATCTGCTCGCCTGCCTCGGCGGCCGCGCTTGCCTGGGCGCGGCCGGGCGGATCATCGTTCGTCATCTGCCTGAGGCTACCGGTGCGCGGGCCGGTCCCTCACCGGGGTTTGCGCCCCGCGGCTGGCCGCCGCGGCAGCCGGGGCTAGCCGGCCCGGTCAGCCGTCAGCGGTGTTCCGCTCGTAGACCAGCCGCAGCCCGAGCAGCGTCAGCCATGGCTCGTAGGCGTCGATGATCTCCACTTCGTCGATCACCATCGGAGCCAGCCCGCCGGTGGCGATGATCGTGACCGCGTCAGGATCGCCAGGCGACAGCTCGGCGGCCATCCGCCTGGCGATCCCCTCGATCTGCCCGGCGAAGCCGAAGATGATCCCGGATTGCAGCGCCTCGACGGTGTTCTTGCCGATCGCCCTGGCGGGCCTGGCCAGCTCGACCTTGAGCAGCTGCGCCGCGCGGCGGGACAGCGCGTCGACCGAGATCTCGATGCCGGGCGCGAGCGCGCCGCCGACGAACTCGCCGCGCTTGCTGACCGCGTCGAAGTTCGTTGAGGTGCCGAAGTCCACCACGATCGCCGGCCCGCCGTACAGGTGCACGGCGGCGAGCGCGTTCATGATCCGGTCGCTGCCGACCTCCTTCGGGTTGTCGGTACGCACCGACACCCCGGTCCGCACCCCGGGCTCGACGATCACCGCGGGAACGTCGCCGTAGTAGCGGCGCAGCATCTGGCGCATCTCATGCAGCACCGACGGCACCGTCGAGCACAGCGCTATGCCGCTGATGTCGGGGACCTTGAACAGCGCGCTCTGGCCAAGCAGGCCCTGCAGCATGACGGCGAGCTCGTCGGCGGTACGCACCGGGTCGGTGGCAGTACGCCAGTGCTCCACCAGTTCCTCGCCGTCGTACACGCCGAGCACCGTGTTGGTGTTGCCCACGTCGATCGTCAGCAGCATGCGGGCCGCCTAGACGGCGGGCGTCAGGTCGAGGCCGATGTCCAGCGCCGGGGCTGAGTGCGTTAGCGCGCCCACCGCCAGGTAGTCGACTCCCGTCAGGGCCACCTCGCGCGCGCTTGCCAGGGTCAGCCCGCCGCTGGCCTCCAGCCGGGCCCGGCCGGCCACGAGGTCGACGGCGCTGGCCAGGTCCGCCGTCGTGAAGTTATCCAGCAAAATCAGCTCCGCTCCCGCCGTGACCGCCTGGCTGACCTGCTCCAGAGTGTCGCACTCGACCTCGACCGGCAGGTTGCCGGCGTGCCGGGTCACCGCGTCGAACGCCGCGGCGACCGAGCCAGCGGCCGCCACGTGATTGTCCTTGATCAGCGCGGCATCCGCGAGCGACATGCGGTGGTTGACGCCGCCGCCGCACCGCACTGCGTACTTCTCCAGCGCTCGCAGGCCAGGCAGGGTCTTGCGGGTGTCCCTGATCTGCGCGCCGGTGCCCGCTATCGCATCCACCCAGCGGCGGGTCAGGGACGCGACCCCGGACAGGTGGCAGAGCAGGTTGAGCGCGGTGCGCTCGGCGGTCAGGATCACCTCGACCGGGCCGCGCAGGGTCATCAGCGTCCGGCCGGCTGCGATCTGGTCGCCGTCGGCCGCCAGCGCCCTGACCGTGAGCGAGCCAGTCATGCCCGGCACCGTCAGCAGCTGCGCGGCGACGCTGAACACCGTCTCGGCCACCGGCAGGCCTGCCGCCACGCCAGCGCTCCTGGCGGCCAGCGCGGCCTCGCCGGTGCTGCCCGGCTGGATGGTGGCCCTGGTCGTGACGTCGGTACCGCCAGCCAGGTCCTCGGCCAGCGCGGCGCGCGCCAGGGCGGCGACAGCGGCCGGGTCAAGCCCGGCGCCGGTCAGCCGACCAGCCAGGCCGGCGCTGAGCTGCTCGGTCATCTGCCTGCGTCCTCCGGCGGGTCGGGCTCGAAGCGGGCCTCGAGGCCGCTGGCGCCGAGCGACACCACCTGGTGACCCCGCCAGGCCTGCGCCGTCTGGGGGTAGTCCTCGCGCCAGTGGCTGCCCCTGGTCTCGGTCCGCGCCAGGGCCGCGCTGACCAGGGCGGTCGCGATCAGGTGCAGGTTGGTGGCCTCCCAGGCCGCCGGGCACGGCTTGTCGCTGGCCTGCCCGGCCAGCTGCCGCAGCCCGTCGGCGGCCCTGGCCAGGCCAGCGCCAGAGCGCAGCACCCCGGCCTGCTCGGTCATCAGCTGCTGCAGGGCGGGCAGCACCGCCTCGTCCAGCAGATAAGCCCGCCGCTCGTCGGGTACGGGCGGCGCGGCCGGCGGCAGGCCGGAGGCCAGGTCGGCACCGATCCGCTCGGCGAAGACCAGCCCCTCAAGCAGCGAATTAGAAGCAAGCCGGTTGGCTCCGTGCACGCCGGTGCAGGCGGCCTCACCAGCCGCGTAGAGGCCGGGAATGCGCGTCCGGCCGCGCAGGTCGGTGCGGACTCCGCCGCTCGCGTAGTGCGCGGCGGGGACCACCGGGATTGGCTCGCGCACCGGGTCGATGCCGGCCTCGCGGCAGCTAGCCAGGATGGTGGGGAAGCGGCGCTGCCACACCGGCGCGCCAAGCTGCCGCCCGTCCAGGTAGACGTGCGCTGACCCGCTGCGCATCAGCTCGCGCATGATGGCCTTTGCCACCACGTCGCGCGGCGCCAGGTCGCCGAGCGGATGCAGGCCGGCCATCAGTGGCGCTCCGGCCTGGTCGATCAGCACGGCCCCTTCGCCGCGTACCGCCTCGGAGATCAGCGGCTGCCGTCCGCGGGCGCCAGCGCCCAGCCACAGCACCGTGGGATGGAACTGCACGAACTCCAGGTCGGCTGCCTGCGCGCCGCCGCGCAGCGCCAGCGCGAGGCCGTCACCTGTCGACACCGGCGGGTTGGTGGTGGCCGAGTAGACCTGGCCGATCCCGCCGGTGGCGAGCACCACTGCCCTGGCGTGCACCGCGCCGGTGCCGTCCTGCTGCCCCGCGCCGATCACGTGCAGCGTGAGCCCGGCGGCGCGGCCGTCAGCCGCGCGGAGCAGGTCGAGGGCGAGAGCGTGCTCGATGACCTGCAGCCGGTCGCCGGCTGTCCCGCCGCCGGCGTCCCGCAGCGCGGCCAGCAGGGCGCGGGAGATCTCGGCGCCGGTCGCGTCGCCCCCGGCGTGCGCGATCCGCCGCTGCAGGTGCCCGCCTTCCCTGGTGAGCGACAGCGGGCCGGCCGGGTCGGTGTCGAACTGGGCGCCGAGCGCCATAAGCCGGCGAACGGCCGGCGGTCCGTCGGTGACCAGGGCACGCACGGCCGGCTCAGCGCAGACGCCGGCGCCTGCCGTCAGCGTGTCCCGCAGATGTGCCTCGGGCGTGTCGCCTGGCCCGAGGGCAGCGGCGATGCCGCCCTGCGCCCACCTGGTCGATCCGTCGTCCAGCACCGACTTGGTGATCAGCAGCACGCTGGCGGCCGGCGCGGCACGCAGCACGGCCAGCGCGGTGGTCACCCCGGCCACACCTGAGCCGACCACTACGACGTCGGCGCTGATCGTCCAGCCGGGCTCGGCCGCCAGCAGCCGGCGGGCGATCATGGCCGGCCGCCCAGCTCGACCGCCATGTTGTCGATGAGCCTTGTGCTGCCGACCCTGGCGGCGATGAGCAGCCAGGCCGGGCCCGTGTAGCCGTCCTCGACCGGTGCGAACGTGGCAGGGTCGGCGAGGACCAGGTAGTCGAGCGCCAGCGGCGGGTCGGCGGCCGCCGCTGCGCCGAGCACGGCGCGGGCGGCGGCTAGCACAGCGTCCTGGCCGCCGCCGCAGTGATCCTGGCCGGCGGCCGCGGCGCCGGCCAGCAGCGCGCGGGACAGAGCTAGCGCGGTAGCCCGCTCGGCCGGCGAGAGGTACGCGTTGCGGCTCGACGCGGCGAGCCCGTCACTGTCGCGGACCAGCGGCGCCTGCGCGATCTGCACGTCAAGGTTCAGGTCGGCCGTCATCCGCCGGATCAGCGCGAGCTGCTGGGCGTCCTTCTCGCCGAACACCGCGACATCGGGGCGGACCAGCTGGAACAGCTTGAGCACCACGGTGAGCACGCCGTCGAAAAAGCCCGGCCGCGAGCGGCCTTCCAGCACCCGGCCCATCGCGCCAGGACTGACCGTGATCATCTGCTCCGCCGGGTACATCTGCGCCAGGCCGGGCGCGAAGACGAGCACGGCGCCCTCCTCGGCGCAGATCGCGACGTCAGCGGCCAGATCACGAGGGTAGCGGTCGAAGTCCTCGCCGGGGCCGAACTGCAGCGGGTTGACGAACACCGAAACCACCACGCTGCCGCCGGGACCGGCCAGCTCGCGGGCACGGCCCAGCGGAACCCGGTGCCCGTCGTGCAGGGCGCCCATGGTGGGCACCAGCACGACCGGGCCGGGCAGCGTGGCCCTGGCCGCCGCCAGGCCGTGCAGCGTCCTGGCGACCGCCGGGATCACTCGCTCTCCCTGGCGAGCACTTCGAGCAGCTGCTGCGCTGCATCGGGGCGCAGCAGCCCGGCGGCGAGCGCGCGATCGGCGGTGAGCCTGGCCAGCGCCAGGTAGCCGGGCACGGCCTCGGGCGCCGCGGCGCGCAGCGCTGCTATGTGCCCGGCCACGGTCTCGGCGTCGCCACGGACGACCGGGCCGGTCAGCGCCGCGTCACCGAGCCGCAGCGCGTTGTCAACGGCAGCGGACAGCAGCGGGCCGAGCATCCTGGCCGGGTCGCTGACCCCGGCGTCGGCGAGCATGTCAGCTGCCTGCGCAACGAGGGTGACCACATGGTTGGCCGAGCCGGCCAGGGCCGCGTGGTAAAGGTCGCGCCACCGCTCGTCGATGAAGACCGGCTCACCGCCCATCTCCACCACCAGTGCCTCGGCAACCGGCCGGAGCGATTCTGGTGCCGTGACGCCGAAGGTGATCCCTGCCAGCCGGTCGACGTCGTCCGGCCGGCCGGTGAAGGTCATCACCGGATGCAGCGCCAGCGGCATCGCGCCGCGCTGCACGGCAGGCTCGAGCACCGCGAGGCCGTGCCTGCCGCTGGCATGCGCGAGCAGCCTGCCCTGCAGTGCGGCGCCGGTCGACGCCAGGCCGGCCACCAGGCCGGGCAGCACGTCGTCGGGCACGGTGAGCAGCACGAGCCCGGCATCGGCCAGCACCTCGTCTGGCCGGCGAACCGGCGTGCCGGGCAGCGCGCGGCTGATCCGGCTCAGTGACCCCGCCGACACGGCCGATACCGCTGTCACGTGATGGCCAGCCCTGGCCAGGGCCACTGCCAGCGCCGTACCGACCCGCCCGGCCCCGATGACACCCACCTGCAGCTGGGCCGGATGCTCCAGCTGCTCCCCGGCGGTAGCGCCCGGCCGCCCAGCAGGCGATTCTCCTGGTTTCATCCCTAGCTCATTCTCGTTCCAGTCCTCGCGGGTACCGGACGGCCATGATCAGCATAGCTGCGGCGGCCTCTGCCCGGCCGGCCGCCAGTCATCGCTGGGCGCCTGGCAGGCCGGCCGCTGCCGCTAGCGCTGCCGCTGGCTGTCGCCTTGCACATCCTCGTGCTCGTCGGGCGGCCTCGGGGCGCGGCAGCAGCGTTCCAGGTAGAGCGCGGCGGCGCAGAGCAGGACGGCTGCGCCGAGGGTGACCCCGGCCGCGATGGCGTCGTGCTTGGGCACTGCCTTGTCCAGCGAGCTGCTGACGTACACCAGCATCCCGGCGGCCAGCCCGCCGAACAGCGCCGCGGCGGCCGAGCTGGCCCGCGCGAGCACGGCTGCCTGGGCTACCCCGGTCGGCGCGAGCGGCCGGCGGCCGGTCCTGCCGTCCATCCGCGCCCGCAGGTTGCGGCCAAGGGCGGTCTCAGCGATGGCGAGCACGAGCAGCGCCGGCACGGCAGTGAATGGCAGCGGCGGCAGGCTGTTGAAGCTGGCCCGCACGGCCAGCCAGGCGACGGCGCCGCAGCAGACGAAGATGGCGGCGAGCAGCTGCCAGGTGGTGGGCTTCACTGTTCCTCCCGCTCCTGCTGCCGCGGTGGCAGGTGCAGGGCGGCGTCCGGGAGCAGCCGCACGCCGTCGGTCCCGGCAGCCGCCAGCAGCGCGGCGACCGGGCCGTGCCGTGGCAGCTCTGCCTCGGGCTCGATGTCGTGCCAGGGCGCGAGCACGAACGCGCGCTGGTGCGCCCGCGGGTGCGGCAGCGTGAGCCGCGGATCGGAGCTGACCTCGCCGCCGTAGCAGATGACATCCGCGTCGAGGGTGCGCGGCCCCCAGCGCTCGGCGCGGACCCGGCCGCGAGCGCGCTCGGCCTGCTGGCACAGGCCGAGCACCGCGCGCGGCTGCAGCGTGGTCTCGGCGGTGAGCACGGCGTTGAGGTAGTCGTCCTGCTCGGGACCACCTACCGGCCTGGTGCGGTAGACGGGCGAGATCGCGCGGCAGTGAAGCCCGCCGGGGCCGCAGAGCACGTCGATGGCGGCCTGCAGGTTGCCGAGCCGGTCGCCCAGGTTGCTGCCGAGCGAGACGACTACCCGCCGGGGCCCCGGCTGTGCGGTCACTGCCGCTCCCTGGTGATCGTGACCGTAACATCGCTGAGCCGCTGAAGCACGGGAGCGTGCGGCTTGTGCACGGTGATCCGCGCCTGCCGCACCCGCTCGTGCGCGAGGCAGGCAGCGGCGAGCCGCTCGGCCAGCGTCTCGATCAGGTCGACCGGCTCGCCGGAGACTATGGCGGCCAGCGCGTCGGCGAGCGCGGAATAGTCCACGGTGGCGGACAGGTCGTCGGCGGCGGCGGCCGGCCGGGTATCCACCTGCAGCACGGCGTCGATGATGAACTCCTGGCCATCGGTGCGCTCGTGCTCGAGGACGCCGTGCCGGCCGAAGACGCGCAGCCCGAGCAGCGAGATCTGGTCACCGGTCATGGCCGGCCGCCTTCCGCGGCTGCGGCCTGCCGCCAGCGGGCCGCCACCCGCACCGCGTCGGCGCTGCCTGCCGCGGCGTGTGCCCGCACGCACCAGGCTCCGGCATACGCGGCCAGGCAGGCCACCGCGGTGCTCGCGTCGTCGCGCTCGCCTGACGGCCGGGGGCGGCCGTCAGGACCGGCTAGCAGCGCGCCGAGGAAGCTCTTGCGGGACGCGCCGACCAGCACCCGGAACGGCGATCCTGGAGCGTCCAGGCAGCCGATCTCCGCTAGCCGGGCCAGCAGCGGCCAGTTGTGCTCGGCCCGCTTCGCGAACCCGATGCCGGGATCGACTATGACCTGCTCCGGGCTGACGCCGGCTGCGATCACGGCGTCCACCTGCCTGCTGAGCTCGCTGCGCACGTCGCTGACGACATCTGAGTAGCTGGCGAGGCCGGTCATGCCGCTGCTGTGGCCGCGCCAGTGGGCGACCACGTACGGCACCCCGGCTTCGGCGGCCAGCCTGGGCAGCTGCGGGTCGGCCAGCCCGCCGCTGACGTCGTTGACCATCACCGCGCCGGCCTCCAGCGCGGCCCGCGCCACCGGCGCGCGCATGGTATCGATGCTGACCGGAACGCCGGCCGCGGCGAGCTCGGCCACGACGGGGCCAACCCGGCGCAGCTCCTCGGCGGCCGGCACCCGCCCGGCGCCCGGCCGGGTCGACTCGCCACCGACGTCGACGATGTCAGCGCCCTGCGCGATGAGATCGAGGCCGTGCTGGACAGCAGCTTCCGCGGCGAACCACAGACCGCCGTCGGAGAAGGAGTCAGGGGTGACGTTGAGCACGCCCATGACCAGGCAGCGTGGCGGCGACGGCAGCACGCCGGCCGAGCCGGCGGCGCCGGCGGCTTGGTGGCGCTGCCGGGACGGGCCGACACCGGCTGACGGACGCGAAGGACCGCGAGCAGGCGGCCCCGTGCCGGCAGGCTCGCGCGGCGGTCGCACATCCGGCATGCCGCCAATCTACTGGCCCGCGACGGCTGGCTGGCCACGGCCATCCCTGGCCAGGCCGGCCTTCGCTCACCCTCCCGGCGTCCGGCGCGGCGCGGCGCGGCCGCGGGCGCCAGCCCGTTCGGCACCACCGCGGGCAGCGGCCCGTTCGGCACCCCCGCGTACAGTGGCCCGCTCGGCGCCGCGCAGCCGGGCGGACAGCCAGCCGGGCCACGCGCTGCGTGCGAGCGCGCTGAACTCGACGGTGGGCCAGACCAGGAAGGCCTCGGCGGACAGCGCGGCCAGGCCGATCCTTGGCAGGTCGCTCGGGCTCGGGTAAACGAGGAAGCGCGGCACCCAGTCAGGACAGAACTTGGCGTTGAACCGGTACAGCGACTCGATCTGGAACCAGCGGGACAGGAAGACCAGGATCCGCCGCCAGGCGCGCAGCACCGGGCCGGCCCCGATCCGCTCACCGCGCTCCAGCGCGGCGCGGAACACGGCAAAGTTCAGCGACACCCGGCGCACGCCAAGCGCCGGTGCCTGCCGGATGGTCTCCACGATCAGGAAGTCGTTCAGGCCGCTCTGCACTGACCGGTCCCGGCGCATCAGGTCGAGCGAGAGCCCGTCGGCACCCCAGGGCACGAAGTGCAGCACGGCACTCAGCACGCCGCCCTCGGTGGCGGTGGCAATGACGCAGTCCTCGTCGCCGCTGCCGCCAAGCCGGCCTAGCGCCATCGAGAACCCGCGTTCGGCCTGATTCCCGCGCCATGAGTCAGCCTGCCTGGCCAGGCTCGCCAGTTCCGCCGGCTGCATGTCAGCGACCCGGCGGACCTGCGCGGTGTAGCCGTTCCGCTCGACCCTGGTGACCATCTGCCTGGCGTTGCGCATTGCCCGGCCCTGCAGCGTGAACGCTGCCACCTCGACGACAGCCTCGTCGCCGAGTTCCAGCGCGGCCAGCCCGCCGACCCGGCACCAGGTCTCGGCGCCGAGCTCGCCGCAGCCCAGCACGGCCGGCACCCACGCGTGCCGCGCCGCCTCGTCCAGGAACGCGTGGATCGCGCCGGGCCACGCCTCCGGATCGCCGATCGGGTCCCCGGTGGCCAGCATGACACCGGACAGCACCCGGTAGCCGATGCAGGCCTTGCCCGAGGCGGACCAGACGATGCTCTTGTCATCGCGCAGGGTGAAGTAGCCCAGCGAGTCCTGGCAGCCATGCCGGCCAAGCAGGTCGCGGATCCTGGCTTCGTCGCTCAGGCCTGGCTTACTTGGCGGCCTGGCCGGGCGCAGGAACAGGTAAGCGGTGACGATCAGCGTGAACAGGCCAAGCCCGCCGGTCAGCACGGCGAACACGTCGTTGCGGCTGTCCGGCAGGAAGCGCACCGGCCCGGTGACGCCGACCAGCCCGTCAAGCACCGACGCGGTCCGCTGGGCCAGCGAGTACCCGCCAGCCATCCCGCGGCTCATCGCGATGAAGGTCAGCCCGATGGCCAGGTCGGCGGCCAGCAGCGCGGCCAGCATCCACAGCGCGCGCCAGCGCCTGGCCGGATCGCCGACCGCGTAGAACTCACGCCGGAATACCACGAGCGCGATCAGCAGCCCGGCCGTCACGGCGGTCGCGCCGAGGCGCTCGTGGATCACGTGAATGGCCACGCTGACAGCCAGCGCCGCCATCACCGCCTGCCAGGCCCGGTGCTTTCGCCGCCGCAGGCCGTGCGACAGCATCAGCAGCAGCAGGCCGATGATCACGTCGGCCACCCTGGTGAAGTTGGACAGCGTGCCTGGCGCGATCTGGGCGACGCGCAGCAGCGGGTGCCGCACGTGCCGGTAGAGCAGGCCAGGCTCGGCGGCGCCGAGGATCACGTCGGCCAGCCCGATCAGCATCGCCAGCCAGCCGGCGGCGCGCGGCACCCAGCGCCGCTGCTGGCGCCGGTCTGGCTCGCGGTAGGCAGGCCAGAGCCCGCGTCGTTCCCTGGTCGCTGGCAGGGTTGCTGCCGCACCAGGTCCGGTTGGTTTCGTCATATCCGGGACAAAGTCAGCTCAGCCCCTCGATCACGGGGCATCAGCGTAGTCATCGCCATCCGGCCGCGCCGGTTTTCCCTTCAACGAGCAGGCCGGGCCGCTCACTGCCACGCCGGTCGCGCGGCCAGCAGCCCAGTTCAGTGTGTTCACCGCCATCCTGGCGGCACAGCCCTACCAGCCCTGCTGCTACCAGCACACAGCTAGCAGCGCAGTGCCCGGCAGCACGGGCCTGGCAGCACGCGGCTGCCAGGCACTGCTACCAGCACGGGCACAAGAGTGCTGAGCCGCCGGCTCAGCGCCTCGATACGAGCAGGCTCATCGCCTCGGCGCGGGTGCTGTCGGATTCCAGGAACATCCCGCGTACCGCGGAGGTCACCGTCTTCGCGCCGGGCTTGCGCACCCCGCGCATCGTCATGCACAGGTGCTCGGCCTCGATCACGACGATAACCCCTCGCGGCTCGAGCACCTGCACCAGTGCCTCGGCAATCTGCGTGGTCAGCCGCTCCTGCACCTGCGGCCGCCGCGCGTACATGTCCACCAGCCTGGCGATCTTGGACAACCCGGTGATCTGGCCCTTCCCGTTCGGTATGTAGCCGACGTGGGCCAGGCCGACGAACGGGGTCAGGTGGTGCTCACAGGTGCTGTACAGCTCAATGTCCCTGACCAGCACCATCTCGTCGTGCCCGGCATCGAACACCGTGCTGAGCACGTCCTCGGGTCGCTGCCGCAGCCCGGCGAACTGCTCGGTGTAGGCGCGGGCGACCCTGGCCGGGGTATCCCGCAGCCCCTCACGCTCGGGATCCTCGCCGATCGCGAGCAGGATCTCCCGCACTGCCCGCTCGATACGGGCAGTGTCGAAGGTCGCGCTCACCCAGACCCGTCCCGGTAGGGGTCGGGACCCTGGCCGCCATCGCCGCCCAGAGGATCCTCACCGTAGGGGCGAGCCAGCGGGTCAGCCAGCGGCTGGGTATACGGCCCGGCCGAGCCCATCGGCCGGATCGGGCCCATCGTGCCGCCCTGGCCTGGCTGGCCCAGCGGGGCATCGCTGACCGGCTGGCCGGCCGAGGCACCGTTCCCGCTCGCAGGCAGCTCCTTGCCGTCGGAGGCGGCGATCAGCGCCATCTCCTTCGGGGTCAGCACCGGCGGCCGGTCCGAGGGCAGCCGCTTGCCGTAGCCGGTGTAGGAGCCCCTGCTCGGGCGCTTGTGCACCGGGCTGAAGATCTCGAGCACCTGGGCGCGGGACAACGTCTCATGCTCCATCAGCTGCAGCACGAGCGTGTCGAGCACGTCGCGGTACCGGACCAGGATCTCCCAGGCCTCGTCGTGCGCGGACTCGATCAGCCGCCGGACCTCGTCGTCGATGGCCGACGCGATCTCCTCGGAGTAGTCCCGGCTGTGCGACATGTCGCGGCCGAGGAACGGCTCGCCGTCGCCGGTACCGAACTTGCGCGCCCCGAGCCGCTCGCTCATCCCGTACTCGGTGATCATGCCGCGGGCGATCTGGCTGGCCTTCTCGATATCGTTGGCTGCGCCGGTAGTCGGCTCGTGGAAGACAAGCTCCTCCGCTGTCCGGCCGCCGAGCAGCATCGCCAGCTGGTCCATCATCTCCACGCGGCTGACCAGGAACTTCTCTTCGGTCGGCGCGGACGCTGTATAGCCGAGCGCGCGGCCACGGGGGATGATCGTGATCTTGTGCACCGGGTCGGCGTTCGGCAGCGCATGGCCGACCAGCGCGTGCCCGCCCTCGTGGTAGGCGATGATCTTCCGCTCGTTCTCCGACAGCAGCACGCTCTTGCGCTTGGGGCCGGCGGTGACCCGGTCGATTGCCTCTTCCAGCGAGCTCATCGAGATCTGCGTCTGGTTCCCGCGGGCCGTGAGCAGCGCGCCCTCGTTGATCACGTTAGCCAGGTCAGCACCAGTGAAGCCGGGGGTGCGGCGGGCGATGAGGTCCAGGTCGACATCCGGCAGGAACGGCTTGCCTCGGGAGTGCACCCGCAGGATGCCCTTGCGCCCGGTCAGGTCCGGCTGCGCGACCACGATCTGCCGGTCGAAACGGCCGGGACGCAGCAGCGCCGGGTCGAGGATGTCCGGCCGGTTGGTGGCCGCGATGACGATCACGCCGCCCTTGGTGTCGAAGCCGTCCAGCTCGACAAGCAGCTGGTTCAGCGTCTGCTCGCGCTCGTCGTGGCCGCCGCCGAAACCGGCGCCGCGGTGCCGGCCCACGGCGTCGATCTCGTCCACGAAGACGATCGCCGGGGCGTTGGCCTTGGCCTGCTCGAACAGGTCGCGTACCCGGGAGGCGCCGACGCCGACGAACATCTCCACGAAGTCCGAGCCCGAGATCGAGTAGAACGGCACGCCGGCCTCGCCGGC
This sequence comes from Streptosporangiaceae bacterium, assembly GCA_036495525.1. Taxonomy (GTDB): domain Bacteria; phylum Actinomycetota; class Actinomycetes; order Streptosporangiales; family Streptosporangiaceae; genus DASXMR01. The sequence continues at coordinate 9,219 of DASXMR010000141.1, read as the reverse complement.
CACGGCCCTGGCCAGCAGCGTCTTGCCGGTGCCCGGCGGGCCGTAGAGCAGCACGCCCTTGGGGATCTTCGCGCCGATTGCCTGGAACTTGCCAGGGCTCTGCAGGAAGTCCTTGATCTCCTGCAGCTCTTCGATGGCCTCGTCAGCGCCGGCCACGTCGGCGAACGTCGTCTTGGGCGTGTCCTTGGTGATCAGTTTCGCCTTGGACTTGCCGAAGTTCATGACCCGCGAGCCGCCGCCCTGCATCTGGTTCATGAACACGAAGAACAGCAGGATCAGCACCACGAAGGGCAGCCAGCCGAGCAGCACGCCCCAGATCGAGCCGCCGCTCGGCGCCTTGACGTTGTAACCGTCAGGCAGCTTGCCCTGCTGGGCCTGCTGCTGCAGCAGGTTCGCCAGCTCCAGGCCCTGCCCGGTGACGAACGAAGCCTGCAGGCCCTGACCACTGGTGGTGATCACCTGAACGTTCTGGGAGTTATCGTTCAGGACAGCCGACTTGACCTGATTCTTGTTAATCAGGCTGACGACCTGAGAGGTGTCGGTCTGCTTGAACTGCGGGCCCGAGTTGGTAAACCGGTAGACCACGATCAGCAGGAGGACAGCAGCCAGGATGGCGAGCGTCCAGCCGCGGAAGATGCGCTTCAGATCCATCGACGAGCGGCCCAGCAGGCTGCGGGCCGTTCCCTCCTGACGAGCCTCAGGTCCCGCCGGCGCCCGGCAGGACTACCATGCGCTCCAGCGCCCGTACTGCGGCATTCCTTCGACGCCCGCCACGGAGCGGGTTCTATCGACGGTACACCGCGCCGACCAGGTCGGCACGCAGGAGCAACCGCAGCACGCCGGTCTGTCCGCCGCAGTTCTCCTTACCCTGGCCAACGTACTTGATAGCGCGCCGTGTTCCCTGCTGTCCTAGGCACGGGCGCGGTCAGCCCCCTGGTTCACCGCCGTAGACGAAAGGCGCCAGGGTGCCGACGAACGGCAGGGTCCGATAGCGCTGGTCGTAGTCGAGCCCGTAGCCAACGACGAAGACGTTCTCGATGTCGAAGCCGACGTAATCGACATCGACCTGCATCCTGGCCGCCGACGGCTTGCGCAGCAGCACGCAGACCCGGACCGACGCCGGGCCGCGTGACTGCAGGTTCTGCACCAGCCAGGACAGGGTGAGGCCGGAGTCCACGATGTCCTCGACGACCAGCACGTCCCGGCCGGTGATGTCCGCGTCCAGGTCCTTGAGGATCCGCACCACGCCCGAGGACTTAGTGCCGGAGCCGTAGGAGGAGACCGCCATCCAGTCCATCGTCACCGGCAGGTGCATGGCCCGGGCCAGGTCGGCCATGACCATCACCGCGCCCTTGAGCACTCCGACGAGCAGAAGTTCGCGGCCAGCGTAATCAGCGTCGATCTGGCCGGCCAGCTCGACGATCCGCTGCTGCAGCCGCTCCCGGCTGATCAGCACGCTGTCGAGCTCTGCTCCCATGTCACTGGCGTCCACCCAGGCCCTCCGATTCCTGCCTCGCGGTGAACAGCAGCCTCCCACACCGCCGCTGGCCGCGGATCTCGCCCGGCAGGTCCACCCAGCGCTGCCCGCGCCAGCTGGTCACCAGCGCGTCCAGCTCGCTGACGTGCCGGGCGCTGAGCGCCCCGGCCGGGCAGCCGGCCGCCAGCGCCGCAGCGCGCAGCACCCTGGTCCTGATCGCGTCCGGCAGCTCGCCCAGCAGCCCGGCCGGCAACCCGTCATCGCCGGCCAGCCGCTGCACCTGCTCGGCGGCGAGGCTGTCCAGCGCGTCGGCGTCGGCACGCAGCTGCTCTGCGGTGCGCGCCAGCGACTCGGCGACACCCGGTCCGAGCAGCTCCTCCATTAGCGGCAGGAGCCTGGTCCGCACCCGGACCCTGGCAAAGGCCTGATCCGCGTTCTGCGGGTCTTGCCACGGCTCGAGCCCGCCGGCGGCGCACGCGGCCGCGACCTGCGCACGGCCGAGCTGCAGCAGCGGCCGCAGGTACCGGCCGCTGCGCGGCGCCATCCCGGCCAGCGACCTGGCGCCCGAGCCGCGGGCGAGGCCGAGCAGGACGGTCTCTGCCTGGTCGTCCCTGGTGTGCCCGAGCAGGATTGCCGCCGCTGCGGTCTCGCTGGCTACCTGATCGAGCGCCGCGTACCTGGCCGACCTCGCCGCTGCCTCAGGGCCTGGATAGGGCACGCTGCCCTGTCCCGGCCCGGCGACGCTGACCCTGACGATACGCGCAGGGTCGAGGCCGAGGCCTTCGAGCTGGCCAAGCACGGCGGCGGCCTGGCTGCCGGATCCCGGCTGCAGGCCGTGGTCGACGGTGACGCCGCCGCCGCGCAGGCCGAGCGCTGGTGCCTCGAAGGCGAGCGCCGCAGCGAGGGCCAGCGAGTCAGCGCCGCCGGAGCAGGCCGCCAGGACGAGGTCGCCTGGTTCCAGCCCGCGCAGCGCCCGCCGGACGGCGAGGCGGACCTGCGCCACCGCCGGGTGCGGGCCCACGGCGGTCAGCCAGCTGCCGCGCCGCCGGCCGCCCCGCCCGTGCCCTCGTCGGCGGCGCCGGGGTCGGCGGTATCGGCCCCGTTAGCTCCCTCGGCGCTTCCGCCGGCGAGACTGCCCCGCAGGCCGCCGCCGACGCTGCCGATCGCGCCGTTCCCGGTGGCCGAGCCGCCGACCCGCTCGAGCCAGCGGGCCGGGCTGAGGATCTCCTCTCGGGTCGGCAGCGTCTCCGGGGACGTCCAGACCCGGTTGAACACGGCCATCCCGGCCTGCTCGACGACCGTCGACACGAAGTGCGCGCCCTGCTGGTACTGCTTCATCTTCAGGTCGATGCCGAGGATCCGGCGGACCGCCTGCTCGACCCGGCTGCCGGAGCCGCGCCTGGCGCTGAACTTGGTCCTGATCTCGGCCACCGAGGGCACCACGCTCGGCCCGACGGCGTCCATCACGTAGTCGCCGTGCCCTTCTACCAGGGTCATCACCGCGGTCAGCCGGTCCAGGATCTCTCGCTGCTTAGCGTTCTGGATCGCCTCGATCAGGCTCTCGCCGTCGCCGCCGCGCACCGCGCCGGCTACCGCGTCGGCGGCGGCACGCAGCCGGTCGAGGATCGACGCGGGGTCGAGCTCGGAAGCGAGCAGGAACTCGGTCATCTGCTGCTGCACGTAGGGGCGCAGCCACGGCACTGAGGTGAACTGGGTTCGGTGGGTCTCCTCGTGCAGGCAGACCCAGCGGCGGAAGTCGTGCGGGTTCACGCCGAGCTCACGCTCGACCATCACGATGTTCGGCGCGACCAGGGTGAGCCGTCCGGCCGGGGCGTCGGAGGCCGGCAGCTCAGGGTCGGGCGGCAGGAACAGCTCGTACTGACCGAGCACGCGGCCGGCCAGGTAGGCCAGGATGAGCCCGGCCTGCATGCCGGTGACCCGCGAGCCGACCGTCGTCATCATCGACCCGGTCGGCGGCGCCACGCCCTTCTCCCGCATGTGCTCGACCAGCGGGTCGAGCACGACGCGGAAGCCGTCGACGTTGGCGCGGATCCAGCCGGCCCGGTCTACCACGGCGACCTTGCCGCCGTCCGGACCCGCTGAGCCGTCCAGGCCGGTCACCTCGCGCACTGGCTCCTGCACGGTGCCAGCGAGCTCGCGCAACTCGGCGACCACCTTGCGTGCCTCGGTGATGCCGATCTGCGGGCCCGGCCTGGCCCACCTGACCCCGGTGGAGGTGGCGACGTTCCAGTCGATCATCTGAGAGCTGCTCACTACCCCACCGTACGACCGATCGCGACCCGCTGGCGCCGCGGCCGGGTCGCGACCGGGGCCCGGTCGCTGCTATGGGCAGCCGCAGCCGGCCAGCGCGGCGCCGACGCCGGTCAGCTCAGCCTCGGCGGCGAGCAGCCCGCTCGCGTGCACCCTGTCGGCCATCACGGCGAACGCGAGCAGCTGGCCGTTGCGCGCGTAAACGACGCCAGCCAGGGTCGCGACGGTGGACAGGTTGCCGGTCTTGGCCCGCACTACCCCGAGCGCCGGCCGGCCGGACGCGCCGAAGCCAGCATCGCCGGGAGCCAGCGTGCCGGAGAAGCCGGCCACCGGCATGCCGGTGAGCACCGGCCGCAGCCCCACGCTGGCCGGGCTGGCCGCGAGGCTGACCAGCCGGACCAGCGCCGCAGGCGTTATTAGGTCCAGCGGCGACAGGCCGCTGCCGTCGACGAGCCTGATGCCGGTCACGCCAAGCCGCCGGTCGGTGGCTATCACCGCCTGCGCCGCGCCGCCGAAGGTGGCCGGCCTGCCAGCCGCGATAGCCACCTGGCGGGCCAGGTTCTCGGCGATGACGTTGTTGCTCTCGGTCAGCATCCACTGCACGACCTGCGCGAGTGGCGGAGAAGACACGGCGGCGAGGACCTGCTGTCCTGACGGCGCGGCCGCCGGGCGCGCCGGCCCGTGCACGGCGATGCCGTGCCGCCGCAGCTGGCCGGCGAAGGCCGCGGCTGCCTGCGCCGCCGGATCCTGCGACCGGGGCCGGAAGTTGCCAGGGTCGTCGGCGTCCTGCGGCCGCCCGGCTGTCGTGTGCCTGCCCTGGTCCACCTCAAGTGAGCTGATCGGCGAGACGTTGCCGCCGGTCACGTACCGTTCCGGCCAGCCGGGCGCCAGCCCGGCGCCGGCGTAGAGCGAGGCGTCGTAGCGGAGCCGGACGCCATGCACCCCGGCGGTCAGCAGCGCCGCCGCTGTCCTGGCCGCCAGCGTCGCGAGCGTGGCCGGCTGGGGGTAGTCCGAGGCCGGCGGCCGGCCATCGGCGAGGGTGGGGTCCCCGCCGCCGACCAGGACCACCGAGCCTGGCCGGCGCCCGGCGACCACCCTGGTGGTGAATCTCGCCGCCGGGCCGAGCCGGCTGAGCGCGGCGACCGCGGTGGCGATCTTGGTCGTCGAGGCCGGCGTGAACGCTGTCCGCGCGTTGCGCCGGTAGAGCACCGAGCCGGTGGAAAGGCTGGTCACCTCGACGCCGACGCGCGGCCCGAGCACGGCCGAGCCGGTCAGCCGGGCGAGCGCGGAGCGGATCCCGGCGGCGGTCGCCCCGGCCCCTGCTGACGGCTGGCCGCTGGCGGGCACCAGCACCAGGCCGGGCCTGGCCAGCGCGTGCTGGCTGACGGACGGCAGGGCGAGCAGTGCCAGCCGGGGCGGCAACATCCTGGCGACGGCGACGCCAGCCGCGATGGTGAAGGCGGAGAGCAGCGCGAGTGCCAGCACGGCCATGCGGCGGAGCCGGCTCACCGATACGTGTCCCTTCGCGAGATGCTGGACAGGCAGACCGCAGCGCGGCTGGCCAGCTGGCGAGGCATCCGGGCAGCGGTGTCAATCATCGCGCGCCGAGGTGGTGTAGTCGTGGAGTTCGATGTGATCGTCGAGATACCGAAGGGCCAGCGCAACAAATACGAGATGGACCACCGTACCGGCCGGATCCGGCTGGACCGGATGCTCTTCACCTCTACCAGATACCCGTCGGACTACGGCTTCATCGAGGGCACGCTGGCCGACGACGGCGACCCGCTGGACGCGCTCGTGCTGCTGGAGGAGCCGACTTTCCCCGGCTGCCAGATCAGCTGCCGTGCCATCGGGATGTTCCGGATGCGGGACGAGAAAGGCAAGGATGACAAGGTGCTGTGCGTGCCGGCCACCGATCCGCGGATGGCAAGGCTGCGCGACATCGTGGACGTGGAGCCGTTCGAGCGGCTGGAGATCGAGCACTTCTTCCAGGTTTACAAGGCGCTGGAGCCCGGCAAGGAAGTTGAGACGGAGTCCTGGGTCGACCGGGAGCGGGCGGAGCAGGAGATCGTCGAGTGCCGTGACCGGCTGGCGCGCTCTGAGGCCGGCGAACACCCGGCAGACCAGGGCGAGTAGGCACCGGCGGCCGGCCAGCGCAGATCGGTCCGCCTGACAGCGCTGACCGGGGCGCAAGCCTGCCCAGGGCGGGTACCGCCAGGTCCCGGCAGCGTGTTCACCTCAATTGGGCGAACTGTGACACTGTGTAGTGAGTCGAGCCGAGGAGACGCCCGTGACCACTGCGGATGACGTGCTGAGCCGCTCCCCGCTCTTCGAGGCGCTGGGCGAGGAAGACGCCGGGGCGCTGCGCCGGATGGCAGTCCCGGTGCACCTGGAGCGCGGCCAGCGGCTGTTCACAGAGGGCGATGAAGGCGACCGGCTTTTCGTGATCCTGGACGGGAAGATGAAGCTGACCAGGGCGGCCCCCGACGGCCGGGAGAACCTGCTCAGCGTGCACGGGCCTGGCGAGATGTTCGGCGAGCTGTCCCTGTTCGACCCGAGCCCGCGCACCTCGAGCGCGAGCGCGGTGACCGACTCTCAGCTCGTCGCGCTCGGGCACGACGACCTGCGCCGGTGGCTCACCGGCCGCCCTGAGGTCTCGCTGCACCTGCTGCAGGCGCTGGCGCAGCGGCTGCGCCGGATCAACGACGTCAAGGCCGACCTGGTGTTCACCGACGTGCCGGGCCGGGTCGCGAAAGCGCTGCTCGACCTGGCTGCCAGGTTCGGTGACGAGGAACCGGACGGCGTGCACGTGCACCACGACCTGACCCAGGAGGAGCTCGCGCAGCTGGTCGGCGCGTCCAGGGAGACGGTGAACAAGGCGCTGGCTGACTTCGTCGCCCGCGGCTGGGTGCAGCTGGCCGCCAAGTCGGTCGTCATCGTCGACCCCGAGCGCCTGCGCAGGCGCGCCCGCTGAGGCTGCCTGGCGCGGCTTGCTTCCGCGCCCCCTCCCGCTTCGCAGGAAGAACGAGGAAGCGGCGGCGCCCCCGTGCCCTCAGGCCGGTCCCGGCGGCATCTCGCCGCGACCGGCCAGGTAGTCGAGCTGGGAGCGCACCGAAAGCGCCGCGAACGGCCACAGGGACCGGTCCACGGCCGCGTACACCCGCGCCACGATCTGCTCCGGTGTGCGGTCGCCGGCCGCCAGGGCGGCCCTGATCTCGTCGAGTCGCTCGGCTCTGTGCGTTCGGTAAAAATCAAGGGTGCCGGCTGGGTCGGCGAGTTGCGGGCCGTGCCCTGGCAGCAGTGACGACAGGTCCGTCTCAGCGGCCAGCGCGGCAAGCCGGTCGAGCGAGCCGAGGTAGTCGCCGAGGTTTCCGTCGGTGCCGATGACCGTCGTGCCGCGGCCGAGCACGGTGTCGCCGGTGAGCACGGCGGCGTCGGCGATCAGCTCGAGGCAGACCGAGTCGTCGGTGTGACCGGGCGTCGCGATCACCAGCAGGTCGCAGCCGCCAGCGGTGATGACGTCGCCGGGCACCAGGCCCTCGTCGCCGAGCCGGTGTGCCGGGTCGACGGCGCGCACGGGCGCGCCGGTCAGCTCGGCGAGCGCTGGCGCGCCGGCTGAGTGGTCGTCGTGCCGGTGCGTCAGCACGATCAGCGTGATCCGCTGACCAGCCTGGACGGCCACGTCGGCGATCCGGCGCAGGTGACCCGCGTCGTCCGGGCCGGGGTCGACGACGACGGCCGTTTCCGAGCCCGGCTCGGCGATCAGCCACGTGTTGGTGCCGTCCAGCGTCATCGGCGACGGGTTGGGCGCCAGCACGCAGCGCGCCCGGCGGGTGCCAGACCCGTCGATCGGCGGCGCCTGGCCGGCCGCACTGTCTTGGGCTGCCGCCCTGTCCCCGGCCGCCGCACTGTCCCCGGCCGCCGCACTGTCCCCGGCTGCCGCGCCGCTCATATCGGGTACTCGGAAACGCCGGGCACGGTCAGCCACGCCGCGCCTTCTCGCATCAGCAGCTCGGGGATCCTGGGCACCACCTGGCGCGGGCCGGCCAGTGCGGTCTGCACGTCCCCGCAGGCAGCGAGCTCGGCCAGGCTGACCGCGGTCGGCGGCCACAGCTCGATCTCCTTGCGCCGGCCAGCTTCGATCGCGGCCTGCGGGGTGATCCAGGTGACGGAGACGGCCTCGCCGCCCACGTCCCTGGTGCGCTGCCCGGCCGGCAGCGCGGCCGCGAAGAACCTCGCGTCGTACCGGCGTGGCTCGACCGCCGGGGTGATCCACCGTGACCACGGCCGCAGCAGGTCGGCCCGCAGCACAAGCTCGCGCCTGGCCAGCAGCCCGGCGAGCGAGAGCGACCGGTCGAGCAGCGCGTTGCGGTCTGCCTCCCAGTCGCCGCTGGTGGTGTCAGCGACCACCGAGTCGGCCGACGGGCCAGCCAGCAGCACGCCCGACTCCTCGAAGGTTTCCCGCACCGCGGCGCAGACGAGCGCCCTGGCCAGCTCGACCGGGGCCTCGAAGATCGCGCCCCATTCGTCGGCGGCAGGCCCGGCCCAGGCGATCTGCTCCTCGGCGTCCCTGGGGTCAACAGCGCCGCCGGGGAACACGACTGCGCCAGGAGCGAATGCCATCGTCGGCTGCCGGCGCAGCATGTAGACCTCCATGCCGCTGTCGGGCGCGGGCCGCAGCAGCATGACCGTGGCCGCGTTGCGCGGCGTGGCCGGCTGCTCGGTGCCCTCCATGATCTCCCGTGCCCGGTCTGAGAGCTGGCCGCGGAAGCGGATCGCGGCCTCGCCGCCGGCCGCCCGCGGCTGCTCGGTGCTCAGCTGGCGACCTCGGCGATCATCTCGACTTCCACCGGCGTGTCAAGCGGCAGCACGGCCATGCCTACCGCGCTGCGCGCGTGCCGGCCGGCGTCGCCGAGCACCTCGATGAGCAGCTCGCTCGCTCCGTTGATGACCTGCGCCTGCTGGGTGAAGCCAGGGTCGCTGGCGACGAACCCGGTGACCTTGACCACCCGCAGCGCGCTCAGCCCGCCGGCCGCCGAGGCAGCCGCGGCGAGCCCGTTCAGCGCGCAGGTCCTGGCGAGCGCATTCGCCTGCTCGACGGTGACTTCGGCGCCGACCTTGCCGGTCATCGGGAGCTTGCCGTCGACGAATGGCAGCTGACCGGAGACGTAGATGTAGTTGCCAGTCCGCACGGCCGGCACGTACGCGGCGAGCGGCGGCGTCACCGCCGGCAGCGACAGCCCGAGCGCGGCGAGCCGCTCCTGCGGAGTGCGGGTATCGGGCTCGCTCATGACCGCTCCCGCTTCATGTAGGCGACAAGCTGCTCGGCGCTGGGCCCCGGCACCACCGCGACGAGCTCCCAGCCGTCGTCACCCCAGTTGTCAAGTATCTGCTTGGTCGCGTGCACGAGCAGCGGCACGGTCGCGTACTCCCATTTGGCCATAGCGGAACCCTACAGTGGCGGGATTCCC
>DASXMR010000140.1:0-4808 GCA_036495525.1 Streptosporangiaceae bacterium | reverse complement strand
CCGCGGGCAGCTACATCACCGGTAAGCCCGCTTACCTGGTCTTCGATGATGTCAGTGCGTCCGGTGAGAACACGCTGGGCATCCCGGGCAGCGTCCTGGTCAGCTACGTGCGGGTGTTCTCCTAACTCGGCGAGCCGGGGTGAGACTGTCCCATCAACGGTGTTTCCGGCCCGATCGCGCTGAGCCCTGATGGCTTGGCGGGAAAGGTGCCGTGATGTCCGCGACACTGGACGACGTGACGAAGAGGAAAACAACTGAGCCGACCGCTGAGGCGAGGGCGGCTGAGGAGCTGGTGCGCCGGGCCCGGGAGCAGGGCCTGTCGCTGACCGGCCCGGACGGGTTACTGAAACAGCTGACCAAGACGGTGCTGGAGACGGCGCTGAACGAGGAGCTGACCGAGCACCTGGGCCATGACAAGCACAGCCCGTCGGCGGACGGGAACGTGCGGAACGGGACGCGGCCCAAGACGGTGCTGACCGAGGCAACCGGCGAGGTGGCGATCGAGGTGCCGCGGGACCGGGCCGGGACGTTCGAGCCGCAGATCGTGCGCAAGCGGCAGCGGCGGCTGACCGGCGTGGATCAGATCGTGCTGTCGCTGTATGCCAAGGGGCTGACGACCGGGGAGATCAGCGCGCACTTCGCTGAGATCTACGGTGCGTCGGTGTCGCGGGAGACGGTGTCGCGGATCACTGACAAGGTGATCGAGGAGATGAGCGACTGGCAGAACCGGCCGCTGGACGGCGTCTACGCCGCGATCTTCGTGGATGCGATCGTGGTGAAGGTCCGCGACGGGCAGGTCGCCAACCGGCCCGTGTATGCCGCGATCGGCGTCACCCTCGACGGCGAGAAAGACATCCTGGGGCTGTGGGCCGGGACCGGCGGCGAGGGCGGCAAGTTCTGGATGGCCGTGCTCACCGACCTGCGCAACCGCGGCGTGAAAGATGTGTTCTTCGTGGTCTGCGACGGATTGAAGGGCCTGCCCGAGGTCGTCGCGAACACCTGGCCGCAAGCCATCGTGCAGACCTGCATCATCCATTACCCCGAGACCGTTGTTATGCCGGCACCGGTCTTGCCGGTGCCGGTCAGTGGCGGTGACCGGGCTGGAGGTATCGGCATAATCTGGTCCGTGGCAGCGTGAGTCTGGTCTCTCCGACCATCGGAGAGGACAGCGATGAATGCTGAACGTGGTGTTGGGGTCAGCGGTCCGCTCGCGCCGCATGCACGGGGGTTCGCCGGCGAGCTTGACCGGCTGGGATACAAGACAGAGCCGGCGCGTAAGCAGCTGCAGCTGGCCGCGCATCTGAGCGAGTGGCTTGCCGGTAAGGGCCTGGGCACCTGTGACCTGAGCGGCGAGGCTGTCAGCGCGTTCCTGGCGGCGCGGCGGAAGGCGGGGCATCGCGAGCACATCACCGCGAAGGCGCTGGCGCCGCTGCTGGATTACCTGCGAAGCCTCGGTGTGGCACCGGAGCCCAGGCCGGTGGCTGCGCAGACTGTCGCGGAGCGGCTGCTGGCTGACTACTGCGGCTGGCTGCTGACCGAGCGCGGCCTTCGGCCGAAAGTCGTCCGCGGATATGTCGATTCGGTCGCGCCGTTCGTCACCGCTCACGCTGGCGACGGCGAAGCGCGGATGCAGGAGCTGGCAGCGGGGGACGTGACGGCGTTCATGACCGCCCAGGCGCGGCGGCTGGCGCCTAAGACGGTGCAGCGGGCGGCGAGCGCGTTGCGGTCGCTGTTGCGGTACTGGCACGTGCAGGGGCTGATCAGCGGGCCGCTGGATAAGGCTGTTCTCAGGACCGCGAACCGCCGGCCTGGCCTGCCGCAGCCGCTGGCACCAGGCCAGGCCGCAGCGCTGCTGGCCTCCTGCGACACGGGCACGCCGGCTGGCCGGCGAGACCTGGCGATGCTGATCCTGCTGGCGCGGCTGGGCCTGCGCGCCGGGGAAGTCGCCGGGCTGATGCTGGAGGATATCGACTGGCGCAACGGCGAGATCACCATCGCCGGAAAGGGCGGCCGGCGGGACCGGCTGCCGCTGCCGCCCGATGCCGGCGAGGCGATCGCCGCCTGGCTGCAAGATGGCCGGCCGGCTGATGCGCTGGATCGCTGCGTGTTCATCCGGGTTCACGCGCCGCGGCGCGGGCTCACCGCCGGCGGGGTCACCCAGGCGGTCGCCGCGGCCTCGCAGCGGGCGGGGCTTGGCACCATATACGCGCATCGGCTGCGGCATACCGCGGCCACGGCCATTCTGGCTGGCGGCGGGTCGCTGGCCGAGGTCGGCCAGGTTCTGCGGCACGCCCGGCCGCTGACCACGGCGGCGTATGTGAAGGTGGACGTCGAGGCCCTGCGCGCGCTGGCGCGGCCGTGGCCGGGAGCCAGGGCATGAACGCTCTGGGCGAGGCACTGGCCGATTACCTGGACCTGCGCCGCAGCCTAGGGTTCAGCCTGGCCCGCGAGGAGAAGCTGCTCGGCCAGTTCATCACCTGGCTGGGCGACACTGGCGCCACCACGATCACTACCGCGAGCGTGCTGACCTGGGTCACCCTGCCCGCCGGCGCAAGCCCTGGCTGGCTGAAGTTCAGGATGCAAGCGGTCCGCGGCTTCACCGCCTGGCTGGCGATGACGGATCCGGCCGTTCAGGTGCCGCCGGCCGGCCTGCTCCCCGGCGGGCCCCGCCGGGCCGTGCCTTACCTGTATTCGGCGGCTGATATCGGCGCGCTGCTCGCCCAGGCTGGCCGGCTGAAGACACCACTGCGCCAGCAGACGATCCGCACGCTGATCGGCCTGATGAGCGTCACTGGGATGCGCGGCGGCGAAGTCGTCGCCGTCGACGACGAGGACTTCGACCCCGGCCGCGGGCTGCTGCTTGTCCGACACGCCAAGCTCGGCCGGCACCGGCTGCTGCCCCTGCATCCGACGACAGCCACCGCACTACAGGACTACCGCCAGTTCCGCGACCAGCACTTCCCGGCGCCGCGCAGCCCGGCGCTGCTGGTCTCCACCGCCGGAACCAGGCTCCTGTATTACAACGTCGGCCAGACATTCGCCAGGCTGGCCCGCCAGGCCGGGCTGGCCAGCCGCTCCGGGAACTGCCGGCCCCGGCCGCATGACCTCCGGCACTCGTTCGCGGTCGCCACCCTGCTGGACTGGTGCCATGACGGCGGCAACGTTGCGGCGCGGATGCCGCTGCTGTCGGCCTATCTCGGCCACGCTGCCCCGGCCCACACCTACTGGTACCTGCACGCCTCGCCCGAGGTACTCGCCGAAGCCGCACGGCGGCTGCCCGCGGTCACGCGGGAGCAACAGTGACTGTCGCGGCGTCGACGGTGCAGGCATTCTTCACCGAACGGCTTGCCCGCCAGCGGCGAGCCAGCCCGCACACGATCACCGCCTACCGGGACACCCTGCGGCTGCTGCTGAACTTCGCTGCCGGACAAGCCGGCCAGGTGCCGTGCCGGCTGGACTTCGCTGACCTGCGCGCACCGGTCATCAGCGCGTTCCTCGACCACTGCGAGCACGACCGGAACAACACCATCACCACCCGCAACGCCCGGCTAGCAGCGATCCACTCGCTGTTCGCGTTCGCCGCGCTGCGTCATCCCGAGCACGCCGCCGACATCGACCAGGTCCTGGCCATCCCGCCCAAGCGGGCACGCCAGACGATCGTCACCTACCTCACCGACACCGAGGCGCAGGCATTACTGGCAGCACCCGACCGGGCCACCCGCACAGGCAGACGCGATCACGCCTGGATACTGCTGGCCATCCAGACCGGCCTGCGAGCCTCCGAGCTCACCGGCCTGACCATCGGCGACGTCCACCTCGGCAACGGCGCCTACGTCGCCTGCCACGGCAAAGGCCGCAAAGACCGGATCACCCCGCTGACCCCCGGCACCGTCGCCACCCTGAAAACATGGCTGGCCGAACGAGCCGGCCAGCCGGCCGACCCGCTGTTCACCACGATCCGCGGCGGACCGCTCAGCCACGACGCGCTGCAGCAGCGACTGTCCGTGCACACCGCCCGTGCCGTCTCAGCCTGCCCCGCCCTGGAAACCAAGAACGTAACCCCTCACGTCCTGCGGCATACAGCGGCCATGAAGCTGCTGCTCTCCGGGGTCGACATCACCGTCATCGCCTTGTGGCTCGGCCACGAGAACGTGACCACCACGCAGATCTACCTGCAAGCCGACATGGCGCTCAAGCAGCAAGCCCTCGACCGGACCACTCCGACAGCCTCACTGCCAGGCCGATACCGGCCGCCCGATCAGCTGCTGGCCTTCCTGCAGGCCCTGTGATTATGCCGATACCTCCAGCCCGGTCACCGCCACTGACCGGCACCGGCAAGACCGGTGCCGGCATAACAACGGTCTCGGGGTAATGCACCTTATGCCGATATCGGCATAACATCCACCTGATCCGCAATACGTTCCGGCTCACCTCCCGCAAGGACGTCGACGCGATCAAGCGGGATATCAGGCCCATCTACACCGCCGTGAACGCCGCCGCCGCCCGGGCCGCGCTGGACGAGCTCACCGCCGAATGGGGCCAGCGTTACGGCGCGGTCATCCGGTTGTGGGAGAACGCCTGGGAGCAGTTCATCCCGTTCCTCGATTACGACCTGGAAATACGCACAGTGCTGTGCAGCACCAACGCGATCGAGAGCCTGAACGCCCGCTACCGCCGCGCGATCAAGGCCCGCGGCCATTTCCCGACCGAGCAGGCAGCCCTAAAGTGCTTGTATCTGGTCACCCGGTCCCTGGACCCGACCGGAACCGGACGCACCCGATGGGCCATCCGGTGGAAGCCCGCACTCA